>JBEKPR010000001.1:0-238576 GCA_049520555.1 Candidatus Korobacteraceae bacterium
CCGCGGATGGTAATCACACCCTACAATAAGCATGGAAGGCTCCTTCCTTCCCCAGCGTCTTAGTCCTCTAACCAAGACTACCGGGTTCGAAGCGAGCCTTCTCTCTTATCCAATCAACTCATTCGCGCCGTTTGCGAATGAGTGGGAGAGACTGACCATCATCCGCCGCTTCTCCAGTCTCTCGCTGCCGCGCGTACTCCGAGATGTCTTAGCTCTGGACCGCTACCTGCACCACTTCGACCTGTGGCTTTGCGCCCATCAGATACTCATTGATGGCCTTCGCGGCCTTGCGCCCGGCACCCATGGCGAGGATCACGGTTGCGCCGCCGGTCACGATGTCGCCGCCGGCGAAGACACCGGGTTTCGAGGTCGCAAGAGTGTCGTCGGTCGCCGAGATATACCCGCGCTTGGTCACCGCCAGTCCTGGAGTGGTTGACTGAATCAGCGGGTTCGCTGAGGTGCCGGCGGCAATAATCGCAACATGGCACGGCACAACGAACTCCGAGCCCTTGATGGGCACCGGACTGCGGCGTCCGGAATCATCGGGCTCGCCCAGTTCCTGGCGAATGCACTTTACGGAGGTGAGATTGCCCTTCTCGTCACCGAAGAACTCCACCGGATTCACCAGCATCTCGAAGTGAACGCCCTCGTCTTTGGCGTGGTGCACTTCTTCCACACGGGCCGGCATCTCTTTCTCGGTGCGGCGGTAATAGATGCTGGCACTTTTTGCGCCCAGGCGCAGCGCGCTGCGCACCGCGTCCATGGCGGTGTTGCCGCCGCCGACAACGATCACGTCGCGGTCTTTGCAGGGGTAGAGCGGCTCATCGTACTGAGGGAAAAGATAAGCGCGCATCAGGTTTACGCGGGTAAGAAACTCGTTGGCCGAGTAAACACCGTTGAAGTGCTCACCGGGAACCTTCAAGAACTTCGGCAGGCCGGCGCCGGTCGCGACGAAGATAGCGTCGAAGCCCTCTTCTTGCATGAGTTCGTCAATCGTGACCGTCTTGCCGACCACGACGTTAGTTTCGAAGACGACGCCGCGGCGGCGCAGCACTTCAATCTCGTGGCGGACAATATCCTTCGGCAAGCGAAACTCTGGAATGCCATACACCAGCACGCCGCCGAGTTCGTGCAGGGCTTCAAACACGTGCACCTGGTGTCCCATCTGGATGAGGTCGCCAGCACACGCCAGGCTCGCCGGGCCGCTACCGATGAGTCCCACCTTCTTGCCCGTGGCGGGCGCGGACACAGGAGATCCAAACTGTCCCGTCTCACGCTCCCAATCGGCCACGAAGCGCTCCAGGTAGGCAATTCCAACCGGCTCGCCCTTCTTGCCCAGCACACAGCCGGACTCGCACTGGTCCTCGACCGGACAGACTCGTCCGGTAATGGCTGGCAGTGCGTTGTCTTCGCGAACCTTCGATGCCGCCCCGAGATAATCACCGGCGAGTATGAGGTCGATCACCGCTCGCACGTTCACCGAGACCGGGCACTTGTCAACGCAACCGGGCTTGGGGCACTCAATGCAGCGCAGCGATTCCTGCCGTGCCTGCTCGGCGGGAAAACCGAGGTTCACTTCCTTGAAATTGTGGGCCCGTACCTGGGGGTCTTGCTCGGGCACGCGCTGCCGCGGCAGCTTGGCGCGTTCCTTGTTGGGCAGCGGATTATTGCTGGGGACCTTGTCAGTCATGGCTCACCTCGACCGGCTCCAATGCGCAGGCGTGCGCTCGATTGCTCTCGCGAAGCTTCTTCAGCTCCGCTTCCGGATCGGCCTGCAAGCGTTCGATGCTGGCACGCTCCTGCTCGCGATACATGTTGTTGCGCTGCGTCAGTACCTCAAAGTTGACCTGGGTGGCATCGAAGTCTGGGCCATCCACGCAGGCGAATTGGCTGCTGTTGTTCACCAGCACGCGGCAACCGCCGCACATTCCGGTTCCGTCCACCATAATCGAATTCAAACTGACGATGGTTTTGATCTGCTTGGGGGCGGTGAGGTTCGCCACAGCGCGCATCATCGGCACCGGACCGACGGCCAGCACATAATTCACGTCGCCGGCGGCCAGCAACTCCTTCAGCTTGTCGGTGACCAGACCTTTCTGGCCATAACTGCCGTCGTCGGTGACGACGTAGGTTTCGTCGCTGACGGCGCGGACCTCGTCTTCCAGCACCAGCAGGTCCTTGCTGCGCGCGCCAACGATAGAGATGACCTTGTTGCCTGCCCGTTTGAGCTCGCGAGCGGTGGGATAGGCCATGGCGGTTCCCACGCTGCCGCTCACCACAACCGTGGTCCCAAACTTCTCGATTTCAGAGGGCTTGCCCAGCGGACCAACCACATCGAGGATGGAGTCGCCAGCCTCCAACATGCTGAGCAGCATGGTGGTCTTGCCGATGGCTTGCACCACGATGGTAACCGTGCCGGCTTTGGGGTCGGCGTCGGCGATGGTCAGCGGGATGCGTTCTCCGCACTCAGCCAACCGGACAATGACAAACTGCCCCGGCCGCTGCTTGCGCGCGATACGGGGAGCCTTGATCACAAATAGCTTGATACCTCGCGCCAGCGGGCGCGCTTCTACGATGGCGAACACAGTACCCTCCGCCTTTGATTCTGCTGGGGTACGCACACTCAGTCTGTGGCATACGTCACACACCCGGCGGACATAGCGCACAACGCGGGAAGCCCAGCTTCGGCCGGCATTTGTGGCAGGGCGCAGAGGCTCTGTTCGCCACCTTGGCGAAGCCTTCTCCGGATCCGGCCACAGGTTTGCGGACTACCTTGCGACCGGGCATGCATCCTAGCAGGGGTGTCGACTCAGTGGCTGTGCCGAATGGCTTGTTAAGCGCAGACACCTGTTGATTACAATTCTGTTAGATTGGTAAATTTTCGCTGCTAATGTGAATCCAAACATGAGCCAGGTTTGTTCATAGGAATCGCGCAATGAGGGAACGGGAATGGCCTATCCGATGAGTGGATCTACAAAGTTCCGATCTTGTCCGATACAGCGGCGGAAATCAATTCTGGTGGCGATGATTGCCATCGCTTGGTTGGCACCGACGTGGACAATGGCGCAGTCAAAAGTACGCTCGGCTGATGCCGCTCCAGTCGCGTCGGAGACCGCCATAGATCAGTCTTTGCCGGACGCTCCGTCCGCCACGCAACCAATCCAATCTCATAGTTTCGGCGGCACCCTCGCGACCGTGGGCAAGACCATCGGCGAAGACGAGTGGCATTTCCTTAAGTATCCATTTCAGAAAAGTGCCATCAAGTGGGACATCCTGTTCCTGGGCGCAACCGGAGTCTTGATCGCAAACGATGAAAGCGTGCTCCACCAGGTCCCCGCGAGCTGGCACAACACCAGCATCACTATTTCAAATGCGACCCTCGGCGCAACGGCCGCTACGGCTGGCGGTATCTACCTCACCGGCTTGATCACCCACAATGATCACGCCGAAGACACCGGCATCCGCACCGCGGAAGCCACGATTGACAGCGTTATCCTCTATGGAGCGGCCAAGGCCATCTTTGCCCGGCAGCGGCCTTTTACCGGACAGGGTGAAGGGAAATTCTTCGCCGGTAACTGGACCAACGGGTCGTTTCCTTCCGGACACGCAATGTTCACCTGGACCATCGCCTCGACGGTGGCGCATGAATATCACTCCCCGTGGCTGAAGGTCCTGATGTACGGGCTAGCCACGAGTGTCAGCACCACGCGCGTCACCTCGCGCGAGCACTTCCCTTCCGATGTATTTGTGGGTTCTGTCTTGGGATACGGGGTTGGCGCTTACGTAGCGCACAAAGAAGGCCCCAAAACTCCATCGCCGCATTCGCAGAACAGAATCAAGCGCGTGCAGAACGCGATCCTGGAGCGCGTGGCCATTCAGTAGTACCTAGACAACGAAGTACTTCGCCGCCGGATGATGCACCACGATGGCTGAGGTGCTCTGCTCCGGATCGAGCAGAAATCCAGTGGTCAAATGCACACCGATATTTTCGTCGGGATGCAGCAGCGCGAACAGCTTAGTCTGATCTTCCAGATTGGGGCACGCCGGGTATCCAAACGAGTAGCGCGATCCACGATACTTTTGATGGAACAGATCGCGAATGTGCGGCGAGTCGTCGCCCGCAATGCCCAACTCCTCTCGAATCTGCTTGTGCGACAACTCGGCCAGCGCTTCCGCCGACTCCACGCTGAGTCCGTGCAGGTAGAGGTACTTGGTGTACTCTCCACCTTCGAACAGCTTCTGGGTTTCGTGCGAAGCGATGGCGCCGATGGTCACGCACGACACGGCGAGAACATCCATGCGCCCGCTGCTCTTGGGCAAGAGGAAGTCGGAGATGGACAAGTGCCGTCCTTCGCGTTGGCGGGGAAAGTTGAAGCGCAGCGTCTCCGGAGGAACTGCATCGCCCTGCTTCCAGCCCTCGGGCAGGTTGTACACGATGACATCGTTGCCCTCGCCCTGCGCGCCGAAGTATCCGTACACAACTTTCGGCTCGAACCAGCCGGCCGAGATCACCTCTTCTTCGAGATCTTGCAGGACGGGCCGGTACTTTGTCTCGACCAACCGGGGGTAGTCTTCCTGCGAGGCGGTCTTCAACTGCCATTGATTTTTGAAGAGCGCCGTTTCGTTGATGTACCGGAAGATTTCGCGCAGGTCGAAATCTTGCGGCTTCCGTACGCGAATGCCCCAGAACGGCGGCTGCGGAATAGTCGGCGCAGGCGCAATCTCGATGCTGGGCACGGTGGGTGCATCTCCATCGCCGCCGGCGACCGCAGCCCGGGCAAACTCTTTCACCACCTTACCCTCGGCAATGCGCTTCTCGCGTGCGCCATTGGGCGAGGCGAGGTCTTCCATGATGTGCAGCCCGGCAAAGGCGTCATCGGCATAGAAGATGCCGCCGCTGTATTCGCGGCGCAGATCGTCTTCCACGTACTTGCGAGTCAGCGCGGCGCCGCCGCAGATCACCGGGAAGTCGAGCTTCTGGTGATGCAAGTCCTGCACCACGTACTTCATCTCCAGCGTGGACTTCACCAGCAAGCCGCTCAGTCCGATGGCGTCGGCTTTCTCCGCCAGCGCGGACTTGATGATGGTGTCCGACGGCTGCTTGATGCCAAGGTTCACCACCCGATAGCCGTTGTTGGTGAGGATGATGTCCACCAGGTTCTTGCCGATGTCGTGAACGTCGCCCTTCACCGTCGCCAGAACGATGGTTCCTTTCTGGCTGCCTTCCTTCTTCTCCATCTTGGGTTCGAGATAGGCGACGGCCGCCTTCATCACGCCCGCCGAGTCGAGCACGGACGGCAATTGCATCTTGCGCGCGCCGAACAGGTCACCCACGGTGCGCATGCCATCGAGCAGCACGTTGTTGATGAGCTCCAGCGGCGTGTAGGTGACGAGCGCATCCTCCAGCAATTCGGCCAGCGACTTCTTGTTCGCGCCGTCGCCAATCGTCTTTTCACCGTTGATGATCGACCACTTCAGCTTATCTTCGACCGACAGCGTATCCACATGCGCGGTGGTGGTCTCTTCCTTTCCCCTGGTTCCGGCAAAGTGCGCCATGTAAACCTGCAGCGGGTCGCCGTTCGACTGATCGTAGTAAATCAGTTTGCGCGCCAGATCGACTTCCGCCTCGGGAATCTTGTACAGCGGATAAATCTTGCTGTAGTTCACGATGGCCATATCGAGGCCGTGGTCCACGGCTTCGTGCATGAATACGCTGTTCAAGACGCGGCGTGAGTACACATTCAGGCCGAAGGAAATGTTGCTGACGCCAAGGATTGTCTTTACGTCGGGCAGTTCCGCCTTGATCGCCCTCACTGCCTTCAAGGTCTCGATGCCGGCAGTTCGATAATCTTCCTGGCCGGTCGAGATCGGCAGGGTCAGCGCGTCGAAAATGAGGTCGACGGGACGGATGCCGTATTTGTTCACCGCCAGATCGAAGATGCGCTTGGCGATCGCCAGCTTCTTCTCCGCCGTGAGCGCCATGCCTTCTTCGTCGATGGTCAGCGCGATAACGGCCGCGCCGTAACGCTTGGCCATCGGCAGGACCTTGGAGGTGCGCTTCTCGCCATCCTCCAGATTGATGGAGTTGATGATCGCCTTGCCGGGAATGCGCTTCAGTGCCTCCTCCACGACATCGGCTTCGGTGGAGTCAATCGTGATCGGCGCCGGCACGCGGGTAGCAATCTTTTCCAGAATGTTGCTGATGTAGCCCTTCTCGTCTTCGCCAACGATGGCGCAGCACAGGTCGAGCATGTGCGAGCCTTCATTCACCAGCTTCTTGGCCAGCGTAAGAATCGCGTCATAGTTCTGGGTGCGAACCAGGTTCTTAAAGTGCTCGACGCGGGTGGTGGTGTTCATCTCCTCGGCCACGATCAGCGGCTTAGGGTCGAGGTCGAGTGGCACCATCGAATAGGCGCTGGCTGCCGCTGCGGTAATCTTGACGTCACGCTTCGCGGGTTCGAGGTTGGCGCAGGTTTCGACGACCGCCTTCAGGTGTTCGGGCCGGGTGCCGCAGCAGCCGCCAACAATGCGCACGCCGTATTCGGTGATGAACTGCTTGTGGTAGTCGGCCAGCTCCTGCGGCTGCAGCTTGTAAACGGCGTGGCCTGCTACATTCTGCGGCAACCCGGCGTTGGGCAGGACGGAAACGTGCTTCGGCGAGTTCGCTCCCAGGTAGCGAACCGCGTCGTTCATCTCCTTCGGGCCGGTAGCGCAGTTCAGCCCAATCGCGGCAACGTCGAACATCTCCAGCGTGGTGAGCGCTGCGCCAATCTCTGTGCCAAGCAACATGGTGCCGGTAGCTTCCAGCGTGACTTGCACCTGGACGGGCACGTTCTTTCCGGTTTTCTTCAACGCGTCGAAAAGGCCGACCAGCCCTGCTTTCGCCTGAAGGATGTCCTGGCAGGTCTCCAGCAGGAGAACATCAACTCCACCTTCAATGAGCGCCACTGCCTGTTCCGTGTAGGAGGCGGCCATGTCGTCGAAGCTGATGTGGCCGAGCGACGGTAGCTTTGTGGTCGGACCGATGGAACCCGCAACAAATCGTTGGCGTCCGTTGGATGAGAAACTGACTGCCACTTCGCGTGCCAGCTTCGCGGCGGCCAGGTTGATCTCGTGTACTTTGTCCTGCAGGTCGTACTCCGCCAAGACCACTCGCGTCGCACCGAACGTGTCGGTCTCCACCACATCGCAACCCACACTATAGAAGGCAGCGTGAATGTCCTTAATGATGTCAGGCCGGCTCAGCACCAGCAGTTCGTTACAACCTTCCTTGCCCCAGTAGTCGTCCACAGAGGGGTTGCGGGCCTGGATACTGGTGCCCATGGCGCCGTCGAAGATTACGACGCGTTCCTGCACGGCCTTTAGAAAGTCACTCATTCGTCCTATATTGCGGTCTTCCGGAAGTTATCGCTGCGGAATGCCACGCGCCGAGCGTGATCTGGGCAACTGGATCAAACGCTGCTTGCAGCGGGAAATAGGAAAGACTCGCGATTCTGATTCAAGTATCGCAGTTTCTCTTGCCGGGCGAAAGTTGGGCGCAGCCAAGTGCGGTGTTCGCAGGCTGTTAGGGATTTTCGTGCATTGAGAGGATCGCCGGCGCCAGCACAGACTCTTCAAGCACTGAACTGGAGAAGCTCAGCCTTCAGCTACCCACCAAGCGTGCCATACACGTCTTTAATGTCAATGCCACTCTTGACAAAGCGTACATTGGCCTCAGCAACCAATCGGTTCTTCGCGCCTTCAGCGATGGCTAAGTCCAATGCGCGCTCATTGGCCTCGGTCTCAGTTTTGGCCCCAAGAGCTTTTTGCGCGCGCTTGATTTTCGTGGAGTCCAACTGAAAGCGCTTGTGGGATCGATCCTTTGCCAACTCAGTTCCCCCTTTCGCCTCAACGGCTCCCTGACCCAATCAATTGTAGAACCACTAGGCCGTTGACCGGCAACGGCAGGGTTAGGCTTCCGTCTTTCAGCTCGACATACTCGGGATCGGGCAATCGCGACTGCTCCCGCAGCTCCCGAATCTGACCCTGCGTGGGGTAACGCGGTTTGCCCATCTTCTCGTACATCACCCACGCCACCATTGCACAAACCGATAGGAGATTACCTTTCCTTTTATTTGCAACTTGTTGCACCTCTCCGAGAATGCCGGTAGGTGATACTCGCACGATAAATCTTATATTCCTGTGACACTTACCTCTCGCTGACCTTGAACCCAAGATGGAGGGAGACGTGCATTCATGTGTGTCGGTGGTATGCGTTTTCGCGTCAATCAGACTCACGGTTGTGGTTGTCTTTACATCAAAGCGGAGGACTCGCATGAAAAGATTCAGCATACTAGGGGCGGCGTTGCTTGCCCTGGTGGTGGCGTCAACGGGACTAGCGAGCGCCGGTAATCTACTGAACAATGGCAGCTTCCAATCGGGCGATTTCACCGACTGGGTCCAGGGGGTTACCTCCAACGGCACAGCGGGAGCTGGTTTCCCAATCGTTACCCCATGGCCCTTGGGAGGCATGAACTCAGCCGAGTACGAAGTCGGCGAAGTCAATTTTGATGGCACCTTCCAGGGCGCAACCCTTTCGCAGACCTTCTCAACCACGGGTGGGATGCTAACTCTTGGCTTTATGTATGCGGCCATGGGCGACGGAATCCACCAAAACGGGGATGGCGGCGACTTCGTGCTGCTGCTCGATGGAACGGTGCTAACCAGCTTTGATGTTGGAACAATCAATCCAACCCAGACCATCACCGGCAGCTTGATGGCGACGGATACGGTCGGTGCAGGAACGCACACCTTCGAGATCGAAATTCTTCGCCCCTACCTCTCTGAACCGGCAAACACCCCGTACCAGTTCGTTACCGGCGCCTATGTGAATGGACCCGGCGGATCCACACCGGAACCAAGCACCCTGCTTCTTCTCGGCTCTGGCCTAGCGGGATTGTGGTTCAAGCGTAGGCGCTCCTAGAGCCGCTCGGGCAGTGTTGAGACTCCTGAGGCGCGGAATGCCTTGAGTAGTTAGTCCCAAGATTCCCGACAAGACAAAATGGCCCCGTTCTAGTTTGATATTGACTAGAACGGGGCTTACTAATATTGTACGATGCCAAGGCACGTGCGAATGCTAATTCGCTTGCTCTAGCCTTGGACCATGGAGGAACTCCCTAACCACCTCCGCGGCGTCCTTCTTTTCTTCGTCCACGGCGTAATTCATGTTGCGCATGTCCTCGGCGGTGATGCGGCCGCCCAGCCGGTCGAAGGCTGCTCTCGCCTGCGGGCATTCTTGAAAGACCTGCGGACGAACAATCGGCACGGCATCGTAGGGAGGAAAGTAACGTTTGTCATCGTCGAGCACCACAAATCCAAGCGCCGCGATCAAGCCATCTGTGTTGTTGCCGGCAACCACGTCCACGGATTTGTTTTGCAGCGCCCGGTACAGCAGTCCTAAATCCATCACCCGCGGCGCTTCCGCAAACTTCAATCTGTAGGTGCTAACCAGGCCCACATATCCGTCCTGGCGCTCGAGAAATTCGTATCCCACTCCGAGGCGCAAATTGGGGGAGGCACTTGCCAGTTGCGAAAGGGTTGTTACCTTCATGCGGCGCGCGTCATCCCCGCGCATGACCATGGCGAAGCTGTTGTTGAAACCCAGCGGCGGCATGACATCGAGATTGAACTGGCGCTGGTACGCATCTTTCACCTGTTGATACACGCTCGCGGAATCGCCCGAAGGATGCTCTTTCAGGATGGCGGCGAGTGCGGTCCCGGTGTACTCGACGTACATGTCAATGCGTCCGGCGAGCAAGGCCTGGTGACAGATGTAGGTCCCGGCAAGATAGAAGCGCCGCTCGACCGGCTGGCGACAAGCGCTCTCCAGCAATTGCGCCAGCAGTTCGCCTAGGACAAGTTGTTCGGTAAAGTTCTTGGAGCCGACGGTGAGCGCGCTCTTCCGCGGCATACAACCAGCGGCGGAAAGGAGCGCCAGCCCGACCAGGAAGCTGCGACGGTCCATGTCAGTGGATCCTGCGGACCATCAGCTTTTCGAAGCCGCTCAGAAGCAGGTCCGCCGCCAATGCCATCAGGGCCGCGGGGATGGCACCGGCCAGAATCACTCCGTTGTCCACCATGGCGATGCCGCGGAAGATGAACTCGCCCAGTCCGCCTGCGCCGATGGCTGCCGCGATGGTCGCCACGCCGATGGTAATCACGGCAGCCACGCGAATGCCTGCCAGCATCACCGGCATGGCCAACGGGAGTTCCACATGCCAGAGCAGTTGGCCCGAAGTGAGACCCATGGCGATCGCCGCTTCGCGCACTGGCGCGCTAATGCCGGCAATCCCCACGTAGGTATTGCGCACCACCGGTAGCAGTGCGTAGAGAGCGAGCGCAAGGATGGCCAAACGGTCGGCGCGCGCGCCCAGCCATGGCAGTGGCAGCAGCAGTCCGAAGAGCGCGAGACTGGGGATCGTCTGGACTACATTCGTGCTGCCGAGCACAAACGCCTTCCACTTCGGACGGCGCGTCAGCAATATCCCCAGCGGCACTCCGATGAGGATGGCCAGCAGCATCGAAATTCCCACCAGCCATAGGTGTTCGGCGGTCAGCGTTGCCACCTCGCGTTTATGGGTCAGGAGAAAGTTCAAACGGTTTCACGCGCCTTTGGCTAGGCAAAGTCCGGGAGGCCGCGATACGCCACCGATGATTCGCACGCCCACCCGAGAGAATACATCAGTTGCCGAGTCGCAGTGTTACCATGCTGCGTTGGCGCCGAGCCTGACTGCGATGCTGTTGGAGAGGCTCAGAATGCGCTTTCCAGGCCCATTCTACGGTCGATTTGACTGTTATGATGAAGGACAAGAGTCCCAGCCCGATGCCATCCCAAATCCAGCTGCCCCCAGCGCTCGCCTCCGTCGATAGTTACTTGCTGGAAGTGGCGGACGCGGTAAACCGGACGCTGGATTTGAACACCCTGCTGCAACGTGTGGCAGAGATGCTGAAGCGGGTCATCGACTACGAAATTTTCGCCATCCTGCTGTTGAACGAAAAGACCCAAGAGTTGCGCGTCCGTTTCCAGGTCGGCCATCCTCCCGAGGTGGCGGAACGCATCCGCATTAAGGTTGGGCAAGGCGTCACCGGACAAGCCGTGCAGCGCCGCGAGGCCGTGCTGGTCAACGATGTCGCCGCCGAGCAGAACTTCATCAATTCCGCACCGGGAGTGCGGTCCGAGTTGGCCGCGCCCCTGATCGCCAAGAACAAGGTGATCGGCGTCATTGACGTGGAAGCCGCTCAACCGGGCGCATTTACCGAGGAACACAAGCAACTGCTGACCCTGTTCGCGTCACGTATCGCCGTTGGCATCGAGAACGCGCGCCTCTACACCCGGGTCTCGCGACAGGCCCGGCAACTGACCTTGCTCACCGAGATCAGCCGCGAACTGACCTCCATTCTCAACGTTGACCAACTGCTGAAACGGATCGCCGAACTGGTGACCCGCATCATCGACTTCCAGATGTTTTCCATCCTGCTGCTCGACCCGGGCGGCACCCTCCTGCAGCATCGCTTCTCGTTGCGCTTCAATGAGAGCGTAAAGCTCAAGCACGAGATTCCCCTGGGCGTGGGGCTGGTCGGATATGCCGCCCAGCACAAGCAGGCCGTCCTGGTGCCGGACGTCAGCAAGGACCCGCGCTACATCAACGCCAATCCGGAGACGCGCTCGGAGCTTTGCATTCCGCTGATCTATAAAGATAATGTGATCGGGGTCCTCGATATCGAACACACGCGTCGCGGGTACTTCACCGAAGACCACGTGCGCACTATGACTACACTAGCCGCGCAAGTGGCAATCGCAATCGAGAACGCGACCCTGTATGAGCGCATCGCGCGGCAGGAGAAACGGCTGGAGCAGGACCTGGCGCTGGCCCGAGAGTTGCAGTTCCGGCTGCTGCCGCAGAAAATGCCGACCTTTCAGCATGCCGAAGTGGCTTCGCGCTTTGCCCCGGCGCGCCAGATCGGCGGCGACCTTTACGACTTCCTGGAGTACAGCGGAGAGGGCGTGGCCGGCATCGCCGTCGGCGATGTAAGCGGCAAGGGTGCACCTGCCGCCATCTATGCATCGCTGGTCAGCGGCATTGCACGCTCGCTGGCCAATGAAGAACCCAGCGCCGCGGGCATGCTGGAAGGTATCAACCTGTCGCTCTCGGAACGCCCGATCGAAGGCCAGTACGTGTCCATGATCTACGCTATCTGGGACGACCAGCAGCAACTGCTCCAGATCGCAAACTCAGGCTTGCCGCGTCCGCTGCACTGTCATGCCGGCAAGGTGGAAGAGATTCAAGCCACCGGCTTGCCGATCGGTCTGTTCCCTAATGCCACCTACGACGAACTGAATCTGCGCGGGAAAGCAGGAGATGTGTTTCTGTTCTTCAGCGACGGCATTCTCGACGCCACCAGTTCGGCGGGAGAGATGTTCGGTCGCCGACGTCTGGAGAACATCGCGCGCGCCAATGCGCATGGCAGCGCGGAAGAAATCGTGGACGCCATTTTCACAGCCGTCTCCAGCCATGCTGAGGGCGTGGAGACGTTCGATGACCAGACTATCGTGGCCATCAAGGTGAAAGGACCATCCGCCAAAAAGTGAAAGCTGACCGACCACCGGAACGCCCGCCTGGGTTCACCTACAAACGCGATAAGGGACTCCTGCGCAAATCCCAATCCAATGCCGAGCTGCACGCCGACGACGTTCCCTTCTCCCGGCTGGCGCGACTCTACGACACGCCGCTCTACGTGTACTCGAGTTCGGCGATCCGCCAGCGCTTTCAGCAGTTTGACCAGGCGTTTGACGGCTGCGAACACACTATTTGTTACTCGGTGAAGGCGAATTCGAATCTTTCGATCTTGCGCCTGCTGGCTCGCCTGGGCGCGGGATTCGACATCGTTTCCGGGGGAGAGCTGCAGCGGGTAGCCGAAGCCAGCGGCAAGATCAAATCGAAAGTCGTTTTTTCCGGCGTCGGAAAGTTATCGCCGGAAATCGATCTGGCACTTCGCTCCGGCATCATGCTCTTCAACGTCGAAAGCGCCAGTGAGATGGAATTGCTGGCGGCGCGGGCGACCCATCTTCGCAAATCAGCTAGTTTCGCGGTGCGGGTGAACCCCGATGTCGCAACCGAAACCCACCCTTACATCTCCACCGGACTACACCAGCACAAGTTTGGTGTGCCTTGGCGCGACGCGGCAGCGCTCTACCGTCGAGGAGCCGAAAACCGGTATCTAACAGCGGCCGGGGTCAGCGTTCACATCGGCTCTCAGATCACGGATGTGGCTCCCTTTGGCGAAGCCATGGAGCGTGTGGCTTCGCTGGCGAGTTCGTTACGGGCGGAGGGGTACGATATTCGCTTCGTCGATGCCGGCGGAGGTCTCGGCATCCAGTACGAACACACTCCCGAAGCGAACTTTGCTACCCAAACCAAAGACTATGCGAGGGCGCTGCTGGGACCGCTGAAGGGTCTCGGCATGCATCTTCTGCTGGAGCCTGGCCGCGCCATTGTCGGCCCTGCCGGCGCCTTGCTGACGCGCGTCATCTATCGCAAGCGCAACAACGGCAAGCAGTTTGTCGTTGTCGATGCGGCCATGAACGACCTGCTCCGCCCCTCCCTCTACGGCGCGTATCACGAAATCGTTCCCGCTGTTCTGCAAAACAACCGGGCCACAGAAACCGTTGACGTGGTTGGGCCCGTGTGCGAATCGGGAGACTTTCTGGCGCGCGACCGCGAGCTACTCACTGTGCAGGAGGGCGAGCTGCTGGCTATTCTCGATACCGGCGCTTATGGCATGTCGCTGGCTTCGAATTACAACAGCCGTCTCCGGCCCGCTGAGGTATTGGTGGACGGCAAACGGGTGCGGCTGGCGCGCAAGCGCGAGTCCGTCGACGAGCTATTGGCACCTGAGCGCACCTAACCACCCCCACAATAGTCTTACCCGATGTAACTGTCTTGATTCCACGATTTTGCCGATTGCGTTTGGCGGCGAGTTATCCTATGCTCCCGTTCCACTGGAGATTGCATGCAACCAAACAAGTACGACGCAGCCACTTCCGCTGCGGTCTGTCTCTGGTGTTATTCCCAGTATCTCAAAAGCACAAGCCGGGCTCGTGACGGGCGGACGTTTTGCTCCAGGAAATGTGAGTTGATCGGACGTTCCTGGTTGGAAGACAGCTTGACACCCGAGAGCGAATAACCGAAGGCGCGGCCATTCCGCCGCGCCTTTCCTTCCAAAGTGTTCCTTATTGTTTCTGCCACTTTCATTGGCCCGCAGGGCCTGTGCTAATCTCGCCTTCAAGGATGGACAAGCAGGCAAAGATCTATGTTGGCACCGCGGGCTGGTCGTATAAAGACTGGGAAGGCATCGTCTATCCGGCGCAGATCAAGAAATCGCTCCATCCGGTGGAATACCTGGCGCGTTTCCTTGACGTAATCGAGATCAACACCTCGTTCTATGGCCACATCAAGCCGGAGTGGGGCAAACTGTGGTGCCGCAAATCGCGCGCGGTGAATTCCGAGTTCATGTTCACGGCCAAGCTGAACAAGGCCTTCACCCACTCGCCGATCGCCGTGGTGGAGAGCACATCTTCGGAAACCATTGTCGCCAGCGCCGAAGATGAACGGCTGGCCAAGGACGGCCTTGACTCCATCGCCGCTGAAGATATGCTCGGCGCAGTGCTGGCGCAGTTTCCCATTTCGTTCAAGAACACCAATCCGAACCGCGATTATCTGGAGACCATGGTCGAGAAGTTCAAGCAATATCCCCTGGTGGTGGAAGTGCGGCACAACAGTTGGACCAATGAAGGGACCCTGCGCTACTTCGCCGAAAAGGGCGTGGCCTTCTGTAATATCGACCAGCCGCGGCTGGGAAAAGCAATTGCTCCCAGCGAACACGTAACCGCCGCGTTTGCTTACGTGCGCCTGCACGGACGCAATTACGATCAATGGTTCGACAGCGATTCGCGCAACGACCGCTACAACTATCTCTATACCGGCCCCGAATTGCAGGGATGGAAGACGCGCATTGACACCATTGCCGCCAAGGCGCAGAAGACGTTTGTCATCGCCAACAATCACTTTGAAGGCAAAGCGGCAGTCAATGCGCTGCAGTTGAAACACATGCTGACGGGACGAGCAGTCAACGTCCCCGACACCCTGCTGAAGAAGTATTGGGAACTGGGAGAGATTGCGGCGCCAGACGAGAAGCGAAACTAGCAGTCGGCAGGTATGCGACTTTTGCCCCACCAAAACCTGCGCTTGCCACTGAATTCCCGCAACTGGCCAGTATTCACCAAATCGTAATGGAACCTTTCCGCAGTTCGCCCGTATATAGCAGCAGAACATGATCCGGTGAGGCCGCAGGGCACGTCGGGCGCAATCTCCGGGGTCCCCGATAGCGCAGTTGCGATTGTCGAAGTGGAACCCGTTTTTCAAGGAGACACTATGGACGCGAAATACAACTGGCTGATCGACAACGGCGCGGTTCGCTTCACTCTCAATGCGGTAGCGTTTGCGCTCTGGATTGCCATGACCGTGGGTTTGATGGAACTGGCGGCAAAGCTCTAGCTGCAACAACACCCTACCTGACTTCCCCGCCACAAACTGCGACAGCAGGTCGCGACCCGAACCCCGCCTATGAGGCGGGGTTTGGCGTTTTGAATGGGTGTTGCGGCCAGTTGGCAGGGCGGGCGATCTGAACCACGCTCCCGAGAAACCAACGCCCACCGCTTCAAGTGAAACGGTGGGCGTCATGATTCTCGCCAGAAATTCAGTGCAACTACGCGCGCTTGGTATCCACTTCGCGCAGGCGGGCGGCCTTGCCGCGCAACGCGCGCAGATAATACAGCTTGGCGCGACGTACGTGTGCCGAACGCAGCACTTCGATCTTGTCGATGACCTTCGAATGGGTGGGGAAGATGCGCTCCACGCCCTGCCCAAAGCTCATCTTGCGCACCGTGAAGCTGGGCTGGTCTCCCTTGCTTTTCGAAATGACGACACCTTCGAACGCCTGCAAGCGCTCTTTGTCGCCTTCCTTGATCTTCACGTGTACCCGGACGGTGTCGCCGGGCTTAAAGTCGGGTAGATCGGTGCGCCGCGTCTTGGCGAGTAGCCGGTCAATGATAGGTGAGTTGTTCGACATTGTTCTTTTCCTTCCGTGTCGCGCCTCGCGGCGGCGAAAATAGCAACTAGCAATTAGCAATGTAAATAACCACTGAGGCACGGAGGTCACGGAGAAAACTTCTTGGAAAAAACACCGTGTCCTCCGTGTCTCCGTGGTGAATGATTTTCATTACGCTCTTCCCTGCTCCGCCGCAATCTCGGCCAGCAGCTTGCGATCTTCTTTGCTCAGCTCGGCATCGCGTAACAAATCGGGACGGTTGCGCAATGTCTTTTGCAGCGCGCTGCGGCGCCGCCACTTGCGAATCTCGTCGTGGTCCCCGTTTACCAGCACCTCGGGAACCTGCATCCCGCGAAACTCTGCCGGACGCGTGTAGTGCGGATAATCCAGCAGTCCGCCCGACCCACACGTCGAACTCGGCGGCCCGCCTGCAACCTTTTCTTGCTCCGCCTCAACCGACGCAGTAAACGACTCCTGCTGCGTCGAGGCCGCGTTGCCGAGCGCGCCGGGAAGCAACCGCGTCGTCGTGTCCACGATAATGGCTGCGCCCAACTCCCCGCCGCTGAGCACGAAATCGCCAACGGAAATCTCCCGATCGGCAAGGTGCTGGCTCACCCGCTCATCCACACCTTCGTAACGCCCGCAGATGAGCACTACGCGTTCGCGCCTGGTCAAGCCCTGCGCCACTGCCTGGGTGAACAACTCGCCCTGGGGCGAAAGCAGCACCACGGTCTCGCGCGAATCGTCGCCCATCCGCTCTTCACGCGGCGAGACACCAAGCGATTCCAGGCATTCGAAGATGGGCTCGGGCTTTAGCACCATACCCTCGCCGCCGCCGAATGGCCGGTCGTCCACCGTGCGATGCCGGTCGTGCGTAAACGCCCGCAGATCGTGAATGCCAATTTCAATGAGCCCGGCTTCGCGCGCCTTGCGCACAATGCCGTAATCCAGCGGCCCACGAAAAAAGTCCGGAAAAATCGTGAGAATCTCGAACTTCATTCGGGCCTCCCCAATTCGCGCCCTAAGGCGCTTGGGGATTTGATCTCATTTCCTTCGCTTGCGGCGAACGCCCGCCGATCGTGATTCGTCGGCTTCGCTCTTTTGCCGCTGCTTCTCTTCCCCACTCAGCGGGGAGTCCAGCGCCAGCAGTCCCTCGGGCAACTCCATCTCGATCCGCCGCTGCTGGAAGTCGGCAGACTTCAGAAACTCCTCGGCGTAGGGAAGCAAAATTTCTTGCTCAGCGCCGACTTTCGCTCGCACCACCAGCAGCGGAGCTTCTCCTGCTCCAAACTGCACTTCGCTGACCGTCCCAAGCAGCTGCTGGTCGTCGGCATTCCTTATCCACACTTCGCAGCCGACAACATCGCTCACATACGCAGCGCCCGCTTCCAACTCGGTGCGCTGCTCGAGCGGAACCTGCAATTCCAGGCCGGCAAGCTGCTCGGCGTCGCTGATAGTCTCGATGCCAGCGAACTTCAGAACCACGCCGCCCTTGTGAAACCAGTGCTCTTCAAGCTGCAATTCGCGGCGGCTACCATTGGCCGCCAAACCTGACAACTGCCGGCGCTCCTGGAAGCGCTCGGGAAAGTCGGTGTGCAACTCCGCCATAACTTCGCCGCGCCGTCCTTGCGGACCGAGCACACGAGCGATCGTAATGAAGTCGCCAGTTATTCCACGATCTCCAACTGATAGCGCTTGCGAGTGCGCACGCTGGCCGCATTCACAATGGTGCGCAGGCTGCGGGCCATGCGTCCCTGACGGCCAATCACCCGCCCCAGGTCGGTCTCGGCCACAATCAGCTCCAACACCGTCTGGCCGCCTTCTTCAAAGGCTTCCACGGTCACCTCGTCAGGCGCTTCCACCACGGCCTTGGCCAGATGTTCCACCAACGCAACCATGTTCACAGCGCTTGTCATGATTCAGAACCTATCTCACAAATTCGGCCTGTATCAGGACATGGCTTCAGCCGTGCCGAAAAGGCCGCTTCTCGATTCGGGCTTTAGCCCCTGTCTCCAGCGGCTGAAGTCGCTACTTTGGGCCGCCAACTTGCGGCACGACTGAAAGTCGTGCCCTGATACCAACCGGCCTACGGCAATCCCTCATCGGAAGCTAGTTTGTCCCGCAATGTTAGGCGGCCGTCGGAGCCGGGGCGCTGGCAGCGGCCTTGTCCACCAGCTTCTTTACCCGGTCAGACAACTGCGCGCCCTTGCTGGTCCAATATGCAATACGCTCGCGCTTCAATTCCACGCTGGCGGGATCGGTGCGCGGATTATAGGTGCCGACCACTTCCACCGAGCGGCCATCGCGCGCGCGGTCTTTCTCGATTACCACAATGCGGTAGTAAGGCTGTTTGCGCGCACCGCGGCGCGAAAGGCGAATCATCAACACAGAAGCTGCTCCCTTTCCTGCTCGACAATGTCCACACGTGTGCGCATTCCCTCCCCAAGCTAGAACCACGGATTTAGTTGGGAGCGCTGGGAAGCGCCGGTGGCACAAATTCCCTCAGGCGAGATGATCGAGGTCCCCGATAAGCACGCCGTTCGCGCCTTTCGGGCGGGTGCTCCAGCGAACCACATCTTCGCTCACACACCCCAACGAACGCAGCCAGGCGTTCCTTGGACCCCCGCTACTTACACCCCGTCAAGCTCAACTGCGACGCTTGCCAGGGCCCCGCTACTGGAGGCAAAGACCTATTATTGCTGATCGTTACGCTCTTTGGCAAGCGCAAGGTCGTTCCGGTGGTGTCCTAATTTGATTAGGAACAGTTCCATCGTTCCGGTATTGGCTGGTTCCCGATCCGCATGTCACGATCTGGAGTTACGTCCGGACGGCCGACCATCCGCGAACGATCTTGGTTTGTGGACACTTGGGCGTTTCTCGTTACTAATCAGCAAAATTCAGCTGCCGAACAGCCATTTCAACGGTTTGGGCGTTTTACGTCCAAGTGGCGGTGCCAATGCGGTTGGCGGATGCTGGCCGACTCGTCGGGAGTAATCTCCGGCTAGGCTGTCTTCGAAGCGGAAGTTCTGCGAGCACTTTGCAAGAACGGGTGTGTGTACACGCTTGGGACGATGTTTCCGGATCCACAAATAAGACGTGCACCGAAATTGTTTCTTCGGTGTCGTACGATAAAAGGAGGAATCCTCCGTGCTAATGACGGTGGTTAAACTCCTGCCGTCTCCACTAACAAACATGAGCTTTCGAAAGAGATAGTTTGCATCCCCGGCCGCCAGCGACTCAAGGAGAAAAATCGTTTGCCTGGACCGGTCCGGAGGGTTAAGCTACCGTTCTTCGATCCTTCACGAAATGGCATGTGCTGAGCAAACTTCAGAAGGTCAATCGAGCAGCGATGGAGCTCGCAATGCGAATAGTCACGGTCATTAATAAGTGGTGGGAATGCGAGCCGGCGATTGCCGCGATGCTCAACAGCAATGCGTGGCCTTCTGGAGATACGATCTGGCCGAAAGTGTTGAACTCGCCACTTCAGCGCCCATCGGGAAAGGCGCCCCCGTGGATCAAACCGCGCGCCGTGTTCCAGTACAACAACTTTGAGCTGGAGGTATGGTGCATATCCGACTTGCTCAATGATGCACCGGGCGCGTGTCAATCAAGCAGCAGTGTCAAGAGCCTTCGCCTGCCCCAAATTTTCGCGACCGGCTCCTCGCCGGATTTGGTAGTTGCGGTCGGTACGGCCAGCTCCGCGACGGAAACTCCCAATCGGAATGGTGGTGTGGCTATTGGAACATCGGTCTTCCTGCATGACGCACACCCTGACGGCGAGAATCCGTCGAGCACCTGGAAAGGGCCAACCGATCAACTCATCACCAGTTCGATCTCTCCCAAGCTGTTCGGGCAACTGGTGGCCTTCGACGCAGGTTCGGCTCTACTTCATTTTCTGCCGGTTAAGAGAAACCCGTCTGACTCTCCGGTCGTGACCGCGGGGATCGCCGATGTCGCGCTTGGGACGTTGAATGTGACGAATTATGGGGATTACAAGTTCAAAGATCCGGAGACCGTGGCGGCCTTCATGGCCGCAGGTCATCCAGCTCGCCCGGCGTCGGTCGAGACAACGCATGGCCTCATCCGTCTCGCGTGTACAGACGCTCCCTTTCTCTTCGTGTCCGCGATCACCGACCGGTTCACGTACTTCGATGGGGACGTCTCTGGCGTTCCGATGAACGATGCGCAGAACACACCAGCCGCTTATAACGCTGGCATCACATTGCGCCGGATGTTTGCGAATCTCGACTCGTCTTTTTCTGCGAAGCCTGCCGACCCATGCATCCCACCCTCGTAATGTTTGCGGGACAAGCTGGAGCGCCGCAGGCCGTAGAGGGGGTCGGTGCAGGAAGGGGAACGAGGCTGTTACGAAACACTGCCTCACAACCTTTGAGGCGTCCGAGCGGACGAGTGACATTCAAGACAACTTGTCGTCATCTCCTGAAACAGGATCACGCAAGTATTCTCCTCGCGGCGCCTTCTCCATCGGCTATCCGCGCTTCGACTCGGGCGAGCGAAGGCTATCCAGGAAAGCCGATTTGCTGTGGTCCAGGTCAGGGAGGCCGAGCTTTGTTTTCGGCCGCTTTAGTTTCGAGGATTTCCGCTTGGCGCGTCTGCTCATTCCAGCCGCCTCCACCGCGGCTGGCCAAGAGCCTATGCCTGCACGCAGACGCGTCGGGCGTTTCACGGCAATAGGACTCAAGCGCCGTCCCCTTGCCCACACCCCATCCCTGCGATCAATCGTCCCAATCCGCTCCGGTGATGCTCCCGTACAGACACTTCGAGCAGCGGTAGTGCGAGTCGCTGCCAAGCGTGACGTCCTTGAGCAAGCCGAGCGCCTTCGTGATCTCGGCGACAACACTCTTGCGTTCAAGGATGCACTTGTCAGCCAGAAGCACAGATTGGCTGGTCTTCCGGTTGAACACCACCCTTCCACGGGGCGGCTGCTCATAAGGCACGTCAACGGGTACTTTGCCCAACTTCTGCCAGCCGTCCCACACGTCGATATGACTTCGGGGATGTGTTAGGTGGTCACCGTACGGCTCCGCCTGGTTGAGCGGCGTGCTGTCGGTGAGGAGTGTGCCGTCCAGTAGCCAGAAAATGCCGACGTGCGGCTCCGGTCCGCTCTTGGTTCGCGACGCTTTTGTGGATCGTTCTGCCATAGAAAGCGGCTCACTCTTCGGCATCAATAGCATCAATATACCCAGAGAGCCTCCGAATCAGGAGGCTCTCTGGGTTCCAACTCGTCCCGCCTCTATGGCGTTATGTGCCTATTCGAGGGCACGGAATAGATACGATGGCTCAAAGTCCGCGATAAGGAAGCCTTCTCTGCGGGCTTTTTTGACACTTTCCGATTCGTTCCCGCTCGGCGAATTCGGCCAAATGAGCATCCGCTTAGCTTTCGCCGAAGTGTCAACATCTACGCCGGTGACTACGTTTAGAAACTCGGCAAACGTGCCGCGGGCTTCCTCGTTTTCCCAAAGCATCTCGTTGGCGTTATTCAGTTGGCCTATTAGCTCGGTTAGATGCCGAGCGTTCTTCAGTTCAATGAACACTGGGAAATATGCGCCGCTCTTGCTTCCGACCGCGATCATGTCGGCCCGCAATTTGTTTTCCCCGGCCTCCAGGTTGAGTTCATCCGTGACAAAGATAAGCTCATCGAATTCATTGCCGAATCCTTGGAACGCTTGATGAAATCGCAACTCTTTTCGCAATGCCTCTCGAATAAGGTAAGCCTGAACCCTATGCTCCGGCTTGTCCGTGACGGGCTCATCCTCATCGCGGTTTGCGCTCTTCGCCTTTTCCAGAGCTTCGGCGAGGGTGCTACAACACTCGATATCACCACCGTTCTTGTCGTTCAGATGCCCACAAGGGTTAATAATGCTGATTGACACGGGGCGAAATCCATTCCCTAGAATCCGAACATACCGGAAATCTTTCGCTAGTCTCGCGTGCTCGGGGAGTTTCTCGCGCCATTGCCTGGCACGAGAAATCCGGCTCTCAATGTGTTCTGCAATCCAGCCTTGGACTTTGGGCATTATGTGTTCTCCGAGCTCCTTCTATTTCGGTCCCGTACGTTCTATCTTGCCGACAACCCCGCAGAGTGGGCATTTGTTGTCGATATGGAATCCTTCTTTAGCTTTGCAATTGAAACAAAAAAACATCCCACACGCTTTGCAATGCCTCCAGTTTCCTCCGCTGGTATGACACTTTGGACAGATGGCCATTTCTACTTTCCTTTCACCGCATTGGCGGTACAGATATTTGTAACAGGTTTTGTCAGTCCAGGATGAACGTTTCTCCGTCCGTTAGTGTCGTGACGTTCTCGAAGTTGCTTCTGAAGCCCTCTGCGTCTTCGGTATGGATCGGAAGCAGCATTTTCGGCTTCAAAGCCGCAGCCAGTTTTTGCAGGTCCTTCAATGGCGCATGCCCGCTCGAATGCGCGTAGACAAAGCTCACTTCTGGGTCATTCCGGTAGGCGGAGATCCTGTCACTGCCGAAGTACTCGGGATGGCTTCCGTCGAGATAGCCGAGCCACTGCGAGTAAATGACATTGACAGGGGCTGCGGCGCTCTCAAACTCATCGATGAGACGAAAGCTGGACATCTTGCCGAAGTAGAGGAATGATTCAGGAGTTGCGTGTAGTTCCTCACGCTTGACCCTGTAGCGATAGAGTCGCTTCCTGAAATCTCCAAAGTAGTCTGGGTTGACCTTGAGCCTTTCGTCCTGGCTGTGAGCGGCGAAAACTCTTATCCCGGGCCAATCCATGGCGGGCGTGTTTTGAGTGATTTGCCGGAGTTGTTCGAGCACCCATGCGGTGTAAATGTCAATGACCAAGAGCTTGTGGGCGCGTTTGCACGCCCGATAGGCGGACACGATGCGGTCGATGTTCTGCGAGGACGACAGCAGGAACGAGATGTTCTTCTGCCGTCGGATCGTCTCAAAGATAGTTTTTTCGACTGACTTCTCGTCCGGGAAGAGGTCGTTGTTGCGATGCAGCATGGTGCCTTCGAGGAAGAGCACATCGATGTCGCGAACCCGGCGCTCTACGAGATTGTCGAAGAGAATTCCCTTTCGGCCATGCGAGCGAAGATCGCCGCTGTAGAACAGGCGCTTGCCTTCGGCTTCGATGAGAAAGGCGTAGGCATCGGTGGCGGAGTGATCCACCAGATACGGGGTAATGGTGAACTCACCAATCGTAAACGGCTGCCAGGCTTTGAAGTTGTGGAAGTCGAGTGCGTATCTGTCTTTGCCGATGAAAACCTGCGTGGTGTCGATCAGGCTGCGGGCCAACTTGCCGATATAGACCGGAGTGCCGGCCGGAAGTGAGTCCATGAGGCCAAAGTGGTCCCGGTGAGGATGGCTGATAAGTACGGCATCAACAGACAGGCTAGAGACATCGACAGGTCGGCTGTCTGGGCTGAGAGGAAGACCTACATCGAGAAGAATCGTTGTTTTTCCAGAGGAGACCTGGATACAGGTTCCACCAATTTCTTGGCTACCCTTAAGAATGGTGACGTTCATCGGCCCGACTTGCCCGAACACTTTCTCGCTTGATCCAACTCCGTGCGTGATTCAGCCTGTTTTACCCTGCGCCGCTGATTGTAGCTGCCTTCGATCTTCTCTTCTGTATTCAAAATCACAGGCGTCTGTATTCAAAATCACAGGCGAGAAGTTTACAGATCTTGGGAAATAGCTGTGAAAAACGCGACTTTGTCTGCCGAGAGAGCACAACTTTCGCTAACGGAAACCGGCGCAGCTAAAGCTGCGCCCCTTCAAAGACCATTTTTGAAATACGCTCTAGTCACACTGCCCTGTGTCTAACCCGCTTGGGTCTGGCGGCTGCCGGCAAGTACACTGTGCGTGAGGACTGTTGTGCCTGCGAGTGAGCGGGCCCCCGGCGAGCGTCCGCCATGGCGGGCTCGGTGGGTGGGTGACTCCCAGAACATCCTCGAGAGCAGGACTGCGTGCTGCGACCACAGCGCTGTCTGTTTCGCTTGCGGCCCTTTCCGATTTTCCAGGCTTGCCCGCCTCTGCGTCGCCGATATTTTTCCTCTAAGTCATTATTCCGGAATACTTTGCGTGTAAGTCCAAAAGGTTCAACATTTTGTGGGGAATCGCGCAAAGTATTGATTATCAAAGGCTTACTAGTGAGACTAAGTTGTTTGTTATGAATACTTTGACCGAAACTACGTAAGGTATTGAGCAGCAATGACTTATTGATGCAACTAAGTTGTTTTTTATGAATACTTTGCAAGCAAAGTATTGAAAACAAAGATGAAGCAACGGCCGGGGGAGGGGGGTGTCGTGAGTGCAGCCGAAGTGCCTCAGGGGCTGAAACGCGCGACCTCTACGTGGCCCTTACGGCCCGACGCCCCCGCTATGGCAATCGGAGCAGTTCACTCCAGTCAGGTCCCCGATGTCAACCGGGTGCTTGAAAGTTTGAGCTGGCACCGCCGCGATCTGCGTGCCACTTTCCTGCTGATCCATCACCGTGTGGCAGGAGTTGCAGTCTTTGCTGATGACCTTGCCGTCCTTGCTCACGTGGTTGCCATCGTGGCAGCGGAAACAACCCTGATAGTACATGTGCCCGATGTTATTGGGATGCGTCTTCCAGTTCACCTTCATGTAGGGAAAGAAGGTGGTGCTGTAAATGCGCTGCAATTCGACGACGGCACCCTTGACGCTGTCCGCCTTGGCCGACGCGATTTGCGGGTACTTGTCCTGGTAAAACTTTGAAATCTTCTCGGCAATCGCGTTTTGCGCCTCGTCAGAGGTCTTGTAGTCGGCCGTCAGCACCGCGACACCCTGCTGCTTGATAAATGGCAGCGTGGCATCGATGGCGTGCCCGGTAATCGCCTGGTCCACGGAAGCATCGGGTGGCACGTAGATATGCGACGGGCGGTTGTGGCAGTCGATGCAGTCCATGCGGCGCTTATCGGCTTTGTCAATCTGCGCCTGCGTGAGGGAGGCGTCTTTCGCCAGGTACTCGGCCACCCGGCCATTCTTGTCTTCTATGCGTACCCAGGGAATCACCTGCCGCTGCTCGTCGCTGGCAATGTAGGTGACCTTGTTGGCGATGTTCATGTGCCAGTGGATGCCTTCGCCGGCCTGTCCGAGTTTGGGATCGCCGCCACCGACCTTCATCAGCATGCGGAGCACGCGCGGCGTATTCTGCTCATCGTCGCCATAATGGGTGAAGGTTTTGAGCTGCGCGCCCCAGAATTTTCGCGGCCAGTGGCACTGCTCGCAGGTTTGCTGCGCGGGGCGAAGATTCTGCACCGGTGTGGGAATGGGGCGCGGATAGGTGCCCAGAGCGGTGTAGTAAACCTGGCGCAGGCCCGACAGCTTGGACTTCACGTACCAACTGGCGCCCGATCCCACGTGACATTCGACGCAAGCCACGCGCGCGTGCGGCGAGGCTTCATACGCCGTGAACTCGGGATGCATAACGGTGTGGCACAACTGGCCGCAAAAATCCACCGAATCGGTGAACTCATAGGCCTTGTAGCTGCCGACGGAACTGACCAGCGCGAAGATCACCACGAAACTAAGCAGGAAAGCGAAGGTGCTGCGTTGCGCCGGATTGTTGAGATCGAGTTTGGGAAAATGGGGCGGCGCACCAACCGCGTGCAGCCGCCGCCGCCGCTCGATCACCATTCCAAGGGGGACCAGAATAAGTCCGAAAACCAGGAATCCCGGCGCCACCATGTAGGCCAGAATGCCGATGTAGGGAGAGGAGTGGCTGGCCAGGACGTCAATGAGAACCAGCAGAACGATGTTGGCGACGGCGACGCCGGCCAGCGCCAGACCGATCAGGCTGATGGGATTGCGAATGAGATTTCGCGAAACTGGCGGATGATCGCGTAGAGGATCCACCCTCTGCGTGTCCTCAGACATTTATGAATTGTCCCTTCTTCGCCTCACCAGTGCAAATCGCGCACAATCAGTGCTGCAGAACTTACCCCAATAAAGTCGCATTGCCCTCGAGAAAAACCGAACGTGCCGCTCGTATTATCCCAAAGTCGCCGGGCTTTTTCCGGCCTGATTTCCTATTTCTTGGCGACCGTCTCCTCTTGCTCCTTCACCTCCGCCTGGACCGGCTCGGCTCCCTTTTCCTCCGAGCCCGTGGCCCGCTCAATCGCAAGCAGATCGAGAGGATGCTCATGCTCGTAGGCCTCAACCGACATCTTGCCATCATACCAAGACCAGTTCATGGGATACGCATCGGGATCGAATATCACTCCGTACAAATGCCATACGATAATGGCCAACGTGGCAAGTATGGCTTCATACCAGTGAATGGCGATGGCGACATCGACCCACCAGCCTGGCACGCGATCACCCACCCCAACCTTGAACCATATCATTAGCCCGGTGTTGGCCATCACGAACATGCCCCACACTAACGCCCAATACTCGGCCTTCTCGGCGTAGGTGAAGCGGCTGAACAGCGGACGCTGCTCGCTATAACCCAGGTAGTAGCGGAATGCGTCACGTGCGTCGGTGACGTCCTTCCAGACGGGCAGCATGTCTTTGATCAGGCGGCGGCCGTCGGGAGTCTTGATCACATACCACAGATGGAACAAGCTGACCGCGATCAGCACCACTCCAGCCACGCGATGGATGACGCTGCGCACCGCTTCGTTGACGAACAAAGTACCCAGCCACGAGGACGGATAGCGCAAGGCAAAGCCGGTCAGCACCAGCGTGAAGAAGCTGCAGAGCAGGAGAATATGCTGCACTCGCTGTCCCCGCGTCATGCGGAACAAAATGCGGGGCTGTCCGATGCGGTGCAAGATGAGCTTCTTGCGGAAGATGATCAGGTTATGCAGCACCATGCCGCCGATGACGCCGATGATCATCCAGATGTAGAACTTACTGATATAGCCAATCACCTTGCTGCTGAAGTCGGCTTTCGCCAGTCCGTCAGAATGCACCTTGAAGCTGATGAATTTCTCGTTGGCCCCAGGATGACATTGCCCGCAGGTCTTCGCCAGGTTGGCATGATTGATGGTGGAGCGCGGATCGCCGGAGGGCAGAATGTTATGCACCCCGTGACAGCTGGCGCAATTCGCCACCGTCGCTGAACCCATCCTCGATGCCATGCCGTGATAGCTGGACAGGTAGCTATTGACTTGGCCCGCAGGCATGCCAAACTCGTTGGAGAGACGCACGCTGCCATGGCACTGGGCACAGTTGTTGCCCACATTCGCCGATGCCACCGAGGAACTAGGGTCCGTGGGGGCTTTGATGGTGTGAATGCCGTGGCAGTCGGTGCACACTGGCGCTTGCCAGTTGCCGCGCGCGATTGCCTGCCCGTGGATGCTTTGCGCGTATTCCTGCTTGATGTTGTCGTGGCACTTGGCGCAGGTCAGGGGAACGTTGAATTTGTTAATCGGCGACTTGGGATTGGTGGCGGCCAGAATATCGTGCTCACCGTGACAATCCGTGCACACAGCGGCCTTGTCGGAGCCGGCGGCCACGGCTTTGCCGTGAACACTTTGCTGGTACGAGTTGAAGGGAGCGGAGCTTATGCCGCTCGAGGCCATGACGAATTTCTGTCCGTGACAGGCGCCGCAGGTTTGCGGAATGTTGCCCCGCGCTACTTTTGATTTGGGGTCGCTCGCCGGCAGAATTTCGTGGACGCTGCCATGGCAGTCCTGGCATTTCGCGACGTTGGTGTTACCTGCCGCAGCTGCCTTGGCATGAACGCCATGGTCGTAGGCCTTTTGCTGGTCGGCATGGCAGGTGACGCAGACCGGCTTCGCGGGCGTGGGATCGTGGGGGAACGCCTTGATGTCTTTGTGACAATCGGTGCAACCGAAGACGCTGTGTATCGAGGCCTTGAACTTCGCGTCATCCACATGTAGGCTGAGTTGTTTGCCGTTCTCCTCTTTGCTGAGAGTGGCATCGTTATGGCAAGCCAGACAGTCCTCGTTGCTCATCTTGGCAGGGGACTTGGCCACCGCCCCCGTGCAGAGCAGCAAGGCAACAAAGAGAACCACACCGCAACGCTTCACCACAGCCCTCACTTTCGCCGGACGCGGCCCGCTAGGTCGCGTCACTCATTACCATCGCCGATGAGGGCGCGGAGGGGCAGTGAGTGGACTCACGGGGAGGTGTGATTGAGGTCACACCCCGGGCGCTTCTCACCGCAAGAGGTGAGCGGCATCACCAACCGGAGGCCCATCGGCGGGAAAAGAATGATCCAATGTTCACGGGCTCTCGGGCGTCTACTTGGGCAATCACAGGCGAAGTTGGGGGCCGTGTTGTGGTCCGGAATTCCCGCCGTCAGGCTCAACTCTCGAACGTTTGTTCGGGCCCGCGCGGGACCCTCTTGGCCTTCACCGCGCTTCGCCAGCCGTCTCATTCCATGCGCGGACCAAACAAAAGCCCGCGAGAATATCGCGGGCGACGGGGCAATCCCTCGCTTAGACCAGCAAAGCGCGCGGCCGGAACATGATGCGCGGCCGGCGGGTGCGTATCATGCCGATGGTACGGACGCGCTCGTAGGCCCCGTGCAGGTCCTGACTCAACATACGCACGATTTGCAGGCAGACCTCACGGTGGTCCCGCAAGAACTTCAGCAAATCCTTTCTGCGAACGAAAACGACTTGCGAGTTGTCCAGCAACTCTGCCGTGATCTCGTAAGGGGTATTGGACAGGGCAGCCCCCAGTCCCAAGACCTCTCCAGGGCCGGCGATGCGCAAGGTCAGCCGTTTTCCGGTATCGGAGCAAATGGACAGCTTGGCCCGGCCATCGCACAAAATATAAATGCCGCGGACCGGCCGCCCCTCGGCAAACAGGACCGTGCTCCTGGGGTAAGCGGTGAGCGATTTGATCTCGTCGAAAGATTTCAACGACTCCGCGGGCATGTCGCAAAAGAGCCGGTCGGGACGGAAATCGCAAGTCAAGCAACTCGACTGAATCATGCTCTCCATAATCGAGGTAATACGTCTCCGCACCCTTGCAATGCAGTGATTGCAGTCACTGATTTCCGTGACCTTGTTCACACCAGGCGGGCCAATTGCTTTTCGCAGATTGATCCAGAATAGCAGCGAAAGCACCCAGTCCACGTCCGAACGCGCCCGTGCGGGATGCGGTAATCGGTAGTAATCACAGCCCTTTAGCTTACTGCGTAATGGCCAGCGCCTTCAGGGCTGCCTTGTTGCGGATCAGCAAAGTCGAACCTTTTGCCTGTACAATCTGGCGCCGTTTCAAATCGGCAAACAAGCGCGTTACGGTCTCGCGGGAGGTGCCAATCATCTGCGCGATCTCCTCGTGGGTCAGGGCCAGCTTCACCCGCGGCTCCGCTTTCGCGGCTTCGCCGTTCTTGGCGCTCCACTCCAACAGCAGCTTCGCCAATTTCTCAGCTGCGGAGTGCGATAGACCGAGCGAGCGGATCTCGCGGCATGCGGTATTGTACTTTTCGCTCAATTGCTCGGCTACCCGCAAGCAGGCATCGGCGTGTTCCTTGAGAAAACGCAGGAAATCTTCGCGCTTGACGAAATTCACCTGGCAAGGATCGACGGTCTCGGCGGTCAGCTCGTAGGGCTTTCCGCTTACCGTGGCGCTGAGGCCCAGCACCTCTCCCGGTTCGGCAATCTTCAAGATCAGTGTCTTGCCGTCGGTTGAACAGATGGAGAGCTTGACGCGGCCTTTGCACAGCACAAAAATGCCGCGCGGCGTTTGGCCCTCGACGAACAGGACCGCACCCTTGGGGTAGGCAGTAGCGTATTTGACGGATTCAAATGTCTGCAAGGCTGCCGGTGGAAGATCGCAAAATATATGTTCGGCCCGCATCTTGCAAGCCAGACAGCTTTCTATGATGTCCAAGCCATATGGTGTAAGCACGACGACCCCCTGTACTTCAAATCGTATCCCCGTGTCATACGGCCGGATTGCGCCTGCGACGGCGCCTCCGGGTGGAAACCCTGCCCTGCCGCTCAATTCCCTGTCCGCACTCGCGTGAGTGCCCTCCGTCACCTAACCAGGTGATCAGCTAAACTGCGGAGAACCCTCATGTTTAGCGCTCCGGCGCGTTCTGGGACATTTGTGGCAATCAAGGTTTTACTCCAGATACAGTCCAGCGGAACACTCCTACCGCACACCCAACAAGTACACAGATCACAATCGCTTGTGACATGTGACGCTCGTGGCAACGGCGCAGCGCCCTTTTTCGGGCAGGATTGTCACAGATTGGCGGGTCGGTTGGAGAAGTTGCGCGCCAGATGGTGGGTTTGCAATAGCAATTAATGCTGCCTGGTTTCCGCTGCCGTGCAAGCCTTGCAGATGCCCTGCACCTCGATAGTAAACTTTTCCAGCCTGAACCCCGTAGGAAGTTTGACGCGCAGCTTCACCGGAGCCAGGGAATCGAAGTCCAGATCAGTAATGGACCGGCAACGCGTGCAAACCAGATGGTGGTGGGGATGGCGATTGGCGTCGATGCGCCAGGAGCCGTGGTGAGGACTCACTTCGCGCAGCATGCCGGCGTGCACGAAAGTCTTGAGGTTCTTGTAAACCGTCGCGAGTGAGATCGACGGCAAGTCTTGTTTTACCTGCTCGTAGATCTCCTCCGGCGAATAATGCCCGGGTCGTGACACCAGCGCCTCGAAGATTTTTTGCCTCTGGTGTGTCGCCGCCAGGCTGTGCTGTTGGCACAACCGCCGAAACTCGTTGTAAGTCTCCCGGCGCATACCTATCAGATGATAATAGTTATTAAAGGATTCAGAATGTCTGTGTCAAGAATTTTCACCGCGGCACGGAGGACACGAAAAGAACCTCGTCCGCTCGACCGCAATGACAATTCAGTGGCTCGGTAGTAGTGCGGTCGCCCACTCCCGCCGTTTCTCGGCTTCGGCCTTGGTGAACACGCCCGCGATCCGCGTGCCACAGTTTTCGCAGCAGCCGTTCTTCAGGCGGTTCGACATCACCGAGTGCCACGAGCGGGTGATCACGACTTGCTTACATCCCGGACAAATGGTGTTAGCGCCGTCGGAGAAGATGTTGCCCTCATAGACGTACTTCAGTCCCATCCGCATGGCCAGCTTGCGCGCGCGGTGCAGCGTCTCGGGGGGCGTTGCCGTCTTGTCCTGCAATTTGAAATCTGGATGGAACGCGGTGAAGTGCAGCGGCACATCATCGCCCAGGTTTTCCAGCACCCAGTCGCACAGCTCCTGGAACTCCGAGTCGCCGTCGTTCAGTGTTGGAATTATGAGATTGGTGATCTCAAACCACACGCCGGTTTCATGCCGCAGCCACTTCAACGTGTCCAGCACCGGCTGCAAGTGGGTCAGCGTGATCTTGCCGTAAAACTCTTCCGTAAATGCTTTCAGATCGATATTGGCGGCGTCAATGTAACGGTAGATGTCGAAGAACGCCTCGCGCGTGATGTAGCCATTCGAGACCATCACCGTGTTCAGGCCGGCGTCGTGGGCCTCGCGCGCGATGTCGATAACGTACTCGCCCCAGATGGTCGGCTCGTTGTAGGTGAACGCAATGTGGGGCGCGCGGTGTTCCAGTGCCACTTCGACCACGTTTTCCGCACTGAGCGTCAACGCGTTGACCTGGTCGGATTTGGCCTTGGAGATGTCCCAGTTCTGGCAAAAGGAACACCCCATGTTGCAGCCGGCGGTGCCCATGGACAGAATCTTCGTCCCCGGGAAAAAGTGGTTGAGCGGCTTCTTCTCGACCGGGTCCATCGCGACGGCAGCAGGCCGCCCGTAGCCGAGTTGCAGCAGGCGTCCGCCTTCATTCTTGCGGATGAAGCAGAAGCCGCTTTGGCCCTCTCCGATGTGGCAGTGCCGCGGACAGAGATAGCAGTGGAGACGGCCATCGGCCATTGTCTCCCACCAGCGCGCCTCGTGAATTTGGGGCTGCACGACTGTTAACTGCATAGTAACTGCTTCTTCCTAATTGTACCGCCGACGGCGATCGGAAACCATGCTTCTCGACCGAACCCCGCCCACGAATTCTTAGCACGCCATCCGCCTTCCCAGACAGTCACGCCACCGCGTGATGCGGGTCATACCGCGACGCGCGACAGCGGACTACATTCGTTTTGCGGAGATCTTCACAGCCGCAACCCGAGGGAAGACTATGACCACTGCCGTAGAGGAACTGCCGCGCACTCAAACAGCAACCACCGTTGTCCTGGATGGACACTCACTGAAAATCGAGGACTTGGCGGCTATTGCCCGCGACCGTCACGCCATCGAAGTGCATCCGGACGCTGTCGGTCGAATTAACAAGTGCCGCGATCTTCTGGAGCGCAAGATAGGCGCCCGCGAAGTCATGTACGGCGTGAACACTGGCATCGGCGAGCTGTCGGAAGTAATCCTCACGCCGGAACAGGCTGGGAAATTCCAGAAGTATCTGCTCTATTCTCACGCCGCGGGCTGCGGAGAGCCGTGCGCGGAAGAGGACGTCCGTGCGGGAATGATTTCCCGTCTCAACACGCATTGCTGGGGCCATTCGGGCATCCGCAACGAGATCGTGCAAACCCAGGTTGCGATGTTGAACGCAGGCGTCACGCCGGTCGTCTGCCAGAAAGGTTCGGTGGGCGCCAGCGGCGATCTTGCGCCGATGTCGCAGATGGCGCTCACCCTAATGGGCGAAGGCGAAGTGTTTTACCAGGGCAGGCGATTGCCCGCGAAGCAAGGGATGCGCGAGGCGGGAATTCCCACCATCGTCTTTCGCGAGCGAGATGGCCTTGCCACCATCAATGGCTCCGATCTGACGACCGGCATCGGATGCCTGGAGTTGTTCGACGCGATGCGCTGGCTTAAGACCCAAGAGGTCGCGCTGGCGATGACATTGGAATCGCTGAACGCCAACATGATGGCCTACCATCCACGCATTCATGCGACGCGCGGTTACCCCGGAGCGCAGGAGTGCGCCGGAAACATTCGCCGGCTGACGAAAGGCTCGGAGTTGTTGAACTTGCCCGGCAAGAAAGTGCAGGATGCCTATTCCCTGCGCTCCAGTCCGCAAGTCGTCGGGGCCGCCAAAGACGCCTTCAAGTGGGCGCGCTACATGCTGGAAATGGAACTCAACCACGCCGCCGATAATCCCACCTTTTTCCCGGATGAGGAGTTGGTGCTAACCGGCGCAAATTTCCAAGGCACGCCGATGGCGTTCGCCCTAGAGTTGGTCGGCATGTCGGTCACCACGGTGGCGGCGCTCTCCGAGCGCAGGCTCAACCGCTTGATGAACCCGCACCTGTCCATGGGCCTGCCGGCATTTCTAACCAAGGGCGCCGGAATGTTCTCGGGGTTGATGCTCTCGCAGTACACTGCCGGAGCCTTGATTTGCGAGAACCGCGTGCTTAGTAACCCTGCCGCCACCGGCTCAATACCGGCCGCCGCCGACCAGGAGGACTTCGTCTCCATGGGCATGACCACAGCCATCAAAACGCGGCAGATTATCGAGAACGCGTGGACGGTAGTGGCGATAGAGTTGATGGCGGCGGCGCAAGCCTTCGATCTGCGCGCTCCGGTGAAACCGTCACCAGCATCGCAGGCGGCATACGACGTGATTCGGCAATATGTCAGCAGGCTGGATCAAGACAGGCCGCTGTATGAGGACATCAATACCCTGACGCGCATTGCGAAGGAAGGGACCATACTGCAAGCGGCGGAAGAGGTTGCCGGGACGCTGAACTGAGGCTACGTCGGCAGTTGTACTAAGAACGAGAGGGTACAAGAATGTTCTTAAGACCACGCAATATGCGACTGTACGTCTTCCTGGTTGTTTCGGTGTTGTTGCTCAGCTCAGTGGCGTATTCGGCTGCTCCGGCCACCATGCGTCTGGATTACTATCACACCGGCAACGCCACGGCGGAAATGTTTGGCCTTGATCGCGTCGTCATCGAGCCTCTGCCCTGGCCGGGCGACCTCTCTAAAACCATCGACGACAGCAATCTGGGGAATTACCTCTTCGAAGTGCACGATCAAGCTAGTGGCCGTCTGCTGTACTCGCGCGGATTCGGCTCGTTGTTCAGTGAGTGGTCACAAACCGAGGAAGCGAAGAAACTCAATCGCACGTTCTCCGAATCACTACGCTTTCCTGCTCCCACGGCCCTTGTGAAGATCACCCTCAAGGAACGCAAAGAGGGCAAGGAGGTCAGCTTCCACGAAGTGTGGAGCGCGACCATCGATCCCAAGGACAAGTTCATCGACCGGGCGAATCCACCATCTCCGGGTCCGCTCATAACCATTCAAAAGATGGGCGAGCCGGCCACCAAAGTCGATTTGCTGATCCTCGGCGATGGATATACCGCCGCCGAGCGCAACAAGTTCGAACAAGATGCCAAGCGGGCCACCGAAATCCTGTTCTCACGTTCGCCATTCCGCGAGCATCGGCAGGATTTCAACGTTTGGGCGCTATGTCCGCCAGCCGAGCAATCGGGTATTTCGCGGCCTTCGACAGGTGTGTATCGCCATTCGCCCCTGGGCACGTCGTACGACACGTTCGACAGCGAGCGTTACCTGATGACCAACAATAATCGCGCGTTACGCGATATTGCCTCGTACGCTCCCTATGAGTTCATTGAGATCCTGGCCAACGCAAAGACCTACGGCGGGGGAGGAATTTTCAATCTGTACGCCACCGTGGCAATCGATAGCGAATGGGCGCCCTATGTTTTTGTGCACGAGTTTGGACACCACTTCGCTGGACTGGCCGATGAGTACTACACCTCCGATGTGTCCTATGTTCCCGCAACCCAGCGCATCGAGCCCTGGGAGCCGAATGTAACCGCGCTGTTGGATCCGGAGATCCTGAAGTGGAAAAACTTGGTCGCCCCCGGCGTGCCCCTGCCGACGCCTTGGCACAAAGCGGAATTCGAGGCCTACGAGCATGAGATTCAAGCCGAGCGCCACCAGATTCGCGCCGAGAACCAGCCGGAATCAGCGATGGACGCGCTGTTTGAAAAAGAGAAGAAGCACGAAGATGAGCTACTGGCGACGGACCAGTATTCTGACCGCGTAGGCGCTTTTGAGGGAGCTAACTACGAATCTCGCGGCTACTACCGTGCGCAGGAGAATTGCATCATGTTCACCCGCTACGATAAGTTTTGCGCGGTCTGCCGGCGTGCCATCGAGAGGATTATTGGGATGTACGCGGTGCAGTAGAAAAAATCGATCCCTAAAATGGACGGTGGGCGCCGGGTTGTCTTTCGTTTGGGTTGCGGCGCCCGCCTTGGATTTGGGTTACTGATATAGACGTTGCCCGGCGGAAAAAGTTCGTCGCCCATCGCGTGATCGGGCCAGTTTTTACAATTCTTTACAAATGGCGCTTGCGCGACTGTTTCGGGTAGTAGGTCAGTTTAAATTTCGTGTTATGGTCAGTCGCGAATGAAAACCTTTGTCGAGTCATTGTCTCTTGGCTCTGGAGCGGTTCTAATAGCGCTCCTTTCGGTGGGTCTTGTTTGGTTGCTATGCTTCGTGCTCCCAGCGGCTTTACGTGGGATCTCGTTCGTGGTCGTCCCCTTCATTCTTGCCTGTTCCCTCTATTGGTTACCGGTTTGGCTTGGAAACGATGCATCTGAATACGACCCCTTCGCTGGCCTGTTCATCCTGACGTGGTTTCTAGCTGGAGCTATTCCCTCCGCTGTGGTATTCCTAATTCTTAAGAAGCGCCACGGCCTGGGCTGATTCAAGCTGACCCACTATCCTGTTTAGCTCTTGCAGCCACTTGCGGGTTGCTCAATGCCAAATGCTAAGTGCCAACGCTAATTGCTAGTTGCTGCCTTTCCGTCCGGCAGAATAATTTTCTCCAGATACTCGATCGGCAATGGCCCCTGATCGAGAGCCCGATTGTGGAACTCCTCCAGCGTGAAGCTGCTGCCTTTTGCTGCCTGATATTTCTTGCGCAACGACCACCACTGGCGATTGCCCACGAAGTACGTGGGCAGCTGCGTCGAGCTGAGCTTGGCGCGTATCATTTTGCCTTCGGCTTCGGCCTGTGTCTGGAACGTGTCTTTCATCATCAGATCGAGCGCTTGCTGGTCGGTCATGTTCATGGTTTGCAGGCGGATGTCGAGAATCGTGTTGGCAACCGCGCGTAGCCAAATCTTCAGCCGCACAATGCGGAACTTCGGACTGAAATCGAGATAGCCTTCCTGCGTCATCACGTCGGCGATGTACTCGGCCCAACCTTCTACGTACGCTCCGTTGCCGAAGAGGTTGCGCAACACCCGCCGGGTGGGCGGCTGAACGTCGTCGGCGTGCTCGAACTGGATGTAGTGTCCCGGCAACGCCTCGTGAATGGTGAGCCACTTCAGCGCGTAGTTGTTGTATTCGCGCAGTTTGCTCTCCGCCTTCGCCTCCGGCGTCTTGGGATCGATTGGCGTCACCCAGTACTGGGCTTCGGCATTGGGCTCCAGCGGTGGCGCGCCGTGAAATCCCGCAACCGAGTAGCTGCCGCGCTCAAACTCCGGTGTGGGGATGACCTTCAGATTGTCTCGGCTGCTGAGCGAGACAATCTTCTTCTCGCGGATGAATTGCTTGATGCCGTCGACGTCAGCCTTCACCGCTTCGATCAACTGATCGCGCTGCGGGTGTTCGTCGCTGATCTTGTTGAGCACTGCGGCGATGATCTTGTTCTCGCGCTCCTGGGCGGGCAGATTGCTGTAGTCGTCCTGGCCGGGATACATCTGCTTATAGAGAGGCAATGCCAGTTGCAGCATTTCGGCGCGAACTCTTATCAGCTCGGCCTCGGCGTCGGCCAACAGCTGCGCAGGCTCGATGGAAGTCTCCATCACGTAGCGGAACTTGGGCGTGTACCATTCCTTGCCCAGCCGCCAAGTGCGGCCATTCGTGGGACGCTTCGCCAGATCGTTCTGCATCCACGCGTTGAAGTCGGTCAGCGCCTTCTTGGCCGCGGGCGCTGCTTTGTCGTACTGCGCTTTGAGCGGCGAGCCGGCTGGAATATCGGCGGCCACGGAGTCCACCAGGTCAAGATTACCTTCGTTCTCCCCGACGGCGGTCGAGATGAAGATGGGGTCCGCGTCTGTAAGCTGCGACTTGGTCTGATCGAGGAACCGCGGGATCTGGCCGATGCGCGAGATCACGTCGCCCACGCGAACCTCCTGGGACGCGTACTCCTGCGTCAGAGGCAGAAATAGCCCGTTGCCGATTAGCTCCACGTACCCCGTAGGATTGTGCTTGTAACTCTGGATATGCTCGAACTCGAGGAGGTTCAGGGCGATCTGGTCGTCGACCAGGCGATAGTCGGCAGCGTCCTGCGGATTCAGACCCGCGATCGGCGTCTCGGTCTGGAAGCGATGTCGCCACCCGCGATAGAACTTCTCCTGGGCGGCAATTGCCTGGGCACTAACATCGTCGAGCTGCGCGTCGAGGTCAATGGTCTTTCCGGTCTTTGGGTCGAGATGCTTATGATAACCAGCCTGCGACGCGCTCACCGGAGATAGCGCCAGCGAATCTTTGACGAACTGGTCCGTCATCTGGGCAAATTTCGCATTGGCTTGATTCGGATGGCTCATGCGGTTCGTGGATTGTGCCGCGCTGAATGTGGAGATAAGCGAGAGAAACAAAAAAATGCGCACAACGTGTTTCATAGCGCCTCGGAAGAATGAAAGAGTGCGAGCGGGCCAGTATAAACCCGTCGGCTATGGCGGTTTTCAGGATTAGTGAGTGGAGCCAACCGCGATTGGGACATTGTACAAACGAAAACGGCAGGGACATGTACGCTGAGTTTGCCGTACACGGCCTGCCGTTGCTTATCGGTAATGGTTTCCTCAGGTCGACTCGCGCGCCCTGAGCAATGTGTTTTACTTTCCGGCCTGTTTCGCCGCGCGACTTGCCGCGTTGTCAGCGACTTTTACCTCTCCGGTCTGCGGGTCGAGGATCACACGATCGTCCTGACCCTGGTTGAAGTCGAACATGTTGTTGAGCGGCCCGGCGATTGCGTCGAACGACCCTGGGATGCGCTGGCCACCCAGCCAATTGTCCTCGATGAAACGCACGATGGAGCTTTGGTCGGTCATGGTGTGATCGACAAAGTTATGCCGGGCATAGGGAGCGACAACCAGCAGCGGCAACCGGGGACCATAGCCGCAGCGGCCCTGCGCGTGGGGTCCGGTAACGCCAGCCAGCGTCGGCAGTGCCCTTCCGCAAAGCCCTGGTCCGTTGAGCTCATCCTGCGAGGTCTGCGATTGGTTCACAATTTGTCCCAGTTGGTGATCGTACCAGCCATCTGAATCGTCCCAGTTAATGATCACCGCGGTGTTCGGCCAATCTGGCTGCTGCTCGAGAAAATTAATCACCTGGACGATAAAGTTTTGTTCGTCGATCGGCGTCGAGTAGCCGGCGTGTCCATCCTGATATCCCGGTGCTTTCAGGTAGCTCACGGCGGGGAAGTTTCCGGCATTCACGGCGTCGAAAAAGTCGTGGATGTCGTACTGGTGATTGGCGGCGTCGCCATTGTGCCCGATCATGGCGACCGAGGTCGGACGCGTGTGCTGCAAATTGGAGGTTGAGACGTAGTACTGGAACGGCTGATGATGCGGAATATAGTCCGCCTTTGGTGTCCCGACGAAGCTCGAGGTGTGGGACCGATGGCATCCCGTGGTTCCATTGGGATTGGTGATAGTCAGGTCAAAACCGCCTTCGAAGAATCCCCAAGTGACACCCGCCGCAGTCAGCAGGTCGCCAATGTTTTGGCCACCCATTTGCACTTGCGAGCTCCCGGAGCAGACGTCGTTGTATGGATCGGTGTCGCTAACCAGGCTGTATCCCCCATTGCCATCAGGAACCACAGCATAGTCGGAGTTGATGTTCCGGATTACGCCATCGGTTTGGCCTGAGACAACATTGAGCGCGCCAGGTGTTGACGGACCGAACGTGGTCCCATACGAGTTATCGTTCATCGCATAGTACTGGGCGTAATTCCACAAAGCTGTTGTGGTGTTTCCATCGTAATAGCCGAGCACTAGACCCGTGGTATTAACCACCGGCGGACCGATATAAGGAGGAGGTCCTGGGGTCCCCACGTTAAGCGGAAAAAGATCCATCAAACCGCCATCAAATGCCGCTTGTTCTGGTCCGTAGTCGTGGTCCTGATCGGCAGTCCAAGCCTGAGCGCGGCCCAGGCGAAAGGGGTTTGTCGCGCCGGGGCCATTGGCCGGGTTGAGGTTGGGATTACTGTACAGGAGAGCGGGTGTATACCCGTTGACGGTTGGTGTTCCAGGTAACGGATTGAATGCAGGACCTCCTCCCGGCGGTGGGGGATTTAGAGCGTTGGGATACGTCCCAAAATAGTGGTCAAACGATACATTTTCCTGAAAGATAATCACCAGATGTGTGATCGGGGTGGACGTCTGGCCCGCCGTGGGGGCGTTGCCCGAATGGACCGCCGGAGCGGCGTAGGCGTTTACCAACGGCCCAAAAGCCATTGCGGCCGTTAACGTAGCTGCGAGAAATCGACGCATATTCTTCCTCACCCTTTCTAGTCCGCAGAGTGGACTCATGTGCGTTGATACCCTGCTGAGATCAAAAGGCTGTGAACGGAGGATTAAAAGAGAGTTAAGTGTGGATGCGGATGTTCAATTCGTGCGAAACTTTGACCGCCAATCGCGACACGATAGCAACGGAGCGATGGCTCTGCATGTTGCGGATTCTGGTCCGTTGAACATAGGGGGGCCAATGAAACGGGTTCTGGTTGCGACGTCCAATCCAGGCAAGATTCGCGACCTTGCTGGAGCGGCCGCCGCCCACCGCGTGCAAATCGAAACTCTCCCCAGCTTCTCATCGCTGCCCGATGTCGTCGAAGACGGTTTGACTTTCGAAGCCAACGCGCGCAAGAAGGCCGAGCACTACAGCAAATTCGCTGAAGGCGAATTGGTCATCGCCGATGACTCAGGACTCGAAGTTGATGCGCTGGGCGGCGCTCCAGGGATTCGCTCTGCACGCTATGCCGCCGATGAGCACAACCTACGAGAGCGCGCGCCGACCTCCGCCGACGAAGCCAACAACGCGCGCCTTCTGCGTGAACTGCACGAGGTTCCGGACGAATACCGCACCGCCCGGTTCGTCTGCGCTATCGCCGTGGCTCGTAACGGCCACACGCTGGCGACCTTTGAAGGCAAAGCCGAAGGCATTCTCCTGCGCTCGCCGCGCGGCTCAAACGGTTTCGGCTATGACCCGCTTTTCTACTTTGCCGAGATCGGCAAGACCTTCGCCGAACTGAGCGCCGAGGAGAAAGCGCTCTACAGCCACCGAGGCGCGGCCTTCCGGGCGTTCCTCGCGTGGGAGGACGAGAGCCACGAGCAGCATCCTCACACGGACCGGTGACCCGGATCACGCGGTCATAAGACATTGTGATGGATATCACAAGTGTTTCGCCATCGCAGCAGCTATTCTGAACCTCGTTTGTCAGACGGAGACTGTGCCCGTCTCAGGTTTTTCGCCAATCCAAGCGGCCGTGGCTTTCTTGACTTGCGCTGTTGGCGAAATTGATAATGCAAGGTTCGCTTATACACTCCGCAGTCATAAGGAGTTGGCTTCGTGGCTTCTTCGGCCAGTTCGATCGATACGAGTTCCGCTCGAATTAAGGAAGGCGTGGCTCCGCTGCGCGCCGGGCAGGGCTATTCCTTTGTGTTGCGCAGGTTGCATTCGCTGTCGGGCATTGTTCCCATCGGGGCTTTCCTGATTGAGCACTTCATCTCCAACTCGGAAGCCACCAAGGGCGTTCAGGCCTACAACGATCAGGTAAAGTTCCTTACCAGCCTGCCGTTCGTACACGTTCTGGAATGGGTGTTCATCTTCCTGCCGCTGCTGTATCACGGAATCTACGGCCTATACATTTGGTACAAAGGGGATTCCAATGTCGGCGAATACCCTTGGACCGGCAATTGGCTCTACACCTCGCAGCGCTGGACCGGGATTATCGCCTTCATCTATATCGCCTACCACGTTATCGACATGCGGTTCCTGGGCGTACACCTAATGGGCGGCGGCTATAACAACGCCTTCTCGAAAGTGTGGTTCGACTTCCAGAGTCCATGGACGATCGCCTTCTACGTCATCGGAATCGTGGCCGTCTCGTGGCACTTTGCTTACGGGGTTTGGCTTTTTGCGGCCAAGTGGGGTTTGACGATTGGCGACCAGGCGCGCCGCAGGTTCGGCTACGTTTGCGCTGCTTTGGCTATTTTGCTTATCGGCATCGGGCTTTGGACAATAACCGGCTTCGTGCAAACGCCGGCCAGTCAAGTCCCCTATGTCGAGCACGACTAGAGGTTTCAAATTCCAAGTTTCAGGATTGGCGGCTTCGGCCGGATTTATAAATTTGCGTAAACATCATCATGTCTCAGCCTAAGATCATTGTTGTGGGTGGTGGGCTGGCAGGTCTCTCAGCCGCCATCAAGATTGCCGAGATGGGAGGTCACGTTGACCTCTTCTCCATCGTCCCGGTCAAGCGGTCTCACTCGGTCTGCGCGCAGGGCGGCATCAACGCCGCCAAGAACCTGAAGGGTGAAGGCGACTCCACCTGGCAGCACTTCGATGACACCATCTACGGCGGCGACTTTCTCGCCAACCAGCCACCGGTAAAGGCCATGTGCGAGGCTGCGCCCGGCGTCATCGATCTGCTCGATCGCATGGGCGTTCCCTTCAATCGCACTCCCGAAGGCCTGCTCGACTTCCGCCGCTTCGGAGGCACGCTGTTCAACCGTACCGCCTTTGCCGGCGCCACCACCGGTCAGCAACTGCTGTATGCCCTCGACGAGCAGGTGCGCCGCTATGAGGCCGAAGGCAAAGTCACCAAGTACGAAGCCTGGGAATTCCTCTCCGCAGTGATCGATGACCAGCGTGTCTGCCATGGCATCTGCGCCATCGATCTCCGCAGCATGGCCGTGCGGACCTTCCCGGCGGAGGCGGTAATCATTGCCACCGGCGGCGTCGGCGCCATATTCGGCAAGTCCACGAATTCCGTAGTCTGTACCGGATCAGCGCAGTCAGCGCTTTATCAGCAAGGGGCATACTACGCCAACGGGGAGTTCATCCAGGTACATCCCACGTGCATCCCGGGCGAAGACAAGTTGAGGCTCATGTCGGAGTCGGCGCGTGGCGAGGGCGGACGCGTGTGGGTGCCCAAGCAGCCGGGCGACAAGCGCGATCCCAAGAGCATTCCAGAAGGCGAGCGCTGGTACTTCCTGGAAGAGTGGTATCCCAAGTATGGCAACCTGGTGCCGCGCGATATCGCCACCCGTGCCATCCACAAAGTGGTTTACGAGCTTCACCTCGGCATCGATGGGCAGCCCATGGTCTATCTCGATCTGACGCACATCGACCGCGCCACCCTCGATCGCAAACTGGAGGGCATCCTCGAGATCTACGAGAAGTTTGTCGGCGACGATCCGCGCGACACGCCCATGAAGATCTTCCCTGGGGTGCATTACACCATGGGCGGGCTGTGGGTGGACTTTGAGCAGCGCACCAATATCGAGGGCCTGTACGCCGCCGGCGAATGCGAGTATCAGTATCACGGCGCCAACCGTCTGGGCGCGAATTCGCTACTGTCATGCATCTATGCGGGATTCATCTCGGGACCGAATGCGGTCAACTATTCGCGTAACGGCATGAAGAGCGCACCAGCCCAGCAGGTTTTCGACTCCGAGCGAAAGCGGCAGGAAGAGATCAACGCGCGTCTGATAAAGAACGACGGCGCCGAGAATCCGTTCCTGCTGTGGCGCGAACTGGGCGACACCATGACTAAGAATGTCACGGTCATCCGCTACAACAAGAACATACGCGAAACCGATGCCAAGCTGGTGGAGCTGCTGGAGCGCTATCGTCATGTGAACCTGAGCGACCGTTCGATGTGGGCCAATACCTCGTTCGTCTTCGCGCGGCAGCTTTACAACATGCTGCAACTGGCGCGTGTGATCGCCCAAGGCGCGGCCATGCGTGACGAATCGCGCGGCGCACATTACAAGCCGGACTTCCCAGAGCGCGATGACGCGAACTGGTTGAAGACCACCAAGGCATATTTCGCGGCCGATGCCGATGAGCCACGCTTCGAGTTCGAGCAGGTAGATACGTCGCTCATCAAGCCCCGTCCGCGGCGCTACGACGTGGCGACGTAGTCAGTAGTCAGTAATCAGTGGTCAATCGCAACGTTGGGACGACACGGGTTTTGCCCCCGCCTTGGCGGAGCACAGAAGGTTTGGCTGAAGGCTGATAGCTGACGGCTGACAACTAGGACAGCGAACAAGCGAAGAGCGTATAAGCGAAAATGGCGAATTCTAAAACCGTAATCTTAAAAATAAAACGCCAACAAACTCCCGAGTCCAAACCGTACTGGGAAGAGTTCGAGCTGTCGTACCGCCCAGGCATGAACGTGACTTCAGCGCTGATGGACATTGCAGCCAATCCGGTCACGCGGCAGGGCAAGCCGACCACCCCGGTCACCTACGATTCCAACTGCCTGGAGGAGATCTGCGGCTCGTGCGCCATGATCATCAATGGCCGGGCGAAGATGGCGTGCTCGGCGCTGATCGCCAACTTGAAACAGCCCATCACGCTGGAACCGCTCACCAAGTTCCCCATCATTCGCGACCTCGCGGTTGACCGCAGCGTGCTCTTCGAAAATCTGAAGAGGGTGAAGGCGTGGATTCCGGTTGACGGCACCTACGATCTTGGTTCCGGCCCGCGCCAGTCGTCGGAAATGCAAGAGGAAGCGTATCCGCTGTCCAACTGCATCTCGTGCTGTTGCTGCATGGAAGCCTGCCCACAGTTCAACGACAAGACGGGTTTCGTGGGCGCCGCCACCATCGCGCAGGTGCGGCTGTTCAACTCGCATCCCACCGGCAGCGCGCTCAAGACCGAACGGCTGAAGGCCCTGATGGGCGACGGCGGCATCCAGGAATGCGGTTATGCGCAGAACTGCGTTGAGATCTGCCCCAAAGAATTGCCGTTGACCAAATCCATCGCCGCCGTCGGCGGCCAAGTGATGTGGCAGGCCATCAAGGACCTGTTCCGGACGTAGAGGGAGCCGTCGCTGTCATAGGACGCGCACAATTACAAGCCAGAGGGTGGAGCGCCGCTTGGAAGGCGTGTTCCACCTGCCGCAACAGCACCTGAGCAATCTCCAGTCGCATTTGCAATCGGGTACTCATGCTTGCTGTAAAGCGTGTTGCGCTGCGCCGGCACGCGGCCCAGTTCCAGAATCCGCTCCTGGAATTCCGCAGTTGAGATGCACTGCCCCGCCGTCGCTCCCGCCAGCCGCGAGATATTCTCTTCGAACAGCGTGCCGCCGTAATCGTCGGCGCCAGCCAGCAGCGACAGTTGCGAAATTTCGCGGCCGAGCTTCACCCACGAAACCTGGATGTGATGGATGGAGCCCGCCAGTATCACGCGCGCCAACGCATGCACCTTCAAGTGCTCTTCCCGGGTTGCGCCCGCGCGGGCCAGACCCTGCGCAAACAGCAACGTGTGGTCGTGAATAAATCCCAGGGGCACGAACTCGGTGAAGCCGCCCGTGCGCGACTGGATCTCGCGTAACAGCAGCAATTGGTTGACCCAGTGTTCATGGGTCTCCGCGTGGCCATACATCATGGTCGAGGTGCTGCGGATGCCGCACTGGTGCGCCGTCTCGATCACCTCGCACCATTGCGCCGTGCTCAGCTTGTTGGCCGAAAGTACGTGCCGCACGCTGTCATCGAGGGTTTCTGCCGCCGTGCCCGGCAAGGTGTCGAGTCCATTCTCTTTCAGCATCAGAAGGTACTCGCGTAGCGGCATGCCGGTGAGCTCGACGCCATAGACCATCTCCATGGGCGAGAAGGCGTGCGCGTGCATCTTCGGCGTGGCCGATTTCACCGCCCGCAGGATGTCGCGATAGTAAAAGGGCGGCAGGTTGCGCGGCAGCCCGCCCTGGATGCAGACTTCGGTCGCGCCCCATTGCTCGGCTTCGCGGCACTTCTGCGCGACCTCGTCGAGCGACAGAAAGTAGGCGGATTCATCGCGCGGGCCGACGCTGAAGGCGCAGAACTTGCAGCCCACAAAACACACGTTGGTGAAATTGATATTGCGGGTGACCACGTAGCTGACTACATCGCCCACCAACCGCCGCCGCAGTTCGTTGGCCGCGACCACCAATCCAAACAGGTCATCACCGCTGCAACGGGCGAGAGTGAGACATTCCTCGCGCGTCAGCACGCCGCCATTTAAAGACGACAGCACCTTCTCCACCGCAGTTCGCACGGGCGAACTAACGCGCTGCCGCTCATCGTCCCACGTCACACTCTGAAGCGTTTGCTGATTGGCCCAACTGATGTCGTACATAGTTCCCCAGGTCTCATCCGATCGAGGTGGCTCTCGTTGTCATCCGGCGCGAGAGCAGCCAGTTCCGCTTTGTGGTCGCCGCGGCGACCGAGGAGTCGAAGGACCCCAATAGCTACCATGAGTCTCGCCGCGGCTAAAGGGATGCTTCGACTCAGGTTCGCTAACCCCGGCGAAACCTCGCTCAGCATGACACCTCGTCACCGGAACAAATCCTTCTCCGCCGGCCGAACCATCTGTCGTGCGCTGCCCTTACCGCGACGATACGGATAACCCCGAATTATACAAGCCGGCACGCGCGTATCTTTACCGCAAACCAATCCGGCGACGGACGCCAGTTCGTCGGCCACGGCTTCTTCCGTAGCGTGCATTTTGTAGCCGTACGGATCGCGCCTGCCGCGATAATCGTGAATCACCTTCATTCCGGCCACGCCGATAGCAACGTCGCACAAACCCTCGCGCCACGGGCGCCCGAAGCTGTCAGCAATGATCACGGGAATATAGAGTCCTGTGCGCTTCTTTAATTCTTTGTGAATCTGCGCCGCCGAGCGGTCCGCATCGTCGGGCAGCAGGACCGCCGTCTTGCCGCCGTCCACGTTGGAAACGTCCACGCCGCTGTTGGCGCATACCAGCCCGTGCTGGGTTTCGGTGATGAGGATGTGCTTTTTGCGTACCATACGCTTGGCCTCGCGCAATGCCAACTCTACGACGCGAGCATCCGTTCCGTTGTTACGGGCAAAATTTCTTGCGGCAGCGGAAGGCTTGACCGAATCGAGCGCAACCCTGCGACCCTCGGCTTTGGATACGATCTTGTGCTTGACCACGAGAATGTCGCCGTCGTGGAATTGCAGGCCCCCGAGAGCGAGCGCGTCCACGACGAGGCCGGCAATGGAGTCGCCAGCAACAACGTCACGAATGCCGAACACCGGAATCGCGCGCAGTTCGTCGGTCTTGGTGGGCGTGGATGGCATCAGACCGCTGCTTCCCACTGCGCGTCGTCATCCGCACCAAAGTTCCACGACTGCAGCAGCCGCTGCGCATTGGTGCTGCCGTCGCGCTGCAACAGCAGTTCGAGCTCGTGGGGATTGTCGATGTCGAGTCCGATGCCGGGCGTTTCGAGGATCACCAGTTCCCTGCCGGTCTTTCGCATGGCTTCGCAGTGCGGCAGAAAGCTGTCGTTGCCAAAGCGCAGCGGAATGATGGATGCCGGCCGGCGCAGAATGCAGTTGCTGCCGCGACGATCGTACGCGGGCACGAAGACCGCGCCTTCAGCAGGAGCGGCGTCGAGCACGCGCCGCAGCTCGTCGCTGGTGATGAGCGGAATGTCGCCGGGCACGACGACAGTGGTGTCGTACCCACGCAGCTCGCACCATGCAGTGGCCATCTCGATGGCGGCGGTCTCGCTCTCGTTACTCGGGTCGTCGATCACCATGAAGCCGAACTCGGCGGCCAGCGCGCGCGCCCGGGCATCGCCGGTCACTAGTGCCACGTCGATTCGGCCCAGCACGCCCGCGGCTGCGGTCATCACATCGCGCAACATGGCTTCGGCAAGTTGCGAGCGCCGCTCCTGATCCAACGCCGCAGCCAGACGCTGCTTGGCCGTAGTGAGGCTCTTCACCGGAATAAGCAGGATGCCACGCATGATTAGGCACCGGCGCTTTGTTGCGCAGCGCAAGCCTCCAGCGTGAACCGTGCCAGCTCGCGCTTGTCGTCCATTGACTTCATGATGGTATTCGCGCACACAACGCGCAGGGCTTCGGTGCGCACCGCGGAAGCCGCGGCTTCGTCGGCGCGGTCGGCGACCAGCACGTCCAGAAAATCCTCGTAGGCTTTGGCAACTCCCGCAATGCCACTTTCCCAGCCCATCACCTTCATTAACGCACTCGCTGGACCACTAACGGCCTCTCCTCCAACAATCGGACTCACGGCGGCAACTGGGGCCTTGGCCCGCCGCAACGCATCGCGAATTCCCGGCACTGCAAGAATCGGCCCGATGCTAGTCACCGGATTACTGGGCGCAAAGATGACCGCCTCCGCCGCTTCGATGCTCTCAATCACGCCGGGCGCGGGATGGGCGCGGTGGGCCCCTTCGAAACGCACCCTGCGCACGACAATCTGATGCCGCTCGCGCACGAAGTACTCCTGAAAGGTCAACGTGCCCTTGGCGGTGTCGAGCATGGTCGAGATGCGCTCGTCCGACATGGGCAGCACGCGCGCTCGAATCCCCATTTTGCTGGCCAGTTCGGCGGTAGTGCGGCTCAGCGACTTCCCTGCCCTCAGCATCGCCGTTCGCGTCAGGTGGGTCGCCAGATCTAGATCGCCGAGACTAAACCACGATGGCTGTCCGAGTTGCTTCATGCGCTCCAGGCAGCGGAAGCTGTCGTCGTCCACGCCCCAGCCGCGCTCCTTGCTGAGCAGGTCCGACAAACCGTAGAACACCGAATCGATGTCGGGCGAGATGTGCAGTCCCCACCACTCGATGTCGTCACCGGTATTGACGATGACCGTGAGGTCCTCCGGCGCGACCACCTGCTGCAAACCCTGCACCAGCTTCGTGCCGCCGGTTCCGCCTGTAAAGACGGCGATCATCTATGCGGCCCTCGCATAGCCATCGGTGTCCGCCTCAGTCCGCAGCCGTTCGCCCAGCATTCCGCCGCGAGTCTCAACACCCGCAACGAATTCGGGATACACCGGCAAGCGCTGTTTCAGCTTCTGACCAGCGGCCTCAGTGCGCCGCTGCAAATCCAGCAGGTGCGGCCACGGCGCTTCGGGGTTGATGTAGTCGGGCGTCAGCGGCGACACGCCTCCCCAATCATTGATGCCACCGTCCAATAGTTTCTCGTAACCGTTCTCGGTGAGGTTCGGCGGCGCCTGGATGTTCATGTCGCGCAGCAGCAGGCGCGCCACCGCCAGCGTGCGCAGCATGTCGCCCGTATCCGGCCCGGGCCATGCCGCCATCGGAATGCGCGACTTCACGCGAAAATTTTGGATGATCACTTCCTGCACGTGACCGTACCGCTCTTGCAGGCGCTTGATGGCCAGCAGCGACTCGACGCGATCCTCCATGGTCTCGCCTATGCCGATCAGGATTCCGGTGGTAAACGGTACTCCGAGTCTGCCGGCATCTTCGATCGTCTTCAGTCGCAAGGCGGGCAGCTTGTCGGGAGTGCGATCCACCGGGTGCGCGGCCACAAGATTGGTGCTGGTGCTCTCCAGCATCAGTCCAAGGCTGGGATTGCTCGCGCGCAATCGTTCAATCCAATTTGCGCTCAACAGGCCGGGATTGGCGTGAGGCAGCAGGCGGGTTTCGCGCAGAACCAGTTCGCACATGGCTTGCAGATAATGCAGGGTGCTGCGATAGCCGAGCTTGCGCAAAGTTGCGCGCATCGCGGGAAACAGCGCCTCTGGACGGTCGCCCAGCGAAAACAGCGCCTCCGTGCAGCCCAGCTTTTCGCCTTGCTGCACCACCGAAAGAACTTCGTCGGGCGTCATGGTGTGCGCACCGGGCTGGCCGGGATCGCGACGGTAGGTGCAGTATCCGCAATAATCGCGGCAGAGATTAGTCAGCGGGATGAAAACTTTGCGCGAGTAGGTGATGACGCCGGGGCGATATTGCTCCTTGAGCGAGCGCGCAGTTGCAAGCAGCTCAGGCAGAAGTTCGTCGTCGCAGCGCAAGAGCCGGCAGGCGATGTCTGCGGCGAGTGGCCGCCCCTCGCGCACCTCGCGCAAATGGGCTGCGAGGAACTCGCTGGATGCGCGATTCGCAGGCCATAGGGGTCCCTCGACTTCTTGCTGCGCTCGTCGCTCAGGACGACACTCCAAATTATTCACGCTCATCTACGGTTCCTGCGGGACATCGCAAACTCCATATCGCCCGCGAAAGTACAGCAGCGGTGCGCCCTCGCTCACGATGACTTCCTTCACCTCGCCGACGAAGATGGTGTGGTCGCCCCCCTCGTAGGCGTTCACTACGGAACAATCCAGATTGGCCAGCACATTCTGCAAGACGGGCGTGCCGCTTCGCATCCGACGGTATTGGATGCCGAGGCGATAGGCGGCATCGTGATTGCGCTCGGGATCGGCGAAAAATTCCGACAGCGCTTCCTGCTCCGCTTTGAGCACGCTCACTCCAAATTGGCGGCGCTCGCGGATGTGGAGGTAGGTCTCGGCCAGATGGTCAATGCAGACCAGCATCAGGGGCGGCCGCAACGACACCGAGCAGAATGCGTTCGCGGTCATGCCGTGTACTTCGGCTTGGGCGGTCTCGACGGTAATCACCGTGACGCCGCTGGCGAAGCGGCCCAGAGCATCTCTGAATTCGTTGGGTGTGACTAAGTCTGTCATGCGACGCGGATCAGGCGATGCTGAATCCAGAGGCCAATATACCTCCATCCCATCACGCCCGCCATGAGGGGTATGCCGAGGGGCGGCCTCCGCGCAGCAGGCGGCGAGAAATCTAACAACGGATCTACACGGATTTCCAACTCACAATTATCGGTGATACTGCTCACCGCTTTGTCGGATGCCCTGCGCGATACTGATCGTCGATGACCGCTCAAAGTCGGGAGGAACTGTCCGATGGGTTACAGCTTCGAGGAACTGGTGCGAGTTGCTGAAGGGATGTGCAAAGGCAACCCCTCTTTTATGTACCGCTGGCATCCGGAAACACTGGAATCTGGCTACGGTACGGTTGCAGATGTGCTTATTGCGACCGTGACCTACTTGAAAGCAGGGGGGTTGCGTATTGCTTTTCGGACCGCGAGCATGTGCTTCCAAAGTCCAAGTATCCTCCGCTAGAACTTGAACTAAGTAACCTCGTGGTTGCTTGTGCGGCCTGCAACACTGCCAAGGGCGACTGGGACCCCAATAAAGAACAGCCCCTCGTCGCCCATGATGTCCGGCGCCTCACCGACAGCCAACGAGACGAATTAGTGGCTAGGTCTCGCCGCTACGTGGAAACCAAGAGAACCGAGACCGAGCGTGATTTCGGAAAAGAAAAGGAGTTAATTCTGGCCTTTCTCAGGGGTCAGTTGGCCCAAGCCGCTGGCACATAGGTGAAGTCTCTGCTCTGCGCTATCTGCTCGCTCAGGACTGCGGCTCCAGTTCCTATCGCTTCGCTCCCAGCCTGCAAAACGTCTCAATTTGCGATAATCTAAGCGACCGCGAACGCAAGTCCGCGCAAAACCAAAACATCTTCATAGCAATCCACACTGCCGCTACAGCAGGGCCGAGGAGCTAGCCGTGGCCATCACGCTTTCAGGCGAATTCACTTCGCCGCGCACGCCGGACGAAGTTTATGACTTCCTCTGCGATGCCAATAAGTTTGGCCCGCTGCTGCCTGACTTCGAGAGCATGTCGGTCGAGGATGCGACCCACTTCACGCTGAGAGTGCGCGTGGCCGTGGGCAATATTCGCGGCATGGCGGAAATCAAGATGGAGCTGAGCCAGGCGGTGCGGCCAATCCGGGCGCAATACCAGGGCCGGGGCATTGCCGTGGGCAGCCAGATCGCCATCAGCGTCGGCTTCGATCTCTCGCCGCTTGCCGAGGGCACCAGGATCGCGTGGCAAGGCGAGGCCAGCGTGTTCGGCAAGCTGGCTCTCCTAGCGGGTGGCATGCTCGAACCCGTGAGCCGGAAGAACATCCACAAGCTGATGGATGGACTGCAATCGTCGCTCACTTCCCCGCCAGCGGAGGCGATGGCGCAGCCGGCGCCGAGCGAAGCAGTACCGAGCGCGCCAGCCGAGCAGCCGATGCAAGCGCCTCAAGAGCTGCCGAGCGCAGCCGAGCAAGGCACGCCGGCAGAACAGCTCGGCAGTCCGTCGCAGAGGAATTGCCGCGACTAGCAGTTCCAGCGATGCTTGGGTAGTGCGGTGCTTCAGCGCCGCGTTCGCCCGGCCAAACGCCCCGCTTAAGCCGCTGAGGTCGACGACCTCAGCAGCTTAAGCGATTTTTTCTTCCTGCCCTATACGCGGGCCTGAAGGCCCGCACTACCCGTATGGGCGGACACACCAATCCTAGGACCGCCCCAGAGATTGTCGCGCACGTGGGACTCTCCCGCCTGCCATCCCTGCCGGCGCCAATTTGTACGATGAATCACCATGAATTGTGACGCTCGTCACTCGCGGTCTGCCGCCTTTCGTCTAACGTTCTGAGTTGTTTTGTATTTAGGCGATTTGCGTAGTATTTACGACTGCCGATACCCCGGTGGGTACCGTGTTAGGCCGTCGCGCAGCCAAGTTCCCGATTCGGAGGGCGCGTTCGGCCTAGCGATTTTATTTCTGTTCCCGTCAGGTTTGCGCCTGGTGTCACCGGGACGATGGGGATCGCCGTTCGAATTGGGGAACCTGGTGGCGTTCGCGCCAGCAGTGCGATTTATCTTCCCTTGCCGTCATTCAGCCTTGCGCCCACACGGCTGGCGAGCATGGTTCTGAAAAGCCCGCGCAGCCTCAAGTTGCGATCCAGCACGACAACCTCGATGGCCTTTAGAGGAAGTGCTGGGGAAAGGGAGCAGTAAATGAAAAGGTTCTTGACATCACTGGGTTTTGTCGCTCTTGCCAGCCCGCTTTTCGCCACCGATGGTGGTGCCCCACAGATGTACCATCAGAATTACAATCCTCTGGGCAATGTCACTCTGTCAACGATCGTGGCGGCAATCCCGATCGTGACCCTGCTGTATTTCATCGCCCTCCATCCGCATCGGGATAAGCGAGGGATTCGCCATCTCGGCATCAGCGCACCCTATGCCGCCTTCTATGGTGTTGTGGCCGCTTTTCTGGTCTCCTGCGTGGCGTTCCGCATGCCCTTCAAATCCGCGTTCTCAGCCTTTGCCTATGGAGGGTTAGCAGGCTTTCTGGGCATCATCTGGATCGTCCTCGCGGCCATGTTCCTCTACACCATGACGGTGGTCACGGGCAAGTTCGAGATTGTCAAGGAATCGATCATCCACATCTCGTTTGACCGGCGCCTGCAGGTGCTGTTGATCGCCTTTTCCTTCGGGGCGATCATTGAGGGCACCTCCGGCTTCGGCACACCGGTGGCTATTGCGGGTGCGGTCATGGTGGGCCTCGGCTTTTCGCCATTTGACGCCGCCGTGCTCAACCTGCTGGCCAATACCGCCCCGGTGGCATTCGGGGCCATCGGCACTCCGATCGTCACCCTGGCGCAGGTGAGCGGTCTCGACCAGCTCACCCTTTCTGCCATGGTCGGGCGTCAGCTCCCCTTCGTCTCCATTCTCATCCCATTCTGGCTGGTGACGACTTTTGTGCTCATGCAGGGAGGCAAATTGAAGGACGCCTGGGAAGTATGGCCGGCGACTCTCTGCTCCGGTGCGTCCTTCGCCATCATGCAGTTTCTTGCCTCCCAGACCCATGCTTTCCACCTCATGACCGATGTGGTGTCGGGCGTGTTTTCCGTGATCTGTACCGCGCTTTTCCTGCGGTTCGTCTGGCATCCGAAGACGCGTTTCCTCCTGAGGTCCGAGCGCAAGGCCCTGGCCGAAGCATCCGAAAACGCGGGAGGGGTCACGCAGCCGGCCAAGGAATGGAAATACCCATACACCCTCGGCCAGACCGCATATGCGTGGACGCCGTGGGCGATACTGATCCTCTGCTGTGCGGCCTGGGGCATGCCGGCCTGGAAGAGCTACCTCAATGCGCTTTTCGCCGGTGTGAAGATCAATACAACGCTGCTGGGCTCGAAGTTGGCCGGAACCCTCTCGCTGCCCGCCTGGCAGATGCCCGCATTGCATAACCTGGTGCAGCGCATGCCTCCGGTGGCGGCGGTGAACGCCAAGCCAGAGGGTGCGATTTTTGCCATCAACTGGTTGTCCGCTGCCGGCACCGGCGTTTTTATTGCCGCCCTCCTCACCGGTTTGGTTTTGAAACTAAGCGCCACTCAGTGGAAGCAAGCGACCGCAAGCACCCTTCGCCGCATGAAAATCCCCGTCCTGGTTATCGGCCAGGTACTGGGCTTGGGTTATTTGACCCGCTACTGCGGCACCGATGCGGTCTTGGGACTGGCCTTCACTGCCGCGGGCCCCTTCTATCCGTTCTTCTCCGCTTATCTGGGGTGGCTGGGAGTCTTCCTGACCGGCTCCGATACCGCTTCCAATGCGCTGTTCGGAAGCCTGCAACGGATCACGGCACAGCAGCTTCACTTGAATGAGGTCCTCATCGTGGCCACCAACTCGACGGGCGGCGTCATGGGTAAGATGATTGACGCCCAGTCCATCATGGTCGCCTGTGCGGCCTGCTACGATGATCCTTACGAGCGTTCCCACGCCTTGGGACCGATCTTCCGCAAGGTCTTTTGGCACTCCATAGCACTGGCCGCCATCATCGGCTTGATCGTCATGCTCCAGGCATATGTCTTCCCGGGGATGATCCCGCACCTGCCTGGCAAGTAAAAGCGACCATGGGTAGTGGCTCAATTGAGCCACTACCCCAGTCACCTTGTGCTGAAGTAGAGAACGGAGAGTTATTGGTGCGCCATGCTGACCGTGACCGCATCGGCGGACTCGATCACGATCGAGCCAGGCGGTTGTGAAACCCAGTCCATTGGCGTGACCAGTAAACGAAGCTGCGTGATCGCTGAGCGTGGAGTGGCGCGCCACAGCATCTCGTCAGCGTCGAAATAATGCGCAAGGTCTTTGTCATTCCACGGATAAAACCACACTTCCGACGAGACGTTCGGCTCCACGACGAATGTTTTCAGATCGTAACTGCCGTCGGCGCGGGCGATCTCCAGTTGTAAGCGTTCCGGCTTGCGCAACTTCCACAAGGGACCATAATGCACCGTCATGCGCAATCGCAGAAAGTCCGCGTCCCTGGGCCAATACATTAGGCCGAGATCCAGCTTCGCACTGCGTTCGCGAATTGCATGACTCTGCGCCGCAACGCCAAGCGGCTGGGGCTGCATCGACATTCGAGCTGCGCGCGAGTCATCCCGTTGTAAGCCGAAATCCTCGGGGGCGAGTTCTTGATCTGCGCGGTAGTGCCGGAAGATCCAGAACCAAATCTCAGGGCTGCGGGTAAAATTGGGCACGTCGTCGATGGGGAGACTCAGACTGCCGTCCGGGAAATAGAGCCCCGCAGGGGCTGCCGCGCGCTGCAAGGCGGCGATATCGAGTTGGGTCAAGTATGGGCCGACGGCAAGATAAGACTGCTCCACCGCTCCTGCCACATTGTGGCCCGAAGCCATCCCAAACATGTATTGATAGGGAAATATCACGACCGAATCGCCCGCGCCGCTGCGCTGCCGAAGATAATTCACATTGCTCTGGAGCATCGCGGCGAATCCGGCGGGATAGCAAGCGTGGTCGAATTCCTTGAACCCGCCTGGGCAAGTGATCAAAGGGTGTCGAAATTGAGCATAGCGATAGCGCAGGCTGGCTAGCCGGAAGGCGGGGGCCGGCTGCGAAAACAATACCGAAGCCGCGACTGCGATTAGGGCAGCCGCCAACGACACTAAGCGCGACCGGAACGAGAACAAAACCGTACCGGTAAAGAACACCATCGGAAATACGGCGAACACAATGTGGTTGGGATCAGAGCGCACCAGTCCACTCTGCATGGCGAGCACGGAGAATGAAAACGCGCTCAACAGAAATCCCACGCGCGCAGTGATGACGGCAGTGCGATCGGCAGCCACGACCCAGCGAAGAAGAAAAACGGCGCCGCCAGCCACCAAAGGTAGGAGCAAACGAATGGCGCCGGCTTCCGACATGGATGCAGGCTCATTCCAGCGGTGCACCGCGACCAATGCCAGCGACCGCCTCCAGAAGCCGAAATCAAAAATACTTGCCATGGCGACATTGAAAAGGAAGACGAGTACCACCGAGGAGATCACGAAAGCCTCCATGGCGAGCGCGTATAGCCGGGCCTTCGGTTCGCGACGGCCCTCCCACGCCACTCCGCATAACGCAATCAGCCACGCGGCAACGCCATATGTGCCGGTATCCGCCGAATATAAGAACGCGATTGCACAAAGCAGCGCGGCACCGAAGCCGAGCACGATGGGCTTAACGCGCTCCTGTTGCAGCGCGTACCAACCCCTGACAAAGAACGCCAACAGAAAGATATAAAATGCTGTGCGGCCATCCCAAGGCGCCCAGAAAACCACCAGCAACAGCAGTAGCAGAAAGCGTTTCCACGCTGGTTGCTCGGGAAGCAATAGCCGCAACGTCGCATAACCGAAAAAAAACGAGCACCATAACAGCAACGTGTTATAGCTGGTATGAATGGATCCCAGGGAAAGACCCGCCCAGCGCGGGGCGCTGAACAGCCAATGGGCCAACGGCCCATAGAGAAAGGCGACATCGCGGCCAAAGAAAATTCCGCGCGATGCCTTAAACACGGCATCGATGACCCAGTGATCGTCGAAGGTGCCGGGGTTCAGGATGAGTACCAGAGCACCCGGTGAAATCCAAGCCAAGGGTAGTGACGCGCCCATTAACAGCACTACCGCCAGGAAATCCCAGTTCTGTGCGAATCGCGTGCTCGACCGTTTTGCAGTGGCCAAAGGCACTGGCAAGCTTGGCTGGCTCACCACCTCATGAATGTTCTGCATAGGCCAGCCAATTCTACCGTACGCATAATTGCCTTAAACCGAGCGGAACCTTAATATGGACGTTCTTCGGTCCCAGGAGAGAGCCTTTGCCAACCAGGACAGTCGTCATCACGGGCGGAGCCGGATTCATTGGAGTAAACGCTGCCGAAGCGTTTGTCCGCGACGGATGGCACGTCATCGTGTTTGACAATCTATCGCGCAAGGGCACGGATCTAAACCTGCGCTACCTGCAACAAAACTTTCCCGCCGCGTGCGAATTTGTTCCCGGCGATGTCCGCTACGACCATTTTCCATTGCTACGTGCGGTGGGACGGGCCGAGCTGGTGCTGCATCTGGCGGCGCAAGTTGCCGTGACGACGTCCATCGCCCGCCCGATTGAAGACTTCGAGATCAACGCTCACGGCACCTTCAATGTCCTCGAGGCAATCCGTGAGGCCGGAAACAAGCCGCTGGTGATCTACGCTTCCACCAACAAGGTGTACGGCGGAATGACCGACGTGGTCTGCGTGAAGGATGCGACCAGGTATCGCTTTCGCGACTTTCCCGATGGCATCGGGGAAGATCGTCCGCTCGATTTTCACTCGCCGTATGGCTGCAGCAAAGGTGCGGCGGACCAGTACGTACATGACTACGGACGGATCTACGGCATCCCGTCGGTGGTCTTCCGCCAATCGTGCATCTACGGCCAGAGACAGTTTGGCGTTGAAGACCAGGGATGGGTGGCCTGGTTCTCGATTGCGGCGCTGCTGCAAAAACCGATCACCATCTACGGCGATGGCCTGCAAATACGCGACCTGCTGCACGTCAATGATTTGGTGGCAGCCTACAAATGCGCAGCCGCCGATCCCGCGCGGGCGGCGGGTGGAATCTACAATGTTGGTGGCGGTCCCGCCAGAACGCTTTCGCTGGTGGAGCTACTTTCCTTTTTGGAGGAGCGCCTGGGGCGGAGAATTCCCCTGCGTCATGCCGGACCCCGCGCCGGCGATCAGCCGGTGTTCGTCGCCGATATCCGCAAGATCAAGCGCGACCTCGGATGGACACCTACCATCGATCCACTGCCAGGAATCGGATTACTGCTCGATTGGATTGAACAGAACCGCGGTGATGTTGAGCGCGTAGTGGAGGCCTTCTAGCAGGGGGCTGAACGCCCCGGCCGAAGCCATGGCGAAAAGTTACGTCATCATTCCTGCTTACAATGAAGGGCCCAACCTTGGCGCCGTGCTGCAGCAGTTGCAGGAATTGGCGGCGACACTGCCGCTGGCTGTAATCGTCGTCAATGATGGCAGCCGCGACAACACCGTGCAGGAGGCGGAGCGCTTCCACAGCCTCATGGACCTGCAAATTGTGACCCACCCGGTCAATCTGGGTGTCCCGATGACCTTTTATGATGGCTTGGCCGCCGCCGCGGCGAGGGCGGAACCAGGGGACTGCATTTTTATCATGGAGGGCGATGGCACCAGTGACTTGGCGGTGATGCCGGAAATGGCGCGCCGCATCTATGGCGGCGATGACGTGGTCATTGCCTCGCGCTACATTCGCGGAGGCGGATATCTCAATTTCCCGCTGCAGCGCACCTGGGGCAGCAATCTGGTTAACCTCGTCCTGTCGGTGTTCTTCCATGTTCGGGGAATCACCGACTACACCATCTTTTACCGGGCTTACCGGGCGGAAGCGGTCCAGAGTGCGCTGAAACATTACGGCCCAGGATTTGTGACAACCAAGTCCTTCGCCGCGAATCTCGAAGTATTGCTGCGCGTCCTGCCGTTCAGCCGTCGCTTCAGCGAGGTACCGCTGCTCTATGACTACGGGCTGAAGAAAAGCCAAAGCAAGATGCATCCCTTCAAAACTCTACGCGAGTACCACGGGCTTATTGTGAAGCGGTTGCTGCGCAGAATCTGACCCGCTGAAGGCACGCCCGCATGTACAATAAATAACTTATATCCTGCATCCGCAGCGCCGCCAAACCATGCCGCCGAAAGACGGCTGTTAGGCTCTTGTTGTCTGGAGTTCGTCATGCGAATTGCAGTAATCGGGTCGGGGCACGTGGGGTTGGTCTCGGGAGCGTGCTTTGCCGAGTTAGGCCATGATGTCATCCTGGTCGACAACGATCCCGTGAAGTATGCAGCCCTGCAACAAGGCGAATGCCCGATTCACGAGAAGCACGTGCCAGAGTTGTTCCAGCGTCACCGTGGCACCAGGCTCCTGTTTTCCGATGCGCTGGCTGATTCGGTCAGCAAAGCTGAGGCGATCTTCATCGCAGTCGGCACTCCCCCCGACATCAATGGCGAGGCCGATCTTTCCTACGTGGAATCGGTGGCGCGCGAAATTGCCTCTGCCATCAAGGAATACAAAATCATCGTTGGCAAAAGTACCGTGCCGGTGTACACCAGTGAATGGGTGCGCAAGGTCATGTTGCTCAACGGCGCTCCCGCCAGCCTGTTCGACGTCGCCTCCAATCCTGAGTTCCTGCGGGAGGGCACGGCGGTAACCGACTTCCTCTATCCCGATCGCATTGTAATTGGCACAGACAACGATGCCTGCGCGGAACGTCTGCGCCTTGTTTATCAGCCGTTGCTCGACGGAAGCTACTATCGGCGGGCTGATTCTCTGTTCCCTCACAAACTGGTCAAGTCCCCGCCTCCCTTCCTAGTGACTACGGCCAAGAGCGCCGAACTCATCAAGTACGCCTCCAATGCCTTCCTGGCGATGAAGATCAGCTTCATCAACGCGGTTGCCGCGATTTGTGAATCCGTGGGCGCTGACGTGGACCAGGTGCGCGAAGGTATCGGTTCCGATTCGCGCATAGGCCGGCAGTTTCTGAGTCCCGGCATCGGCTATGGCGGCTCCTGTTTTCCCAAGGACCTGTCCGCCTATCGCGCCGTGGCTCGAGAATGCGGTTACGATTTTCGCCTGCTCGAGGAAGTCATGCGCATTAATAACGAGCAGCGGGAGCGTTTTCTGCGCAAAGTGCGGAGCGTTCTGTGGACCTTGAAAGGCAAACGGCTCGCCATATTAGGCCTGGCATTCAAAGGCGGCACGGACGATGTCAGAGAATCCCCAGCCGTTTCGGTGGTGCGTTCCCTATTGGACGAGGGCTGCAAGATTCAAGCCTACGATCCTGCCGCAGCCCAGAATGCGCGTGAGTTGCTGGGCACGCAAAACATCCGGTACGCAGCCTCAGCCATGGAAGCAGCCAGGGACGCCGATGCTTTGCTCGTCCTCACGGACTGGGAAGAATTTCGCTCCATCGATCTCGACCGCTTGCGTGAATTGTTGCGATACCCGATTGTGATTGACGGGCGCAATCTGTTCAGCCCGGCCACGATGGCAGAGCATGGATTCACCTACACTAGCGTAGGCCGTGGTGATGTGCACCACCAGACCGGCAGCGGTCAAAAGTCCGCGCCTGCCGCCAAAAAGTCCATTGACTCGCGACCAGAGGCAGATACGGTTAAGGCGCCGTGAGCCTGCTTCGTAGTGCCCGCGTCAAGCGTACCGACCCTTTAGGTCGCTCGGCGGAACCCTGGCTATAAACTGGTTGGGGTAAGGAGAGGTGTTGCAAACGTAGGAGACAAATGGGACAATTTTGGGCTGTACTGGTGCGGATGGTACATCGGCGGGAGTGCTCCTGATGGCAAATCGTTTTCACGGTGTCGCGAAGGGCGAGACGGGTGTACTATGGTGCCGTTTACGAGATCAAAACGGAAATCCCGGTTAGTACAGGTTGGCCCGGCCACTTGGCGCGGCGCACAGAGTGAGGGTGCGGATTGGGGAGGGCGGCGAACGAGTTGACTCAGGTTGAGTCCGTCCCGGGATCCCCAGGCTGGCAGCCACCGAGCAAATTTAAGGTGCTGCTGGTATCCCTAATTATTTGCCTCTTCCTCTTTTTTGCTCTCGACGGCCTGTGGAGCGCCCATGTGCTCCGTTCTACGGCACTGGCTAGTCCCCAAAGTACCTGTTTTACCCGCGATCCCATACGCCATCACGCGCTCGAATCCAACTGCAGCTGCGACCGGCACTGGGGCAAAGAATCGTACCTGTTTGCGACCAACAGTCTGGGGTTTCGCGATGAGAATATCCGGCAAGTCCCACTGACCAGCACGCGGCCACGGATACTCGTGCTGGGCGACAGCTTCACCGAAGGCATGAGTTCTTGGCCGGACAGTTATGTGGGCCAAATCGCGGCCCGCTTTCCGCAATATGAATTCCTCAATGGCGCAGTGGAGAGCTACTCGCCTTCCAATTACCTCAATGTGACGCGCGCACTTCTCGACAAGGGCGTTAAGTTTGACGAAGTCATCGTCTTCATTGACATGTCCGATGCCCAGGACGAGGCCGCTTTCTATAGCGACAAGGATGCCACCGGTGCGGTAAACGGACCGAAGCAGATCGTCCATAACGGTGGCTGGTACGCGAATCTTCGCTTGGACATCACCGAGCATCTTCTGCTGACCAATGCCGTCGTCGGTTTCCTGGAGCGCGAGTCGGTGAAGCATGGCTTCTACCGCCTCAATGTGGGTCATGGTCCGTTGTTCGATCTGGAGCGCTCGGCATGGACCTACCGGCCTGTTTCGGACACGGAGCCTTACGAGATCGGCTACGCCCCGCTCGGTTTACAGGCCGGCCTCGCGAAGGAAGAATCCAAGATGACCCTGCTTTGGCAAGAGCTCCAAAAGCGGAGCATCCCGCTCAGTGTGGTCGTCTATCCCTGGCCCGCGCAGGTCGTCCATGACACAATAGATTCGAAGCAAGTGCTCATGTGGCGCGATTGGTGCACCGGAAAGTGCAAGAGTTTCATCTCGCTTTTTCCGGCCTTTCTTGCGGTGAAGAACCAATGCCCGCAAGGCCAGCCCGGATGCTGGTATCTGAACCAATTCGTATTCGGAGACGAGCACTACAATGCGGCGGGTAACGCTGTGGTGGCAGACGCGGTCGGCCAAAGCCTGGAACAGCATCCGCCAGTGAAGCGCGAGTAGCGATTCGCCGGTATTCTAGTTGGGAGGGAAGTATGGGTTTCTTGCGCACCACGGGGCAGCGTTTCGGAATCGCGGGGGAGTTGTTCGCCTTCTTCTGGAACAACAAGCGCTGGTGGATGACACCCATCCTGATCACCCTCGGCATCTTCGCGATATTACTGATCATCGCGCAGAGCTCCGCCATCGCGCCGTTCATTTACTCGTTCTTCTAGGGAGAGAGCATGCGGGGAGACCTCAAAAGGCTATGGGAAGCCTGGAAGAAGTTCGCGCACAAGCTCGCGAACTTCCAGGCCCGTGTACTGCTCACCATCATCTACTCCATCCTGATACTGCCCTTTGGACTGACGGTTCGTTGCTTTTCCGATTCGCTGCACACCAAAAAGCGGACTGTCGCATGGCTCGACCATCCTGCCATCCCTAATGACCTGAACGAGGCCCGCCACCAAGGGTAACATGAATATTCTGGGGATTTCCTGCTACTACCACGACTCCGCTGCTGTGCTGTTGCGGGATGGGCAGTTGATAGCCGCCGCGGAAGAGGAGCGCTTCAGCCGCGTCAAACATGACTTCGGTTTTCCCCACCTCGCCATCCAATTCTGCCTGGAGAGCGGCGGAATCAAGGGCGGCGACGTGGACTATGCCGTCTTCTACGAGAAACCCTTCCGTAAGTTCGACCGCATTCTGATGACGGCCCTGCAAACCTATCCACTGTCCTACAAAGTTTTTCGCGAATCCATGATCACCTGGATGATCGACAAGCTTTGGGTCGGCTCCAAAATTGCGGCGGAGTTAGGCATCCCGCGCGCTCGCGTCCTGTTCTGTGAGCACCACATGTCGCACGCTGCCAGCGCATTCCTATGTTCTCCGTTTGACGAGGCGGCAATCCTCACCGTCGATGGCGTGGGCGAGTGGGTAACCGGAACCTGGGGAGTGGGACGCGGCAACCAGATCGAATTGCGCAAGCAGATGGTTTTTCCTCATTCCATCGGACTGCTCTATAGCGCGTTCACTGCATTTCTGGGCTTTCAGGTCAACGAGGGTGAATACAAGGTGATGGGCATGGCGCCCTACGGCCAGCCTCGTTACGTTGACAAGGTGTGGAAGCTGATCCGGCAGGAGCGCGACGGGTCGTTCTCGCTCGACATGGATTACTTCTGCTTCCACCACTCCACGGAACGCACGTTCAACGAGCGCTTTGTTGAGCTGTTCGGAGACCCGCGCCCGCCTAAGATGTTGTTCTTTACCACCACCTCGGGCTTCCCCGCCTATTTTGGTGACCCGCCCGGGAACTTCGCGGAACTCTGCAAGCTCAATCAGCATTACGCCGACATCGCCGCCAGCATCCAGCAGGTCACCGAAGAGGTGTTGCTCTCCATGGCGCAGCAGTTGCATCGCGAGACCGGTTTGAAGAAGTTGTGCATTGCCGGTGGCGTCGGTCTGAACAGCGTGGCCAACACGCGCATTTTGCGCGAGACTCCGTTTGAGGAGTTGTTCATCCAGCCGGCATCCGGAGACGGTGGAGGCGCCCTGGGCGCTGCGCTGTGGGCTGACAACATGCTGCTGGGTAATCCCCGGCGCTTTCGCATGGACCACGCGTACTGGGGTAAGGAGTACTCGCCGTCCGAGATCCGGAGCTTTCTCGAGGAGAACCACATCCCGTACCGGCTGGTCGAAGACGACGATCGCCTGATGGACCAGACCGTCGATCGCCTGCAAAACGGAAAGGTGATCGGCTGGTTTCAGGGCCGCTTTGAGTGGGGGCCGCGCGCGTTAGGGAATCGCAGCATTCTGGCCGATCCGCGAAACCCCAACATGAAAGACATCGTCAACACCAAAATTAAGTTCCGCGAGCCCTACCGGCCTTTCGCGCCGTCGGTGCTCGGCGAATGTGCGGAAACCTATTTCGACCTGCCCAACGCCGCGCGCCACTACCCGGCACGGTACATGCTCTACGTGGTGCCGGTGCGGCCCAGCAAACGCAGCGTCTTGCCCGCCATCACTCACGTGGACGGCACCGGCCGCCTGCAAACGGTCTTCCGCGACAGTAATCCCCGGTACTACCAGTTGATCGAGCGCTTCGGCCAAGCGACTGGCGTGCCGGCGGTACTCAACACCTCGTTCAATCTCAAAGGCGAGCCCATCGTAAACACTCCGGCCAACGCTTACAGTACCTTCACCAAGAGCGAGATGGACACCCTGGTTCTGGGCAATTTCGTGGTCGAGAAGTCCGATCAGCCCTAGGCGGAATCTGTATACAAAGCGAAAACGCCTTAATTGCAAAACAAGGGGGTGAGCGTTGTGACTATCGTGGCACAGCCTTGTCTTTCGGAACTTGGAAGATCGCGGTCATGACCTTCCCGAAGTGTTTCCTTGTCTTCGGCCCCATCGCGTTTTACTGAATGAGTACCTGCGAACCAGCGGTGTAAATCATCCTGCTACGTCTAACTGATCGTCGAATTGGTTCCGAGAGCTTCGGCTGGGCCGATTGCAGAACTCCGCGACTGAGATCACGCGAGTGCGTTATTCACGATCTGCTGGGCCTCTTGCACGATCGCGTCGAGGTGGGCTTGGTCCTTAAAGCTCTCTGCGTAGATCTTGTAAATGTTTTCGGTCCCGGAAGGCCGGGCGGCGAACCATCCATTAGCAGCAACGACTTTCAGCCCACCGATCGGGGCATTATTGCCGGGAGCACGCGTAAGCTTTGCGATGATGGGCTCGCCCGCCAGCTGCGACTCCTTTACCGACTCGGGTGAAAGTTTTTCCAGCTTGGCCTTCTGCTCAGGTGTCGCCGGCGCGTCAATGCGCGTGTAAAGCGGCGAGCCGAACTCCGCCGTCAGTTCGCGGTAGTGTTCGCCCGGATCTTTGCCCGTGCGGGCAGTAATTTCCGCAGCCAGCAGTGCCATGATCAAGCCGTCCTTGTCGGTGGTCCACACGGTGCCGTCGCTTCGCAGAAAGCTTGCGCCAGCGCTCTCTTCTCCGCCGAAGCCGAACGAACCGTCGAACAATCCCGGCGCGAACCACTTGAAGCCTACCGGCGTTTCGCACAGGCGGCGGCCCAGCTTGTTCACCACGCGATCAATCATGCTGCTGCTGACCAGGGTTTTGCCGACCGCGACATCCGCTGCCCAGCGCTCGCGATGCGTGAGCAGGTATTGGATCGCAACGGCCAGATAGTGATTCGGATTCATCAATCCCGCCGAGGGCGTGACGATGCCGTGCCGGTCCGCATCAGGATCATTGGCGAAGGCCACCTGGTAACGATCTTTGAGGCCAACGAGCCCCGCCATCGCGTATGGACTGGAGCAGTCCATACGAATCTTGCCGTCGTGGTCTACGGTCATGAACGAAAACGTCGGATCAACCTTCGGATTTACGACGTCAATGTTTAGCCCATACGCCGCGTTGATCGGCTCCCAGTAAGGCCCAGCGGCGCCGCCGAGTGGATCCACGCCCAACTTCAGATCAGCCGAGCGAATCGCCTCCATGTCGATGACGTTGTGCAAATCCTCGACGTAGGGCAGCACGAAGTCTTGCTGGTGCGTCGTGCCAGCTTTCAGCGCCGCTGCGTATGACACGCGCTTCACACCGGCATTCGAAGCTCGCAAGAACTCGTTGGCGCGGTCCTCAACCCAACTTGTAATGTCGGTATCGGCGGCTCCGCCGTTGGTCGGGTTGTACTTGAAGCCGCCGTCTTCCGGCGGATTGTGCGACGGTGTGACGACAATGCCGTCGGCCAAAAGTTCTTTGCGACCGCGGTTATAAACCAGAATGGCACGAGAAATGACCGGCGTCGGTGTGACACCGTCGTCTTTCTGGATTATGGTCTCGACATTGTTGGCGGCCAGGACTTCAAGCGCGGTGCGCTGGGCTGGCGCCGACAGCGCATGGGTGTCTTTGCCCATGTAGAGCGGACCATCGATTCCCTCGCTGCGGCGGTGGTCACAAATGGCCTGCGTGATGGCCAGGATGTGCGCCTCGGTGAAGGTCCCGTGGAGCGAAGACCCCCGGTGGCCGCTAGTCCCAAAGCTGACCATCTGCGTGGCGTCACTTACGTCGGGCTTACGCTCGAAGTATTCCTGTTCGAGCCGGGCGACATCGACGAGCATCTCCTTCGGCGCCGGCTTGCCTGCCAGTGGAGAGATCGTCACCCGCCCGTTTGATTCATCGGCCATTGGTCTATTGGTGTTTCGACGGTAAGTTAGCTGCGGCCGCTCGATCGGCGAGCACCACAGCCTGGTCGCGACTGATGCGCCCGGCGGGAATGGTGGTGTCGCCTTCGAGCAAACGCGGCAACATCGCAACCTTATCACTGCCGGTCATCAACCATAAGATGCGCCGCGAGCGATTCAGCACCGGATAGGTTAACGTCATGCGACGCCTGCCCACATACACGCCGGTCAGCCCAACGTCAGCATTAGTCACCTTGAGGACCGAATCGCCGGGCACGAGCGAGGCAGTGTGGCCGTCGGGTCCCATGCCCAGGTGCGCCAGATCCAGCACCGGCGGCGATCCGGCAACCTGCACAAGGGTTCGCGCATATTGTTTGGCAGCCGCTTGCAAGTCGGGCGAATCCACCGGCATAGCGTAGATCCGTTGCGGCGGTAGGGGCGCGTGTTCGAGCAAGCTGGCGCGCAGATGTGTCAGGTTGCGGTCCGGATTTCCGGCGGGTGCAATGCGCTCGTCAACCTGGAAGACATGCACATCTTTCCAAGGCACCTGTTCGCCCGCGAGTGCGCGCAACATGATCCATGGCGTCTTGCCGCCGCTGACCGCCATGATGAAACGTCCGCGAGCAGCAACTGCGGCGCGCGCGTCGGTTGCAATGATCGCCGCGGCGGCCCGTGCCACCGCCTCGGCATCCTCAAATACTTCCAGCTTCATTCAGCTTCTCCAGTTCACCGCATTTTATTATCTTCGAGGTTGAGATGGAGAAGGGGGTTACTCCGAGCACGGGTAGAGTGACGCTTTACTACTATTCGTGAGGACCAAAAGACAATACTGTCATCCCGAGGGAGGGCCGCGCCAAAAGCGCATCCAGCCCGCGTTTGGCTGAATGCGCGGCGCGGTCCGAGTCGAGGGATCTGCGGTTCGCCGATATGGTTACGCTGTCGGGAACAACCGCAGATCCTTCGACTGCGCGCCCGCCCGACCCGCAACAGCAGCGGGTCGGAAAGTCTTTGCGGGCGCTCCGCTCAGGATGACAATTCAATGTTAGGCCCGCGCTACGAGTACATGCCAGATACACCAACTCTGGCCCGCTCTAGATGTCGTAGTACATCTGAAACTCGTAGGGATGCGGACGCAGGCGCATGGCGTTCACTTCCTTCTCGCGCTTGTAGTCGATGTACGTGTTCAGCATCTCCTCGGTGAAAACGTCGCCTTTGAGCAGGAACTGATAATCGCGCGCCAGCGCGTCCAGCGCGTTCTCCAGCGATCCCGGCATGGATGGGACCTTCGCCAGTTCCTCCGGACCCAGATCGTAGATGTCCTTGTCCAGCGGCTGACCCGGATCGATCTTGTTCTCAATGCCGTCGAGCCCCGCCATCAGCATCGCCGAGAAAGCGAGGTACGGATTGCAACTGGGATCGGGCGGACGGAACTCCACGCGCTTGGCTTTGGGCGAAGCCGAATACATCGGAATACGACACGCCGCCGAGCGATTGCGGCGCGAATACGCCAGGTTCACCGGGGCCTCAAAGCCCGGCACCAGGCGTTTGTAGGAGTTGGTGGTGGGCGCAATGATGGCCGACAAGGCCGGCCCATGCTTGATCAGTCCGCCGATATACCACAACGCCATCTGCGACAAGCCCGCATAGCCGTCGCCGGCAAACAGCGGCTTCCCTTCCTTCCACAGCGACTGGTGGGTGTGCATGCCGCTGCCGTTGTCCTGAAAGAGCGGCTTGGGCATGAAGGTCACCGTCTTGCCGTGTTGGTTGGCGACGTTCTTCACGATGTACTTGTAGAGCATCATAGCGTCAGCCGACTTGATCAGCGAATCGAATTTCAGATCGATTTCGGTCTGCCCGCCGGTGGCGACTTCATGATGATGGCACTCCACCGTGAGGCCGCAGTTCAGCATGGTCATCGCCATCTCGGTGCGCAGGTCCTGGTAGTGATCGGTGGGCGGCACCGGGAAGTAGCCTTCCTTGTAGCGCGGACGATAGCCCAGGTTGTTCTCGACGCGTCCGGAATTCCAGCGGCCTTCTTCGGCATCGACGAAGTAATAGCCCTCGTGCTCGTTCTGATCGAAGCGCACGTTGTCGAAGATGAAGAACTCCGCTTCGGCGCCGAAATAAGCGGTGTCGGCGAGGCCGGTGGAAACCAGATACATCTCGGCCTTGGTGGCGATGTAGCGTGGATCGCGGTCGTAGCGCTGCTTGGTGACCGGATCGATCACGTCGCACACCATCACCATGGTCGGGACCTCGGTGAAGGGATCGAGCATGTACTTCTTGGCATCAGGAATGAGCAGCATGTCGCTTTCATGGATGGCAGCCCAGCCGCGGATCGACGAGCCGTCCATGCCAAAGCCTTCTTCAAACGACGCTTCGCTCAGTTGAGCGATCGGATAAGAGACGTGATGCCACAGTCCGGGGAGATCGGTGAAGCGCAGATCGAGCACTTGCACGTTGTTCTCCTTGACAAATGCCAGGACTGCTTTCGGATCAGGCTTGGTATCAGGCATTGGAATTCTCCTTGTCCGTCGCTCGCCCGGAGGCGCACCCGCGTACGTGGTACGAGGACGGCGGTTGTGTTGCAGTGAAGATTTTGCGGAACGTCATGCCCGCACTCACGCCAGCTTGCCCGGCGGAGCGGTGCGGCCTTCCGGAGTAGGAATTCGGAACTGCGAACTGCATTGGTTAGGAAATTGGCGTGGCTTTGCGTGATCACTGAAGCGCACACAAGCAGCATACGCGCCGCCGCAACCGGCAGCTCATACAATGTTTTTATGACCGGCATAACCCGGCTTTATGAATGGCAACCTCATGATTCTGCTGGCGAAAGCCCGGATAGCCCCGTAAAATCAGAATGTCCACGATCAGTTTTAGCAGTCAATGTTCCGGACGAGGGGATCGCTCTTTGAACTCCACGTGTCCACTTGCACCCTCTTCCCTAATTGCTAATCACTAATTACTAGTTGCTAATTGCTGTCTTTCTCATGGACTTCGATCAGCTCGAGACATTTCTGGAGGTCGCACGGCTCAGCAGCTTCTCGCGAGCGGCCGAGCGGCGCTTTCGCACCCAGCCGGCGATCTCGTCGCAGATTCGCGCCTTGGAAGAAGAAGTTGGGGCCAAGCTGCTCGACCGCAGCGGCGGCAAGGTGGCCGTGACCGGGCCGGGCAAAGTCTTCCAGAAGTATGCGGAGGACGTATTGGAGCAGCGCCGCGTCATGCTGGTCTCGCTGGCGGAAATGCATCGCGTGCCTCGCGGCGAGCTGGTCGTCTCCGCCAATGAAGGCACCTGCCTGCACATCCTGCCGGAAGTTTTCGCCGAGTTTAAGCGGCAATACCCGAGCGTCGCGGTCAGCGTGAAGCGGCTGGAGCACAACAAGATTCTGGAGGCGATCATCGAGAACTCGTGTGACTTCGGAGTCGTGTCCATGCCGGTGCCCGACAAGCGCCTCACCGTGGTGCCCATTCATCGCGACGAACTGGTCGTGATCACGCCGCCGCATCATCCCCTGGCCGGACAGAACAAAGCGACGGTAGCGCAAGTTGTGGAGTATCCGCTGCTGCTGCCCAAGGTGGGCCGCACGCGCGACGCACTGGAAATGCTCTTCCACGAGCGCAAGTTGAAGCCAAGGATATCCATGGAACTCGATTCCAGCGAATTGCTGAAGCGCTTCGTGGCAGCCGACGTGGGAATCGGGTTCATCCCGCGCTCCCACGTGGCCGAGGACCTGCAGGCCAACGCGCTGGATGCGCTCACCCTGGCGGACGCGAGCATTCAACGCGAGTTGGCGCTGGTCTTCCGCAAAGACAAGGCGCTCAGCCGCGCCGCGCTTGCATTCATCGACATTGCGGTGAAGCTGAAGATGGCGCTGCCCGCAGCGAGCACCGCCCGATGACCCATTCCGGACATTTTTCTCGATTCTTATTGTTGTTTTCACACAATCGTCACGTTCTCGTGTGTTATTTTTAACGATTCAGTTACAACCACGTCTGTTTTGGAGAACTTAAATTGGCGAAAGACATGGTTCCCAAGCGCATCTTCCTCACCAAGGGGGTGGGAAAACACAGGGAGCGGCTCACCTCCTTCGAATTGGCGCTGCGCGATGCGGGTATTGCCGCCCAAAACCTGGTGCGGGTGTCGTCCATCTTCCCTCCCAACTGCAAGCTGGTTCCGCGCAAGGACGGACTGCCGTACCTGTCGCCGGGAGAGGTCACGTTCGCGGTGGTGGCGGAGAACTCTACCCGCGAGCCGCACCGCCTGACGGCGGCCTCGATTGGACTGGCGATTCCGGCTGACCGCAGCACCTATGGCTATTTGAGCGAGCATCACTCCTTCGGCGAAACCGACGATGTCGCCGGGGACTACGCTGAAGAGCTGGCCGCCGAGATGCTGGCCACCACGCTCGATGTGGAGTTCGACGCCGACAAGTCATGGGACGAGAAGAAAGAGGTCTATCGCCTGTCGAACAAGATCGTGCGCACCGCCAACATCACGCAGAGCGCCGTTGGTGATAAGCGCGAACGCTGGACCACGGTGATCGCGGCGGCGATATTGATCTTCGAGTAGGCAGAGACGTGCGCAGAACTTGTCAGCATTCCTCGGCTGGCCGATTCAGCTTCGGATCACACACGGAGATGATGATCACTCGGTCCCGGCTGTCAAAATCGAATTGAAGGCCGGAGTCATAATAAATCCAGGTTTTCTTCCGGTTTGCAACGCGTACCGGTCCACCTTCACACTGGGGTTTACCCAGCACGTTGATCACTTTGGTCTTAGGCGTGCGAAAACCGATTCCATCGAGGGCTACCGGGGCTCTCTTAGTATGACCCTCTACATTCACATCGTAAAAAAACAACCGCTTAACCCATTGCGAACACCCAAAATCAACGTCGATTCCCGGGCTCTTATATACGTAAAAAAAGTGATCGACTAGCGAACGTTTTTCGTTGGGATTACCCAGAATTAACTCGACATCCGTCATCGATTGACCTATCCGCAGATCCCGTGTTCCCTTTCCGGGAATAATGTGACCGCCGTGCCACGAAGTCAAGGGATGAGCCTTAGCAACAGGAAGATTTCTTGTGTCAAGCTTTAGATGCATCAGTGTCGTTCTCCCCGCCGGGCGTGCAGTTCTGATTTTTCCGTTCGCTTCTTACTTAGGTGCTTCTTGCGGGTTCTGAGTTTCTCCAGGGCCGAAATGTCCGCCGGCGTCTTATTGGGTTTTCCGCTCAGTTCTTCGAGATCACGGTTGACGCTCGTGAGTTGCTCTTCAGCGGTTGCAACACGCTTCGGGTTCCGTTTCCTGACATTTCTCTGCCCAGAGGTCATTAGCTGCTCTTGATACAGCAAGCCTTCCACCTAAACCTACTAAGCGCTCTCAGAGCTAAGAACTGATGTTCCTCGGAGTGATTCTCTCACACCAATTGGGAAAGGGGGACGAACTTCTTTCCATTCGAAACTGGAGCTCGGCCCGCTGTGACGTGTGCTTGTGCAATCTCGGCCTATTGCGTACGGCGATACACCTCAGGACGACAATGCACGGTTGGTGGCTGACTGTTGACGGCTAATTGCCACCTGCTAAGAGCGAGTTGCTAATTGCTAGCTGCGAGCCGCTTCTTCGCGAACTCGTCGCCGGGCTGCCAGCCTACCGTTGCCGGCTGGTTTGCGGCCTGCCATCCCAGGGCGATCCCAAATTGCGCCATCACCGCGTCGCCGCGGAAATCCATCTCCGGATAGTACTCGTCGCTGGGCTGGTGGTAATGCTTGGCAACGTAGTCGCGGGCCTGCTGCTTGCCCCACTCGGCGTCATGGCCCTGGTACTTGTCGCCTTCGTTAATGGCGAAGGCAGGCACACCCACACGGGCAAAGCTGAAGTGATCAGAGCGGAAATAGTGCCCTGCTCCGGGTTGCGAGTCAGGCACAATCGCCAGGCCAAACTCTTTGGCGGTACGTTCGACCGTGGGATAGAACGTGGTGCGTTCGGCGCCCGAAACGTTGACCTGCTCCGGCATCCCGAGGGGCGGCACGTCATCGTAGTTCAGGTCGAGCGAAATCTCCTTCGCTGGGACCGGCGGATGCAAGCCCAGATACTGGGAGCCGCGCAGCCCCTGCTCCTCCGCGGTGACCGAAGCGAAGTATACGGAACGCCTGGGCGACTGCGGCGCTTCGGCAAAGGCGCGCGCGATCTCCAGAAGAATGCCGACACCCGTGGCATTGTCCTGCGCGCCGTTGTAGATATTGTCGCCCGCCATGCCGGGCACGATGCCCAGGTGATCGTAATGCGCGCTGTAGATCACGCCTCCGGCCTTCAGCTTGGGATCGGAACCCTCGCGCTTGGCAATTACATTACTCGACTCGAACGGCCGTACCGTGCTGACGATGTGGAGTTTCAGTTTAGCCGGCAATTGGACCGCCTTGAAGCCCGGCTTCTGCGCTGCTGCCATTATCTCGTCCAGGTTCATGCCGCACGCCGCGGCAAGTTTAGCGGCAACGTCAAGCTGAATCCATGCGGCGACCTTCAACTTGGGAGCGGGGTCGTCACGCAAATACGCGCGCTCACCCGACCACGAGTTGCGCACCACGTTCCAACCGTAGCTGGCCATGTCGGTCTTATGAATGAGCATGACTCCGGCCGCTCCCATGCGCGCAGCCTGCTCGTACTTGTAGGTCCAACGGCCATAGTAGGTGAGAGCCTTGCCGCCGCCGAAAAACTTGGGATCGTCGGAAGGCGGCTGGTTGACCATCATGAGCAGCACCTTGCCCTTCACATCGACGTCCTTGTAATCGTTCCAGTTGAACTCGGGAGCGTCGATGCCGTAGCCCATCCACACGATGGGAGCGTCCAGGTCGTCCACCGTCTTGGTGGTTTCGTCCATGGCGACGACGTCCACGCGGTTGCGCAAGTTCATGGGCTCGCCCTTGTCGGGAACGAGCGCAAAGGTGGAGTCATCCTGCGTGGCAATGCCCAGCATCGCCACCTTTTGCAGATAGCCGCCGTGGTCGCCCGCCGGTTGCAGTCCGTACAACGCAAACTGGGTGGCAATGTACTCGGCGGCGATATCGCCTCCACGCGCGCCGGTGCCGCGGCCCTCCAGCAGATCGCTGGCCAGAAACTTCACGTGCGCACGAATCTTCTCGGGATCGACGGAGGCCATGGCTTGTTCGGCCGCCGGAGAAAGCGCAGCGACGTGCGGTAGTGGGACCGTGGCCTTCGTGGAACTCTGAGGCGCCTGGGCCAGCAGCGGAACTGTCATCAACGAAAGGATGAGGGCAATCAGTGCGGTTCTGCGCATAAGAGGAAGTCTCCGGTGGAGTCAGGAATGAATGTAGAAACCCATCATTCTACGCGAAAAGGAGATTGGGGATGTGAGAGGAAGGGCGCGCCGCCTTTTATAGTCTCCGGAATAACTCCTATGCACGAAGCCCGCTTTGCACGGCTGTCATCCTGAGCGAGGAGCGAAGCGACGAGTCGAAGGACCCCTATAGTCGCTCAACTCTATCCTTGAAACGTCGTTCTCACTGGCTTCTCATACCATGCATAGCTCAGGTCCTTCCACTGCGGATTGCTCTCCTCAATCAGTGCAATCTTTCTCTCGCGTTTCCAACCCTTCAACTGTTTTTCGCGAGCGATCGCTGTCGAAACATCGCCATAGGTTTTGTAATAGAGCAAGCGGTCAACCTCATACATCGGCAGTAAACCCGCGAAACGTGTGCTCCTTGTGCTGACGCACCCGAAAGTGCAGATTACTGGTCATGCCAATATACAGCGTGCCGCTGATGCTGCCGAGAATGTAAACCGTATAGCGATATGGACGATGGCCACGCATGCTTTTTACCAGCTATAGGGGTCCTTCGACTCCTCGCTACGCTCGTCGCTCAGGATGACAGCTAAAAGAGTTTTCTCCATCCCTACGGTGCGGCGCAAGCCCATGTGAAACTACCCTGCGATCGGTCACTACCAAACCCGGCAAGCGGGTTTGCGCATCATGGGCGCGTCGGACTTGCAGTTGTACGCCTTCTGGAACTCGGGCATGTTTCCGACCACGCCGTTGACCCGGAATTTTCCCGGCGAGTGCTCATTGACTCCGGCCATCATGCGGGCAAACTCAGGACGATCATTCTCGCACCAGACCTGGCCCCAGCCGACGAACAGACGCTGCTCGGGGGTGAAGCCGTCGATCGGCTTTTGCGGAGCATTGCCCAGCACGTCCAGCAAGGCCATGTCGGCAATGCGCAGCCCGCCGTTGTCGGCCGTGTTCTCTCCCAGCGTCAGTTGCCCGCGAACGTGAACATCATCCACCGCAACGAAGCTGTCGTACTCGTTGACGACGCACGCCTCCAACTTGTCGAACTGTTCGCGGTCTTTGGGAGTCCACCAGTTGCGGAGGTTTCCCTGGGCATCGAACTGGCTGCCCTGATCGTCGAAGCCGTGCGTGAGTTCGTGGCCAATAACCGCGCCAATGGCGCCGAAGTTTACCGCATCGTCAACTTTGGGATCATAGAAGGGCGGCTGTAGAATGCCCGCCGGAAAGTTAATGTTGTTCTCCTGCGGATTGTAATAAGCGTTGACCGTGGGTGGAGTCATGCCCCATTCGCTGCGGTCCACCGGCTTGCCAATCTTATTCAACTGCCGCTTGAACTCGAATTGATTGGCGCGCAGCCCATTGCCCAGGGCGTCGCCGCGGACGATGGTCAGCGTGCTGTAATCGCGCCATTTGTCGGGATACCCGATCTTGTTCTCGATGTGCGCCAGCTTGTCGAGCGCCTGCTTCTTGGTCTCTTCGGTCATCCACGACACCTCGGTGATGTCAGCCTTGAGCGCAGTCTCTAGCTCATGGACCATCTTCAGCGTGGCGGCCTTACTTTCGGGAGGAAATGCTTCGGCCACGTACGCCTGGCCCAGGGCCTCTCCCAAATCTCCGTTGGTAAGCTGCACGCAGCGTTTCCAGCGGGGCCGCAGTTCCTTTTGTCCGGTCAGGATTTTTCCGTAGAAGGCGAAGTTTTCATTCACAAAGGCCGTGGGCAGCAACGGCGCGGCATGATGTACCGTCTGCCAGCGCAGATAAGTCTTGATGTCGTCCACACTGCTGCTCGCCAGCAGTTGGTTCATGCCCTTTACGAAATCGGGCACCGAAACGTCGAGGCTATCGAAGCTGGGGCTGGCGATAGTAACGAAATATTCCTTCCAGGTAAAAGCGGGACTCAGTTGTTGAAGCTGAGCGGTGGTCATTTTGTGATAGATCTTGTTGGGATCGCGGCGCTCCACGCGGTCCATGGAGGCCTTGGCCAGCGCAGTCTCGAGGGTCAGAACGGTCTTGGCATCGGCCGCAGCCTTCTGCGGCGACTCGCCCAGCAACTGGAACATGTTGGTCACGTGCTGGACATACTGGTTGCGTAGTTCGACTGATTTCGCATCCGTCTTCAGGTAGTAATCGCGATCGGGAAGGCCGAGCCCATCCTGGTCGGTGCCGGCAATTTCCATCATGGAGTCTTTGGCGTCAGGCTCGGAGCCGAAATCGAAGAGCGCGCGGACGCCTTTGTTGTGTAACTCGCCAATAAGCGCCGGCAGTTGCGATTTGGCCTGGAGAGCGGCAATGCGGTCCAGCATCGGCTTCAGCGGCGCCGTGCCCTTGGCGTCGATGCCGGCCTCGTCCATGCAGGAGTAGTAATAGTCGCCGATCTTCTGGTCGTTGGAGGAACGGCCGGGATTGTCGGCCGCGGTCTTGTCCAGAATGTTGCGCAAGACCATCTGATTGCGTTCGTGCAGCTCGTTGAACCGGCCCCATTCCGGTTGGTCGGCCGGGATGGCGTTGTTCTTGATCCAGTTGCCGCAGGCGTACTGGTAGAAATCGACGCAAGGATCGGCGGACTTGTCCATCGCGTTCAGATCGAAGCTGGGGACGTTCTTAACTTGCTCCGTGGAGGAGCTGGCCGGGCTTTGCGCCTGCGCTGCGATTCCAGCAAGCAACAGAACGCAAGCGATCAGAGAGAGATGTCGCATGTATGACCTCATTTTGAAGTTAAATGCCAAGGTTTGTATTCCACGAATAACGTGAGCACGAACAACCAGTCCTGACGTGCGTGGTGGGTCAACCGTATGGTCAACCTTGGATACGTACTGATCAACGCAAAGGTTCGGCAGGAACTGAAAGCCCTGCCGAACATCTGAACGTGTTATAGCTTTACCAAACCCGGCAGGCGTTCTCGCGTACCATGGGCTGGCCCGCCTTGCAACCGAATGCTTCCTGGAACGCAGCCGAATTTTGCACCGCGCCATTCACCCGCCAGCGTCCGGGTGAGTGCGGGTCGGTAATGGCCAACACTCGGGCCTGCTGGTCGGTCACGTTCTGGCACCAGATCTGGCCATACGCCAGGAAGAAGCGCTGCTGCGGTGTGTAGCCGTCAATGGGCTTCACCGGCGTGTTGCCAATGATATTCATCAGGGCCATGTAGGCCAGCTTAAGGCCACCATTATCGGCGGTGTTCTCGCCCAGCGTGAGCTTGCCGTTGACGTGCACTTCGCCTTTGTCGTCTTTCACGGCGACGAAGCTGGAATATTCATCGGCGGTGCAGCCGGCGCGTTCTTCGAAGGCCTTGCCGTCCTGCGCAGTCCACCAGTCCTTCAGGTTCCCCTGAGCATCGTACTTGCGGCCCTGATCGTCGAAGCCGTGGGTCAGCTCGTGGCCGATCACGACTCCGATACCGCCATAGTTCACCGCATCGTCAATATTCATGCCGTAGAACGGCGGTTGCAGGATGCCGGCAGGAAAGTTGATGTCGTTCATTGGCGGACGGTAATAGGCGTTTACCGTCGGCGGAGTCATCGACCAGTCCTTGCGATCAGTGGGCTTCTCCATCTTGTTGTACTGGCGATGGGTCTCGAAGGCGGCAGCGCGACTGGCGTTGCCAGCGTAATCGTCGCGGTTGACAATGACCGTGCTGTAATCCCGCCAGGTGTCGGGATAGCCGATGTTGTTGACGATCGCAGCCAGCTTTACGTACGCCTGCTGCTTGGTGGTGTCGGACATCCAGGTCAACTGGCCGATGTCGCTGTGCATGGCCTGCTCGATGGCTTGCACCATTTTGACGGTGCGTGCCTTATTGTCCGGGCCGAATACCTTGTCCACATAAAGCTGGCCCAGGGCCATGCCGAGGTTGTGGTCGGTGGAACGGATGCAACGCTTCCAGCGCGGCTCAATTTCTTTTTGCCCGGCCATGTACTGGCGATTGAACTGAAAGTCTTCGTCCACGAATGCCCTCGACAGCAAGGGTGCGTAGGTGGCGAGCGTATGCCAGCGGAGATAGGTCTTCCAATCGTCGAGCGCCACCGCGTCGAGCTGCTGGTTCACCGCCTTGAAGAAATCCGGATTGCCGACGTTCAGGCTGGCAAACTTCGGCGAGCCGTTGTCGGCGAAATACTGGGCGAGCGCGAAGTTGGGGGCCAGAGCGACGACCTCCGCCGTCTGCATCATGTGGTCGCGCTTCTTGGGATCGCGGCGTTCGGTGCGGTCCATGGCGGCCTGCGCCAGCCCGGTTTCGACGGCCAGCACCGTCTTAGCTTCGGCGGCGGCGACTTCCGGTTTATCGCCTGCCAGCTCGAACATCTTCTGCGCGTGCTCCAGGTACTTTTGCCGCGTCTCGACCGACTTGGCATCGTCCTTGATGTAGTAGTCACGGTCGGGCAGCGTGATTCCACCCTGGTCGAGGTTCGGGATGGTCAAACTGGAATCGTGCATGTCGGGCATGGGGAAGAAGCTGAAGAGCACCGGGATGCCATGGCTATGCATGTAGGCGACCTGCGGAATGATCTCCTGCTTGGTCTTTATGGCTGCAATGCGTTCCATCTCGGGCTGCAGCGGTGCGGTCCCCTTTTTCTCGACCGTGCTCTCGTCCATGCAGGCCGCATAATAGTCGCCAACTTTCTGCTGGATGGCGCTGTGTTTTTCGCCCGCCTGCGCCTGATCGAGCAAGTCGTGCAGGACGTAGAGATTGTGCTCGTCCAGCTCATTGAAACGTCCCCATCTTGTCTTGTCCGCCGGAATGGGATTGTTCTTCACCCAGTTTCCGCACGAATATTGGTAGAAATCCACGCAGGGATCGACCGTCTTGTCGATGGCCGTCAGGTCGAAGTTGGGGATTTGCTGGGGAAGCTCGGGGGAAGAGGCAGCAGAAGGCGCTGTCTGGGCCACGGAAAGTAGTACGGTAGCCAGCAGCAGTGGGAGAACGGCAAGAGAACGGATCCGCATATTTGCCTCGAAGATGAAATCTCGCCCCGCTAATCTCCCACCCTTTCGCAAAAGCGGCGAAAGGATGGGGCACCCAGCTTGCGAGGCGCGCTGACAAAAGATAGGGCCAAGTGCGTCCTGCGGAGACGAAGAAGGTCTCCACAGGAAACACTACTACAACGGCCATTAGACTGGGAAATTAGTGCCGGGTGAGCAGGAATAAAGTGACGGCTTTTTAAAACAGCTTCAGGTGGATGGTCAAATACTTCTTGGGATCCTGACGGACGGCCTTGATAAGGTCGCGCGTCTCTAGCAGCAGCTTGTTGGTATTGTCGTACATCGAAGGATCTTTCAGAAACTTGCCGGCGCTGCCCTCGCCCTTGTCCAGCCGGTCGGCGATGCTGTTCAAACGAGTGATGGTGTTGTCGAGCTTGCGTGCCAGTTCCTCGTCCTTGGCAAACTTGCCCAGCGTGCCCTTTCCGGCGTTGATACCGGAAATAAGCTCGTTGGATTGTGCAACAGCTTTGTTGGCGTTGTCGTAAAGGGTGGGGTCTTTGAGGAACTTGCCGATCGTTCCCTGGCCGCTGTTGATCTCGTCGACGATTTTGTTGAGGTTGTCGATTGAGGCATTGGCCTTGTTATAGAGTTCGTTGCTGTTGATGAGCTGTCCGATGGTCCCTTTGGGCGAGTTGATCTGGGCCACAACCTGCTGCAACTGGTTCAGCATGTCGTTAGCTCGATTGAACAGCGAGGGGTCGTAGATGACCTTGCCGATGGAGCCTTGTCCGCTCTGGATGTAGGTAAGAATGCTGTCCAGCCGCTTCACCAGAGTGTCGACATTTTCCAGCGTGCCCTGACTGGCGCGCACCACGTCCTGCAGTTGCGGCACATCCTTGGTGGGCAGCTCAACGCCATTTCGCATAGGGCCGCCCTGCGCCTGGCGGCAATCCATATCCACAAAAACCTCACCTAAAACGCCGGCGGTCGTCAGCTCAACCTGGCAATCGCTGCGCATGGTGTCGGCGTACTTGGTGGTGATCTTCATGGTCACTTCCACCGGCGCCAAGCGGCGCTTGGGATCGGCAACCACGCCAATTCCAGTGACGTTGCCGATGTCCACGCCTTCCAGTCGCACCGGGGCCCCAACCCGCAGGCCACCCGCGTTGTCCATGTAAGCACGAACTATAATTTTCTTGGTGAAGAGGCCGGTGGGGCCGGTCATGACGAAGATGAGAACCGCGAGGGTCACGAGGGCGACAAGCACGGTCAGGCCCACTCGGAGCTGCGACCATTTCACCTGTTTTTCGCTTGGCACGTTCTAGTAATCGCCCCTTGTACGCGGCTGCCGCACCAAGGCAACCGCTGCCGATTGCACTTCTGCAAGCTCCCGATCATAACATGACAGCCAAGAGCGCCATGATACAGGGCCGCGAATGATTGTTTGCTCGGGAGACCGACTCGATCTCGCCGTCATAGTTCCAGCTCGGCTCGGATGGTGTTGTCTTCCATGCTGGAGAACATCTTGAACCCGTGCTTGACGCATACCGCCCGCATTTCGCGGTTCTCGGGAAGCATGGTGGAGACGACCCGTTTCAGTCGCTCGTCGCGAGCAAATTCAATCAGACGGCGATAAAGCTCGGTGCCCAGACCTTTATGCTGGGCTGTGTCGGTCGCGACCGCGGCCAGTTCGGCTTCGTCCTGGCCATGCAGTTTGCTAAGCCGGCCGACTGCCAGGATCTCGCCCTCACCCGCTTCATTCTTGCGTTCCGCAACCAACGCCATCTCGCGGTTGTAGTCAATAAAGCAAGCCCGGGTCAAGCGCTCGTGAGCGGTGCGCTGCGTCAGCTTCAACGGCTGGAAGTACCGCAGATAGACGCTCCTTTCCGACAACTTCTTGTGGAACTCGATCATCATCGGCTCGTCTTCCGGCCGGATAGGCCGGATCAACACGTCGCTGCCGTCCTTCGTTTTCCAGGCTTTGACCAAGTGAATTGGATAAGGACGAATGGCGGAGGTAGGCAGCTGGTCTTCGGTCATGTCCAGACCATGGACCACCACGCGCGCGTCCAACGCAAGGATGCGCTCCGGTGAAGCCAGCAGCGGGTTGATGTCAATTTCCTTGATCCACCGCTGCTCGACAACCAACTGACTGAAGCGCACCAGCAGATCTTCCAATGCCGAAAGATCAACCGGCTTGCGTCCGCGGACTCCCTTTAAAGCTTTGAGGATTCTGGTCTGTTCCATCAAGCGGAGGGCAAGGGTGGAATTCAAAGGCGGTAGGGCCAGGGCACGATCTTCAAAGACCTCGACCAACTGTCCCCCGGTCCCAAACAGGATAACGGGACCGAATTGCTCGTCGAGACTGCTGCCGACGATCAACTCGTAGCCATCCAGCTTCACCATGGACTGCACCGTAACGCCTTGAAAGTGCTCGGCGCCGGCTTTTTCGGTGACCGACTGCTGGATGGCCTGAAAGGCGGTCTTCACCGCGCCCGCATCGCGCAGGTTCAACTGCACCCCGCCCACATCCGTCTTGTGTGTGATGGTAAGCGAGTGCAGCTTCAGCACGACGGGATAGCCGATCTCGTCGGCAGCTTGCAGCGCTTCCGATTCGGTGATGGCTATGCGGGTGTCAACCGTTGGAATGTCGTAGGCCTTGAGCAACTGCTTCGATTCATACTCCGTCAGGATAGTGCGGCCCGACTGACGGGCCTGCTGGATGATGTTCCCGGCTTTCCCGCGTTGCAGGTCGGCCTCGGCATGTTGCGGCAGCGATGGAGTTTCATACAGCCCCTTCAGGTTGTAGGAATAGCGCCACATGTAGTTGAAGGCGCGCACCGCGCTATCGGGAAACTGAAAGGTCGGAATGCCCGCCTGATTCAGGATCTGCTCGCCCGCCGCCACCTCAGCGCCACCCATCCAGCTCGCCAGCAATGGCTTATTAAGTCCTTTGGCGTACGGTTTCAGCTTCTCGGCAATTTGGGTCGGGTTGGTCATGTCCTGCGGAGTCAGCACCACCAGCATGCCGTCAATGCTGGGGTCTTTGGCGGCGATCTCCAGCGATCTGGCATAACGCTCAGGTTCGGCGTCGCCCAGGATATCCACCGGGTTGTTGTGGCTCCACTGCGGCGGAAGAATTTTGTCGAACGCGTCTAGCGTCTCGGCTGACAACTCGGCCAACTCGCCGCCACCCGCAACCAAGGCGTCGGTGGCCAGCACGCCGGGACCACCGGCATTGGTTAGAATGCACAGCCGCTTGCCCCGAGGCCGGGGCTGCTTGGCCAAAACATCCGACATGAAGAAAATGTCGGCGATGCTGTTCACGCGCAGTACGCCGCTGCGCCGGAAGGCGGCATCGAACACCTCGTCGCTGCCAGTGAGCGCTCCGGTGTGGGAAGCCGCCGCTTTGGCCGCCGCCGCCGTGCGTCCCGCCTTGATCACAATCACCGGCTTGGTCAGCGAAACCTCGCGCGCGGCGGAGAGGAACGCGCCCGCATCGCCAATGGACTCCATGTAAATCACGATGCTATGAGTGCGCCCATCGCTGCCGAAGTAGTCCACCAGGTCGCCCCAGTTCACGTCGAGCATGGAGCCGACGGAGACGAAGCCGCTGAAGCCCACATTCTCGCGCAAGCTCCAGTCCAGCACGGCCGTGCAGAGTGCGCCGCTCTGGCTGATGAAAGCGACGTTTCCCGGCCGCGCCACGCTGTGGGCAAAGGTCGCATTGAAGCCACGAACGGGATTCATTACCCCCAGGCAGTTGGGACCGATCAGGCGCATCTTGCCGCGAATAATCTCTGAGATCTGCCGCTCCAATTCTTTGCCGTGCTCACCGTGCTCCTTGAACCCGGCGGAGATCACGATGGCGGCGGGGATGCCCAGCTCCACCGACTCGGCAATGAGGTCGGGCACGGTATCGGCGGGGGTGGTGAGCACCACCAGGTCCACTTTGTCGGGAAGGTCTCGGACGCTGGGATAGGCCTTGATACCCAGCACGTTGGGACGCTTGGCATTGACCGGGAACACTGTGCCGCCAAATGGGCTGCTGAGCAGGTTCCACAGCACCGAACGGCCTACGCTGCCCGCCCGTTCCGACGCCCCGATTACGGCTACGCTTTGGGGAAGAAACAGGGGATCGAGAGGATGGCTTTCCGAGCGGTAAACGTCAGACGAAGGATCGGCTTTGATGACGTTGGTGCTTGCCGACTTGGCGGCAGAAATAGTGGTCATGCTTCCCTCACAGAATTAAATTCCAGTTTAAGCCCTGAGGGATTGTGCCGGGAGCAACTTGTCACAAAAAGTCGTGCTGCGGATCACAAAATTTCCGGCATTGCGCCGGACGAGAAATGGACCGGAAATGCTCTCTTCAGCCGTGAAATCCGCGATGGCTCTGCGTTTGCGTCTCCCCGCGCCGTGGCTTAACTGCTTTGCCTCCTTCGACCTCTGCGCCGGAAACACCTATCACAGCCCACCTAAAACGCGGAATGATACAATGCCCTTTCCCGCGTAACAATCTGCGGCGATGCGCTCCCTGGACTGGACCCCGACACTTGGCACAACAGACGACCGAAACCCGGACCATCACCTACGCCGACGCGGGCGTGGACATCGCGCGCGCCAACCGCACCAAGCTACGCATCAAGTATCTGGCCCACAAGACCTTCAATCGCGGAGTGTTGAGCGAGATTGGCGGCTTTGGCGGGCTGTTCGCCATCGACAAGAAAAAGTACCTCGATCCGGTCCTGGTTTCCAGCGTGGACGGGGTCGGCACCAAGCTGAAGATCGCCTTTGAAATGAACCTGCATCACACCATCGGCGCCGACCTGGTGAACCACTGCGTGAACGACATCGCGGTGCAGGGCGCCGCGCCCATGTTCTTCATGGACTACTTTGCCACGGGCACGCTGCAGTCGGAAATCGCCGAAAAAGTGGTGGCCGGCATTGCCGATGCCTGCAAGCAGAACGGGTGCGCGCTGATTGGCGGCGAGACCGCCGAAATGCCCGGCTTTTACCCCAACGGCGAATACGATTTGGCGGGGTTCATCGTCGGCGTTGTCGACCGCGACAAGCTCATCACCGGCAAAGCGGTGCAAGCCGGCGATGTACTGATCGGCCTGCCGTCCACCGGACTGCACACCAACGGCTATTCCCTGGCCCGCAAGCTTTTCTTCTCCGTGGCGCATTACACACCTGATTCTTACGTCAACGAGATCAAGGGCAAAGTGGGCACCGAGTTAATGAAGACCCACAAGAGCTACTGGCCGATTATGCGGCGCATGATCGAAGCCGATGCGGTTTCTGCCATGGCGCACATCACTGGCGGCGGCATCACCGAGAACGTGCCGCGGGTCCTGCCCAAGGGCGTGGGCGCGATTGTCGAGATCAATTCCTGGCCGGTGCCGCCCATCTTCGAACACCTGCAAAAGATTGGCAATGTTCCGCAAGACGAGATGCTGCGCACCTTCAACATGGGGATCGGCATGGTCCTGGTTGTGCCCGCCAAAAAGTTCAAGAAGGTGCAGATCATCCTGGAGCGCTGCGGCGAGAAAGGCTACACCATCGGCCGCATCGTGAAGGGCGAAAAGCGGGTCACCTACCAGTAGGAAGCAACTAGCAGTTAGCAGCCATCTCATAAATCGTTCTTGTATCGGGGCACCTCCAGACGTGCGGCAACGGAGCGACCTGGCATTGATGAATGTGGAGCGAAATGCAGGCAGCATGAACGCCCGCTTTCGGGCTGACGTTGTGGTATTGCTGGGAATCGCCTCCATGGTGGCGCTCGTCCACCTGCTCACCAATAGCCGCTACGGGTTCCACCGCGATGAACTTCAGACTCTGAGCGATGCTTTGCATCTTGACTGGGGATACGTGGCCTATCCTCCCGTGACGCCTTTTCTGGAACGTATTGGCCTTTCTCTCTTTGGCGTCTCTCTGGTGGGACTGCGACTCTTCGCGGTCATAGCTCAGTCTGCGGCCATCGTGGTCACCGGGCTGATGGCTCGGGAACTCGGCGGCGGACGGCTGGCCCAGATTGCGGCCGCCGTGAGCGTCGCGCTCTCGCCCCTGCCTCTGTTCGAGGGGTCGGAGTTCCAATACACCACCTTCGACTACTTGTGGTGGGTGCTGATTGCCTATTTCATCATTCGCCTGCTCAAGACCGACGACCCGCGGTGGTGGCTGGCGATTGGCGCGGCCGTGGGCGTTGGCTTGATGACCAAATACACGATGCTCTTCTTCGTGGCCGGAATTCTGGGCGGACTTTTGCTGACGCCAGCGCGCCGTTTCCTGGGAAACAGATGGCTCTGGGGCGGGGTTGCGCTGGCCTTGCTGATTTTTCTGCCCAATCTCATATGGCAAGTGCGCCATGATTTCATTTCCCTGCACTTCCTCCGGCATATTCACCTGCGCGACGTTGGCGAGGGTCGGGCGCAAGGATTTTGGCGCGCGCAGTTCACGCTCTGCGCCAATCGGTTTACGGCCCCGCTGTGGATTTTGGGCTTGCTGGGTTTTTTACGCGGCCGGCGATATCGCCTGCTGGCCTGGATGTACTTGGTCCCGCTGGCGCTTTTCCTGCTTAGCAAGGGACGAGGCTATTACCTGGCAGCGGCCTATCCCATGCTGATGGCGATGGGCGCTACCCTGGCCGAGCGTTGGCTGGCTTCTCTGCCGCGGTGGTGGCGATGGACCGTGGAAACGGCGTACTTCACATTGCTGGTGGCATGGGGGATGTACATCTGCACAGCAATCTTGCCCCTGGCGTCCAGCGGACCGCTCAAGAACTTTGCGCTCGAGAACAACGGCGAACTGCGCGAGGAGATCGGCTGGAATGAACTGGTGAAGACAGTCGCCGGCATTCGGGACTCCTTACCCCCAGAGCAGCAGGGACATATGGGCGTATTAGTGGGCAATTATGGCGAGCAGGGCGCAATCGAAATTCTGGGCCAGGCGTACCGCCTGCCCGCGCCCATCAGCATGACGAACTCAGCGTGGCTGCGCGGGTACCCTGAGCCGCCGCCATCCACCCTGATCGTGCTCGGTTTTACCCACGATCAGGCTGAAAGAGCGTTTACGTCGTGCCGGCTGGCCGGACATAACACTAATCCTTATGGTGTCCAGAACGAGGAGAGCAAGGACCACCCAGACATTTTTGTGTGCGGTGGCCCGCGTCAGAGCTGGCCTGAGTTCTGGAAAGATTATCAAGCCTTCGGTTGAAGGCGCCAGTCACTCTTCGACGAACGACTTCAGCCTGGACAGAGCCTGGTCCCACTGCTCGGAGACGAAATCGAGATATTGCTTAATCCCTTCGATCGGCTGCGGATCGAATTCGAACCGGCTCTCGCGGCCCCTACGGACGCTGTGCACGATGCCTGCGCTCTCCAACACCCGCAGATGCTTGGTGATCGCCTGCCGGGTCAGCTTGGAACCCCGCGTTAGCTGGGAAATCGAACAGGGCCGCCCACCACAGAGCTTCGCCACCAGCGATAGCCGCGTCTCGTCGCCCAGCGCGGCAAATACCGGGGCACGCGTCGGCCGTTTGGCGGCGATGCGCCTACGACTTTTCTGCGACATGCTTCTCGATGTTCTTCATTTGCTCTGTCCAACCGCCGTCGTTCATGCGGAACGCTTCGTCGCGACGGTTGCTGGGGATTTTGTCGAAGCCAGACTCCGTGAGCACAAGCAGGGTGCCGCTTGCGGTCTCCTCCAGCCTGAATTCGACAAGGGTAGGCGTTTCCTTGGAATAATCCATTTTGGGATTGACGCCATAAGGATGCCACGTGAAAGAAAAAAGCCGTTCGGGCTCCATTTTCTGCACGACGGCATCCCATTTCAGGTGCTCGTAGCCAGGATAGGTAATTTGGCCGCGCGAGACCTGACCCGGTACGAATGGGCCATCCAGTTTTACGCGAAACCACTCGCCAAACTCGCGGTAATCCGTCAGCGCACGCCAGACCCGGGCAACCGAGGCCTTGAGTTCAATGCGCTTTTCAATCCGGTCATTCATCTTAAGCAACCTCCAGGTTGCATATTAGTCCTGGCCGACCCAAAAAGCAACCCGATGGTTGCATTTCATACCGCGGCTCCGATTGGCTTTGTCATCCCGAACGGCCTTTCAAGGGCGTTCGGGACCTGCTGTTTTGCAAAACTTCACTTTGGCAATCTGCCAAACAGCAGATTCTTCGCATCACTATGTAATGACAGTTATCACCAGGCAGGTCGAAGTCCAGAATCCCGCTCTCTCCAACTTGGAGCCCCAAGGCAGGGTTTGCACATCTCAAGACTAAGCGCTATCCTCAAGGCTGTATGAGCAGCCCGGTAAAACTCGCGAGTCCGTATCCCACGATGGAAGAAGCGGCGGAAGTGTACGGCATTTCTTCCTCTCGACTGGAGCGGCTGAGGAAAATGGTGGCGGGCCTGTTGTCGCAAAGGCAGAAGGAGACGGCTTCTCTGCCGTCGGCCAGAATCTCCGCCCGCAAGACGACGAGGATAACCCCCACCCGGTCGCGGGCCAAGAAGGGCTCCAAATATGCCCACACGAAACCCCGGGCGGCAGGCACGAAGTAACGTCTCACGTCCCTCCGTCTTCCTCAACCTGCCTTATGATCGACAATTTGAGCCTTTATTCCTGGCTTACATCGCCGGGGTAACTGCCTTTGGCATGACGCCTCATGCGACCCTGGAAATTCCTGGTAGCGCACGGCGCTTGGATCGTATTTTCGAGCTGATCTCCAGTTGTCCCTACTCCATCCACGATCTGTCGCGGGTGCAACTGGATAGGAACGCTCCGGCTACACCCCGGTTCAATATGCCCTTCGAGCTGGGCTTGGCGGTCGCTTATGAGAAGTCGGGCGGACGGCACGCGTGGTTCGTCTTTGAAAGCATGGACCGCCGCATCATGAAGTCGCTCTCCGACCTGAACGGCACCGATGTCTACATTCATCGTGGCAGGCTGGATGGCGTGTTCGCGCAATTGGGCAACGCCTTCTTGAGGACACAGCCCCGTCCCACTGTTCCGCAGATGCAAGCTATCTATCGTGCCTTACGCGAGTCGGTCTCGGGCATTCTGCATGCAACCGGTTCGAACACGCTGTTCGCAGGGCGGCCTTTTCAAGAGTTGTCTGCCGTTGCAATCGGACTTACGGACGAGGTTGTACTCGGGAAGGGACGCTAGCGCCAGGCGGTTCAGCACGGCATCACTTTTGCCTTCTGCTGTTCATCAAACTGAAACAACACCCGGCGGCCACGACTTGCTCGTCAAGCGGCATGGCCTCTAGAATCGCTGTTTACATCAAACCAGAATCTGGAGGCCAAGAATGGCAGACCTGAACATCGGCGATGAAGTGCCGGACTTCGAACTGCCGGCGGTGGTGGGCAGCATCAAGCAGCAATTCAAACTTAGCGATTATCGTGGAAAGAAGAACGTGGTCCTGGCTTTTTACCCTGCCGATTGGACGCCGGTGTGCGCCTCGCAATTGCCTTCTCTGAGCGCGGAGACGGAACGGCTCGCCGGCTACGACGCGCAAGCCGTGGCCATCAGCGCCGACTCCATTCCCAGCCACACGGCCTGGCAGAAAAAAGAGATCGGCACCATGGCGTTCCCCATGGCCAGCGATTTTTATCCGCACGGGGCCGTCGCCCAGATGTTCGGGATTCAGCGCGAGGGAGATCCGCTCCCCGGGGTCAATGAGCGGGCGATATTTATCGTGGATAAAAATGGCAAGCTGGCGTTCGCCAAGATTTATCCCCTCGGCCAGCTGCCCAGCAATGAGGACATATTTGAAGTGTTGAAGAAGCTGTAGCCGCTGCGCTTGGACGGATGGAGCGGGCAACATTCTGTCGCTCAGCAGATGCCGGCCGTTTACTCGTTGACCGCTTTCAACGACTGGGCATGCTCCCCACGGAAGACTGCGACCAGGATTTCCAGCACCTTTCTGGCATCGTCAAAATTGTAGTTGGCGATAAACTCAGAGCGTTTCGCCACCACCTGGTCGCGCAACAAGCCTTCGGTCATACCGATGAGGGCGGCGCGCACCGCTTGCAGGTTCACATCCGAGCGGATCTGGCCGCGGTCCCTCATCTCGCTCAGGATTCCGTCCACCAGTTCGGCAAACCGGTGATATCCCTGGCTCAGCAGCACGTCGCGGTTGTCTTTGCGCACGCGCCAGGCCTCGAGCAGCATGATTTCCTTCAGATCAGAATCGTTGTCCAGTTCGACCGCGATGGCCTCCAACGCTCCGAAGAGCCTTTGCGAGAGCGAGGCATTCTTTTGGGCTATTTGCACGCGCTCGGCAATCGTCGCCCAACCGCGATCAAAAATAGCCACCAACAAACCTTGCTTGCTGCCGAAATGCTTCATCATCTGCGATTCACTGGTGCCGGCTTCGCGCGAAATCGCAACCGTGCTGGTGTTTTCGTAACCGTTGCGCGCGAACAAGCGTTTGCCCGCCATCAGAATGCGCTCGCGCGAAGACAGGGGAGGCATGGACTCTACTGTAGCTTTGTCGGGCATAGGGATTCGATCATAGCAACCCGACGGCGGACTCAAAGTTCCGCCGCACTCCCGCAGTAGCCGGAACTTGCGACCCTAAAGGACAAAAAGCTCGCCATCGCGGCGAGCTTCCCGGTACCACGCAAATGTTAGTGAGCGTTCCCGGCTTTATGGGTGGTGGCCGTTTTCTTCACCGGCGGATTGCTGCCGGTTTCCTTGATCACTTGTTCAATCAACTCGTAGAGCTTGGTCCGGTCCACCACCTCGATGAAGGGCTGCCCGCGCACCGTATCGCTCACGATGTAGATGGTGGGGGTGTGATCGAGAGGAATGCGCTGTCCCAGTTGATAATCAGCCTTGACTTTGGCGGCCAGATCCCCGTTGGGATCCATCACGAACGGCAGCGCGACTTTCTGTTGGTCGGCAAATCGCTCGGTCATGCCACGCAGATTCTGCTTGGTAATTTGCAGCTGTTTCTGAAAGATGTACGAGCGATACTCGTCGCCCAACTTCGCCGATTTGGTGTCGAAGAAGCGGGCATTCACCGCCGCATCAAACGACCAGGGGTGCATGGGCAGAGGAAAATCATGCTGCACCAGCGGGATGTTGTATTGCTTGGCCGCCTCATGCAGCAGCGGCGCCGCACGCGCGCAGTCGGGGCATTCCAGATCTTCAAAAACGATGATGGCGACCTTCGACCCCTTGGGAGGACGCAGCATGGAGGTGTCGGCGCCCCACGTCGCCATGCTGCCCAGCAGCACAGTCGCTGCCAGGGCGAACTGCCGAATCAGAGTACGTTTCATTCCGGGTTCTTCCTTATGTTGCCCCGAACCGGCGGCAAACGTTAGACGATTTCCTGTCGATATAGTAACGGATAGCGGACTCGCGAGTCTCGCCGGGCGCATTGTTTCCCGCCAAGCCATGGAGGGTGAATTTTACAGTTGAATGCGCGAGACGGAAAGCCTGGCGTTCTACTTAGAGAACAGATATCCCGCCAGCATCTTTTTCATCTCGGCGACGATGCGGTTGCGCTCGTCCTCGGTGGGCTGCTCGAAAGCGTACTCGATGAGGCGCTCGCCGGCTTCGCTGACCACGCTCAGCTTCAGGTCGAGTTCCGACGTGTTGGGGATACCGAGCCGCTCCAGCATGAAATTCTTCAACAGCGAGGGCAGGCCGGTTTGCGGCGATGCCTCACGCTGCCTGGTCGCCGCGCTGATGTGATGGCCGAAGGAGATGGCGCGGAAGTCGGGATGCGCAAGGAGATAGCCGATGTAGGAGTCGATCACGCGTTCGAGGATAAAGGCAGGATCGAAGGTCTCGAGATTCGCGAACTCGCCTTCGACGAAAGGCATGACGCTAAGCTGCAGCAGGGAGCGGAAGCCTTCGACGTGACGCACAGCAACGGCGTCGATGATGGATTGCTTGTCGGGGAAGAAGCGGTAGAGCGCGCCGACGGAAAGATCGGCCTCGGCGGCAATGCGGGTGGTGGTGACGTCGTCCAGCGGCGTGTAGCAGAGGAGCGAGCTGGCGGCCTCGATAATGCGCATGCAGGTCTGGAAGCTGCGCGACTGGACGGGCATGCGACGGGCCGGAGACGTAAGCTTAGGTTCGGGTAGAGCGTCGGGGGGATCGGGATCGGCCATCTGGGGTTAGTGTAATGCAGAGAGCAGCCGTAGCGGGGCGAGGTCTCCCACTCATCCGAAAAGCGCGGATGAGTGGGGCACGCGGCAGCAAAAAGCTGTTCGAGCTTCACTTGGACGGTCCCTAGGAATGCACTTTCCCCTGATCAAGGATTAGCACCCTCAAGGGCGTGCAATAGTGTAAACTTCCTCGCAGATACGGCGCGGGCTCCCGAATGACAGCATGGATTGCGCCGTAGCAACGAAAAACAGCATCCGTATGCCAGCTAACCTTAAATCAATGAGCCATTTGCGAGTGCCCGACCAAAAGCCACAGAAGATGGAAATCAGGCTCCTGCCTGTTCAGGATCTATTGCTGGATCCGGAGAATCCGCGTTTGGAGGCTGTCACCAGCACCACCAACCAAACAGAACTCATTAAGGCCATGTGGAGAGAAATGGCAGTTGACGAGGTAGCGCTGTCAATTGCTGAGAATGGCTTCTTCGAGGAAGAGCCACTTTTCGTGATACCGGAGAGTCCGGGACAAAACGGGGCTCGGTTCGTCGTGGTCGAAGGGAATCGCAGACTCACAGCAGTCAAGCTGCTGCTGGACGACAATCTCCGTGCCGCAGTCAAGGCGACGAGCCTGCCGGTAATAACTGCAGAACGACGTCAGCAACTAAAGACGTTGCCTACGTCGGTTTATCCAAACCGGGAAGCGCTTTGGGCTTACTTCGGATTTCGTCACGTAAACGGGCCTAAAGAGTGGGATTCGCTAAGTAAAGCCTCCTATATTGCAAAGGTTCGACGCGAGTACAAGAAGAGTCTTGACGAAATTACACGTAAGATTGGAGACCAACACAGCACCGTAAGACGAATCTATCGCGGCTACGTTCTTTTAGAACAGGCTGAGAAGATGGCTCACTTCAATCGCGAAGACATCGCGAGAAATCGTTTTTATTTTTCGCATCTTTACACCGCCGCTGATTATCCGGAGGTACAGGCATTTCTCGGAACCAATCCGGACGATTCGCTGCGGGAAAACCCAATTTCGAGAAAATATCTGCCAAACTTGGCGGAGCTGATGTTGTGGCTATTCGGCAGCCGCGAACGAAATATTCGGCCTGTTATCCAGACGCAAGCTCCAGACCTGTCGCACCTGAGATCCGTCATTGGCAACAAGCCTGCTCTCGCGGCGCTGCGATCAGGAATAAGCCTCGCTCGCGCTTACGCCATAAGTCTGGGAGACAGTAGGCGATTCGAGGAGGCACTGGCGCAAGCGAAGGATTCACTGCAGGAGGCGAAGGGGACTGTTAGCACCGGGTACAAGGGCAACGTTGAATTGCTCAACCAAATGGAATCCATCGCCAAGTTGACAGCGAGTTTATTGGAAGAAATGACGCAAATAGCTAATCGCGCCAAGTGAGATAGAAGCGTGCCCCAAATCGGCTTTCCGAATGCGCCTTTTAAACCCGCCAAACTAGCCGACTGGCTCGAACTTCAAGCCATTCTATCGCCAGATAAAACCGCAAGCGCAGGTGCTTTGGAGCGCGAACTGAACCGCCTTGGTCGGAGTGGAGTCCAAGCCGAGAGCCTAATAGGCAATGTTTTTACAGAGATCGACGGCCGAAAGCAAGCAACTGGCGACCTGGCGTACCCGTTCTCCCGGGAGCCCAGTTCGATTAAGGTGAATGGAAATGCCCGAGATTATCCCGCCTATGTGTTCTGTCTAGCGCTGTCGTTTTGTTCGTGGAAGGTCCGAAAGGGAGCACGGGAGACCCCTTGGCTACTGTTTGAACAACTCGCGGCCCATTCGGCCAGAGGCTACCTTGGAGGCCAGGTAGAGATATTTGGCACCTCCACGCGTGAAGGCAGTCCCAGCAAGAAACGATTCGCTGACAAGGTAAATCGGCTCGTGAGTAATCTTGGAGAGGGCGATGGCTTCAAAACACAGAGAACGTTCTCAACAAAAGACGCGAAGTTAGACATTGTTGCTTGGAAACCGTTCCCTGATGCACGAGCTAGTCAGGTAATCCTTTTCGGCCAGTGTGCAGGCGGGGCGAACTGGACGAGCAAGTTAACAGAGCTTGATCCTGACGTCTTTTGGGATCAATGGATAGTCGGGGGTAAAGTGAGTCACCTCTTACGTTCAGTTTTCATTCCGCACCGTGTGTTCGATACTGATGAATGGGAGAAGCATGCGCGCGCTGCCCGACTCTTGTTTGATCGCTGCCGCATTGCGGCGTCTGCTCATGATCTTATGAGGCAAGACCCGTTGGCTACCAAGCTGTTGCGCTGTTGTCGCAAGGAGTGGAATATCACTATCTAGTACTGTTGTTGGGAACGCCTCGCGGCGGGGCGGATCGACTAAGCCAGCTAAAATCTCTTGAGATCATCAGTTCACGTTTTTTCTGATGATGAGTCGTCTTCATTGGAATGGTCCGAACTTGGAATCCGTGTTCAAAGGCTAATTTTCGGATTTCGGCCGTTGCGTCGTACGTCATCAACACACTTCCTGCAACCCTCTGAAGCAGCACGAATAGCTGGGCGTGATCAATCTTCCAGTGATGATAGAGGCGACTGGCTGCGGATGTGTAAGGTGGATCAACAAAAAAGGCCACGTCCGCGCGATTGGCAAACTGCTCAATGAGGTGAAAACCATCACGTTGGCAGAAATGTAAGTGCTCAAGCGCTGATACGGCCAAGATTCTATGGGCGAGAGTTTCAGGGTACCACCGCGACGCGATTCCGTGTCCATCACCCTCTCGAAGCAGTCCAGCACCTGACTGCAATACGCCGCCATGCGCCGTTCGATTCCGAATTAGACACTGCAATGCCCTCTCGTGAATTGACTTAGGAATTTTCTTTAGCGTAGCTTTTACGCTGCGTCTTCCTATTTTGAATTCTCGAATCTGCTTCGCCAGCCATCCCGCCTGCCCGTTCAAAATGGAGTGCCAAGTCGCCGCCACATCCTGATCTATTTCCGCAAATTGTGCTTCCTCAACTAAGTTCTCACTAACGGCCATCAGAGCGACAGCAGCACCGCCGGCGAATGGCTCAATCAAGACGGACGGTTTCGGCGACTGAGCGTCCAGCCATTGCCGAACCGTCGGCAAAAACCAACTCTTACCTCCTGGATATCGGAAGGGGCTTAAGTAGCATTTTCTTCCAGCCACCGAGGTCGAGTTTCCAGAGCCGTGCGGAGGTGTTGTACCGTCAGTCCTGTTCGTGACCTCGTAATGCGTCTGTTTCGCGCGATCCATTCAAGGCCAATCTGAGCAGAAAGAAATCCGGACCTAACGCAGGTGTTGGAGTCCGATACGCGACCGCCGCTTCTCCCGAAAAGCAACATTACCACATCGGCTTCGTGCCCGGTGCCTCGGTCATTCGCGATCTTCGAATGAGTGGGAAAGCGAGCCAGAGTAGACTGTCGCCGGCTGAAGCCGGCTCAGGATTCAATATAACCAGCCTACCCAGGACTCCGCTACCCACCCCAATTCGCGCAAAGGCGGCGCGAATCGGGGACCCCGGTTTGCTCCGTCCTAGGCTAACTTCATCTCCACCCCTTCGGGGTTCGAGCATTCGCAATTCCAGAGCGGAGCCAAGCGGAGCTGCGCCGCTCCAAAGCCCCAAAATGATTTCCTCAGGTGGAACACGCCTTCAGAGGCTGCGGAAAAGTCAAAAGCAGGTCCCTCGACTCCTCGCCCGAAGCGGGCTCGTCGCTCGGGATGACAAAGTGAAAGGGCGAGCGGGCGGCACGACTAAAGTCGTGCCCTGATACAAACCAGTTAGCCCGCACCCGAGCTAATCCAGCTTCTCCGGTTCCAGCGCGATGCCCTTCTCGCCGGCGGCCTTCCTCTCCCAGTACTTGCGGACCCAGGCTTCCCAGCTTTTTCCGGCAGCAGTGTCGCGTCCGCTGAACGCCAGGGCGGCGATATCGGAATAAGCAATGGAAATTTTCTGCGTGGGATTCTGCGGCGAGGAATTCTGCGGAATGAGGCGCACGATTGAGGCGTCGAGCGTCGGGCCGTTGCGCCGGTCGAAGACGTAGCCTTCCACTCGCGATCCGTCCTTGCGCGTGATGGTCACGTCGCCGCGATAGTCGAAGGCCTTCTCCAACGCGTCGCGCAGCTCGGCCTCGGTGGCCAGCTCCGGAATCCAGCCTTCAATCTTTTCGTGGTCGCGTCCGTCAACGACTTCCAGCGCGTCAACGGTTAGATTGCGCTGCGGTTCGCTCATGATTCGCCTTTCGCCTTTCGCTGGGTACTGCTTCTTCAAACCACCCCGGATTCTGGTGTCGCCGGCTGAAGCCGGCTCGGATTCAATAAACCAGCCTACCCAGGACTGCGCTTCGCTCCGTCCTGGGCTAACTTCTGTTCCGCCCTAACGGGCTCCGTTCCTCGCCTGCCCACTTCTAATGCTTGCTCTCGAATGTCCAGGCAAGAGCTAAAGGCTAAGAGCTAAGGGCCGACGCAGTTGTTGCCGCGCCTTCGATAACGCAGATCCTTCGACTCCGGCGTCCAAAAGCAGGACGCCTCCGCTCAGGATGACAGGGTGGGAGACTTCATCTCGGCTCGCTGATCTACACCAAAGGTAGAAAACTTCATCGCTGCTCCCCAATCTGCACCAGCGGATCGTAGGCGCGCACCGGACGAACTTCTTCGTTCAGCATGGCCAGCGCTTCGTCGTCTTTGTACTTGCTGGAGAACGTGGCACGCACGGTTCCCAGAAATCCGCGCAGCGAGCCGAAAGTATCGTTCACCGCTGAGGCCTCGTATCCACTGTGCACCATGCAATTGGCGCACTGCGGATTGCCCGACTCGGTGCCGTACTTGTGCCACTCGGTCTCGCGCATCAGCTCTTCGAAGGTGTCGGCGTAGCCGTCCTGAAGCAGGTAACACGGCTTCTGCCAGCCGAACATGTTGAAGGTCGGCATGCCCCACGGCGTGCACGGATAGTCGCGCTTGCCCATCAGGAATTCGAGGAACAGCGGCGACTGGTTGAACACCCATTTGGCTTTGCGGTTCGACAACATGGCGCGAAACAGCCGACGGGTGCGGGCGCGACCAAGGAAGTGCTTCTGGTCGGGCGCCTTGTCGTATGAGTAGCCGGGCGAAAGCATCATGCCCTCGACGCCGAGGTCCATCATCTCGTCGAAGAAGGCGCGGACGCTGTTGGGATCGGCGCCGTCGAAGAGCGTGGTGTTCGTGGTCACGCGGAAGCCGCGCTGCAAGGCGGCCTTCATGCCATCGAGGGCGATGTCGAAGCCGCCTTCGCGGCAGACGGAGAAGTCGTGGTGCTCGCGCTCGCCGTCCACGTGCACCGAGAACGTCAGATACTTGCTGGGCTTGAACAGGTCAATCTTCTCTTTGAGCAGCAGCGCGTTGGTGCAGAGGTAAATGTACTTCTTGCGCGCGACCAGGCCGTCGACGATCTCGGCGATCTGCGGATGCATCAGCGGCTCGCCGCCGGGGATGGACACCATCGGCGCGCCGCATTCGTCCACCGCGCGGAAACACTCCTCGGGCGAGAGGTTTTGCTTGAGCACGTGCGCGGGATACTGGATCTTGCCGCAGCCGGCGCAAGCCAGATTGCAGCGAAACAGCGGCTCCAGCATCAGCACCAGCGGATAGCGCTTGCGGCCGTTGATCTTCTGCTTCAGGACGTACGTGGCGACCGTCCACATCTGCGAAACCGGAACACCCATGCGGTAAAACCTCGTTAGGATCAGCTGTCGGCTATCGGCTATCAGTGAATCACTCTTCGCTCTTCGCTTCGGAAATCCGTGAGACTTCGTCTGCCATCCAGAGCGACGAGGTCGCCACGGCGACCGAGGAGTCGAAGGACCCCTATAATCAGCAAAAAATCAGCTCTGTCGCCAAGAACACGAAAGCGAACTCTCTTTCGTTTTTATAGCATTTATGGGATTATGTCAATGTGACGCACGGAAAAATCCCCCAATGCGACTTAGCAGCGCAAAAGGGGACGCTGCACCTCGGCAACAACTTATGTCCCTTAGGAACGAAGTCCAGATCGAAAGCGCGACCTCCACTCCCCGGCGCCGCACGCCCGTTCAATCCCGCAGCCAGCACACGGTGCAGCGGGTGCTCGACGCGGCCAGTTCCCTGCTGGAGCAGATGCCGCTCGACGACGTCACCACCACGCGCATCGCGGCGGAGGCTGGGCTGTCGATTGGCGCGCTCTACCGCTTCTTCCCGGACAAGCAGACCATCATTGACGCAATCGCAGTGCGACACGTCGAGCAATTCCGCGCGTCGCTCGAAGGCTCGGTAATGAAGGTGCTGGAGCGCGAACTGGCTAACCTGGAGACCTTCGACCCGGCGCTCGTGCTCGACAGCGTGGTGGACGCCTACATCATTTATCTCGACGCACATCCCGACTTCCGCACCATCTCGTTTGGCCGCTACATCAGCGCGGCGACCAAGGAACGCCAGGCGTCGCCCAGCATTGGGCTACCGGCGCTGCTGAAGAATTTCATGCTACAGCGGCTGGGCATTCCCAACACGCCCGAGCTCGACCGGATGTTGCGCGTGGTCAGCGAGGCGGGCGAGCGGCTCATCGCCTACGCCTACGAGCAGCCCACGCGCGAAGATCGCGATCGCGTGATCTCCGAGATGAAGCGCATGCTGGCGAGATACCTCTTCCCGGCCAACGAGAAATAGTTTCACCACACAGGCGCGGAGGACACGGAGTTTTATGATTTTGCTTTGTGTCAGGACACGACTCCAGTGAGTGCGTGAGAACTCACTCTTCGAAAATGCGGTGGGAGAAGCAACCCTAGAATGGCCAATAATAAAGTCCCGAAGGGACGGAATATCTTAGCCCAGCGCGTACCGGGGTCCCCAAGCCACGCCGCTTTTGCGTGGATTGGGGTGGTTGAGCGCTGGGTAAGGTGGGATATGTGACCCGAGTCCCGTAGGGACGGCAGAGGTTCTCACGCAGTCACTTCAGGCGTGCCGATAGCGGCTTGCATTCCATTTGTCATCACGAGCGGGCGAACCGGGGCCCCAACGAGCGCCGTTTTTGCGCTTGTTGGGGTGAAGTTCAGCCCGCGAGGGATCTGCTTTTCGCTCTTCTCGGAAAGTGCCTGGTCCTGCCTAAAGACTTGACTTGCGAAGAGTTTGTGTCAGGACACGACCCCAGTTTTAACCGCAAAGGGCACGGAGGACGTTTTTCGGATGTGTGCTGCCGCGGATGTGCCAACGAAGGATCAAGCCCGTTAGGGCGAAACTGAAGCTAGCCCAGGACGGAGCGTAGCGGAGTCCTGGGTAGGCTGGTTAAATTGAATTCTGAGCCGGCTTCAGCCGGCGACACACGATGATCCTGTGGCATCGAGATTGTTTTCCTTTGAGGCATAATCTTCGAGAGCCGCTAATCGAGGCCCGCGCAGCGGGACGGAATAAAGTTAGCCCAGGACGGAGCGAACCGGGTCCCCGATTCGCGCCGCCTTTGCGCAAATTGGGGTGCGTAGCGGAGTCCTGGGTAGGCTGGTTTATTGAATCCCGAGCCGGCTTTAGCCGGCGACACACAATAATCCTGTGGCATCGAGACTGTTTTCCTTTGAGGCATAATCTTCGAGAGCCGCTAATCGAGTCCCGCGCAGCAGGACGGAACAAAGTTAGCCCAGCACGGAGCGTAGCGGAGTCCTGGGTAGGCTGGTTTATTGATTCCCGAGCCGGCTTCAGCCGGCGACAGTCTTCTGCGACTTCGCTGTCCGTTCGTGATTCAAAGCGAGAAGTCGCTCGAGAATTTCCGAATCGGTGAGGGTGTGTGGCCAGCCGTACGCCGCAAAGACAGTTTCGTCGAGCGTGCGATGCGCATCAATGAGCCACTCCGGGCGTTTGTTGTAAAGGTTGGTAAGCGTTCGATCTCTGCGCTCCTGTTCGGTCGTGCCTGGCGGATTGAGCCAGGCATCGCGCTTCTCCACTAATTCGCGAGCGGCGTCACCGATCGCCTTCACCTGCGGATCATCCTTCGGCTCCGTGCCCGGCGGCCATGGGAACGGGAAGGTCTCGAAGGTCGAGGTTGGAGTGTAGCGCGGCCTGTCCTCCAGCGCTGTTCCCATATGGAGCGCCCACACCTCATGAACTCGGGAGTGCAAGACGCCGAAAAAGTAGTCATCGTCCCGCGCGAAGGCAAAGACGGCATGGTCGGGCAGCATGTCTTTCGTTAGCCAGGTGAACAGCCGATGCTTCGAAACTCCGGGGGTGGCGATGAAGCGGGCCAATGGGGCGATGGCAGCTCTCAACTCCGGCCTCGGTTCACCGTGAATCCACCATCTCTTGCGGTAACCCTCGCGCTTGTTCTTAAGCCGAAATGGGTAAGCATGCTTCTTCAGGTACTCGAAGGGCAGCTCATAAAGGGCAGCGTCTGCCTCGGGCGTGTCGGTCCCGAAATCGATAACCCAGGCATCTGCCGGTCTCCGGGTGATGTGCATCGCATTAATGTAGGGCCGCACTACGTCGGAGTTCGGTCTGCCATTCGGGTTTTGAGGAGACGCGAGCATCTCCCGCGCCGTTTCGCCGGTCAACGCAAATGGCCCGACCTTTGTCGTGCCCATGAAGCAAATCTCCGCGTTTTCGGGCAACACATGCGCGGCTGTAGTATCGGCTTCGCTAGTCAAATTTGCGTGAATCGCGCTCACGGGCAGATCGTCTAGCACTCTGCTAGTGTCGCTCCCATTGTCAAAGCCCACCATCGAGACGTGGACATTAGCTCCATCGAGAATCCAGTCGCGATCGGACTGCGCCCAAAAGATATCTCCACTCTCCTTGATCCGTTCGAGCACGGCGCGGTTTGCGCCACCGCGAATGCCTTGGGTTGCGAGCAGGCCAACACGCTTAGTCCTATCTGCCGCCACTTCCTCACGCGCTTTTTCGAACCAGTAGGTTACGAGGTCGGCCTCGGCGGGAACACGGCCTTCATAAACGTGGAAGAGTCCGTCCACGTACTTGTCCCCCAATTCGTTTCTCAAGCGCTTGCCGCCGAGGAATGGTGGATTGCCGACGACGAAATCCGCTTCCGGCCACTCCGGTTCCACTGGATTGCCCTTTGCGTCGAAACCGAGAATGGCGTCGCGGTGCTGGATGTTCGTGAGATGTCGCAGGATTGGTTCCTTTGGCATGCCAATGCCGTTATCTTTCAGCCATTGCAAATAGCCGATCCAAACGACCACCGAAGCCAGTTCATGCGCGTAAACGTTTGTTTCAAGCCCGTAAAGCTGGGATGGATTCACTTCGTAAGGCAAGAAAGTTGGCAGGCCGTGTTCGGCGCTGAAAACGTATGCCTCTTTCCAGAGATCGAGCATCCGCTTCAAGGCCAGATAAAGGAAATTTCCACTGCCGCAAGCTGGATCAAGCACTCGCACCTTCGCCAGCTCTTCCACCCAGTCGAAGATCGTCTCCTGCATTTGTTTCCGTAGCTTTGTGTAGGCCGGCCCTTTTGCCTCCTTCGCGGCAGCATCCGCCAGGGCAGTGGCTTGCTTCCTGACCTCCTCCCAACGCTTCTGTAAGGGCGCGACCAGCACAGGGTCAATAATGGTCAGGATGTCCTGTTTACTCGTGTAGTGAGCGCCAAGCTGAGAGCGCTTGGTCGGGTCGAAGCTGCGCTCGAAGAGAGTGCCGAAGATGGCGGGCTCGACATAGGACCAATCGAGGCTGGCACTGGCAGTCAGAATGGCAAGATCGGAGGCGGCGAGCTCGATGATCGCATCGTCGGCAAAGAGCCCGCCGTTGAACCAGGAGACATCGTAAACGCCAAAAATATCGCCCTTGGCCATCGCGCTGAAAAGCTGGCGCAGCTTGCGATTGAAATTTGCTGGCCGACCCTTATCGATCTCGATCATCTTGCGAAACAGGTGATCGGGAAGAAGTCCAATGCTGTCGGCGAAAAGGCAGAACAGGAGACGCATGAGAAAATGAGCGGCCTTTTCAGGATCGGTCTTTCGGACTTCGAGGTTAGTCGCGAGCTTGGCAAACTCCGTCGCGGCTTTCTCGGTTACGCGGGCGGAAGATGTGTCGGGCCGTAATTCATCGGGGCTGTTGAAGAGTGCCCGTAAGACTTCAAGCGGCGGCAGCGCACAGTTGGGTGTCGGAGCATCGGAAAGAAGGTCGTCCAGCCTGAAGCTGTACACCTGCTTTTTGGTGTTGGGGAAATTAGTGTGCACCTCGAAACGGTCCTGGTCGCAAACCACGAGCAGCGGAGGGTTCTCCAAGTCCTCCCGATATCTGAGCAACTGAAGATAGGCAGCCAGCAAGTCCTTGTGCTTGCCCTTGTACTCCCAGGCGAAGTAGCCGCGTTTCCAGACATCGGCGAAGCCTTTGTCGCCCTCAACGGTGGAGACGTGCTTCTCGAAGGTGAAGCTCTCGCCGGAGTGATCGACGGCTGCGGGATGGGATTGGCCGAGAACTTCGCACAGATCGATAAAGTGGCTTTGCGCGGCGGCGCGCTCGGAGAGTTCGCTGGCTTTCCAACGAGTGACGAATTCCGCAAGAGAAAGGGACATGAGAACCGGTTACGGTGAAAGGATGATTGTTACAGAGACCTGCGGTCCCGCCAAGTACCCGCGAGGGTAAGTTCTGCCCCGTTTCGCGTGCCGTGTACAATATTCGCATTCGCCCGACTCTAGTCATGTCCAACCAACCCTCTATTGATTCCGTAGTCAGTGCGTCAATCGCGGCGAATCGCCGCCACCCCCTCCAGGACCGCAGCCTTCGCACCGTGGCACGCATTCTCGACGCGGCCAGCTCGCTGCTCTAGAGGCGTTGAAAAAGTCCCTGCTGCACCAAGCCTTCACTGGCCAAATTTAAGATTCACCCATGAACGAAGCCGAAACCAGGGCCGAACACGTTGACCCCGCGTTGAAAGCGGCGGGCTTGTCTGACATTCACGCTATAATGTCAGACATGGCATCGGCCCGCATAACAATTCGCATTCCAGAGACTCTTGGGCAGCGCCTGCGCCACCGCTCGCGGCTAAAAGGGCAGCCGGAGTCGGAACTGGTCCGCGAGGCCCTGGAAACCTATCTTGGGCAGCCCAGCGAGGCGCGGCCAGCCTACGAACTGGCCGAAGAAGCGGGATTGATTGGCTGTATAGGGCGCGGCCGGAAATCTCCGGCATCCGACCTCAGCTCCAGTCCCCGCCACTTGGAAGGTTTCGGGAAATCCAAATGAAGCGTCGCGTGCTGGTGGACACCGGACCGCTGGTTGCCATTCTCTCCAGCGTGGACGAGTACCACGCGGCTTGCGTCAAGGCCCTTCATCAACTCCCCGGCCCTCTATTTTCCTGCTGGCCGGTGATCACCGAGGCGGTGTGGCTCTTGCGTTCCCATCCGCGGGCGGTCCAGCAACTTCTAAGAAGCTGCTCTTCCGAGAAGCCCGGCGGCTTTGTGGAACTGCTTCCGCTCGCCGGCGCGGAGGCTGGCGCAATTGCCGAAGTGATGAAGGAGTACGAGGACATCCGTCCTCAACTGGCCGACGCCGCGCTGGTTTATCTGGCTGGCCGCGAAGGGATCGACACCATCTTCACCCTTGACCGCCGGGATTTTGCCGTGTATCGCTCCACTCGCAATCGCGCTTTCCGCATCCTGCCATGATTCCTGCGTAGCGGATACAGATGGTTTTCACCCCGCGGTCGCACCCCAAAAAATTGCCCATTTGCTAAACTGAAAGGGCTGATCGGGTCGTCTCGCCCGTCGAAACCCGAGTCGGCGGTCCTACAATTCGGTTGCGGTTGATGCGGAGAGGTGCGTGAGCGGTTGAAACGAGCCGCCTCGAAAGCGGCCATACCTTGACGGGTATCGGGGGTTCGAATCCCTCCCTCTCCGCCAGCAATCCAAATTGCCAAACTCCATCCGCATTGGAACCGGATTCGCCTACCGCCCTCCATCCGCATCGACGCCAAGGATCGCGGTGGTAAGCATCAGCCCGAACCCGACATTCAGCAATCGGCCGTTCATGAGGTGCTGCGCAGGCATCGTGCTACAGGTGTTGCGCAGGCATCGTGCCGTTGCCAAGCACTAGCCGTCGCTTTTCTTCGTCTCGATCGCCAGGTCCTCGGCGAGATGGTCGTCCTTGTCTTCCAGTTCCGCCAGCAGGCCCTCGTCGGAAAGGTCCATGGGGCGAGAGTTCTCCCAGTCCTGATGTACGACTTTATGAAGCCGGTCCACGATCTCGCCATCACGCACTTCGATGGCAAGCTCGCGGCGGCTGTCGAAGCTGCCCGGCGCGAGATTGATGGAACCGACAATCGCCCGGACTCCGTCGGCGAAGAGCAATTTGCCATGAAGCTTGAGCCCCTTGAGCCGGTGCACCTTGACCCCGACATCGTCCAGTATGCGCAGGCCCCCGACGCCCTCGACGAGTTTCTCCTTCTTGAGTTTGTGGGGAGGCCGGGCCAGCACGTGCACTTTCACGCCGCGACGGTTGGCCCGGACAAGGCACTCGATGATGACCGGGTCCTGGTAGCGCTCGTTCTGCACCCATAGCGAATGCTTGGCCTCGTCGATGAGCTGGCCGATGCGTTGGCGGCCATTGCCGACGCACCAAATCAGATGCGAGTGCTCGCCCGGAGAAAAGTTCTTGCGCTCCCAATCCGCGTCAAAACAATTCATCACCTCGGCGACTTCAAGACCCTGCCTGGTAACCACGGCATAGTCACGCGTTTCGGTGAAATTCTTGCTCTCCCAATTGAGCGACATCACGAACGCCGTCTCATCATCCACGACCATGGATTTTTCGTGGGTGAGGTCGAAGGCCGGATTGCTGTCGATAACCTCGACGCCAGCGCCGGCTAACGTCTTGCGGGACGCTTCATTTTCTTCTTCTCCGCTACGCCGGGCCGGATTAAGCATGATGCGGACCTTCACCCCGCGGCGGTGGGCCGCGGTTACCGCCTGCAAAAGATGAGGATCGGAAAAGGTGAACATCTTGATGCGCAGCGATTTCGACGCATGATTGATAGCCTCGAGGATGGGTTGAGAAGAATCATCGGGCATGACCAGGAGATAACGGGACATGGTGGGCTCCTTCCGGCAATTAAAGCACCGCTCTCTAACTTCTTTAGTAACCTAGTGCGCGGCCGATGCGCCGGCCTTCGCGGAGGCTTCGTCAAACTGAGTACGATGGAGTTCGGCATAAATTTTGCCGAGCGCCATCAGTTCGTCATGAGTGCCCGACTCGGCCACGACGCCGCCAGTAATCACAATGATCTGGTCGGCATCACGAATGGTACTCAGCCGGTGGGCAATGGTGATCACGGTGCGGCCTTTCATCAGTTTCTCGAGAGCGTCGATCACCAGTTTCTCCGACTCGCTGTCGAGCGCGGCGGTCGGTTCGTCGAGGAGAAGGATGGGGCTGTTGCGGACCATGACCCGCGCAATCCCAATTCTCTGCCGCTGGCCACCGGAAAGGGTGAGACCGCGCTCACCTACCATGGTGTCGTAGCCGTTGGGCATACGCGCAATGAACTCATCCCCATTCGCCGTGCGCGCCGCCTCGATAATCTGCTCGCGGGTGGCGTCCGGCCGGCCAAAGGCAATGTTCTCCAAGACGGTGCCACGGAAGAGCACCGTGTCCTGCAGGACGTAGCCGACTTGTTCGCGCAGCTCATGAAGCTTGTAATCGCGGACATCATGGCCGTCGATCATCACCGAGCCGGCGGTGGAATCGTAGAATCGCGGTATAAGGCTGACGATGGTGGACTTTCCGCTGCCGGTTGGCCCAACGATTCCGACCAGTTGGCCGGGCTTGATGTGGAAGCTGACGTCTCCCAGCACTTTAGCATCGACAGAATAGCCAAACGCCACATGGTCAAAGACAATGTCACCCTTGATCAAGCCCGGCGCGATGGCGTCGGCGCGCTCCGGAAGGATCGAGTCGGTGTCGAGGATTGAGCGGATGCGATCGACGCCAACCGCGGCTTGCGCAATCGCATTGGTGGTGGTGGCGAGGTCCTTGACCGGTTTGAAGAACTTGCTCAGATATGACAGATAAACGGTGAGCGCGCCGACCGTCATCGCTCCAGCCAGGATGAGCGAGGCCCCGCGCCACAGCACAACGGCGGTACATAACGCGACGGTAACGGCCACTATCGGCGAGAGCAGCGATTTTATCCGGCGGGCGGCCAGAGCAGCATTCACGGTAGCTTGACTTACGTCCTTCAGTTCCTCCTGCTCCAGGTCCTGGCGTCCGAAGGCCTTGACGACCCGCATGGACTCCAGACCCTGCTGCACCACCGCGACGATTTCCGATTGCTCTTTGCGTACTTCGTGCGTGGCTTTCTTCACCGCTTTCTTGAATCGCGAGACGAAGAACAGCAGGAAGGGGGTCACCCCAACCGCGATCATGGTGAAGTCCCAATTGAGCCAGAACATCAGACCGAGCATGGCGACGATGGTGAGCAGGTCAACCAGGATGTTCAGGGTCGAGGAGGAGGCGAAGCCCTGGATGGTCTGAATATCGGTGGTCATCGTGCTCAAAAGAGTCCCCGTCTGATGGGTATCGTAGTAGCTGAGCGAAAGGCGCTGCAGATGGTGGTAGGTTCGCATGCGCAGATCATTGGCCACCCACTGGCCGACGCTCTCGGTGTAATAGTTGTCGATATAGGACGCTATAGCGCCGACCAAAGCAATCGCCACGAACGCCAGCGCAGCGAGTCCGGCCACCTGCAACTTGCTTCCCCCGTCCAACATGGGCCGGACCAGGTGGTCAAGCCAGGGCGACATCTTGTGGCTGCCCACAACATTGTCGATGATGATCTTCAGCGGCCACGGCCCGGCCAAGCTCATGGCGGTTTCGACCAGCATGGCGAGCAGAATGATGACCAACTGGCCACGATATGGGCGGACCAGTTCACGAATTAGGCGAAACATGCCGCGATTCCTTTTTTGCCGCAGGCGGACTGGATCCCGCGGGTCGAATTGCTTTCGCTAAGCTGCCATTTCACCACGATTGCAGCGGTTTAGGAACTGTCAAGTGTGAAAGGTGAGCTGGCAACAAGATAGGCGTACCGACGATCAGCAACCAGGGGTCCTTCGCGATCGTCCCAGCGGGGGTACCGGTGGGGGAGCGAACGGTCGAAGCCACCCCTAAGGCGAGGTGCAGGTTAATGCGGTAGATTTCCCCGCAATTCGGTGCCGGAGATGGAAGCATCCAGCAACTCCATGTAATGCATCACGGGCAACGGATGCCCCGCTTCATTCAGCATTGCCCTGATTTGCAACTGGCATCCAGGATTGCCGGTGGCCACCGCCTGAGCGGGCGTTGCGATAATCCTCTCCGCCTTGCGCTGGCCCAGTTGGTGGGCCGTCTCCTGCTGCACCAGACCGTAAAGGCCTGCCGAGCCGCAACAGAGCGCGGCCTCGGAAAGCTCCAATAATTCCAGCCCGGGGATGGTCCGCAGCATGGCGCGCGGCTGTTCGCGCAGTCCCTGGGCATGCTGCAGGTGACAGGGATCGTGGAAAGCGACCCGCAAGGCCAGCGGGTGCCGCGGCGCGCGCGGTGCCAACTCCGCCAGCACCTCGGATATGTCTTTACATTTGGCGGAAAACGCAATGGCGCGGTCGCGATACTCGGGATCGTCGCGCAGCAAATATCCGTAGTCCTTGAGCGTGTGTCCGCAACCAGCGGCGTTGACCACGATGGTATCGACGGGCAACGGCTCGAACAGGTCGATCAACCTGCGCGCGTTGTCGAGAGCTTGTTGTTCCTGACCCAAATCCATCATCAGGGCGCCGCAACAGCCCTGCTCCGGCGGCACCAGCACTTCACAACCCTCGGCTGCCAGGACGCGCGCGGTGGCCGCATTGACCTGGCCCATAAACACACTCTGCACGCAGCCGGTCAGCAAGACGACGGAACGGCGCTTCTCCCCCTGCGCGGCGATGCGCGGCGGCAGGACCGCCGAGGTGTCGCGGCGCGATAAATCAGGCAGCATCTGCTCCATGGCACGCAAGCTACTGGGCAGCAATGCGGTCAGGCGCAGGGCCCGCATGAGCCGCTGCAAACCCAGCCGCTGATAAGCGCGCAGGGGCGCCATCAGCTTACGCATGCGCGCCGGACGGCTGAATATCGCGGCGACCATCCGCCGTAGCGCCCGCTCGTGTAGCGGCCGGCGATACTGCCGCTCCACCTGTCCGCGCATGGCTTCAATCAGCTTCCCGTACTTGACTCCGGACGGACACGAGCTGACACACGCCAGGCATCCCAGGCAATGGTCGAAGTGCGAGATGTACAACTCCGTCAAGTCCACTTCGCCCACGATGGCCATATTGATCAGTTGAATGCGGCCGCGCGGAGAGTCCTGTTCCTTCCCCCACAGCGTGTAGGTGGGGCAGGTTTGCAGGCAGAAGCCGCAATGGACGCAGGCATTCAGAAGCTCCGCGGCTGGGGGATGGTAGTCATCGAAAATCTTTCTGGTGCCGGTGGCTGGCGTCGCGAGCTGCTCTATCATATGCCCCCCACGAAACGGCCCGGATTCAGAGTGTGCCCCGGGTCGAATTTCTGCTTGATTCGTTGCATCAGCGGCAGCGCATCTTTCACCGTGCCCCACACGTCCACTTCGTCCTTCATGGCCACCGGACACTGCGATACGGTTATTGTCCCTTCCAGGCGATCCACCGCAATGCGCAGATCATGCAACGCAGTCATCAGCGGCTTTGGGCCGGTGGCATCCAAGCGCACTTCGGCCAGTCCGGTGCCTTGCGCTACCAGAGTCGTGGCAACCTCCGCCGGCCCCGCCTGTGGGAAAAGAGCATGGCAAAGGGACCCAATCTGCGAAGGCAGCACGCAGCATTTGCAGATCACCGAACTGCCGGGATTTACAAACAGTTTCTGCCGCTCGCTCCAGACTTCCCCCGCACACTCCACAAACTTGCAGGCGCCCGCGATCCGGCCCAGCTTGGCATATTGGTCCAGCAGCGACTCGGGGATGCCTTCGAACCGCACGTGGACAAGAATCTGGTCGGCGCGGCGGGCCTGAATCTGCAGCCCGGTGTAAACCAGGTGGGAATCCAGAACGGCGAGCACCAGCTTGGACGCCTCCGCCGCTGCGGGCAGAGTCGCAACGTAGCTTGCGGTGGCCACCGGAATGGGGTGCAGGCGGAACACAGCCCGGGTGATCACGCCCAAGGTTCCCAGCGAACCGATAGCAAGTTTGGTGAGGTCATAGCCGGCAACGTTCTTGACGACCTTGCCTCCGGCTTTAATCACGCTGCCATCGGGCAGCGCCATTTCCACGCCGAGGACCAGGTCGCGAATGGCGCCATAGCGGATGCGCAAGGTCCCGCTCTCGGCTGTGGCCAGCACGCCGCCCACCGTGGCCCGCTCGGGTTGCATGGGATCGGCGCCCAACTGCTGACCATGCTCGCGCAGCACACCCTGCAACTTGTCGATGGTGCAACCCGCTTCCACCGTCACTGTCATATCGCCCCAGGCATGTTCGATCACGCGATTGAGCCGCTCCAGCGAGAGGACAAAATCCACCTTGCTCAGGCGATTGCCCAACCCCAACTGGGTGCCTCCGCCACGAGGAATGATGGTCAGGCCGGCAGAATTGCAGTAATGCAGCACCTGCGCGACTTCCTGCGCCGTGCCGGGCGAAATCACGCCGATGGGTTGCACCGCTTCCACGGCATCTTCGGGCGTCGCCGGGCGCAGGTGTTCCGGGCCTATGATCGCACTCAGCTCCATCCACGCTTCGTTGTTCTGCACTTGAGCTTGGCTCATAATTTGGCTCCCGTGGCCTTCCTTGACCAGGATCGGGTAGTGCGGGCCTTGAGGCCCGCGTTAGACCGCCCGCACAATTTCTAGCTTCAGCCGCTGAGGTCTTCGACCTCAGCGGCTGAAGCGATTTGGTTCCTGCCCCTGGCCGCGGGCCTGAAGGCCCGCACTACCGTACCGGTGAGTACACTAAGTTTGAGACCGCCTTAGTACCGCTGCGCCAGTCCCGCTATCTCGATCGGATGTGGTTCGTAAGCGACCGGCCTTTGCACCTTCGCGTCGGTGCCGGGAAACATTTTGGTCGGATTGCAAAGGTCGAACGGATCGAAGGCCGAACGCAGGCGCTGCATCGCGTCCAGATCGGCGGCGGAAAACATGACCGGCATGAACTGCTTCTTTTCCTCGCCGATCCCGTGTTCTCCGGTAATGGAGCCGCCGGCTTCCACGCACAGCCGCAAAATATCTTCTGCCAGATCCATCGCCCGTTCCTCCTGGCCGGCAATGCGACGGTCATACAGCACCAGGGGATGAAGGTTGCCATCTCCGGCATGAAAGACGTTGGCGACGCGCAGACTTTTCTCGGCGCTGAGGCGGTCAATCTCTCCCAGGACCCGGGGCAACGCCGTCCGCGGAATAACGCCGTCCTGCACCAGGTAATTCGGCGAGATCCGCCCCACCGCTGCAAAGGCCGCTTTGCGTCCCTTCCAAACCGCCATGCGTTCCGCTTCGGTCTTCGCCAGGCGCAGCTCCCAAGCCCCGCACGATTGGCACATCGGACCGACTTTTTCCATCAGCAGCTCGACCTCGCGGGTGGACCCATCCAGTTCCACCAGCAGCAGCGCCTGGCAGTTGGGATAATTGGGATGCACGGCCGCTTCGGCGGCCTCAAGGGCCAGCCGGTCCATAATTTCCAAGGCGGCGGGAAACATGCCGGAAGCAATGATGGCGCTGACGGCAGCACCCGCCTCGCTACTCGAATTGAAGGCGGCCATCAACGTCTGTGTGGTTTCAGGTTTCTTGATGACTCGTAGCGTGATCTTGGTGATGATCCCGAACGTCCCCTCCGAACCGACGAAAGCGCCGACCAGGTCGTAGCCCGGCTGGTCCAAACTCGTGCCACCCAAGCAAAGCAGTGAACCGTCGGAGAGCACCACCTCGAGTCCCAGGATGTAGGTCGTGGTTACTCCGTACTTGAAGCAGTGCGCACCGCCAGAGTTCTCTGCCACATTGCCGGCCACGGTGCACACCACCTGCGAGGATGGGTCGGGAGCATAAAAGTATCCGTGAGGGGAAACCGCCGCGGTTATGGCGGAATTCGTCACACCTGGCTCGACCACCACGCGCGCGTTGGGTATATCCACCTCAAGAATGCGATTCATCCGGGAGACGCCGATCACAACGCCACCCTTTACCGGTAGCGCTCCTCCGCTGAGTCCGGTGCCCGAGCCACGCGCGACCATCGGGATTCGCTCCCGGTGGCACACCTTCACGATGGCCTGCACTTCTTGCGATGTTGCGGGCAGCAGGACCAGATCGGGGACTACGCGGAACAAGGTCAAGCCGTCGCATTCGTAAGTCCGAAGCTGCTCGGGCCCGCTGACCAGGCCGGCATCTCCCACGATCGAACGAAATTCACTTACCAGCCGAGCGTTCATTCAACACCTCGAGGATGGCGCTACGCGGGCCCTAAAGAAGCAAAGATTGAACCACCCAATGAGTACTCCCGGAAAAAGGCTGACGTCACCCGGGAAAGGTGATCGTGCAATTCGTAGCATGGCCCAGATTGAGAAGCGGTGATGTCTGCCACAGTTCAGCGTGACGGTTGGACAGTGGTGCGGGGATGGGGGGCGGTTGCTGTGCCAGCCTTCTTGTTGTGGCGGGCGGCCACATGGCGATTTTTGCGGCTATAGGGTCGTTCGACTCGCTACGCTGGCGCCGTCGAGCGGGGTGGGTAGTATAGGGGTCCTTCGACTCCTCGCTGCGCTTATCGCTCAGGATGACAGACAGAAAAGCGGCGGAACTGCCCTAGCGACTCTGTCCCACCAACACAGCCTCGTCAAGCCTGTGCTCTGTATCGGCTTCGGCTTTTCGTCCACCGGGCCGCTTCTGGAACTTGGTCTGTAGCTTATCGAGGTACACGTAGTAAACCGGCGTGATGTAGAGGGTGACGATCTGCGAAAAGAGCAGGCCACCCACCACCGCCAGGCCCAAACCTCGCCGCGATTCTGCGCCCGCGCCAAAGCCGATCGCAATGGGCAGGGTTCCCATCAGGGCCGCCATGGTGGTCATCATGATGGGACGGAAGCGGACCAGCGCGCCCTGATAAATGGCTTCCTCCGGGCTCTTGCCCTCGTTCCGCTCCGCCTCCAGGGCGAAGTCAATCATCATGATGGCATTCTTCTTGACGATACCGATCAGCATGATGATCCCCACGAACGAGTAGAGATTCAGTTCCTGGTGGAAGAGGGTGAGGGTGAGCAGCGCGCCGACGCCGGCTGAAGGCAAACCAGAGAGAATGGTCAGGGGATGGATGAAGCTCTCATACAGAATTCCCAGAATGATGTAGATCACCAGAATCGCCCCCAGCAGCAACAGGCCCATGCCGGTGAAGGAGTTCTGGAAAGCTTGCGCGGTCCCCTGGAAGGTGCGCTGGATACCCACAGGGAGCACTCGATTGGCCTCGCGCTCGACCAGTTTTGTGGCGTCGCCCAGAGCGACTCCGGGCTTGAGGTTGAAGCTGATGGTGGCCGCCGGCAACTGGCCCAGGTGATTCACCGTCAGGGGACCGATGGAAGGCACCATCCTGGCGACAGTGTCGAGCGGAATCATTTTCCCTGCGCTGGAGCGGACGTAGAGAAGGGAAAGCTTGTCAGGATTGTTCTGGAACTCCGGCAACAATTCTATGATGACGTAGTACTCATTGTTGGGCGTGTAGATGGTGCTGATCTGGCGCGTACCGTAGGCGGAATAGAGCGCATCGGAAACCTGGGCCGGCGTCACTCCCAGTGCGTAAGCTTTATCGTGATCGACTTCTACGCTGAGCTGCGGGTTCTGCACCTGCAGATCGCTGGTAACGTCTTGCAATTGCGGCAGGGCGCGCAGAGCGCTCTCCAGCTTGGGCGCATCCTGATAGAGTTCCGCCGTGTCGGGCGATTGCATGGTGTACTGGTATTGTGACTTGGTCAGATTTCCGCCGATGCGGATGGTCGGCGGAATCTGCATGAAGACATTCAGGCCGGGAATCTGCGACATTTTCGGACGAAGTTCCTGAATGACCTGCATGGCGCTCATGTGGTTGACGCGGTCTTTCTTGTCCTTCAGCCGAAAGAACATGCGGCCCTGATTGGTGGGATTGCCGATGGACGACATGGTGTTCATAACGTTGGGATCGAAGCGCACCACATCGGCAGCCTTTTGCTGCAATTGCATCATGTCCTGAAATGCAATCCCCTGTTGCGCTTCGGTGAACGCAAACACCAGGCCCTGATCTTCGTCGGGAATAAATCCAGTCTTCGAGATGGTATACAGATAAAACGTCAGCCCGATCAGGCCGAACGACACCATCAGGGTTGCGAACTTGTGCCGCAGGACCCCCTTGAGGCTGCGGTTATAACCGCGCAACCAGGCATTGAAAATCCGCTCGCCCAGATTGAACAGCCGTCCATGCTCCGACCGCTCCTGGTGACGGAGGAAGCGGCTGCACAGCATCGGAGTCAGGGTCAGCGATACGAATCCCGAAACCAGGATCGCGGCCCCGATGGTGACCGCGAATTCATGCAGCAAACGTCCGATGATTCCGCCCATGAACAACAGCGGAATAAAGACGGCGGCCAGCGACAGCGTCATGGAGAGGATGGTGAAGCCAATCTCGCCGGCGCCATCCCGCGCCGCCTGCAGCGGGCGTTTCCCCATCTCCATGTGGCGAACAATGTTCTCCAGCATGACGATGGCGTCGTCCACCACAAATCCCACCGACAACGTCAGTGCCATCAGGGAAAGGTTGTCGAGGCTGTAGCCCAGCAGGTACATAACCGAAAAAGTGCCGACGATGGACATGGGCAAAGCCAGCGACGGGATGATGGTGGCGGAAATGTTTCGCAGGAAGACGAAGATCACCATGATGACCAGAGCAATGGTCAGCAGCAGGGTGAACTTCACGTCGTTGACCGAGGCGCGAATGGAGACTGAGCGGTCATACAGCGTGTCGACTTTGACCGCCGCAGGAATATGCTCTTCCAGCCTGGGCAGCAGCTTGTTGATGCTGTTTACGACGGCAACGGTGTTGGTTCCCGGCTGCTTTTGAATTGCCAAAACGATGGCCCGAGTCCCGTTAAACCAACTTGCGGTCTTGTCGTTCTGCACACTGTCAATCACCCGGCCAAGATCGTTCAGGCGGACCGGGGAACCGTTGCGATAAGCCACCACCATGGGCGCGAACTGCAGAGCATTCATGCGCTGCCCGTTGGACAGAATGGTGAACGTATGGTTCTGTCCATAAAGTGTGCCGGTGGGAAGGTTGGTATTTCCCGATTGCAGGGCGGCGCTGACTTCGTCGATCCCGATCTGGCGTGAAGCCAGGGCGCTGGGATCGATTTGCGCCCGCATGGCATACTTTTGCGCTCCATACACCATCACTTGCGCCACGCCGTTCACCATGGAGACGTTCTGCGCGATGGTGGTCTCGGCGGCCTCGTCGATGTCGGACAGCCGCATCGTCGGCGAACTCAGCGCCAGATACAGGATGGGTGAATCGGCAGGATTCACTTTCTGGAAAGTCGGCGGCGTAGGCATCTCGGGAGGCAATTGCCCCCCGGCGGCGGTGATGGCTGCCTGCACGTCCAAGGCGGCGCCATCGAGGTTGCGGCTAAGGTTGAACTGAATGGTGATGCTGGTTTGCCCGAGGGAATTCGCCGACGTCATCGAGTCAATGCCGGCGATTGTGGAGAATTGCTTTTCCAGCGGGGTGGCAACCGACGAAGCCATGGTGTCGGGACTCGCGCCCGGAAGAGAGGCGCTCACCAAAATGGTGGGAAAGTCCACGTTCGGCAGGTCGCTGACGGGCAGCAGTTGATAAGCGAAGATCCCGAAGATCAAAATCGCGGCCATGACCAATGTGGTCATAATGGGCCGCTTGATGAAGATCTCGGAGATGCTCACAGTCCGCCTCCGGCTGCACCCTTGGCGGCAGACGAATCCGTCTGGGTTACGGGCAAGCGGCTTTGCACCACCACCTTCGCATTAGGGGCCACGCCCAACTGGCCGTTCACAATCACCTGTTCGCCGGCGTTCAATCCGCCCGCAATCAGGGTCAGATTCTGATACACGCCCACCGTCTTTACGGGGCGCGATTCCGCCGTGCTGTCGGCTCGGACCACGTACACGTATTCGCCTTGTTGTCCGGTTTGAATCGCCTTGGTCGGAACTACGACGGCATTCTTCTGCATCGAGAGCTGCAACGCAACATCCACGAATTGACCTGGCCACAGCCGCCGGTCCTTGTTCTGAAACGTGGCTTTCAGCTTGAACATGCCGGTGGTTGTGTCCACTCCGTTGTCGATGAACGTCAACTGGCCCTCTGCCGGACCGTCCGGTTGTCCCTTGGGATAAGCCAGAACTTTAAGTTGTCCAGCGGAGAAGCGTTGTCGCACCCGGTCCAGATTGCCTTCAGGCACAAAAAAGGTGACGTAGATGGGAGTGACCTGGTTCAACTGCACCAGATACGGCGTATCGTTCGCCTTCACCAGATTGCCCAGATTGATCAGCAACGCTCCTGCGCGCGCGTTGATGGGAGCGACGATATCGGTGTACTGCAGTTGCACGCGGGCCGCGTCAACGGCGGCCTTGTCGGCTTCCACCGCAGACGCATCGGCCTTGGCCTGGGAGGTCAGCAGGCCGCCCTGTTCATGGGAGACGATGCCTTCTGTTTCCAGACTGGAGTAGCGCTCTACCTGCATCCGGGAATTCTCCGCCTGCGCTTGATCGTGCTTCATCTGGCCAATGGCTTTCTCCAGGTCCGCCTGGAAAGGCCGTTTGTCCAGTTGAAACAGCGGCTGCCCCTGACGAACGTCCTCTCCTTCCTTGAAGAAGATTTCTTGGATTTGCCCATTGACTTGCGACCGGATCTGCACCGTCTGGTAGGCTTCCACGTTGCCGATGGCGTTGATCTGAAGTGGAATGTCTCGCTGCTCGACACTGGCCACCACCACGGGTGCCGGTGGACGACGCCCGGAGCCACCTCCCGTCTGTCCTTTGTTCGTACACCCGGATACCAGCAGAACAGCAATCAGAAGGAACAACAACATCGACAATCGCAGTCGCTCGACGGCGCGCCGCATCACGCTAGGCCCTCGCAAGCTTGAAACATACATGGATTCTATATTGACGGGCGGGACCGTTATTCGTCAGTGACCGCTATCACTGTAAATCCCGTGGCTGAATTCTTGCTGATGCCACAGGTCAACCACGTCATATTGCCTTGGTCGCAACGGACTGCGACTTCTTCTTGATAAGCAGGATAAATGGAAAGAGGCTTACCGCGAAATCCTATTCCCAGACGTTTGCCAATCACGTCCGCGTGACTCGTTGTTTCACTTCTTAAGCCCGCCGGAACGACAGGGATTCGCCCTTGGCGTGTATGGCGCGGGTAACATTGGGCAGTCTCTGGCTGCCTACGGCTTGCGGGTGCTGGCCGCGGCAGCAGGATTCAAGTGGGGCTTCTGGACCTTCGGCGTGTTGCTCTCTATCGGGCTGGTGATCTTCGCCAGCATGGCGCGCAACGCTCCCGGCCGGGGACCGGCCATCTGCGCGGGGATGTGCGGGCACTGCTCGAGGGCTTAGCCGCGAGAGCCTTAGCTTCGACCCAGCTGTGCATAGGCCTGGCGCGCGTACAAGAAGGCGGATAGGGCGAACGCAATGGTGATTGAGACCGTTATCACCCAGGGCGTGCAGGTTCCATCCGCGCAATAGGCAATTGGGTGCCGCACGATGGTTGGCAACTGGGCGAGCATTCCCGGAAGCAGCGCCAAGGTCCACAGGGCGGAGTAGAGCAGCAGCAGGCGGATGGCAATCGGGCGGCGCATCTTCAGCAGAACCAGGCCGGCGATTCCGAGCAAGGCACTCGGGACCGTAATCCACAAGCCAGCCAGTCCGCGAGTCCGAATCCAGCCCAGGCCCAACGGAAACGCCGGCTCCCTTACGATCATCGCCGTAATCACTCCGAACAACCCCACGGTAAAGCTGGTCCAAAGCACGGCGAGAGCGAGGAAACCGCGGTCCTTCCACGACATGGTCAACCCCTATCTTGAAGGCACTCTAAAACCTCTCCGTCACTCGACACAAGATCAGCGGTCACAAAGAGAAGTGACGTCCGCACGATTTCCCTGCCCCAACCGTGCAGGAAAACCTCTGTCCTGATGCTGCATCGAAATCTTTCCTGGCGCTGGTACTTCGCTCTACGCTGGCGCCGTTAGGAAAACTCTAACGAAACATTCGGAGGTCAAACTCGAAGGGCTTGGGATGCTGGAGCTTGCGAAGCTGGAATCCGGCAACGCATTGCGAACGTCAACTCAACGACAGCGGAAGCGTCTGTGGCGGGTAATTGGTCAGCACGTCCTGCACCTCGACGGAGTTTGTTCCGATGTGCACGACCTTGTAGCGTCGGTCCACGATGTCGCCTTCCTTGGCGACGAAGATGTCCTCGCCTTTGGAGAGAAAGATCCGCTTGTTGCCGTCTATGCGGTTGGCAAAGCCATAAAACTTCAATGGGATCGGCGGCGGCGGGGGTGGCGGCACCGGCGTCTGTGGGCCCGGAGGCAAAGGTTTGGGAATGGCAGCTTCTTCTGCCTGCGAACGGAAGATGTCGCGCCCGCTTCCCTTGTAAGTCACATCTTCGCTGGACTTCAGCAGGTCGAAGCGCAAGGTGGGATCGAGGGTCTGGGCCAGCAGCGGAGGCGGTTTGCGCGCGGTCCTTGTGGCGCCGGGCGCGGCTTGCCCGCTTGCGCTGCCCGGTGCTGGACCGGAAGCCGTGGCGGCTGGCGCGGGAGGGGGCGACGGCTCTTCGTCTCCGCCACGAAATGCGCGGACCACGAAGACCACCGCGACAACCAACAGCACCAGCGCGATGATCGTTTTCGTCCGGTTCTCAGTCCCGATCTTCACGAGCTTTCGGCCCCGCTGCGCAAATAGGTTTCCAGCTTGATTTGCAGGCGAACATTGCCCTGCTGCTCGCCCAGCGCGATGCCATCGATCAGGAAGAACATTTTGTCGCGTTCCAATTGATTGATGAACTTTACTTCCTGAAGGTAGTCGCCGGAAAGAGAGATCTCAATATTCATCTTGCGCAAGCCTTCGATGGGCGCCTCTTTGTCGTCGTACTTGACGCCCGCAAAGTGGACACCGGTATCGGTGGCCACCTTGCCCAGCTCTTCCGCAACCTGCGAGTACTTTGAGGGAAACCGCTGGCCGTAAAACTTGCCGATGTCCGACGAGGCCTGGATTAACTTCGCGTCCATGCCGCGAGTGGGCAGCACTTGCTCCCGCTTGGCGGTGAGACGGGCGCGCTGCTCATAATACTCGCGCTGCCGCGCCTGGCGCGAGCGTCCCGCGGGCGACAAAAGATACCCCATGCAAGCCAGGTCCAGCACCACCAGGGTGATGACCACCGGCATCCAAGTCTTGCGAATCTCGCGGATGCTGGCCATCAGCGCGGCCTCGCTGGCATGGATTTCGGTGGCCCGTTCTGCGCCTGCGCCGGGCGGGTAGCAGGCGTTTGACGGAGATTGCGGACTGGCGTCGGCGATGTTGTGACGGGAGCCTCGGACTTCGCCTGCGGGCTGCCGCTCTTCTCGCTCGGTTTGCCCTCGTCCGGTTTGCCCTCGTCCGCGGTGGAGTCATTATCCTGTGCAGTCGGAACATAGATAACGGCGATATCAAACTGGATGTTGCCCGGCCCGGCACTTTGATCGCTGGAATTCGAGGTGACGGCCTCGGCCATCACCTGGGCCTGGTGGAAGTGGCTCGATTTTTCCATGCGGCGCACCAGTTCGACCGCGCGATCGCGCGAGTCGGTGGCCACCACCACGCGCAGCATCAGGTCATTCGTCTTGGTGTACTCCGGCTTCATGGAGACGACATGCAGATTGGGCGGCACGATCTTTTCCATCTCGGTAAACACCCGCGTCCAGGAGAGGGCCTTGCGGGCAAACAATTGGTTGAGAAACTCCGACTGATCGGCTATGTCGCGATTCGCCGGCTTGTTCAGCAGGGCACGCGCCTGGGCATCCTCAAGGTCGAGACCCTTGATCTCCCACCGCACCTGGGTCAATTGCTGATTGATACCCCGCGATTGCGCCCGCTGATATACGATGTAGCCCCCGAGCAGCACCGTGAGGACGGCCAGCCCGAGCACCAGCGCACCCACGCGGCGGCGATAGAAGCGCGCGGCTTCGTACGGCTGGCTGGCAAGATTGATGTTGAGACGCATTAGGACACCAGCGCTCCCACCACTGCGGCAAGCATGGAGCGAGGTACATTGCCGATGGCGGCGCCCGCTCTGCCACTGGATACCAGCTCTTCCACGCGAATATTCGAACTCGCGCTCAAGGCCTCCTGCAAGGCCTGCGCCGATTCGACCCCGGTTACCAGGACGCGGTCCACGCCCACCGAATAACGGTCCTCGAAGTACACCAGCGAAGTGTTCACGTCATCCACCAGAGACTCGCCGCTGACCAGCGAGCCGCCATTCTCCAGCGCGCGATGCAGCAGCAGTTGGTTATTGTCCACAATGGCGAAGGTGGTGGTTCCCCGTTCCACCTTAATGACCATGGTCGGACGCGAACCATCCACCACGCCGAGCGCGGCAATCATGGAAGGCACCACTGCACCGGGATTGTAGCCAGCTTCGCGGACCAGCGATTCGTACTCCTCCAGAATATTGCGCGGCGTCACCGCCGCAACCAGCCTGACTGGGTCTGCTGTTCCCTGGCGATCGAAGGACACCGCTGACTGCTCCACTTCGAAAGGCAACGATTTCTTCAGGCGGAAGCGCACGACCGCATCCGCTTCCTCCGCTTTGGCCGGGAGCGTGTCGAAGTCCAGCAGCATGATGCGGGTGGTGGCGTCGGGGATCACCAGGCAAACATCGCGGGAACGGCCCGCCACCGCCGACAAGGCATCGCGCAGCGCCGCCACCAGCGCCTCGCGGGCGGTAACGTTGGCCTGCTGCAGGCCGGGCACGAGTGCCCCATCGGGAATGGCCCGGGCAGAGGCTGCGTCCAGTGTCTGCGCACCTTCGCCGGCGCGACCGGCAACTACGCGCTCGGCGCTTATCTCACAGGCCACTCGGGGCCGCGGAATGTGGTTGGAAGGCATCAGGTCCAGTTGCCAGTAGCCAGTAGTCAGTAGTCAGTAGTCAGTTACTAACTGCTAAGTGCTAATTGCTAATTGCTAACGGCTAATTGCTAGTTGCTTCTTACCGCGTCGTCTCGATGAAGGTCACCTTGTTGATTTCCTTCAGCGTGGTCAGCCCACGTTTCACTCTATCAATTGCCGACTCGCGAAGGAAGTGCATGCCTTCGTCCTTGGCGGCGCGGCGAATCTCGCTGCTGGGCTTCTTGGACAGAATCATCTCGCGCACGTTGTCGGTCAACTCCAGCAACTCGTGGATCGCGGTCCGTCCGCGGAAGCCGGTGCCCGAGCATTCGATGCAACCCTCTCCTTCATAGAACGGGACATTTCCCCATTCTTGCGGATTCAAACCGCTGGCCTCCAATTCTTCGACGGAATAATGCACCTCTTTTTTGCAGAATTCGCAGATCACTCTCACCAGCCGTTGCGCCAGAATGCAGTTCAGCGCCGAAATGAAGTTGTAGGCCTCGACTCCCATGTTGAGGAACCGGCCCAGCACGTCCACCACGTTGTTGGCGTGGACGGTGGTGAACACCAGGTGGCCGGTGAGCGCAGAGTTAATGGCAATCTGCGCCGTCTCGGTGTCGCGAATTTCGCCCACCATGATCTTGTCGGGATCGTGACGCAGAATCGAGCGCAAACCGCGGGCAAAGGTCAATCCCTTTTTCTCGTTCACCGGAATCTGGGTGATGCCGCGAATCTGGTATTCGACCGGGTCTTCGATGGTGATCAGCTTGTCTTCGTCGCTCTTGATCTCGTTCAGCGCGGCGTAGAGCGTGGTGGTTTTGCCCGAGCCCGTCGGTCCGGTGACCAGCACCATCCCGTACGGCTCCTTGATGTAGCGGCGAAACTTGCGCAGATCTTCGTCGCTGAAACCGACCACGTCGAGGGTGAGTTTGTGGAACTTCTCGCTCATCGACTCCTTGTCGAGCACGCGCAGCACCGCGTCTTCGCCGTGAATCGAGGGCATGATGGAGACGCGGAAGTCGATGGAGCGGCCGAGATAGCGCACCCGGAAACGCCCGTCCTGCGGGACCCGCCGCTCGGAGATGTCCAACTCGCTCATGACCTTGATGCGCGAGATGATGGTGGAATGGTGCTCTTTGGCAATGGGCTGCATGGCCTGCTGCAGCACGCCGTCAATGCGGTACTTGATGACCACGGAGTCGTCGCGCGTCTCGATGTGGATATCGCTGGCGCGCCGCTGCAACGCGGTGAAGATGGTGGTGTCAACCAGCCGGATGATGGGGCTGATGTCGGCCTCGGCCGTCAGCTTCTCGATGGAGATGGTTTCGTCGGAATTTTCGTCCTCGACAATTACGTCCAGCGCAAAGCCCTCGCTGGCTTCCTCCAGCACGCGCTGCGACTGCTCCGTCTTTTTCAGGATGTCGCTGATCTGCGACAGGCTGGCAACCTTGGTGGTGATGCGCCGGCCCAGCAGCAGGCCGATCTCGTCGATCATCATCAATTGGCTGGGATCGGCGATGGCAATCACCAGCCGGCCATCGGGCTTGTCCTCCAACGGCACGAAGTTGTAGCGGAACATCAAGTCCACCGGAATCTTGCGGAACAGGTCGTGCTGAATGTGAAAGTTCTTCAGGTCCACGAATTCGCAACGATAGCGCTGCGCCAGTTCCTTGCCGTGTTCCACTTCATCCTGGGTGCTGACCGGGCTTCCGTTTCCGCCGCCTACGAATATGGGTTTTTTAATGTCTGCCATAAATACCTTTTGGCAATTAGCAATTAGCCGTTAGCAGTTAGCCAAAGCGAACAAATCACTCGCCGCTTAGCCCTTCCTAATGCAGCCCTTCCGAGCCCAAGCTAAAGATCGGCAAATACAGGGAAATCAGCACAAAAGCCACCACCACGCCCATCACAATCAGGATAACCGGTTCAATCAGGGCCATGGCCGTGGCCAGCGCGTTTTGCACGTCCTCCTCATAGAACTCGGAGACCGAGTTCAGCATGGCAGGCAGCGCGCCCGTGGACTCGCCGACCTCAATCATCTCCACCGACATCTCGGGGAAGACCTTGGTCTCTTCCAGGCTGTGGGCCAACCCCTGACCTTCGCGCACGCCGCGCGTCGCCGTCTCAATGCCGTGCGAGATCAGGCGGCTCTGCATCGACTCGCACGCCGTCTCCAGCGACGGGACCAGCGACAGTCCGCCCGACAGCAAGGTTGACAGCATACGCGCAAATACCGCGACTTGGTACTTCAACCAGACGTCTCCCAACAGCGGAATCTTCAATTTGATGCGGTCCATTTTGGTAGCGCCGCTATCGCTCTTCATCCAGCGCCACAGGAAGAACCCGATCGCCCCCAGCACCACCAGGGAAGGCAGGAAATACTTTTTCGCATTGACCCCGATCGCCAGCATCACCGAAGTCACGGCCGGCAGCGGTGAACCCAATTGCTGATACAGCGTGGCGAACTGCGGAACCACAAAGGTGATGAGGAAGGTCATCATCACGATCAGCATGACCACCAGCAAAGCGGGATAGACCAGCGAAGCCGTCAGCTTCTTGCGGAAACTCACCGCCAGGCGCTGGAACGATATATAGCGGCCCATCACCTCTTCCAGGTTGCCGCTCTTCTCACCTGCCAGCAGTGTGGTGGTGTACACCTTGGGAAAAACTTTTTGCGCTTCGAACGCGTCGGAGAGCAACTCGCCACCGCGCACCCGGTCGTGCACATTCTGCAACACGTAACGAAAGAAGGGGTTGCGCTGCCGTTTGATCAGCAGCTCCAGCGACTGGATGATCGGCAGACCGGCATGGATCAAGGTCACGAACTGCTGGTTGAAGATGACAAACTGCTCCTGCTTGATCTTGCGCCGGCGCGGGAACCCGACCTGGGTTGAAAACAGACCCTTGGACTTGACCGAATAAACCAGAAAGCCCTGCTGCGCGAAGCGGTCGCGGACCTCGACCTCCGAGCCCCCATTCTCGGTTTGCTCGAGGACGCGACCTCGCTCGTCGGCCATCTTGATCAGGTATTCGGCCATGGTTGAGAAGTTCCCTAGGGAGAGGTTATGAGTAGTCTAGCATTTAGCCGTTAGCAATTAGCCCTTAGCTCTTAGCATTCAGACATTGACCGGGACGGAAATCGACACCGACAACACTCGCGCGCGCTTACTAAATGCCAAATGCTAAGTGCTAAGTGCTCATTCCGTCAGCTCCGTTCCGGCCACGACCTCGGTCCCAGGCGGCGGAGTAAAGCGAAATTGTGCGTCTGGTACTTCGACGTTTTCCTTCTGCTGAAGAAAGCGAAATTCGGTAACCGAACCATCGCGTTCTTCGACGACGATGCGCGCGAGCAGGCCGTCGGGTGCTACTTCCAACAGAGTCTGCTCGACGCGATCGCCCATTCCCTTCGGAATCCCACGCAGGACCACATCGCCCGGGTTGAGCGGCTTTTGATCGGGAGCCAGCGAGAGCCCATCCAGCTCTTTTTCCACCTTGGTCTTGCCCAGCAGGTAACGCAGGGGCGAGCGCAGATCGTCGAGCTGCTTGACCGGCGTGCGGCGAACCTGCTTCTCCCCCGGAACGTAAAACCATGCGTTGTGACCGTCGGTGAGGAACAGCTTGGGACGCGGCTGATCGTAGTCCCACCTCATGCGGCCCGGCTTCTTCATCAGCAAAGTGCCGCTCTCGGTCCGATTGATGCCGGCGCCGCTATAGGTTTCGGTGAACCTGGCTTCCAGAGTGCGCATGTGGTCGTAGCGCTGGTCCACTTTGGCGGCGAGGGCATGCACGTCGCTTTGGGCGACGAGGGGGGCTGAACCGAGCAGCAAGAGCAGTACAACCGCAGCAGAATTCCAGCGAGATGGGGCCATCATCATGAATTTAGAGGCACGCGTTTCCGGGGCTAAACTCCAGAGCCTTACAGCGGCGCCGAATTGCTCTCGTTACTGAATCACCTGGCTGGTCGCATCCGCCGGGCCGGAGGAGTTGTAATGGATCTCGCCCGCCTCGTCGGAGTAGAACCGGCGCTGCCCGGTGGTGCCAACCTGATCGGGCACGCCCGTGATGGTGTACGAGCGAATCGCGCCGTTCACCTTCTCGCCCGGCGTATAGGTGAAGGTGTAGCCGCTCTTGCGGCCACTGGCCAGGTTATTGTCGATGGTCCCCTCGCCGCCGGTCTGCGTGGTGCCTCCCAGCATGGCCAAGTCCGGTGTGAAGCCTACGTCAGGATGGCTGCTGGCATAGATCATTTCCGCTTCATTGATGGCTCGGATGCTGGCGATGGCAGAGGTCTCGTGCGCCGGGATGGTGGACTTGGTGAGCTTCGGTATGGTGAAGGCCGCAATGATCAGAATAATGGTTACGACGATCAGCAGTTCGATCAGGGTGAATCCCCGGTCTCGGTTACGGTTCCGTTTACGCATAACTGGCAACCTTTCTCAGCCGCCCTGGCCGGTACAGCCGTGCTCTGCCATCCGAATTCCGGCCTTCTACCGGGAGGAACACGACCGGCGCCCGGACCTCGGCACATGCAGCGCTTCACCGACACAGCGGCTTACGTGGAGCTTAGAGGGTCGCTTTGGATTTCTTCTTCGGCGGCTTTTTGGCTTCGCGCTTTGGTGCGTTCTTATTTCCCATGCCCACAGCATCGCACAGAATTGAAGATCATGCGAGGGGTCAGCAACGCAAACGGCACCTCGACCCCCATTTTTCCCCATATCTAGAATCTGTAATTTGGACGTTCGCCGCCGGGAAAGGTCTTTTGCTTCGGGATTCTCAGGCCGCCGGAACTGGCTTCCAGGCCTGCAAAATTCGAGTTCCCTCACGGGCTGATAGCTGACGGCTGAAGGCTGACAGCTTCCTCCTCAGCAGGCCAGGGAATCGCGGCTGATCTTCAGTCCGTTGAGATTGCCCAACACCGTCACCGCAATGCGATCCGGCTGGAACAGCTCGTTGGCCGATTCCAATATGCTTTCCACGGTCACCGCCTGGATGCGCTCAATGATCTCGTCCATGCCGAAAAAGCGGTCGTAATACATTTCCTGCCGCGCCAGGTTCGACATGCGCGCCGTGCTCGACTCCAGGCTCAGCATCAGGCTTCCCTTCAACTGGTCCTTGGCGCGTTTCAGTTCTTCGTCGGAGATGGGATTCAGTTTCAACTGGCGAAACTCGTTCACGATGGATTGCACGACCTTGGGGGCGGACTCGCGCGAGGTGCCGGCGTACACCGACAGCAATCCGGTATCGCGGAAGGGATTCAGTTCGGAGAAAATTGAATACACCAGCCCCTGCTTCTCGCGAACATTCTGGAAGAGCCGCGAACTCATGCCTCCGCCCAGCAGCGTATTCAGGATGTACGACACATAGCGCCGCTCGTCGCTGATGCGGTAAGACGGAACGCCCACGCAAATCTGCACCTGCTCCAGAGACTTCTTGTTGCGCAGAATGATGCGGGAATGGACCTTGGGCGGGCTGTCGTGCCAGCCGTTGGAGCCCGGCGGCAACTGCCCGAAGCCGTGGCGCAGCAGCTCGACAAACTCCTCATGGTTGACGTTTCCCGCCGCCGAGATGATCAGGTTTCCGGGGGCGAACTTCGCGGGATAAAAACCGTGGATGGCATCCCGATCGAAGCGCCGCACCGTCTCCTTGGTTCCCAGGATCGGCTTGCCCAGCGGGTGGTCCTTGAAGAAATTCTGGGTGAAGATCTCATGCACCAGGTAGTCGGGATTGTCCTCATCCATCTTGATCTCTTCCAGGATGACGCCGCGCTCGCGGGTGATCTCGTTGGCGTCGAAGACCGGATGCAGGACCATGTCGCTCAACACATCCACCGCGATGGGCAGATGCTCGTCCAGGACCTTGATGTTGAAGCAGATCGTCTCTTTGCCGGTAAAGGCGTCCATGTTGCCGCCGATGGAATCCACCTGGCGCGCGATGTCCTCGGCGGTGCGGTTGGTGGTGCCCTTGAACACCATGTGTTCCACAAAATGCGAAATGCCGTTGACGGTGGGATCTTCGTGGCGCGAGCCGGTCTTCACCCATATCCCCATCGACACCGAACGGATGTGGTCCATGTGTTCGGTCAGGATGGTCAGGCCGTTGGGTAACACCTCGCGACGTATATTGCGGATTTCTTCCACCATTTTTATTTACTTACTGCTCCACTCTGACCTTCCTGACAAACATGGGTGCCCCGTTCTAGCCCGGTTTTGGCTAGGGCGGGGAAGTTCCTCTAAGCCCAATCCGTACTTCTGCTCCTGTGGTGAAGGCCCTCTGGATAAAATGATCACTCACTAGAATGAATCGGCAATGACGAAAATGCCCGCAGCGTCGTCGGGCCCATAGGAATCTAACCTAGTCAGCATATTGGATGCATGAGCGACCCGCAATATACCGAACTATTAGGCCTTACGATTCAGCAACTTACGGAGATTGCTGAAGGTTTTGGGCAACCCGGCTACCGCGCCCGCCAGCTTTTAGACGGTTTGTACCGGCAAAGGTGGCCGGCACTGGAGCAATTCACCATGCTGCCACTGGCCTTTCGGCAGCGTCTGGGTGAGTCGGGCTACTCAGTTGGCTTACCCAGCATCGCGAAGAAGTTTGTTTCCGCCGACGGCACGATTCGCTACCTGCTGGGGTTCGCCGACAGGCAGAGTGTCGAGACGGTGTGGATGCCTGACGGCGATGGCGGAGAAGCCGGCGATGGCTCCGAGGATGGCGATGCGGAGCTGCGGGAGCAAGCATTCAGCCATCAGCAATCAGCACTCAGCAAAGGCAAGCCGGTACCAGGCAGCATAGGCAAGGCTCCTTCGGTTTCACGCATCGCATCTGTGCAAACTCGGTCTCGCGAACTCGAAACTCGAAACTTGAAACTCGAAACTTTGCCGCAGAATGCAAGTGCCCCATCCTTTCGCCCGCAGCGCGCCACCATCTGCGTTTCCAGCCAGGTAGGCTGCGCGGTGGAGTGCGCCTTCTGCATGACCGCGCTGCTGGGACTGAAGCGCAATCTAACCGCGGGCGAAATCGTGGGCCAGATCCTCGCCGTGCTCAACGACCAGCAAGTCGAGCTGCAGCGCGACCGCGTCAACCTGGTCTTCATGGGACAGGGTGAGCCTTTTCTGAACTACGACAATTTCATGCAAGCCGTGCGCCTGCTGGTGGAAGCGGTTGGCATTCCCGAGTCGCGCATGACGGTTTCGACTTCGGGCATTGTGCCGCGCATCGCCGATTTCGGCGCCGAGCCGGTGCGGCCGAAGCTGGCGGTGTCGCTGAACGCTCCCAACGAGGCGCTGCGCACCGAGGTCATGCCGATCACGAAGAAGTGGACCATCGAAAAGCTGATGGCCGCGCTGCGCGAGTTCCCTCTGCGCAATCGCGAGCGGCTTACCTTCGAGTACGTCCTGCTCGGCGGCGCCAATGATGGCGTTCAGCACGCCCGCGAGATGGTTGACCTGATTCGCGGGCTGCGCGCCAAAGTAAACCTGATCGCGCTGAATTCCGGCCCGGAGATTCCGTTTGCGACGCCTTCCGACGAGCGCGTGCTGGCATTTCAAAGCGTGCTCACGCGAGCCGGAATTCCGGCGTTCATCCGCCGTCCCCGTGGCCGCGACATCTACGCCGCCTGCGGCCAACTCAAGCACACCACAGAGCTGGTGCAGGTGAAGGAGTAGGTGTGTTTTCCCAATTTCGTCCTTCCCAATTTCGTGCAACGTCCGCCTCTCCCGGCACATCTAAACCTTGACAATGATTCACTCAAGTTCTATAGTCGGTTTGTTATAAGACTTGAGTTCGCAGTCAACATCACTTATTATCAGTAACTTACGAGCTAGGAGGGTGGCTGCAATGGGAAAGATTATCGGAATTGACTTGGGGACCACCAACTCAGTAGTGGCCGTCATGGAAGGCGGCGAGCCCAAAGTCATCCCCAACGAAGAAGGCGGGCGCACCACGCCGTCGGTTGTGGGATTCACTAAGAACGGGGAGCGGCTGGTCGGGCAGGTCGCCAAACGCCAGGCCATCACCAATCCGGAGAACACCATTTACTCCATCAAGCGCTTCATGGGCCGTCGTTTCGACGAAGTCAATGAAGAGATGAAGATGGTGCCCTACAAGGTGACGAAGTCGGGCGATCACGTGGCCATCGTTGCGCAGGGCAAGGAATATACCCCGCCGCAAGTCTCGGCCATGATTCTGCAGAAGCTGAAGAAGGCTGCCGAAGACTACCTCGGCGAGACGGTAACGGACGCCGTCATCACTGTTCCCGCGTACTTCAACGACGCGCAGCGCCAGGCGACCAAAGACGCAGGCAAGATTGCCGGCCTCGAAGTCAAGCGCATCATCAACGAGCCGACGGCGGCCGCGCTGGCCTACGGGCTCGACAAGAAGAAGGACGAAACCATCGCGGTGTATGACTTCGGCGGCGGCACCTTCGACATTTCGATCCTCGAAGTCGGCGAAGGCGTCATCGAGGTGAAGTCCACCAACGGCGATACGCACCTGGGCGGCGACAACATCGACCAGCGCATTGTTGACTGGTTGATTGATGAGTTCAAGAAGGACGAAGGCCTCAATCTGCGCGACAAGGGCAACGAGATGGCGCTGCAGCGTCTGCGCGACGGTGCCGAACGCGCCAAAATTGAGCTTTCCACCACGATGCAGACCGAGATCAACCTGCCGTTCATCACGGCGGATGCCAGCGGTCCCAAGCACCTGGTGAAGACGTTGACCCGCAGCAAGCTGGAAGAGATGGTGAAGGACATCATCGACCGCTCCATCGGCCCGTGCAAGGCGGCGTTGAAGGACGCCGGCATCACGCCTGACAAGATCGACGAAGTGGTGCTGGTCGGCGGCCAGACCCGCATGCCCCGCATTCAGGCGCTGGTGAAGGAGATCTTCGGCAAGGAGCCGCACAAGGGCGTGAATCCTGACGAAGTGGTCGCGGTGGGCGCTGCCATTCAGGGCGGCGTGCTGGGCGGCGAGGTGAAAGACCTGCTGCTGCTCGACGTGACTCCGCTGACCCTGTCGATCGAAACCATGGGCGGCGTGGCCACGCAGATGATCCCGCGCAACACCACCATCCCGACCAAGAAGTCGGAGATGTTTTCGACCGCGGCCGACAACCAGACGTCGGTCGAGGTACACGTGATGCAGGGCGAGCGGCCGATGGCGCGCGACAACCGCACGCTGGGCAAGTTCCACCTGACCGGACTGCCTCCGGCCCCGCGTGGCATCCCGCAGATTGAGGTGACGTTCGACATCGACGCCAACGGCATCCTGAACGTGAATGCCAAGGACATGGCCACCGGCAAGGACCAGAAGATCACGATCACGTCGTCTTCGGGTCTGAGCAAAGAAGAGGTCGAGCGCATGGCCAAGGACGCCGATGCCCACTCTGCCGAAGACAAGGCCAAGCGCGAGGAAGTGGAAGCGCGCAACCAGCTCGACGGCATGGTGTACAGCATCGAGAAGATGCTGCGCGAACACGGAGACAAGATCTCCGGGCAGGAGCGCAGCGACGTCGAGAACGCGCTGGCCGATGCCAAGAAGGCGCTTGAAGGCACCGACGCGGGCGCGATGAACAAGGCGCGCGAGAACCTGACGTCCGCTTCGCACAAGCTGGCCGAGGCCATGTACAAGGCGAGCTCGGCGCAAACACCGCCAACGGGCGGCCCGGCTCCGGGTGGAGACGGCCACGCCGCGGGTGGCGAGCAGAAGAAGAAGGACGAGGGCGTCATCGACGCCGAGTACGTGGACGTGGACGAGAAGAAGTAACTAGCAGCTAGCAATTGGCAGCTAGTTTTTCGAGTATGGGGCGCGCAAGCGCCCCTGCTCACAACGGGTAGCGAAAAGCGAAGGGCGAGAAGCGAAGAGCGATAATGAGATTCGAAGTGAACGGTCAGTCCTACATGTTAAGTTTCAACAACGACGACGGACGGTGGTACTTGATCACCGCCGGCGTCGACGGCCGGATGAAAGCCATTCCGGTGATTAGCGACGAATTTGGTTTCGTCCCGCGCGACGTCATTCCGATGGGCGACGGCGGCCAGGCAAGCATTAACTAACACGCGAGGAGTGGAGTACCCCATGAGTTGTCATCCTGAGCGGAGGCGGCCTGAAGTTGGCCGCCGGAGTCGAAGGATGACAATACGAAAATAGGATTTAGCGAAGAGCGATCACTGAGATTCAGCTGACGGCTGACAACCAACCATGCCCACCACCGCCAACAAAGACAAAGACTACTACGGCATCCTCGGGGTGAAGAAGACGGCCTCGGCGGACGACATCCGCAAGGCGTTTCGCAAGTTGGCGCGCAAGTACCACCCCGACGTAAATCCGGGCGACAAGTCTGCCGAGGAGAAGTTCAAGACGCTCTCCGAGGCCAACGACGTCCTCAGCGATCCGAAGAAGCGCAAGATCTACGACCAGCTGGGGTTCTACTCCGACAACATCGACCCGGCGACGGCGGAAGCCTACGCGCGCGGCGGTGGCCAGGCAGCGAACCCCTTCGGTGGCGGCGCGGGCGGAGGCGGAACGCGCACCTATACTCAGGAAGTTCCGTTCGACTTCAGCGGCTTCGACTTCAACGACTACGCCGAGGGCGCGGGTGCAGCCGGCCGCAAAGGCGGAAGCGGCGGATTCCGCGACATCTTCTCTGGCATCTTCGGCGGCGGGCGCGAGGCGCCGATGACGCGGCCCGAAGCGGGCGAAGACCTGGAATACCAGGTAAACGTCGGCTTCTGGCAGGCGATCAAGGGCACCGAGATGCAGCTCACGATTCCCCGCCGCGATTTGTGCACCAACTGCCACGGCCAAGGCTTCCTTGAGCGCCCGGGCCCGTGTCCCGAGTGCCACGGCAAGGGACAAATCACGCAGAAGAGCGGCAGCATGAAGTTCAACGTGGTGTGCCCGCGCTGCGGCGGCAGCGGCAAGGACCGCACCGTGTGCCCGGTTTGCCACGGTGACGGCCGCATCGAGCATAGTGACGTGCTGAAGGTCCGCATCAAACCGGGAACGCGCGACGGCCAGCGCATCCGTCTGCCGGGCCGCGGCAATGCCGGGACCATGGGCGCGCCCGCAGGCGATCTCTACATCATCGTGCGCGTGGGTGAGCATCCGGTGTTCAAGCGCGAGGGCGACGACATTTATCTCACCGTGCCGGCGAGCGTCAGCGAAGCCGCGCTGGGCGCCAAGATCGAGGTGCCCACCATCGATGGCCGGGCGCTGCTGAAGATTCCGCCGGGCACGCAATCCGGACAGAAGCTGCGCCTGCGGGAAAAGGGTGTTCCTTCGGCGGTCAAGGAGGGCGCACGCGGCGACGAGATTGTCGAGATCAAGTTGGTGCCTCCCAAGGTCAGCGACGAGCGCTCGAAGGAAATCCTCCGCGAGCTGGCAAAGCTGAATCCCGAAGATCCGCGGGAAGAGTTGTGGAAGAAGATTAGCAATTAGCAATTAGCAATTAGCAATTAGTGGTTGCGGGTTCTTAGGTCTATCGAGTTCTACAAAATGTCCGTCAGATTTTGTAGCTAAGTGCCAAACGCTAAGTGCCAAATGCTAATTACCAAATGCCGCTCGCCGATCTAATGCTCGAAACCGAACGGCTCATCCTGCGGCGGCTGCGTCCCGAGGATGCGGATGCGATATTCGCGGTGCTCGGCGATCCAATTGCGATGCAATATTATCCGCGCACGTTCGATCGCAAAGACGCAGAGGAGTGGATCGAGCGCAATCTTCGCCGCTACACCGAGTACGGACACGGGCTTTACGCCGTAGTGCTGAAGACGAGCGGCGACGTGGTCGGCGATTGTGGACTGGTCACCCAGCAGATTGATGGCCGGCCGGAGCTTGAGGTCGGTTATCATCTGCGCCGCGACCAGTGGGGTCACGGTTATGCAACTGAGGCGGCGCGCGGCTGCATGGATTATGCATTTCGTGAGCTTGCGGCGGCAAAGGTGATTTCGCTGATCCGGCAGGAGAATCTGCCATCACGGCGCGTGGCGGAGCGCAATGGAATGCGCGTGGAGCGCCAGGTGATGCACTTCGGGTTGATGCATTTGATGTATGCAGCATGTAGGCCCTCGGACGAAGAACGAGGATCTGGCCGAAAGCTGACGGCGGATAGCTGACAGCTATCGAGAGGATTATGGCCAAGCGTAAAAAACAAGGCGCGTACATGATCAGCGCAGTGGCGGAGATGTACGATATCCACCCGCAGACGTTGCGCCTGTATGAACGCGAAGGCCTGCTGAAGCCGTCGCGCACCGAAGGCAACACGCGCCTCTACACCGACGAAGATATCGAGCGCCTGGAGTTGATCCTGTCGCTGGCGCGCGACCTGGGAGTGAACATCTCGGGCATCGCCATCATTCTGCAAATGCGCGAGCGCATGGACGAAATGCAGCGCCAGATGGCGGGCTTCGTCAGCTACGTGCGCAACGAGGTGATGGCGCGCGCGCAAAACGCCGATCCCAGCCGCGGGGCCCTGGTGCCGCTGCGGCGTGGCATCGTCATCAAGCCGGAGAAGAAGAAACAGTAGCCAGTAGTAGCCAGTTGTCAGTCGTCAGTTGTCAAACGCCTGCTCTACCGAATCGCAGGCGGTCCACTTCACCGTCACAACAGCCCATACATGACAACCTGGTTCTCGGCCCCGACGAAGACCTTTCCGTCGGCGATGGTCGGGACCGTGAACTTCACGGCCAGCCCCACGCGGTCGCGGTTTGGGTTCTGCTCGGAGTTGTACAGTTCGGTCCCCAGGTTGGTAGCATCGTAGGCGCGCAGTACCGCGTTGCCTCCTCCATAAGTGTCATTCTCAATGATCCAGACGATCCCATTGTTTGTGCCATTGGAGGAGACCGACGGAGTGGACCCAGGAAAGTTGAAGTACTCCGGAGAGGCGGAGGTGGAACCGGTGGAAAGCTGCTGCGCGTGAGGATCGAAGGCGAAAGCTCTCAGGTGATCGTTGGAGCCGCCAAAGTAAGCGGTGTTATTCCAGAACGCGGGAGCGCCCCAAATGCCGCCAATCGCGTAAGGGATGGTTTGCACGATCTGGCTGTCGTTGCCCGCGTGGAAGTGTCCCATATTGTCTCGGTTCACCAGATCGATAGTGCCTTCTTTGCCGACCTGTATCAGCAGGTGGGGATAGGGCGTACCCGCCTGATCGGGAAGAAGCAGGGCGCCGCCGGAGCCGAAGTCGGAGTCGTTCTGATCCAAGGTGTGTTGGTTCCAGGGAGTGAAATAGTCGCGCAGAGAAAATGATCCGCCGGCGCTCAGCCAAGCCAGGCGGAGAACGCTGTCCCCGAAATCTGTGCCTGCGTCGAAGTGACCGTTGCCGGTCGCAGCATAGATCGATCCTCCGGAATCAGCAGCCGGACCGGCGCCGCCGCCCCAGAAACCGCCTTCGTAACCATTCGGGGTGTCCACATAAAGGCCGGTGTGAGCCAGATTCGATTCGCTGAACGACATCACATAGCCGTGATAACTGCCGAGGTCGCAATGCGAGGCCCAGGCAATGACGACCTGTCCCCTCAGCACCAGCAACGCCGAACGCTGCCCTTCCACCAGCGGGTCAAAAGTGAGAATGCCCCCGACGGAGCCGGTACCGTTGCCCGGTGACGTAGCGGTAATGCGAACCGGCGCCAGTTTGTCCTGGCCCGTCTTGATATCGAGTGCATGCAAGGTCTGATAGAACGAAGTGATGTGGGTCACGGTGTCATACTGTTTCGTCTTGGCAACCAGGTACATAGTACCGCTGGTGGCATCGATTGCCGGGGTCCCGCTGATGCCAATCTCGGGGACCATGTCGCCACAATTCACGTCGCCGCTGGACACGGGACTGATCACGTAGCGGAATCCAAGCGAGGAAAGAAGATTGGTGTGCCAAAGTTGCTGTCCACTGGCCACGTCGAAGGCATAAACCTGATCGTGCTCGGTGGCGATGAACAACACGTTGTGCGAGGTCCCGCCAATCGTGAGGCCCGGCACGTAGAGCGGCTGAGCATAAACGAAGCCCTGCACCGCAAACGTCGCGCGCTTACCGAACGATTGCGTCCTTACATTCGACACAGTAAGGACCGTTTCCTGCGAGTTGGAACCCGAGCGGTAATTGTCGTTGTGATACGTGGGGACAGCAACCTGCGCCATCACGACGGTAGAACTTAAGAACAACCACGCGGCCAAGCAGCCACCGTGCAATACACCGAAACACATGTTCTTCATAGCGACCGAGGTCTCCTGTGCGAAAGTAGCCTGAGGGAAGAGAGGCGATATTATCCCACAAAAGCCAGCGCATACAACGGCTTTCTCTGGAATCGTGCACCTGGGTCAGGGGGCGGATTGGAAGGACCCGGTTACCGCAAGATCACCCGGTCGCCGCCTGGTAAAACGGCAATTGGAACTGGCGACTGACGACTGCCTACTGCTTTTTCAGCTTGTCCACTTCTTCCCTGGCCCGCTTGGCGTAAGGTCCATCGGGCAGGATCTTCAAGTAGGCCTGGTAATTTTCCACGGCACCGGCCTTGTCGCCGGTCTTATTCAACACCTCCGCCAGCTTGAACGTGGCCTCGGCATCGTGAGGCTTGAACTCCAGCGCCTCACGATAGCGGCTGATAGCGGCGGGATAATTTTGCTTGACCTTGAAGTAGAAGTCGCCGATCTCCACGTCTTTCATGGCCCGCATGGGACTGTAGGGTGTGAATTCATCGACATCACTACCGCTGTTTCCCAGGTCGGCTTCGGGATGCTTCTTGGCATCGTCGGCGGGAGGCGAGATGTCGATTCGCGTCTGCTTGCTGGAGCTTTCTCCGGCAGGGACGTTGTCGGACCGCGGCGGATTCTTGCGGTTGTCTTTCGGTGGCGGCGCCGACCTATCGGTGGGGACCTGTTCGACCGGCTGCTGGTCTTGCGCGGTGGCAACTCCGGAAAACCAGAGACACAGTAGGGCGAGAATCAGATAACGCAAACGCACTCCCATATTCTATTGCAACCCGGAATCCCTGTTGAGGACTCGCTGATCGGATGGCCACTCACTTTCGCCGGATGTGCAGCACCTTCTGTACTTCGGCGACCACCTCGCCGGCCTCGTCTTTCACCTCGACCAGGAATGTCGGCTCGTACTTTTCCTGGAGCTTGAGCTTTTCGCGAATGTCGTTGAGTTGCGCGTCGGTCAAGCGAAACTCGGCCTTGACTCTTCCCTTCCCGGGTTTGCGGAAGCGGATGCTGGCGGCTTTGTCCCAGACAATGTAATCGCGACCCAGGTTTTCCATCAGCATCAGCATGTAGAAGGGGTCGGCCATGGAGTACAGCGATCCCCCATAGTGCGTGCCGACATAGTTGCGGTTCCAGAAGCGCAGCTTCATTTCGACATCGACGGCCCGGTTGGAGCGCCAGCGCACCCGGATTCCGGCGCCGCAGAACGGCGGCCAGATGTTGATGGCGCGCAGCATCAATCGTTGCAGTTTCGTAGCCATGGATTAGAACGATGATAGACCGTCGAGCGCGTTCAGGGTTTTATGCTGGCCTCAACCGCACATCCCTCCCGACTAAAGCCCGTTCGGGATGACCAAACTAGAGGGATCGAGTGCGTCGCGGTGAGATTGGTCTGTACCGGAGAAAAGCAAAAAGGCCGTCCACCATGGACGGCCTTCCTTCGGATGGGCGGCTTTGTCCACCGACTCCTCAAGGAAAGAACTTTCAGCGCGGTCGATCCCCCTCGACCGCGCCTCTTCCCCGGGTCATTACTGCTGTTGCGTTTGCTGCGTCTGACCAGAGGAACTCGGCTGCGCGGATGAAGCCGACTCCGTCGCGTTATTCGTCATCAGCGTGATATCCACGCGGCGGTTCTTGGCCCGACCGCCGGAGCTGGCGTTCGTGGCCACGGGATTGTCCTTGCCCAGACCAATCAGGAAAATCTTGTGGGCCGGGACGTTATGTTTTTGCGCCAGGTACTGGATGACGGCGTCGGCGCGGCGCTGGCTGAGTTGGTAGTTATAGTCGGCCGACCCGGTCGAATCGGTGTAGCCTTCCACCTGAACGATGTAGTGCCGCTGGCTGCCGAACTGCTCGGCGAACTCGTCCAGCGCCTGCTTGTTCTTGCGCGTAAGGTCCGCCTTGTTGAAGCCGAATAAAACCGTCGTGTCGTTGACCGGCTTGTAGTTGTCCAGATTCTCCACTGTGCCCGCCAGGCTGGTCACGCGATGCGAGGCCTGGGTCGCGTTCTGATTGGCCTGGTCGGCAGCCTGACCAGCAGCCAGCGCCTTCTGGTCGGCGGCGTCAGCCTGCGACTTCACCTGCTGAATGCCCTGTTGGGCGCGCGCGTCGGTGTCCCGGATGTCGTGAGTATTTTTCGCGGTCAGATCATCTAATTCATTGGTCTTGTTGACCGTCGGCGTGACTTCGTTGCGTACGTAGTTTTTGGTAGCACAGCCGACGGTAAACGGCAGGCTGCCGGCCACCAGCGCTGCGATGAGGGTAAATCGATTCATAGAATGACTCCTTGCAAACCTCAGGCGGCGGCGTTCGACCACTGGCCGCCTGATAACAAATGAGCAACCGTGCTGCCATTGCGCGTAGTTGCCGCGGGGGGAAATACATATTAGTTTCAATGGTTTAGGAACGGGTGGGAGGTTCTCCTTTGGGGTCGGTTTAACGGACCGGATAATCCTGACGCGAGGAGTAGAATTTTTACCGGGTTGAACGTTCTGCCGATTCGAAGCACGGCAAGACACTGTGGAACGGTAGATGTGGCTGAGGATGCATGGCAACCATAGACAATAGCCGCGAAGATCATAGGCGAGGCGGCCTCCGGGCACCCCTAAGCTTTCTAATTCAGCTGGTCATTGCAACGGGTGGGGCAATGGTTCTGGGTACGTTGGCCGCGTTGATTCCTTCGGCGCTGTTCGCGGCTATTACAAAAAACTCCTCCGGAGGCAATTTTATTGATCATATGATCGAGCAGCGCTTCTTTGTATGGGCCGATAAGTCCGATCTGGTAATAGTCGCCAGCGCCTTTGTTTTAGGCATTTTCGCATGCCGGGTGTTTCGTTCCTCGTCATCGGCGTTTGTCTGGGTCCCGGCCACCCTTATCCTTCTCTGGAATTTACTTACTTGGGAGGGTGCCGGGACTTTGACAATGCGTTCTTATTGGATCGACGTTTGGAACAACTACTTCGCCGACTGCGGCAGCTCGGAATGTTTCTACAAGCTGTTCGTGACGGTGCCGTTCTATACGTCCTCCGCCTATTCGCTCGGCTGGCTGAGCACCAAGTTCCTGCGACGGAGCCGTACACCAACAGTTCGACAATAGTCTTTCTTTCGAGCCCTTCCATAAGGAACTGGGGAATCACAACAGGCTAAATGGACCTGCACCAGAAAATTCGGACGCTTCCCACCTCGCCCGGCGTGTATCTATACAAGAACGCCGAGGGCGAGATCATCTACGTGGGCAAGGCCAACAGCCTGCGCGCGCGGGTGCGTTCCTATTTTCTGGAGGGCGCTGCCGACAACGCCAAAACCGGATCGCTGCTGCGCGAAGCGGTCGATCTCGACTACATCGTTGTGGACAACGAAAAGGAAGCGCTGGCGCTTGAGAACAACCTGATCAAGCAGAAGAAGCCGCGCTACAACATCCTTCTGCGTGACGACAAGACCTATCCTTACATCAAACTGACCATCGGCGAACGCCATCCGCGGGTGTATCCGACGCGCCGCTTGCGCCGCGACGGATCGCTCTACTTCGGGCCGTATTTTCCCACCAGCCTGGCCTATCGCATCGTGGACCTCATCCACCGGCACTTTCTGATTCCTTCGTGCAAGCTCGATCTGAATCGCTACTATCCGCGGCCGTGCTTGCAGTACTACATCGGGCGCTGCCTGGGGCCGTGCGTCGAAGGGCTGACCACCCCCGAGCGTTACGCCGAAGCCGTCCATGACGTGAGACTGTTCCTCGAAGGCCGGGGCGTTGATCTCTCCCGCTCGTTGCAGCAGCGGATGGCCGCCGCCGCCGAGCGCCAGCAGTATGAGCTGGCGGCCAAGTATCGCGATCTCATCTCCACCATCGAGTTGCTGGACAAAAAACAGCGCATCGCGGCGGTTGAGGGCGACGATGCCGATGTCTTTGGCTATCACTACGAAAATGAGATGCTAGCGGTGAACCTGTTCCACATGCGTGGCGGCAAGATCGTGGACAAACGCGAGTTCTTCTGGGAGGACCTCAGCAGTATGGTCGGCACTGCGGGCTTCCAGCCGGGAGAATTCTTTTCCGCGCTGCTGAAGCAGGTTTACCTGGACCAGCAGTATGTGCCGCACACCATCTACGTTGCGGTGGACTTCGAAGATCGCGTCCCGCTGGAGGAAGTGCTCTCGGAAGGGCAGAAGCGGAGAGTGCAGATTCACGTGCCGCAGCGCGGCGACAAGCGCTCGCTCATCGATCTGGTGGGACAGAATGCCAAGCAGGCGTACGATCAGCGCTTCCGTGTCATGAAGCCGGCGGCGAAGGCGATCCAGGAAGCCTTGCAGGACGCCCTCATGCTGCCGGAGCTGCCCAAGCGCATTGAGTGCTTCGACATCTCGCATATCCAGGGCGCCGAAACCGTCGCGTCGATGGTGGTGTGGGAAGACGGCAAGATGAAGAAGTCGGACTATCGCAAGTTCATCATTAAGGGTGTCGAGGGCGTGGACGACTTTGCCTCGATGCGCGAGGTGGTGACCCGCCGCTACAAGCGCGTCCAGGATTCGGGGTCCCCAGGAAGCGCCGATTCTGCGCTCCCTGGGGTGAAAGTAGAAAAGCAGACGGTGCCGAGCCTGGTGCTGATTGACGGCGGCATCGGGCAATTGCACGCCGCCGCGCAGGCGCTGGAGGCACTGGGCATCATCAACCAGCCGCTGGCCTCCATCGCCAAGCGCGAGGAGATCATCTACGTCCTGGGTCAGGAAGACGAGCCGGTGGTGCTCGACCGCCATTCGCCGGTGCTGCACCTGGTGCAACTGGTACGCGATGAAGCCCACCGCTTTGCCGTCACCTTCCATCGCAAACGGCGGCAGATGCGTGACCGCAAGACCGAATTGCTGGACATTCCCGGCGTGGGTGAACGGACCACCAACCGCCTGCTGCAGCACTTCGGCAGCTTGCAGGCGGTGAAGGAAGCCGATGCCGCGGCGCTGGCCTCGGTGGTGAGCCGTCCCCAAGCCGACGCGATTCTGCGCTATTTTGGAAAGTCAGATAGCATTTAGCACTTAGCAATTGGCAGTTCGCAGTTACCCTTGGGCCGGCAGGGACGCTGTAGCTTTGGCTAATTAAACGCTAATTGCTAACTGGAGACCTCATGAGCTCGGAAATGGAAGCGATCGACAAGGCGAAGGAAGCAGCCGAAGAAGGCAGAGAAAGGAAGCACCTGGCTCCGGTCAGCCTCACTATGGCGATCCTGGCCGTGATGGTGGCCACGGTTTCGCTGCTCGGCCATCGGGCGCATACGGAAGAAATTCTGCTGCAGACCCGGGCCACCGACCAGTGGGCCTATTACCAGGCAAAGAACATACGCCGCAACAATCTGGAGGCCCTCGACGACGTGCTCACGGCGCTGGAGAACACCAAGGCCGAACGCGCCCAGGAGGTGCAGAAACGTTTCCACGATGAGATTGACAAATATCGCGACCAGCAGAAAGACATCCAGAACGAGGCGCGCAGCCTGGAGGCGGAAGTCGGACTGGCCAGCCGCCGCGCCGATCGCTTCGACCTGGGCGAGGTATTTCTGGAGATCGCGCTGGTCGTCACTTCCATTACGTTGCTGACGGACAAGCGCGGCTACTGGTACTTCGGATGTGTGCTGGCGACGGTAGGCATTGTCGCCGCCGCCAGCGGACATATGGTGCACTGAGGCGGGAGTCACTCAAGCGGGGCCATCTCCAGTCTTAGCTACGCTATCCTTACCTAAGGAACCGCGATGCCCATTGTCACCATTCATCAAGCAAAGACCAGTCTTTCGAAGTTGATTGAGCAGGCCGAACACGGAGAAGAAGTTCTGATCGCGCGCGGCAAGAAGGTGGTTGCCAAGATTGTACCCATCAACGCAGCCCCGAAATCCCGGCGCTTGGATCTCTTCAAGGGCAAATTCACCGTCCCGGCTGATTTTTCGCAGCCGCTACCAGACGACGAACTGGATGCCTGGGGCCATTGATGCTACTAGCCCAGGCGCAGAGCGAGAACCTGCCCTTGGTCAGCAACGAAAGAATCTTCGACATCTACGGCATCAAGAGAATCTGGTGAAGGCTAGTTGCTAATTGCTAATTGCTAATTGCTAATTGCTAATTGCTAGTTGCTAGTTGCTAATTGCTGTTTGCTCGCTGCTAGTTGCTGCTCACGGCTCCCATCCTTCTTCCCCAACCAGCGGAACAAACCGGCAGAGGTCATGCAAAGCCACGAAGGTTTCTGGTCCCACTTTGCGCACGACCTGCACCTGCTGCTCAAAGCGGCCTCCCACCGGCACCACCAGCCTGCCGCCATCGGCGAGCTGCGCGACCAGGCTCTCGGGAATTTTCGGCGCCGCGGCCGCAACCAATATCTTGTCGAATGGAGAGTGCTGTGGCAGGCCAACGCTTCCATCGCCCACCACAACGTGAACGTTGACGTAGCCAAGCCTGGCCAGGATCGCGCCCGCCTTCATCGCCAGCTCGGCGTGCCGTTCGATCGTCCATACCTCAGCCGCCAACTCGCCCAGGATGGCGGCTTGGTATCCCGTGCCCGTGCCCACTTCCAGCACGCGGTCCGTTGGACGCAACTCCAGCGCCGCGATCATGGCGGCCACGATGTAGGGCTGGGAAACGGTTTGGCCGGCGCCGATGGGGAGCGGGTAATCGCCATAAGCGTCGCCCAGGTCTTCGTGGGCGACGAACTCCTCACGCGGGACTTTTCCCATCGCAGCCAGCAGGCGGGGATCGCGAATGCCGCGCGCGCGGAGTTGCTCCTCCACCATGCGAGCGCGCTGATGCTGTGGGGTCTGGTGGCCGTTCATCGTTTCCGCTTACGAATAAGAACGTCGAAGCTGACCACCCCGTTCTCGTCGCGTATCGCTTCCACGGTATATTCGCTGTTGATGTTGTATTCGAACTGAATCACCTGCTGCGCCGACCTGGTCAGGTTGGTGATATAGGTGAGGGTCACATTGTTGGAGACCTGCTGCTCGAAGGTGACGCGGGCATTGGGATTGTTGTCGGGACCGCCCAAAGAAGGATTGATGCGGATGGAGCTGACGCCGAATATCCTCGATACGCGGTTGGAAACCGCCTGATTGATCGCCTGTCCGAGTAGGGCGCCCGAGGCACTCTCGGCAAACCCGGACTGCGGCGCCGCGTTCATCGCGCTTTCCTGCTGTGTCCGCCCGAAGGCCAGCAGAGCAATAATGTCTTCGCTGGAGAGCGGCGGGTCGGAGCGATAGGTGGTGTTCAGCCGCTCCATGGTGCCGTGCAAGCCGATGGTGATGTCGTAATCGCGGACCCGAGTGGAGGCCTCGATATCCAGCACCGGATCGATGCGCACTGGATCGGTAAAGGTAATGTCGCCGCGCTCCAGGTGATACTTGGCGCCAGCCAGCTTGATGTCGCCCTCGGCAATGTTGATACGCCCCAGCAAGACTGGCCGGGCCGCCGTGCCCCGCAGCCGCAGATCCACGTCGCCTGCCAGTTTCGCCAGCGCCGTCTGTACCGTCAACTCCGGCGTGGAGAGGATGCGCACATCCAGACGCAGATTATTCAGCGGTGAATTTGCCACGGCTATGGGCGCCGGACCTACCTGCGCCAGGGCGAAGGTCAGGTCGCTGGAGGGGATCTGCGCGAAACGGGTAACGGTTACGTCTCCGCTCAGAACTGAACTTTGCAGTGTGCCCACCAGGCGAAGCGATTCATCCGCGGTAACGCTGATCCCGGCATAGCGAAAGCGAATTTCAGCACCGTTGGCGGTCAGGTTGAAGCCGACGGTCCGGCCGTAGGTGATGAAACCGCCAAAAGTCACCAGCCCGCCGCCGGTACGCGCTGTCAGGTGCTCCACTTCCAGCCGGTCCTGGTTGAAGACGAGGCTTCCGTTGATATCGCCCAGTCCGGCGGGCAGGTCAATCATCGACAGACCACCGTGTTGGATATCGATGCGCCCCGAGATCGCGGGCTGCGCCATCGGACCATTCACGGTGAGGTCCAGGTTGGAAACGCCGTACGAACTCACCTCGGGATCAAGCGTGTGCACCAGACTCAGGTCGACATGGCCATTGGCGCGAAGCGCCAGCCGGCGATCCTCTTTCAGGCTGGCGCTGCCGGTCAAGGTGAAGCGCGAATCACCGCTGGCCAGCGTGCAGCGTTGTACCGTGACCACTTGGTTCGCCATCACCAGTTGCACGGGCCCATCACTGGTGATCGCAACCTTTTCCACTTCCACAGCGAACTGGTCGAGGTTGAACTTGCCGTTCAGCAGCCTGGGCTGCTTCAGGGGGCCGGTCAGTTCGGCATGTCCAGCCAGCGACGCATGGTGGGTAACCCTTTGGCGAACCTCCGCCGGCAGAAAAGGATCGATGTCCAGGCCGGAAAACTCCAGCTTCAGGTCGGACAGCATGTCGCCGCGCAGTTCAATCCCTCCATCCACCGCCAAGCTGGCCGCGGGGAAATTCGATCGCGCCGTGAGTTGCAGATGATAGCCATGAGTCACCGCGTCGACCGTAACGCCGCCGAGACGGTCCCCGTTAAGCACCAGGCCACTTACTTGCACGTGGGCATTGATCAGCGGTTGTTCGATGGTGCCCGATCCCTTTGCGGTGAACTTGCCGACGCCTCCTACTTGCACGTGTGGCATTTGCAGTTCGGGGATATTCGCCAGATCGATGTTCTCGCCCGCCAGGTCGAAGCGCACTTCCTTGTTGCCGAAGTTGTAGGCAGCCGAACCCGCAAGCTCGCCGTGCATGGCTTGCATCTGGATGTCGTCGAGTTGCGCCTCGTGATTAGCAAACGCGAGGTTCGCCGTAAGCGACTTGACGGGACGGCCATAGGCTTGCCCTGCCAGCAATGAGAAATGTCCCGCACCGTGAGGATTGGCTTCCGTTCCGGCGGCCTGCACGGTGAGATTCAGAGTGCCGGTCACGGGATAATTCAGACCGGCAGCGCGCTGCAATTCCGCGACGTCCGCATCGCGAATGGCAGCCTGCACCTGGAACGGCAGGTTCCCGGTGAAACTCCCTCTTTGCAGTGTTGCCGAACCATCCACGTCCAAGCGCGCGCTACCTTCTTGAACGACGCCGTGATGCACGGCAACGCTCGTGGACGAGTACTGCACGTCACCGGAAAACTGATCGATGTGAATGCGCCTGGGTTGTGCCGTTGGTTGTGGCGGAGGCGGAGGCGTAGACGCGAAGTGGAAGAGCGATTTCTTCTTCGCGGGCGCCTGAGTTGGCGGCGCCGAACCCTGCACCGTGGGGGTATAGATGTAGGTGAAGTCAGAGGCTTGCACGTGGCCCGCGATCTGCGGATCATTCAGCCGGCCGCTGAGGGTGCCATTGAAGCTTGCCCCGCCCGCAAGTTCCAGCGGCGGTGGCGGGCCGCCCTTGGCCGTGAGCAACGGCTGGAACTCGGTCAGGCTGGTGGTGTTCATCACTACGTGCAGAGCCGCCGAGGTCGAGCCCAATGTGCCCGTCGCATTCACATGGGAGTGCGGGGTCGTCATGGTCAGGGCCGAAAAATCCATCACTTGCGCTCTGGGGTTGTAGCGGGCCCGAACTGTCGCGGTCACAGGTAACTGGTTGCCCAACGGCTGCGCCGGAGGGGTAACGTCGAGCGCCAGGTCGGCGCTGGCGTCGGCCACGGACTGCGTCCACGCCAGATTCACCGTTCCGCCGACGCTGCCCACTGGGTTCAGCTTCTCGTACGGCACGTCCCTGGTGGAGAACATGCGCGCCAGTTCGGTCAGAGATAGGCCGGTCACCCGTAAGTGAGCCGTCCCCTGCTGCAGATCAGGGCCCGAGATTGGCGGAAAAGTGGATTTACGCCTGTTGGGGCGTTTCTTCGCGCCGGGTTTCGTGCCGGGCTTTGCGCGTTCCGTGGTCTGTTCCATGCTCGGTTTCATGCCACGGGTCGAGCCTGACAAAAGGTTTCTGACTTCGGCGTCGCCGGTCACTCCTCCGCCCAGCAAACGTCCGGCTATTCGAGTGAGCGCCAGATTATCGCGCGCCAGCGAAAAATCCGCGTTTACACCCGCATCGCGCACGTCGACTCCGTTGTCCAGATAGGTGACGCCGCGCGCCGCGGCATACCCTCGGGTGGCGACGCCCGCGGCGGTCGAATAGGTGCCCGACCCGTCGAGCGTTACCCTGCCACCGCGAAGCTCGTACACGCGGGTGACCGATCCCAACTGCCCCACGTCCAGCGCACCGGTGTACTTGAAATCTAGTTTGGCGTTTTCGAAGTTGGTGAGCTCTCCTGTCGCCTGCAGGGAGGAATTCTCGGACATCAGACTCAGCGACTTGATTTGCAGCCGGTTGGACCAAAGGCTGAATGCCACTTCGCCCCGCGCCGCAACATCGCGGAGGTCCTGGTACTTTACGTCCATCTTGCCTGCTTGCACGGCCGCGTCGTAGCGGTGATCGCCGCGATCGTAGGTCATGGCTGCAGTGACATCATCGGCGGCGAAATCAAGTGGCAACGAACGGTCATTCACCAGCAACAAGCCGTTGTGCAGATCGAGGCGGGCGATCGCCAGATCGAACAGCTGCTGCGCCGGCGTCGCATTGCGGCGCAGTTTCGGTTCCGGAGCGTTAGTCGTCCCATTGGGATTCACAATCAAGTGGACGACGGGGCGGTGCAGGGTCAATTCCTTGAGGCTGATCCGCTTCTCCACGAAGGAGATGATGTGCAACCGAACGTGGATGCGGTCAGCGTGCGCGTACGGCTGCTGATCAGGAGCTTCCAAGCCATGAATGGTCAGATCGTCGGCGTCGAACTCGAGCTGGGAGAGGTTCCAGCGAAAAGCACGCAACTCGACGCGGCCACCCGTGGCCTCTTCCAAGGTGGCAATCGTTTTGCGCCGCACCAAATCCGCGAACCGCGGGCTGCGCACATACCACACCAGGACAATAGCGACCGCCAACACCACCACGCCGATTGCGGCCTCAATCCACAAGCGAGTGTGCGAACGGCGAAGCTGGGTTTCTGCGGTCATTCTCAGTTGGCGCCCGAGGCCCGGTTGGGCTCGACCGGAACAGTTTCGGCGGGGATCGGTATGGCGCTGTGTATCTCCGCCTGCTGACGCAAGTTATGCAGCCACACGTCCAGCATCTCATCCATGCCCTGCTGGACAAGCAGCTCGCGAATCCTGGGTTCCACTTCGTCCAGAGCAACTACTTTGCCGCCATTTTTTTGCAAATCGGGCAGCAGCTGACTCTTGTAGTACGCCTCGATTTCCTCGGGCTGAACGTGCACGTTGGGGCGCAGACGCACATCCACGAAGTTCATCACCCGCACCTGCGTCCGCAAATGGTCCTTCAATGCATCCGGGGTGAGACCGTAGTTGGCGAGCAACTTCTGCCAGCTGCGATCGTCGTCGCCGTTCGCAACCTGCGCGCGGAGTTTGGCGACATCCTTGTCTATGTCCTCTTGCGACGGTTGCAGGAAGGTCTCGTTGCCCATCTGCGCCTGCAATAACTGGCGGTCAATGAGGCGCTGCAACGCCTTCAGCCGATCTGCCTGGGTCACCTGGGCGATGGGCTTCTGTTGCATGAATGCCTCGAAACAGATCGCCTCTTCCCAATCGCTCTGGAACAAAGGTTGGCGGTTCACAGTGGCAACGATTCCATCGATGACTTCGCCCGCCCAGGCGAAAGGCGCAACTGTGGGCAGCAAGAACAATAAGCCAATCGCTAAATGGAACATTCGTTTCATCAAAATGTCTGTCCAATACTGAAATAGAAATTGATATGACGCAGGGTTTCCACCGTGTCCTGACCCTGGACCGGGTACCGCGTCGGATTGAGGTTATAGCCAATGTCGAAGCGCACCGGCCCGACCGGCGTCTTATAGCGTAATCCCATACCAACAGCTTGGGGATCATAGCTAAAATTGCATGTTGCTTTGCTGGTCTTCGAGGAGCAATTGGCGATCGAGGGCTGCTGGATTTGCAGCATCCCACTGATGATATGGTTTGCGGTGTCGAACACGTTACCCATATCGTGGAAGAAAACAAATCCCAGATTGTCGCCGACGTAGGGCAAGGCCACGGGAGGAGTGCGAATTTCCAGGTTGTTGACGAACAGTCCCTGGCCGCCTATGGGATAGCCGGTAACCAAGTCGCGAGGCCCAGCCTGGTTGATGGAGAAGCCGCGCAGCGAATTGCTGCCGCCCGCGAAGAACAACTCGGGCAAGGGGACGGAAGTGGCCTCCGTCGGCAGCTTCCCCGAGGGTGGCAAACTGAGGAAGTTGTTGACGCCATAGGCATGCAAGATCCCAATTTGCGTGTTCCGCGCGAAGACCCAGCGCTTCTTAATCCTGTAGTAGGTGGAATTCTGGACCAGCACCTTGCCAAAGTTCGCCTCCGAACCCAGCGCGCTGGTCGCCAGACCTAAATCCACGATGTTATAGCTTCCCTTGTGCGAATCAATGGGATTGTCGCGCGTGTCGCGCACATACGTGAAACTCGGAATGGCCAGCCGCACCGGCTTCGAATACAACGGGATCAGAGTGGGATCGATGACCAGGCTATTGGGATCGATCGACACGCGCTGATAACTCAGCCGGTAGAGCAGGGTCGTCGCCCGGCTATATTTCTCTTCGGCCTGGATGGTCCCATCGAGCCGCTGCGAGGTGAAGGTATTCACGTCGGCCGTATTGTCGTAGAAGACGGTAGCGTTGAGGCGCCACTTCTCGCGGTGAAACAGGCGGGGGGCGTCATAGCCGACCAAACCGCGGCGGGTCAGCAAACCGACGCGCGCCCGCATGGTGAGGGTCTGGTCCCGTCCGAACATATTGAGGCGAGTGACTTCCAGTACTCCGTTGGGACTGACGCCGGTTTTGCCTTGCGGGTTGTTGGTGGTGGGAATATTGCCCGTGGCAAACTCGACGCCGCCGCCGTAGCGGAAGGTCCAACGCCTGGCCTCCTGCAGGTTAAAAAGCACATCTTTGGAAGGCGTCTGGCCATCCGGATTTTGCACCGCCATGTCCACCTGGTTGAAGAGGCCCAGGTCGTAGAGTCGCCGCTGTGAATCCACCATGCGGGCCTGGCTCAACGGATCGCCGTCGCCAATCCGCATCTGGCGATTCACAATGTAAGGACGGGTGTACTCTCGCCCGCTCACCAATACCCGATCGACGAAGACCTGCTCCCCCTCGGTGATCGTGTACGTCACCTGCATGCGCTGCGGCTCGCCCGGCACAGGCGATGCGGTCGCTTCAAACTGCACATTGGGAAACCCGTGATTGTAATAAAAGTAGGTCACGGCGTCGCGATCGCTGGCAACGTTGAGTTCGCTGTAGGGCTGGCCCTCCACTTCGCTCATTAACGGGGCCAAGCGGTCGCGCGTGAAGCTGTGATTGCCCGTCACCTGCAGTGAATTCACCAGCGTCTGCCGGCCTTCCTCAATCTTGATCACCACCGCCATCTGGCCCTCCCGGCCCTGGTAGTCGTCCTGCAGGTCGGCGGTGACCTTGACATCCAGAAACCCATTTGCCTGGTAGAGGTTCTTGATGACGGTCACGTCGTCGGCCAGAAGTCGCTGGCTGAAACGGCCATTCGGCAAAATGATGCTCGACGCCTGTAGTGCGATGCGCTCGCGGATGGTGTCGCCATCAAAATACTTGTTGCCCTCCAGCCGCACCGCGGCCAGCTTGTGCCGCACTCCGGGATCAATCTTGTAAACGATGTTGAGGTGGTTTTTCTCTGGTGAGGGCTGCCGTTCCACTTCCAGCGTGGCGTCAAAATAACCTTGCGTCTGCAGGTAGTCACGCAGGTTGCGGCGTCCTTCGTTCAGCAGGTCGTCATCAACCGAGTTCTCCTGGTAAACCGGAACCAGCTTCCTTAGTTCCCGGTTGCTGATCTTGGCGCCTTCGGCGGTAATCGCCACCGTCGGTCCCTCGTCTGCCTTGAAGACATAGTCGAGACGGTTGGTATCGGGATGGTAGCGATGGTCGATGAGCGAGACTTGGGCCTCCAAATGATTGTTCCTCTGATACTTCTGGCGTAGCCGCTCCAGGGCGCGGGTGACGTGCTCCTGCTTCACTTTGTCGCCCGCCTTCAGCTTGGTAAGGCTGCGGACCTTGTCGGGCGGAATGCCGGTGTCACCTTCGATCGTGACCTCTCCCACGCGCGCCAGTTCCCCCGGGACTACATGAAAATCAATGTCCATTTGCCGGGTGTCATCGTGGGGAATGAGGTCATAGGTAATCGTGGCTTTGTAGTAGCCGTTGTCGGCCATCACCTTCAACATGCGTTCGACGGAGCGGTCCACGTTCGCCTGCGAGAACGTATCTCCCAGATCGAGCTTGCTGGACTCCACCAGCTGGTGGGGCTTGGGATTCGTCTTGGTAGGCGTTCCGTCCACGTTGACGTCGCCGTTGAAGTAGTTCTCCGTGGCTACGAAGACCAGCGACAACTCGTTCTTTTGACTGGTCTCGGCCTCAGCCTGCAGCGTGGCGAAGCGTCCGGTGGCGTAGAGTACCCGCAGACTGGCGCGGATTTTGTCGCGGTCCAGCGGCTCACCGCTTTTCTGCACCAGCAATTGCCGCAGCATCTCCGGGTTTGTGCCCTTAATACCGCGAAACTCGATGGCCTGAACTTTCGCGCCCTCGTACTTACTCAGTTCGCCAAGCGCCGTGGGAAGATCGGCCTGGGAAGCCGCCGGGCCGGGGTTTTGACCGGTGGTCAAAGGCCCGTTTTGCGGCCGCGCCTGGGAACCAGCCGAGTCAGGATTCTGGCCCGTGGACAAAGGCCCGGTTTGCGGCCGCGCCAAGGGCACGCTCAGCACCAGCCAGGCGCAGACCAACGCAATTTTATGGAATGATGGCGTGATCGGCTCCGTCAAACTCTGACCTTCAGCACTTCCGCCTGCCCGGAGGGCCTCGTCCGACAGGGACCAGTCCGGTGTGCCATGCCGGCGAACATGAACCCGGTCCTCACGGCGAAGTTAATCTCGAATCCCTATAATAAACAAGGAAGCCTTCCCCGGAGCAGGTACCGTCGTTGGAATTCGCCGAACGCTATTCCCGCCAGATCCTCTTTCCACCCATTGGGCCCCAGGGACAGAAGAAGCTTGCGGCGGCGCGGATCGCCATTGTGGGATGTGGAGCTACCGGTTCAGCCATGGCTTCCCTGCTCTGCCGCGCCGGCGTAGGCGCCCTGCGCATCATCGATCGCGATTACGTGGAGCCCAGCAATCTGCAACGGCAGGTGCTGTTCGACGAGGCCGATGCTGCCGAGTCGCTGCCCAAGGCCATCGCCGCGGCCCGCAAAATCAAGGCTTTCAACTCGGAGATTGCGGTCGAGCCGCGAGCCGCGGACCTCACACCCATCAATGTGGAAGCCTTGCTCAGCGAGGTTGACCTCATCCTCGACGGCACCGACAATTTCGAAACCCGCTACCTGATCAACGACTTTGCCATCTGGAAAAAATTGCCATGGATCTACGCCGCCGCGGTGGGCAGCTACGCGGTCACCATGACCATCCTTCCCGCCGAAACGGCTTGCCTGGCCTGTGTCTTTCCTGATTCCCCCCGTGGCATGGTCGAGACTTGCGACACCGCGGGTATTCTGAACTCAGCCGTGAACTTTGTCGCCTCGATTGCCTCGACCGAAGCCATCAAACTGCTGGTCGGCGCCCGTGACAAGGTCCGGCGCACGCTTCTGTCTTACGACGTGTGGACCAACGACTTCACGGAGATCAAGACGGCCAAGCCTCGGCCGGGTTGCCGGGCGTGCGACCAGCACGATTTTGTCCATCTCGCCGGCGAAGGACGGCCGCACATCACGCTGTGCGGGCGCAATTCCGTCCAGATACATGAGCGGCAGCGGCCCGTTGATTTCGACGAACTCACCCGCCGCCTCACCCCTCACGGCACCGTGCGGCACAGCGAGTTCATTCTCAAGTTCTGGCGCGATCCCTACGAGCTAACGCTCTTTCCCGACGGCCGGGCCATCATCAAAGGCACCACCGACACGGCCATCGCTCGCAGTTTGTACGCGCGCTATATCGGGTCGTGAGGCAGCATTCAGCAGTCAGCACTCAGCCTTCAGCCATTTCTCGCGAGTGAGAACCTCTAAGGCGGTAAACCCCCACGAATTGACCTAGGAACTTTCGGTAGTGTCCTAATTTGAAATCCTCAAGCATGGCCGTTGGCCCTCAGCGTGCCCCGAATCCATTCAGACACCGACTGCTTGGCAGCCTTGGCCGACGATTCGATTGCGCGTAGTTCGTCTGGCGTCACTCGGATGCGCAAGGTTGCGACCTTGGCGTCTCCCTTAGGGAGGGGGGGGCGTCCCGCTTTCTTGACTTTACTCTGCCGTTTCAAGGCTTCTGAACTCCTGTACGATTGCGGCTTTTACTGCATCCTGAGCCGATTTGATTGGATGGAGATGTAATACCGTGACGTGATGGCGCGGATTGCTAGGATCGCCTGTATCGTGCGCCCACGCATATACCCTGTGCGCCGTCGGATGATCTTTCAAGCTGAAGACCTCTACGATGCCTTCCCAAACCGTTTTACCTTGGAATGTCTCTTTCACTGGCACGCTTTCAATGTGGGACGCCTCAGCGCCATGCAAGCGCCGGATGACATCCCTTAGTTCCGCAATATAGTCGGCCTTTATCACGATTGTTCTCTTTAACTCTCCGCCTTCGGCAGCCTAAGCAGGGATTTCCCTCCGCATCGGCTTGTCCTCAAATTGCTGCGCTTCAAATTCCAGCAGAACGGTGAACGGTGAGCCGTTCGCCTGAAGTGTTCTGCATTCCTTTAGAGCGGAGCAGAAGCGTTGATACGCGGACAACTTCGGCCCGCTTGTGCCTTCCATATAGTCAGGCAACCATTGGTGACCACATGGGCAAGCGTGCGGGGTTTTAGCCTCTTCCACTGGTACTGAAACGCGAGTGAGGCATTTGCGGCATTCAAATATCAGGGCTTTGATGTCGCCCAGTCCAACCACGATTTTGTGTTCGACGGTCATAGTTAGCTACCAAGTTCTGACGTTGATAACGTTTACTGTGAATCTGTGAAACCCTGGAGCCTCCTGTAGGCACTCGAAGGGATACTCGGAATGCGCCGGAATGTTGCTCACGCTTGCGGGCCAGAGGTCTGGCGAAGCTAGAATGTTATCGGCCTTGTCACAGACCGTGACCTTGATTTGCACTCCCGTGGGCTGATCGCAGTTGTTTGTTAGGCGACCAGTGATACGGAAGTACCCATAGCCTTTTGACTGCGCCCTCAGCTTATCGACCACGATCTTGGACACCGTGCAGGCCGCGCTATCCTCTAAGCCAGCGGACTGACTCGAAGTATGGTCAGTGATGCGACTGGAAATCCAGAAGCCAAGCACGACTGCGGCGACGATGATAATCACTAGCCTGCGAGTTATCATTTTCCTGCCTCCCGTTCAGTTGCTTGGCTGTCCGTACATCAGCCTTGTTCTGTTCTCCTGTCCCTATGTGGTTGCATCCACCAAGTCGCCAACGCTCCAGAAGTCCCGCTCAACGCCAGCGGCCATTGCAGGAGTGCAGCGGAGAGTGTTATGCCGCTTTACGAAGTTGTAGTAGGCAAAGTGCAGCGCAACCGCTGCCTCGAAGTTCTCACGCTTCTTGCTGAATGCCAGCGTTAGCCGAGTCAAGCGCCGCATGTGAAGGCGCGTTGTAGCATTCAGTCGCTCAACGTAGCTGGTAGAAATGAGCCGCTCGTCCGGGTTCCCGGTAATGACTTTCTTCTCGCAGGAAACGAACTCAGGGGCGCTATAGCGGCGATTGTCGCTTACCTCTTCGTGGCCGTATGTTTTCACGATCTGCGCATAATCTACTTCCGAACCAAAGGCACCTTCGATGGCTTCCACGTATGCTCTCAGGCCATCCGTAGAGATTTGCACACGTGTTCTCATCCGGCTTGCCACGTCCTGCACGAACGCCTTTGCGGTCGCAATCCCACGGTCGCCAACTTTGAATGCGGGGACTAACTTTGTCTCCGCATCAATCGCACAGAACGTCCACACGCTGCCAACCGCATCATCTCCGGGGCGCAGGCTCCTGTCCTTCTTACCCACGAAACCCCAGATTTCGTCCATTTCCAAGCGGTTACAGGGAAGATCACGCATCTTACCATCTAGCAGTCTTGCGCATCCCTGCCCAACGCGGACGCCAAGATGCATGATTGTGTCGCGATGCACTCCGGTCATGCGCTCAATTCCCCGAATGCTAGAGCCTTCCGTCAGCGCTCCGATGACCGCGATTTGCTTGTCGGTATTTAGGACGTTTGCCATACTTGCCTCACTAGAATTACTGTACCCCAACAATTGCAGGATGTCAAGATATTTTTGGGGTACAATTACAGAATTATGAGACGAGCAGTAATATTTACCGTCTGCGTCTTTGCAATCGGTATGCCCGGTCAGCCAAACAAAGCTCCCGCCGCCGCTCAGAATCAGACACAGACACAAACCCCATCGACGACTCTCAATCTTGAAAATTGCAATGTAACCAGCACACAGCCCGACACAGCCAACAATAGCGCGCCAGATTGGAACACAGCCATCAAACGGGCCGTAAAAACCCCTGACGGGTGGCTCGTTATCGTCGCATTCCTGACTGGCTGCGCTATCTGGTATCAGGCCAGAGAGATGGCCCGCGCCACGGAAGAAATGAAGAAAAGCACTACTGCCGCCGAGAAAAGTGCCGCAACAATGGAGAAAAGCGTCAACCTGCAAAAGATTGCGATGCAACAATGGATTCGCGTCGATGATTGGCGGGTAGAGGGAACGGATGTCTATAAAAAACACATTCCATCGACTCTTACGATAGCGGTTGATATTGATAATCCGACCGATTTTCTCCTGACTATTGAGGATGTCTCTGCCAATGTTGCTGGTATTCCGTGGAAATCCACCATCCGCAATGTCCTCGCCCCGAATGATCCCGCCGTGAAAATAGAGTTCCCGGTGAAGATGCTGCCGCAATGGGGGGACGATTACCGACAAAATCGACTGGAGGTGACGGTTATTGGATCTATCGGATATTTGGACTGTTTTGGAAAGCGGCAGGAGCAGCCCATGGGTGAAGCCTTCGTACTCGGAATGCAATATTGGAACCACGGTTCCATAGGCTTGAAAGAGGATGACCGAACAACACAGGGCGAAGAAAAGGCAAATTAGGACACTACCGAACTTTCGGCTAACTTGACGGAGTGTGGGGGCTGAATGCTGACTGCTGAGTGCTAACAGCTAATCGCTAGTTGCCAGTTGCTTCTTCTGATATCTTTTCCATTCACCTTACCCGAGGCCGCTTGAATGTCTGTATCGCAAACCCTGGTCGATACCCGCCCGCAGCCGAGCAAGTCGTATCGCTGGTTAGTGCTGATCTTCGTCAGCCTGGCCATGTTCGGCAATTACTACATTTACGACAGCATCAACCCGCTGGAGCGGATATTCCTCCAGCAGTTGAATTATTCCGCTTCCATGTTCGGCTGGCTGAATGCCAGCTACAGCGTGGCGGCGGTGGCGACGCTGTTGATCGGCGGCATCCTGATCGATCGCTTCGGGATCAAGCAATCTTTAATGCTCTTTTCAGTTCTCATTGTTTTGGGAGCTCTGCTGACGTCCCTCAGCGGCAATTTTTATCTGATGGTCGCTGGCCGTGCGGTCGTTGGGCTGGGCGCTGAATCGCAGATCGTAGCGGTTACGACTGCCCTGGCAAGGTGGTTCAAGGGTAAGGAACTGAGCTTCGCCTTCGGCATCAATCTGACCATCGCCAGAATCGCCTCTATCGCAGCCGACAATTCGCCAACGTGGGCCAAGTTCGCCTTCTTTCCCAACGGAGTCAATTCCCAGCCCAGTTGGCATCGTCCCCTGGTGCTGGCCGTGGTTGTCGGCTCGACGGCCGTGATCGGCGCCCTGGTGTACTGGGCTCAGGAAACTTACGCCGAGACGCGCTACCACCTTGGCAAGTCGAGCGAGCCGGACAAACTGAGTTTCCGCGAAGGATTGAAATTCAATCCTTCGTACTGGTATGTGGTCGCACTGTGTTTCACGTTTTACTCCGGAATCTTTCCGTTCCGTACATTTGCCATCGATCTGTTCACCAGCAAATACCTATCGCAAATGGGTGCGGTCGCGAGTTCGACCGCTGCCTTCGCTGTGGCCCAGCAAAAGGCTGGCTGGTTGAACAGTCTGCTTCCCTTCTCTGCCATGATCGCCACACCGCTCTTCGGCCTGCTGGCCGACCGCATCGGTAAGCGCGCCGGCCTCATGGTCATCGGATCGTTCCTGATGATGCCGGTGTACCTGATGATCGCTTACAGCAGCATTTCCCTGCTGGTGCCGGTGTCGCTGATGGGGATTGCCTTCTCGCTGATTCCGGCGGTAATGTGGCCCTCCGTCGCCTACATCGTGGATGAGCGGCGGCTGGGCACAGCCTACGCGCTGATGAGCTTGCTGCAGCAGATCGGTTTCTTTATCTTCAACCTCGCGATCGGGAAGGCCAACGACATCAGCCATGCCGGACCCACCAATTTCGGCGGCTACGCATTAGGAATGTGGATCTTCTCGATTCTGGGCTTCTTGGCGTTGCTCTTTGCCCTCTTGCTGCGTCAGCGTGAGACCGGCCCCAACGCCCACGGACTGGAGACCATCACCACGCATTCGCACGCCTGATAGGCGCCGTGGGCCGGGTGAACTCCAGTGCTAGAGCAGTTCCAGAGTTCCTGTAGCGGTGTTGGGTGGAGCTCGCCTTTCAAGCGTTCATACGAAAGCTGCAAAAAGGCAAGACTATAGCCGCTGAGGTAAGGGTTCTGGTCACCCCAGCGGCTAAAGCCGAATTCAGACGCCACTCTCAAATGCACCGCTGAAGCGGTGCTCCACCCGGTTTACTTCGAAGCGCCTGATGTCAGGCCGTGATACTTCAGCATGGGTTCGATGCTGGGCTGGGCCCCGCGCCACGTGACATACATTTTCTCCAGGTCCTCGGTGTTGCCCCGTGATAACACCATCTTGCGGAAACGGTCGCCATTGGCGCGAGTCAGGCCGCCGTGGTCTTCGAACCATTGGAAAGCATCGTCATCCAGCATCTGGGTCCACAGATAGGCATAGTAACCGGCGGCATATCCGCTGCTCCAGATGTGAGCGAAGTAGCTGGAACGGTAACGCGGTGGCGTGTAGCTGATCGCCAGGTGGGTTTGTTGCAAGGCCTCGGTTTCGAATGCGTCCGGCTTCTCGATGGGCGCACTTGCCGGAAGCGCGTGCCACATCATGTCCAGTTCGGCCGCTGCCAGTAATTCCGTTGTGTCGTAGCCCTTGTTGAAGGTGTCCGACTTCTTGATCTTCGCCAACAATTCGGCCGGCATGGGCGCGCCGGTCTTGTAGTGCTTTGCGTAATGCTGGAAAACCGCCGGGTAGGTGGCCCAATGCTCATTGAACTGCGAGGGGAACTCGACGAAGTCGCGCGCCGTTGAGGTGCCGGAAAGACTGGGGAATTGGGTGTTAGCGAACATGCCGTGCAACCCGTGACCAAATTCGTGGAACATCGTCCGCACATCATCCGAGGTAATAAGAGCCGGCTCGCCGGGAGCGGGCGGGGAGAAATTGGCGACGTTGCTGACAACCGGGCGCGTGCCCAGCAATTTGGACTGGTCCACCAGGTTGTTCATCCACGCGCCACCTTGCTTGTTGTCGCGCTTGAAGTAGTCGCAGTAAAACAGCGCCATGGAACTGCCGTCGGCGTCAAAAACTTCGAACACGCGCACGCCCGGGGTATAGACCGGAAGATCTTTGCGCTCCTTGAAGGTCAGTCCATAGAGTTGGTTGGCCGCGTAGAAAACACCGTTCTCGAGCACATTGTTGAGCTCGAAATAGGGCTTCACTTGCTCCTCGTCGAGATCGTACTTGGCTTTGCGTACTTGCTCGGCGTAGAAGTCCCAGTCCCACGGCTGGACTTTAAATCCGCCCTTCTGTTCGTCAATCACGGCCTGGATGTCTTGGGCTTCATTGGCCGCCTTGGCTGTTGCCGCCGGCACCAGCGCGTTCATGAACTTCAGCGCCGCTTCCGGAGTTTTGGCCATCTGGTCTTGCAGGTTCCAGGCAGCGAAGTTGGGGAACCCGAGCAGCTGGGCCTTCCGGGCACGCAGCTGTGCGATGCGGGCGATGATGTCACGCGTATCGTTGGCATCGCCGCGTTCGGCGCGGCCCCAGGAGTTCGAGAAGAGCGCCTCACGGGTGGCGCGATTCGTCAAAGCGACCAGATTGGGCTGCTGGGTAGTGTTCTGCAAGGACAGAACGAAGCCCTCCACCTTACGATTCTTCGCCGCCTCGGCCGCAGCACCGATCTGCGCATCGCTCAGACCCGCCAGCGCCGCTTTGTCCGTAGTCACGTATGCGGCGGCTTTCGTGGCAGCCAACAGCTTGGTCGTGAAGTCGTCGGAAAGGGTCGCTAATTCTGCATTCAGCTTCTTGAGTTCGGTCTTGTCGGCATCGCTCAGCTTTGCCCCGGCGTGCACGAACTGATCGTAGGAATACTCAACCAGGCGCAGCGATTCCGGATCGAGCTTGAGCGTCTGACGCTCTTGGTAGATCGTCGCCACCCGCTGAAACAGCTTGGGGTCGAGAAAGATTGCGTCCTGGTGAGCTGCGAGTTTGGGCGCCTCGGTTGCCCTCACCTTCTGCAGCTCTGGATTGGTATTCGCGGCCGTCACAGCGAAGAACGGATCCAAAACCCGCTGTAACAACTGGCCGCTCTTTTCCAATGCGCCGAAGGTGTTCTCGAAGGTCGGCGGCGCGGGATTGTCCGCGATCGCCTGCACCTCCTTGCGTTGTTCGGCCATGCCCGCCTCCATCGCCGGTTGATAATCTCCGTCCTTGATCTTGTCGAAAGGAGGCGCCTGAAACGGCAGGGTGCTGGGCGCGAAGAAAGGGTTGGCAGGACCAAACTCTTGACTGGAGGCCTGCGCCGGAAAAGTGCATAAGCCAATGACGACAACAGCGGCAAGAATTAAAGTATTCATGGTTAATAGTGTAATCGCTGCCAGCCCAAATGTAGTTCCCGTTTGTATCAGACGCCCCAGCCCGGCCATCGTGGGAGCGACGACCGACCGTTATGCCGAGGCCAGCGCGTCGCGGGTGGCTTTCAGCGTGTGGATCAGCGATTCCTTGGGTACCTTGCGGATAATCGGCTCGATCACCCATCCCAGGCCAATGGGGATGTCGCGCGTCAGCGAAATCGCGCGGCACTCGATGTACACGCCGTCGTCCCGCTCCTGAAAACGCCAATAGGAATATAGACGCCACAAGAATCCGTAACCGGTGTCGGGCGGCAGCACCTTCTCTTTTTCCGTACCGGCATCGTCGACTTCGGCGATTCGCGTGGTATGGGAGCGGCAGCACCAGCGAGCGTCGTCTACGGATGAGTAATGCACGTCGTGGTCGGTGTCGAGGACGACGGTAATGATCTTCTTTTTCAGCAACCGCAGGAAGATCCGGAAATCGTCGCCGTTATGCGAGATCAGCTTCGAGTCCATCACCTCGGGCTTGTAAACATTTTTGTGGTTGTCGTAATTCTGAATCAGCGCCAGGGTGGCCGCGACGGTTGCGCACGGAATGAACGCGGCCCCGATCCAATCGTGGATCAGGCCATTCGGCACCTTGACGGCCGCGTCCCCCGACCATAGTTGCGCAGCGATGTCTCCATGCCGCACTTGCTGAGCTATTTTTGGATCGGTGTCACACCACAGGAATGCGCCGTGCCCATGCAACGACGGCTCCATGGCCGCTTCGGCCTCGCGGATGTAGGCTTCGAAAGCCGCCAGCGTACGAGGCTTCAGCTGCACAATGTTGGCAGTCTGCGCCATAACTGTCTGGCCTAATGCGAATCGTGAGCCGCCAGGATGCGATTGTCAAGAAATGGGCGTCAATCTTGGAACAATTTCGCCCGCAGCCGGCTAGGCCGAGGCGCGGCGGCGGCGCTTTTTCGGCCGCTTCGGTTTCTCGGGCTTCCGGTGACCGGCTTCCATCTCCGCGATGCGCTTGCGCAGTTCTTGCAGCTCCTGTAGTTCTGCACCGGGCTCGCTTACCTCTTCCGTCGCCGATCCCGGGATGAATCTCTTCATCATTTGCAGCGGGGAGAGGGCCACGGATTGCACATCGGTCAAACGGCTTTCCAATGTGTTTTGCACTTTTTTGTAAGCATCGAACGCCGACTTCAGATACCACATGATAAATTCCTGGCCGACGCGGTCGGACGCTACGATGAGCTGCCGCAGCAGTTCCAGCGGCAATCCGGTTGGCTGCTCCTTGGCGTCTTCCACGATGATCTGAGTCAAGGTCACACGGGTCAGGTCCTCGCCGGTCTTGGCATCGACCACTTGCAACTCTTTCCCGTTTCGGACTAGGGCCGCGATATCTTCCAGGTTGATGTAGCGGCTCCCAGAAGTGTCGTAGAGTCTGCGGTTTGCGTACTTCTTGATGATGACCTTGCCGGAGCTCACGGGCCGCCTCCTTGTTGCAGTGCAAAATAATTGTACTTTTAGATTGACAAGGAGTCCAAGGAATACTAGGTTTAAGTTGATGCTGCGATGCAGCAAAACGGAGGTCATCATGCCTAGAGCAATTAAGTCCGAGTTCAACACGGCCATCTCCCGGGAGTCGTCCTTTGTTTCCTTGCTGTCGGGATGGGTGCAGCAGGGTGTGGAGAATATCTTTGCCACGCAACGAATCCTGGTGGATTTAATCACGCGTCAGAATGCGGATGTCATGCACATGCTGCGGGAGCGGTTGAACGATCCCGCCTATTGTCCGGCCGAGATTTTGACCGACCTGACCGGCGAGGGAGTGACGAACTTCATTGAAGGACAGAAGTTGCTCCTCAGCCTGGCCCAGAAGGAATACGAATTGGTCACCAACGGCATGAAAGAGCGGGTTGGCGGTTACCCCACCGCGGTAGCCGTTACCGACTTCATGCGTCGCGGTTTCGATACCTTTGTCGAGATGCACCAGGAGATGCTGAAGATCGCCAACAAACAGATGCACACCTGGCTGACCGCGGTAAAGGCCGGCAAGCCTTATGACGGCGAAGGCCTGGTCGAGGCCGCTCGCGAAAGCTTCGACACTTTCGTGCACGCGCAGAAGAAGTTCCTGGATGTCATTAAAGAAGAGGCCACCAAGGCCACGGAAGGCAAGAACGGCGGATCCAAGAAGGCAACCGAGATGACAGAGTTGGCGCGTCACGCCACCGATGCTTTTATCGAGGCGCAAAAGAAGCTGATGGACGTAGCCGGCCGGCAGATGAATGCCAGCCTCAAAGCCACCAACCGCTCGCTGAACATGATCTCACCAAGTGCTTTTACGGAACTGCCGGATTTTACCCGTGTCAACGTGAAGCATTTTGTGGATGCAGAGAAGGCCTTGATCGACACCGTTACCAAGCGTCCCCCCGTCCACAAGCCGGCCCGCAAAACAGCGCACCGGAAGCCACGGACGATCAAGATGAAGACAGTTCACGTCACAGCCTGAACCTGAGCTTTAGTGCGTGAGTTGTCGAAAGCTGTTCCGGCGTGCTGCAGTCTGATGCTGCGGCGCGCCGGTTCAGTCTGCGCACCTGCCTGAATGGGGAATCATTCCAGCCCTGCTATTCCCCTCTTGCAAAAAATCTACAAATTGCTGGCAACTCTTGACAGCTCCAGCTACACTAACTCACCGGGGATAACGCGCAACGTCTGCCAAGGCGGTTGAGCGCAGACTCTTCGGTTGTCTTGGCCCCCCCCAGTGGAGGCTCAAGCACAACAGACCACCTGATCAACCATGGCCTCGCCCAACTACGGCTATCGACCAGATTATATAGAGGCTGACGTTACCATTTGGAAGGAAGCGTTGTTCGGGGCAGAGGTGCTCCTCCTGCACGGCTCGCCAGTCTACTATGGTTTAGGCATACCGCAGGGCGACGGGTCCGGAGTCGTCCTGGTTCCGGGATTCCTGGGTACCGACACTTATCTGAAGCAATTGCATTCGTGGCTCGGGCGGATTGGCTACCATGCTTATTTTTCCGGTATTGGCCTGAATGCAGAATGTCCAAATCTGCTCATCGAGCATCGGCTCAATGAGAACATCGCAAAGGCACTGCTCGCAACCGAGCGCAAGATTCATCTCATCGGCCATAGCCTGGGCGGCATCATCGCCCGCTCAGTAGCCAACCAGAGGCCGGACGATATCGCATCCGTAATCACCTTAGGCTCACCCTTCCGTGGAACGGTGGCACATCGCACCGTCCTGAACGCCGCCGAAACCGTCCGCAAGCGAATTTTGAAAGAGCACGGCCCGGGAGTGCTGCCCACCTGCTACACCGGACGCTGCACCTGCAACTTTCTGGCTTCCCTGCGCCGCAAGATGCCCCGCTCCATGGTCGAAACCGCAATCTACACGCGACAGGATGGCGTGGTGGATTGGCGGTACTGCATCACCGGCAATGCCAACAGCGATTTTGAAGTTTCCGGCACGCACATCGGCCTGGCCTTTAACGCATCCGCTTACACCATCATCGCGAATCGCCTCGCGCAAGCAACCACCGTCGACTAGGAACGGGCGAGCGCCATACCTCTGCGCGGCCGTATCTCCGCAGCACATTCCCCGGAATTTTCCAACGAGCGTCATCACACAACGGTTGTGATAAGAGCGAGAGTCCGTGTCCGCCCGCCGTAGTTCCAATTTGGGAATCGAACCACAAACATTTCATTTTGTTAATGATCCCGCTCCTTTCATGGCGCAAACTGGATTGAGGCACAGTTGGGACGGAGCCAGTGAGGTCAAGTAACGCTCACGGTTTACGGCCCGCTGAAAACTTGTAATTGGCCGCCCTGCTCCAACTTGAGGGCGAGCAAAAGGAGATTTAGCATGCGGCCCAGGATTCTGTTCGTCGTGTTCTTATTGGTTCTTCTAACCTCTCTCACCTGTTTCTCACAACAAACCGACATCCCGCAGTTCAGCGCTTTTGGCGCGTTTTCCTACCTCGCCACGCCGTCGTTGAATCTGACCCAGCGCGGATTCGATGGCGACTTTGGCGTCAACCTGCGCAGTTGGCTGACGCTGGGTGGCGATTTCAGCTATAACAGTGGCCACAGTTCGATAGTGCCGAACGATCTTAATGCGGCCACGCAGGCGAAATTAGCGCCGTTTCTGCCGTTTCTCCCGCCCGGGTACGTAATATCGATCCCTTACAACTCTGCGACCTATACGTATGAGGCCGGTCCGCAATTCAATTACCGCGGGTTTAAAAAGGTGACCCTGTTCGTGCGCCCGGCGCTGGGGGCACTGCACGCCAACGTCACGGTCAAGCCGGGCGACCCAATCGCCAAACTGCTTGTCGGCGGTCTGCTGGGCTCGAATCCGTCGAGATCTGACACCGTCGTGTTTTACGGCTTCGGAGGCGGGGCCACTTGGGAGATCACGCCGAACTTTGGTCTTCGTGTAGCCACCGACGTTGTTCACTATAACTTTTTCTCGAATTTATTGAATGGCGGTCGTAACAGCGTACGGGTCGTGGTGGGAACGAAGTTCTCGTTCGGCAAGAACATCCTGGGCAAGTAGCGTAAGGATGGCGGCCGGCTGCCGCGTTTGGTCCGAGCAGTAGCTTGCTGCGCTTTCGGAATCAGCTGAACCGCCAGTTCCAAACATAAGGAAACCATTGCTCCGCGTAGCCGATGAGGCTACGCGGGCAAGCGCGGGCGTTTGTCGTGGAGGGCCTGCTGCCGAGTCAGCCCGATCGATCTTCGCTCCGATAGCGAGGAGTAGATGGAGACGGACAAAGCTTCCCCCTCTTCAATTTCGCTCTTGCGCCATGTGCAGTTGCAGTAAGGGAAGTACTTTGCCGGTTGGCTCGACGTGAACTCTCGTTGCTAAGTTCACCAAACATTCTTTGTATGCGAGGTTTGCCATGCGAAAACTTCCCGCCGTCGAAGATGCCAGGGCCATAATGACGGAAGGCATGGAGTGGGGAGTCTGGAAGTGGCTGCTGGAGAAAAGAAGAGTGCGGGAGATCGCCGATAAAGCCAGGGCCGCCCTCGATGATTTCGAGATGAAGGTCAAGGCCACCTGGAGCGACAATCTCAAGATTGCTTACAACCAGCTAGTGACAGAAAGCAGCGATGTTAAACAGTCGCGGCAAAAAGCGAAGCTCGCCAAAAAGCCAGAAGCGCCGAAGATCGATTCCGAACTTATGGCCACAGTCAGGCGGGTGAAGGAAGCCGATGACGACGCGTACAACGCCCATGAGGATGCGGAAGATGTTTTCGCCGAAGCCGAGAAGCGAATGAGTACCAACGGGGCCCGCGAAGGGGCCCGCAAGGCCCTCCTGGCCTACGATTTGCATGAGGCTGCCATTCGCAAGGCAGAAGCACTCGCCCGCGCCAAGTAATCGTCTGCTAGTTCCCCTCGACTCCTCCTGACCTTTCGCTCCCTGCGGATCAACGTTCGCCTTCACCGGAATACTCACCATCATCCCCCGCGCCGGCACATTCAGGCGCCAGAAGCCGAGACATGAAATCTAGATTACGCGTCTCTCGCGCTGCGAAAGTATTGCCGGACGTCCGCAGCTACATCCTCCGGGGTGCGGTCGAGGGCCGCTTCCCAATGAAGGCGCTCCAGGTACATCGAGTCGCTGCGATAGAACGGTGTCATGGCCGTGCGTGTGACCATGGTCAAGTTCACGCGATCTGCGCCATCCTTGCCCAACTCGCCGGAATACAGTGCCAGATTGAAGCTGTTGTAGCCGATCGAGTCATACCACGCGAGTACTCGGCTGATGCCCGAAGCAAGCGCTTGAACATCGGCAGATGAAAGGTCGAGGATGGTTGCGCGTTCGCACACGACAGCGCGGACCTCGTTGAAGCCGATTGGCGCGAAAGGCGTCATCCAAACGATCGATCCGTCGCGGGAGACAATCCGCTCCGCCCGTTCCGTCTCTTCTGCCACAAGATCATTCCAGAAACACCGTGCGTTCGCATGCCAGTAGGCCGCAACCGACGCATGTTGCATCCGCATCATCGATGTCGGAAATGGATCGACGTACACCTGGCTATGGGGATGGGGAAGCGAGCCTCCGGACGGATAGAGATAGTTGATGTTGTAGGCGCAGAACCGCGCATCCAAATGGACCTTCGCAACCGCGCGTATGTACTCAAGCGAGGCGGCCAGATTGTCGGCGATCAGGGCGGGGGTGAAATCGCGAAGGTCCAGCCAGTGGCGGGTTGTAAACACGGCGACGGCCGCGTATTTCGCGTACGGCACCAGGTTAGGAAACAGTACCGTCTGGCCAACCCGAATGCGTCCGGCCGGAGTGATTTCCCCAGCGATGCGCGGCGTTACCTGGTCGATGCGTTCTGCGCAGAAAGGGCAATTCGGGTCCGGCGCCCGAAATGAGTCCAGCGTGGCGTCAGCGCCGGTTTGCAACTTCACGCCTTCAGCGATTCGAGCCGAGGTGCCAAGCAGTGGGTCGAAACGGACCTGGAGTTTGCGCTCCGAGTACGCCTCATTACCGGGATCTTGAAAACGTGACAACAGACTTTCGCGCCGAAATTGAATCGCCATTCGTACCACCGCGTATGCGCATTGTACACATCGAATTTGTCGATCGTGCAGTGACGCTCATCCGCGTAAATGTAATCCCCTTGGTTCGCGGTTATCGCAGCGGCGACGCAGCTTGGGTCGCTAACCGGGCCATAGGCTGCATTCATGGGGTCGCTAACATCTATAACCTGAGATGATTTGGTCGAGTCGAGACCGGCCCCCACCTCGGAGCACGTCAACCGCGCCGTTCATGCAAGATGAAATGAACCAATGGGTTAATCCCGGTGTCTGCTACATCCGGATTCTTCTCCAGGTATTGTGAGACATTGAACAAAGCGCTTGGGTCGCGTCCTTGGAACCCACCCCGCTTAAGGAAATGTACCAGCGGGTTTAGCCCTGCCCGGGCTACATCAGGGTTGTTCTCAAGATAGTAGGAAGTGTCGAATAGAGGATGGGGATCACGCATGTCGTGAACGCCATACTGGATGAAATGAACCAGGGGGTTGACGGTCGCAATGAAATGAAGGAGCGAGTTGAATCCCCGGCCCTCGACATCAGGATTGTGCTGACGGTAATACGAAACGTCGAACAAGGGGTTCGGGTTGCGCCCCTCGAGTGCGCCATACCGAATAAAGTGGACGAGCGGGTTGAGGCCTCGCATTGCGACCTCCGGATTTTCTCGTAGATAGTAGGAGGTGTCGAACAGGGGGTGGGGGTCTCGACCCTCACGTGCGCCAACCTGAACGAAATGGGCGAGCGGATTAAGGCCCAGGCTTGCGACATCCGGGTTCTGCTCGAGGTAATACGAAACATCGAACAAAGGGTTGGGGTTGCGCCCCTCGTAAGCGCCATACTTAATAAAGTGGACCAGCGGGTTTTTTCCTGCACGAGCGACTTCCGGGTTTTGCTCCAAGTAATACGACGTGTCGAACAAGGGGTGGGGATCACGTCCTTCCTGCGCCCCGTGCTTGACAAAGTGAAGCAGAGGGTTAACTGCAATCCGGACAACGTCCGGGTTTTGCTCCTGGTAGTAAGACGTATCGAACAACGGGTGGGGATCAGTACCTTCGGCGCTGCCATGCTCGAGAAAGTGGGCCAGCGGATCCATCCCTGTTTCCTTTAATTCGGGCTTCTGCATTAAATAAAACGAGGCGTCGAATAATCCAGTCTCAGTAATGAGGCGGGCAAGCTTGCGCCTCCTTAAGCTCGAAACGAATCGACGGGCGGCTGCGTAGCAGGCCGTCGGTGCCGAGCGCAGTCGAGCAAAGAAGTATCTGACCGGCCGAGGCTCGGCCAATGTGCTGCGTAATCCGTTGCGTTGCCCCTTGATGCGATCAATTTCACGGTCTCGCTCGGCCACCTGCTTCGCCGCCTGGATTCCTAGCTGGCGCAATTCGCGTTCGCGCTGAAGCAGTTCGTCGCTCAACCGTTTTATGCGTTCATCGCGTGCGATGATTTCCCTTCGCAATCCGGAGACGATGCCATCAGAATCTGCCATTGAACCCTCCGCGCCGTGCGCCACGAGACTGGGCCGCGACTCAGCATTTTCCGGCTCGTTTCTATCTCCCATTCTGTCGCATCCCCGACTCCGCTCGTCCACAACCACTTTGAGTTCAGCGGAGGTCCTGCGGAACCTCTTGATCAAGAGCTTTCTCTTTCTGCTGTTCGAGTCGAAGCCCAACAGCGCCCGTACATCCTTCCAAAGAGCATTGCCCGATACAAACGGTATGAAGACGTGGTATTTACTTATAACTCTTAGATTGGACACGCCCAGCTTCCAGAATCTGGTTGCGACATCCTTAAAATCCACGACATCAAAGGGGCCGGAAAGATACTGATATCCGCTGGTGTCGGGTTGAACAGATTTGGCCAATGAAATCAAGTCGATCTGACCCGGTGTTAATTGTTGCTTAAAGTTATTGCAGATAAAAAGTTGAAACACCTGGGAGAAAGGAATGGACACATTCTCCCTGGAACCACTGACCTGGTATTTGCCACTGCTAAGCTCAAAGTTCGGGAGCATCTGCGACAAGAAGTCGATCAAGATCTGATCGGATCTACCCGAATTCCGAAATGGGCGCACAATGACATTGTCAATCCCAAGCACCTCCGCGAAAGGATGGAGCAGGACGGAGTAATCTGGTGTGGCATTTTGTTTAAATTCGCCCCTCGCAAACACCTCAAGGAATTCTGGAAAATCAAGGTTGAAGCCATGCTTAACGGATTCTGCGTACACCGATTCTGCATAGTCCGCCTGTGGCCTGAGAAAGAACAGTACTTTGACGGTATAGTCAATTTCGTTGAACCTCGATTGCAAAGTCCGCAATGCCGCAGGATTTTGATAAAGATATTCAAAATCTTCGGAACTCACGCAGGCGCGCGCGGCTTGGACCGAGGACAGTTCGGTAAGCAGTTCACTCAACGTTCCGTGGATCGGATTGTAACGGGCGTCGCCGGTGAGCTCCCAGGCTATGTTGTGGTGGGCGCTCGGGCTGACCCGGCCGGTGGTCGGGACATACAGACCTTCGCTAGCCAAAGCATATTCGTTGCACTGAAGAAAATTCTGGAGATAGCTACTACCTGTCTTGTGGGTTCCAGCGTGCAGGAAACAGATCCGGGACATGGCGGGATGAGCGGTTTGATACGCCTTCTGAGTTTTTCCTCTCAATGGGGTTTCGCCGGGGACCACGCGCGATGTCTAGCTCGCGAAGCATCTCGTATCGCTTGCGCCGCCGGAATCCAGCCGGTTCTGGCGCCCAACAGCCCCACACTATACACCTCGCGACGGAGTTCGGTAGAAATTCTGCCGAGTATATAGGTCAGGTCAGCGGCAGCACCGCAGAGAGGACCTTGGTAACGCTGTCTTCCACTGATTCCCGGTCCGTGCAGCACTCAACTTCCGGCGAAATTGGAGGCTCGTAAGGATCATCGACACCCGTCAGATTCATGAGCAACCCGGCGCGGGCCTTCTTGTACAATCCCTTTGGATCGCGCTCCACACAAACATCAAGAGGCGCGTTGACGAAGACTTCCACGAATCGTCCAAAACGCCGCCTGATCTCTTCTCGACCAGCACGATAAGGAGAGATCGCAGACACTAAGACAATAACGCCATTTCGCGCCAGCAGGCCGGCCACGTACCCGATTCGCCGGATGTTCTCGTCGCGACCAGCCCTGGTGAATCCCAGATCTTTGCTTAGGTCTTTGCGAACTGCATCTCCATCCAATACCTCGACTCGCAGGTGTCGAGCTAGCAATTCCGTGCGGACCGCTTCGCTTATCGTTGTCTTTCCAGCGCCGCTCAGTCCGGTAAACCAAACGATCAAACCGGTACCGTCCAATGTACCAGTGGCGCGCGCATCGATATCTGTACTCATCCCGGCAGCAACCGCACCATTATATAGCGATTGGGTGCGCCGAAACGCGGCGCACCTTCCACGCAGATGGTCCGATAATACAGAGCTGCACCTTCGGTGGAACAGCCGACAATACCGATGTGGTGCGGCCTGACTTGATTTTACAAAGGCGCCACGGCCTTCAGGGACAGAGAAAGATCAGCTCTTACGGTTTCGCTGCGGCAGCGCGGCTTCCCTTGTTTGTTTCCACTTACGACTTTATAGTGGTGCGAGAGGATGGGCGTCCGCCAAACATCAAATCAGGAAATGGTGTTGCCAACGAAAGTCAGCGGGAAGCGTTTATTTTTGACCAAAAGCGATGAAGCTGAATGGCCAACTCGATCACCTTAAGGCGTTGGAAGCCGAAAGTGTCTATATTTTGCGTGAGGCGGCGGCGGAGTTTGCCAAGCCGGTCATGCTCTATTCGATTGGCAAGGACTCCTCGGTAATGCTGCGCTTGGCGCAGAAGGCCTTCTATCCCGGCAAGATTCCATTTCCGCTGCTACACATCGATACCAGCTACAAGTTTCCCGAGATGATTGAGTTTCGAGACTCCTACACCCGCCAAATCGGGGCTGAACTTATCGTCTACACGAATCGCGAGGCATTAGACGATGGCGCGACTCCGTACACGCTCGGCACGCAAAAATGCTGTGGCGCTTTGAAGACCCGCGCCCTGCTTGACGCCCTGTCCGAAGGTGGCTTTGATGCGGCGTTCGGCGGGGCGCGCCGTGATGAAGAAAAGTCGCGGGCAAAAGAGCGCGTCTATTCGTTTCGCGATGCCATGGGCCAGTGGGACCCCAAGAACCAGCGGCCTGAACTTTGGAACCTGTACAACGGCAGACATCACAAGGGAGAGAGCATCCGCGTGTTTCCCTTGTCGAACTGGAGTGAACTGGATGTATGGCTTTACATCCATGTGGAGAGCATTCCTATCGTGCCGCTGTATTTCGCGAAAGAACGCGAGGTGATCGTCCGCGACGGTTCCCTCTTGTTGATACAAAGCATCGTGCGCCTGCTGCCGGGGGAGAAGCCCCAGACCCTGATGTGTCGAATGCGCTCCCTTGGATGTGTGCCGTGCACCGGAGCGATTCGGTCCCATGCCGACACCGTGCCCGCGATCATCGAAGAGATGCTGTCGTTCCGGCGTTCCGAACGCGAAAACCGTGTGATCGATCATGACGAAGAAGGCTCGATGGAACTGAAGAAGCGCGAGGGCTACTTCTAGTGGGCCCCTCCGGAGCACAACTCGATACGGCGCTGAGCGAAGTGGTTAACTTGTTCCCCTGGCATTCCGGGGTCTTGCGCTTCACCACTGCCGGCAGTGTAGATGACGGCAAGTCAACTCTGATCGGCCGTTTACTGTACGACAGCCAGAGTGTGTACGAGGACCAACTCGCTTCTGTCCGCAACAGCCGAATCAATCGATCGACCGGTCCGTTGGATTTCTCGCTGCTGACCGACGGCTTGCGCGCCGAACGCGAGCAGGGTATTACGATTGATGTCGCCTACCGCTACTTTTCCACGCCGCGGCGGAAGTTCATCCTCGCCGACACTCCCGGACATGAGCAGTACACCCGCAATATGGCAACCGGGGCGTCCACGGCGGATGCAGCTGTGGTCCTGATCGATGCCACCAAGAGCGTGCTCTCGCAATCTCGGCGCCATGCCTACATCGCCAGCTTGCTCGGCATCCGGCACGTCATCGCGGCCGTGAACAAGATGGACATCGTCGGATATTCGCAGGAAGTGTTCGACCGTATCGCACATGACTTTCTGGCCCTGGCGGAACAACTTGGCCTGGCAGACGTGTATGCCGTTCCCGTGAGCGCGCTGGAAGGCGATAACGTGGTGCGCCGCAGCCAACGCATGCCGTGGTTCGATGGCCCGGCCCTTCTGGAATACCTGGAAGAACTCAAAGTGCACGACACCGAGAGTTCACGTCCAGCGCGTTTTCCGGTGCAGTACGTCATTCGTCCAGACTCCGGTTTCCGGGGTTTTGCAGGACAGGTTGCATCCGGAATTTTTCGCCCGGGGCAGCCCGTGGTCGCATTGCCGTCGGGTATCAAGACACGGGTGAAGTCGATCGTGATCTTCGACGGCGAGGCTGAAGCAGCCACCGCCGGCAATTCGGTCACTCTCACCCTGGAAGACGAGCTCGACGTAAGTCGCGGCGATCTTCTGGCCGCAGCCGGTCAACCGCCGACGGTGTCTTGCAGATTTGTCGCGTCCCTGCTGTGGTTGCACCCGACGGAAATGGACCGGCAAAAGCTCTATATGCTGAAGCACACGACGCGAATCGTAAGGGCACGGGTGACGCGAGTCAATCATAGGGTGGATATCGATTCCCTGGTGAAACTCGAAGCCACCTCACTTCGCATGAATGACATTGCCTCGGTCGAGGTTGAGACTACGTTGCCGCTCTACTTCGACCTCTACCGCGAGATCAGGAGTATGGGCAGCTTCATCTTGATTGATCCGCTAACCAATGCCACCGTTGCCGCGGGAATGATTGAAGAAGCAATTCAGGGCGATCGGCAGATGCCGGCAGGCGACGCCGTTGACCGAACTGCTCCCGTATCCGCGGAGGAGCGGTCCGCACGCTTCGGACATCCAGCCGCATTGGTGTGGGTTGAAGGTCATCCGCCAGTAGCGCAACGGATCGAGCGCCGGCTGTTCGAGGACGGCTGGTTTGCCCCCCTGATTAACGCTTCCGAGTACGAGGCGGGCGAGGTGGTTCCCGTGGTTCGTGCCCTTCGCTCCGCAGGAATGGTGGTTGTCTTTTCAGCCAGTGACGGGACCGCCCACCGGCAACCGTTGCGGGAACTATTTGGCTCGTCCGCGTTCTTCGAGGTGGACGCAACCGAGCGGCCGGAATCCGAGGTGGCAAATGAGATCATGGAACGGCTGCTGATCTGGAAAGAGACCACCATGCTGAGAGCAAAAGGCGCCTCATGAGCCTGCCGCCGATTGCGGAGCAATACGAAACCCTGGGTCCTGAAGAAGTGATTGATCGCCTCCTCGATGAGAATCGCGGCGCGGCCTGTATCACTTGCAGCTTTCAGGCAGAGGACATGGTCGTGCTGCACCTTTTGCGCAAGCGACTGCCACGAGTGCCCGTCCTTTTCCTGGAGACTGGTTATCACTTCGCTCAGACCTACGCCTACCGCGATCGCATGGTTGAGTTGTGGCACTTGAACCTTGTCAACGTGATGCCGGCCCAGTCCGTAGCCGAACAGGAGTCTGAACTGGGAACACTGTATCGCACTGATCCGAGTAGCTGCTGCCAGCGACGCAAGGTCGAACCCCTGATGAAAGCGCTTGAGCCTTTCGATCTGTGGTTCACGGGATTGCGACGGGAACAATCGCCTACGAGAAAGAATCTCAAGACGGTCGAGGACCACCTTTTGCCCAGCGGCCAAAGGCTGGTGAAAGTAAGTCCTCTGGCGGCATGGGATTGGAAACAGGTGTGGAGATACACCGCCCAGCACGGGATTGAACACCTGGCGTTGTACGACGAGGGTTATCGCAGTATTGGCTGCGAACCCTGTACGAGTGTCCCGGCGGAAGGCGCTGACCCGCGTTCCGGTCGCTGGGGTGGCGCCAAGTTGGAGTGCGGAATTCATACCTTCTCGAAAAAAACGGAATGAATGCGCGAAAGGCAGTTCGCGCCAGGTGTGATTTGACCAAATCTCAATCCAACGAGTCCCTTGAGAAGCCCGAATTCGTGATTTCCCTGCGACCCGGCATCGACTGGCTGTCACTGGGAATAGCGCTCCTGATAGGTGTGGTATTTCGTTATGTCCACTTCCACGTCCCTTGGTAGATCGTTCAGCACGAACCCGCTGGCGACCCTGAATATCTATCTGAGGGGATGGGCGAAGTATCTGCAGCGGTTCGTCCCCGGATTGGCCCTGTTGATCGCGCTGGCAGCGCTTGCGCGGGTCCTCGGGCGCGGAGGCCTCGACTCCTATTGCCTGGTTTATGCCATCGTTCTCGGCATGCTGATACGCAACACGGTCGGCTTGCATGCATGGTTTGAGGTCGGGACTCGCACCTATGAGGTGTTCTGGAAAGTGGGCATCGTCCTTCTGGGTTCACAGATGGGACTGCGCAGCTTTTCTGAAGTGGGTGTCAAAGGGGTAAGCTTGGCCGCAATCGAGGTAGTTGCCACTCTCAGCATCACCCTTTGGCTCACCCGGCTATTCAAAATCGATGGCGCACTCCGACAGCTATTGGCGATAGGAATGGCCATCTGTGGTGTCTCTGCGATCATTGCCCTGTCCAGTGCTCTGCGTAACGACGAAGAAGACACCAGCTACGCGGTTTCGGTGATCCTCTGCTTTGGACTGCTCAGCATGACGGTAATGCCGTTCCTTGGGCACCTTCTGCATCTCAGCCCGCTGCACTTTGGCCTGTGGGCCGGGCTGGCCGTGAACAACACAGCGGAGGCTGTGGCCACTGGCTTCACCTATTCCGAATCAGCAGGTCACTACGCCACCATCGCCAAGCTGTGCCGGACTCTGTTTCTCGACGCCGCCCTGCTCTACTTCGTGCACGGAATGATTCGCGAGAAACTGGCCAACACCACTGTCTCCACCGCGCGAGGCTTGGTGAAACACTTTCCTAAGTTTGCCCTTGGCCTGATTGTGTTCTCGGCCCTGGCCAGCTTTCATTTCTGGTCGCCGGCTGCAGTCGATAATCTGAATCACCTTTATCGCTGGGCGTTTCTGCTGGGCTTCGCGGGAGTGGGGCTGCGAACCAGTCTGTACCGCTTGCGCACCCGTGGCGTGCGACCACTCGCTTTGGCACTCGGAGTACAAACGATCATGGCCGCGATCATGTTGGCTTGTGTCCGCCTGCTGTTCTAAGCAGAGCCGCCCGCACGTTTCGGGGCCAATCACCATTCGATCCGAACCATCGTATGGAAGCTTCTGGGCCAAACCGGCTGGCTCAGAAGAACTAATTGTCAACTTCAAGAGAAGAGTCGCCTTGCGGATAACACGGTTGCGGTCGCAGCCAGAAAAACGGAGCCCCTGAACCCACCATCGGTGGCGTCCTAGGGCGGAAGCCCGGGGTCAAGTGGGAAACAAACCCGAGTCCCGTAGCCGGGGTCCCCTGACGCGCCGGTTTTGCGCGTAGTGGGGTGGGAGAGGGACGGCACATGCTCTGCTACCTTCACCAACACGGCAGTGACCCCAGGTTAGCCCATCAGAGGGGCGGATCTGGGGCACCCGCCTCGTACTGCTTCCGGCGTAGCGAGACAAATCCGGCTTTCCTTTCTGCCGGAAATAACCCCGGCGCCCGCAGCAGAAGACGCCAGAATCAACCGCGTCACTTGAAGGCAGGCCCTTGGAAGGCAGGTACTGAGAAGGCAGGCCCTTGGAAGGCAGGTACTGAGAAGGCAGGTCCTTGGAAGGCGGGTACTGGGACGGCAGGTCCTTGGTAAGCAGGTCGTTGGAAGGCAGGTACGCTCACGTCGGCAACGCTCGCGTCGGCAAGGGTTAGGTCGGGATCAGGTGGCGAGATAGCCTGTGGCGACGCCTCGCTCACTCTCGGTGGAGCGGTTTGGATCTGGGTCACTTCCTTCTCTGCCTTGGTGATCTCGCCAGCCCTCTTTCCTTCTTCTTCTATTCCTTTGAAGTCTGGAGTCGCGTAGCTATCCAGTGTTGAGAAGTGGGGCGGGGATGTTTCGTCCAAAGCATAGCTAGCTCCGCATGGAACTGCCGTGCATTGAACTGCCGGGGACTCTATGTTCGCGGATTCTGGAGTCGCGTAGGGATGTGTTGAGCAGGGCGATGAGGGGGAGATATCGTGCACAATGTCATTGACTCCCTCGATTTTTGAGCGACGAAACCTTTGCTCGTATGCAGAGATGCCATCCAGTACACGACAAAGGATGCAACAAAGAGCGCAGCACAGAATAGAATCTCGATCGGTGCATTCATCCTTCTGCTTCGCTTCCATGCTGCCATATCGCTTGCTCTTACTTTGGAATTTCCGTTTTAGCTTTTAACAGCCACAATATATACCGATCAAGGGATTCCAGCGCACTTTTTTCTTCGGCTGGGCCGGGTGCCCCACCCAAGCTTCTTTTGCTTGGGTGGGTGTGTTGACCTTCGCCGGCGCGCGAACACACGGCGTGATGCAAAATTCCAGGTCTTTCTCCAACCAAGATCAAATCCCCGCCCAAGCAAAACCGGCTTGGACGGGGCACCCTCATCTGAGTAGTATCACGGGCCTGCTTGCCTGGGCCACTCGTCCACCGCAGGGCTGCTGCGCGGAGCGCCCGCTCCGCAGGGCAGCAAGAGCAGTTGAAGACTCCCGACTCCCACGTGCAACATCCGCGGACAAGGGTGGGCACCCGGCAGGTCAAGTGTAGCAATCGCCCGTGTCTCATTTTGGGGGTCAGTCCAACGTTAACTCATCTCAAGCCGGCGCTTTCGAGCTGGTCCGGCGCCTGTGCTAAAGTAACCGCCGTGCGCGAAAGCGCAATTTACTCGAATCGGGGAGAGCACTTCTCTCATCACTTCTTTGTTAGCGGAAACTTATGGAAGTGTCACCAGGCGAATGCCCGCGCACGGTTAGCCGTCGTCGGTTCCTTTCGTCCGCGGTTTCGTTCGCGGGATTTGCGGCCGCCAGTCGCATCCTCTGGTCTGGCGTCGAGTTTGCGTCAGGCGCCGGCCCCTCGCAAGCGACCGCGGGCATGCTGGCACAGTATCCACAAAAAACGGACCTCATTCTGCTGACCGACCGGCCGCCGCAACTGGAAACACCCCTACGCTACTTTCGCACCGACCTCACTCCCAATGAAGCATTCTTCGTGCGCTGGCACCTCTCAGGAATTCCTACGACAGTTGATCTGCAGAGCTTCCGGCTCCAGGTCGGCGGACATGTCGCAAAGCCCTTGAGCCTGTCGATCAACGATCTACGTTCGAAATTCGAACCGGTTTCGCTGGTGGCATTGGCTCAGTGCGCCGGAAACTCCCGCAGCCTGTTTGAACCAAGAGTTCCCGGCGGGCAGTGGGGCAACGGCGCTATGGGGAACGCCCGGTGGAAAGGCGTGAGCCTGAAAAATGTGCTGGACGCGGCCGGAGTGCTGCCTGGAGCTGTTCAGGTAGGCCTGCGGGGACTGGATGTCCCTCCTTCAGAAAAGACGCCGCCTTTCCAGAAATCCTTACGACTGGACCATGCCCGCGATGGCGAGGTGATGATTGCCTATGAGATGAATGGCGAAGCGTTGCCCATGTTGAACGGTTTCCCGATCCGCCTTGTGGTTCCAGGCTGGTACGCCACGTATTGGGTTAAAGCTCTGTCGTCCATTACCGTCCTTGATCAGCCGCTCAAGACCTACTGGATGGACAAGGCCTATCGCATTCCTGACAATGCCCAGGCCAACGAAACTCCGGGGCATCTTTCGCCGGTCACCATTCCCATCAACCGCATGCCTACGCATTCCATCTTCGTCACGCCGGAACCGGGTGAGCAGCTTCGTGTTGGCCAACGTTACGCCTTGGCCGGCGTAGCCAATGACGGCGGTTCCGGTATCCAACGAGTGGAAGTATCGAAGGATGGGGGTGTGAGTTGGGCTGATGCCACACTCGGCCCGGACCTGGGCAGATATTCCTGGCGCAGATGGCAGACGGAATGGATGCCGTCGGCGAAAGGGACATATCGCTTGATGGTGCGCGCCACCAGTGGTGCTGGGGAGACGGAACCGATGGCGCAATGGAATCGCAGCGGATATCAGCGGGATGTGATTGAACACCAGGACGTCATCGTCGCCTGAGGTGAGGTATGAATAATCGGAAGGCGCTTTGTGTGTTGGCGCTCGCGGCATTTGCCACGACCGGTTCCATGGGCCACTCGCAATCACCGCAGGCCTCGAAACAGGCACCCCAAAACAGTTCCACCCAGTCTCAGCACATTGTGCTGCCGCAATATCCCGCCGACATATTGCCGGGGCCGAACGTGCAGGTCTACGAGAGGTACTGCCTGATCTGCCATACGGCACGCTATGTCTCAATGCAGCCGCGCTTTCCCAGGGGCGTATGGCAGAGCGAAGTCAAGAAAATGATCGACGCATATGGCGCTGCCATCCCCGAAGCCGATCAGGCCCTGATCGTGGAGTATCTGGTTGCGGTGAGAGGCATCGAAGCACCATCGGCAGCAGCCACTCCTGCCAAATAAATGCCGCACGAGCCACGAAACTTTGGCTTCAGCGCCCATGAGGTGAACACGATACAATCACTCGTGGAGACCAACCAAGAAGAGCTGTTGGAGGCTTGGAATGGGTATTTTGGCAGTAGCGGCAGATGAGAGAGTGGCGGACGTATCGTTTGATCAAGACGCGCTGAGTGTGCGCCTGAAGGACGGCCGCACCATCTCCGTCCCGCTCGCGTGGTATCCCAGGCTATTCCACGCCACCGCCGAGCAGCGCCGCCATTGGAAGATTGCCGGCGGCGGCTACGGCATCCACTGGCCAGAGATTGACGAAGACATCAGCACCGAAGGGTTGCTGCGCGGAGCGCCCGCCCCGCGTGGCGGCAAGAGCAGTTGAATCCCGACTGCCGGGTGCGCCACCCAAGCTTCTATTGCTTGGGTGGGTGTGTTGACTTTCGTCGGCATGCGAACACACGGCGTGATACAAAATTCCAGGTCTCTCTCCGACCAAGATAAAATCCCCGCCCAAGCAAAACCGGCTTGTACGGGGCACCCGCATCTGAGTAGTGTACCGGCATGCTTGTCTGGGCCACCCGTCCACCCGGCGGACAAGAAACAAGTCCTAGAAGTCGTGCGTACAGTCCGCCCAGAACCGATGTACGGTTTGCTGTAGAGTTCCCATGTTCGCTGCATGGGAGTACTCGCACAGGATGTGCTTTCCATCCGCATGAAACACTTCCTTATAGTGTCCAGTGTAGGGAGCGTCTTGACCATCAATCGGACACGGTGCGGAAGTCGGATACGCAAAAGCAAACGTAACTAGCAGCAGAACCGTCAAGAATGTGCGTTTCACAGAAGCACCTCAAGCTTGTGGCGAGCGGTCAAGGTGAAGGCTTCTTTCGAGTTTCTCCACCCCCAGCGCAGACATACGTCTGTCAGCCACGCCGCCCGCCACAAGGATTATAGGCTTCGACGATCACTCCCGGTGTAGGCGCGTTTAGCGTTGATTTTTCTTGACGGGTGTTTGCGCGTTTGCGACCGTGTGCATGGCCTTATTCAGAATCGTGCTGGCGGCAAAATCCTGTTCTTCGGGATGATCGGCAAGGTACTTGAGGAACGTATCAATCAGCGGCTTCATAGATTCCAGTTGCGCCAGAACGGGGTGGTAGTGAGAGCCGAATACGTGCTCTAGCTCTCCATCGTTCACGCCTTGGATGTAGAATTTGCATCTGATGGCTGCGGCAATTTGATCCGTGGATACGTTAACGGGTTTGTCGTCATTAGGAAACGGTTTGCCGTCCGGTAATACCGTCAAGAAAGTTCGACAGTCCTCTGCTAAGTCTTTGGCGGAGAGGAAAACGGGCCTGTCATTCTTTTTCAGATTACTAAGAGTTTTTTGTTGCGCCACTCCTAGCACACAGACAAGCACAACGATCAGCGTGCGAGGTAATATTTTGTTCATTGGTTCACCTCCCTCCCGCTATAGGCGCTGGCGTACGTCCGGCAGCCCCGCCGCTCGCCACAAGGATTTTACTCTCCGTGGTGGTAGGCAGAGTAAAACATCCCGAACGAAGTCACTCTAAGGATTATGCCGACAAGCCGGGTGCCCTACCCAAGCTTCCTTCGCTTGGGTGGGTGTATTGACTTTTGTCGGCACGCGAACACACGGCGTGATACAAAATTCCAAGTCTCTCTCCAACTAAGATAAAATCCCCGCCCAAGCAAAACCGGCTTGGACGGGGCACCCTCATCTGAGTAGTGTCACCGGCATGCTTGGCCGGGCCACGTCAAGAGACTGCGTAAAGCCGAAAAGTGCGATTAAACTTTTCCTGCGAACTTCTTAATCCTCTTCCAAATCAGAGACGCCATCCAAAGACACAGGCCGACCATTCCTAAGAACGGCACAGCAAGCAGCCAAGAAGGAATGCCTCGAATATCGACGACCTGGAGCTTGACCAACTCCATAAAACCGAGAAACACGGAGATGCCGAGCAGCATTGCTATCAAGAAAACAGGGACATCGGAAAGGCGAATCACAATAAGCTCTTACAGGTCGGAATCCCCGGCGCATTCAAAACACTAAGAGGATCAGAAGAGGATTTTGGGAGCGTCGGGTTGCCCTCCGGCGCACCCGCCCAACATATCTGAGCGGTTTTATTGTCAAACATGAAACCTGCGGTCGAACTTTGCGCCGGAACAAAACGTGGCCCAGCGGACACTGCCTGGTGCGCTCCGAGAAAGTACGCTCCGACAACGAGCGCCAGCGCCAATGCTACCGCGATTCCGATAGAAGTGTCTGAGACTGTGCGAGTCATAGAAGTTCTTTGTATGCCCCTCTTTCCCACAAGCGCAGCACCTCAGCTTGGAACCGATCTTTCTCTGCTTCGTCGGGGTCGCCGTTCTCCATCAAGAGTTTATGGTGGATTAGCTCGTGTAATATCAGGATTCCGCACATCTTTGAAAATGGCGCAACGGCGGGGTTTATGTGGATTACCCGCGACGATGCCGACAAACAAGAGGGGCCGCTTATCTTGCTCAGTTCTAGGCTTTCTACAGCATCTAAGCCAGCAAAGTACTTGCGTTCGTATCCTCGGAGCCGCGCTGTTAATACGGTTTCGTCGGATTCGTCTTCCCACGTATCGCCCACAGTCTTCCTCTCATTATGGCGGGTGGCCCGCCCTAGCGCCTCCCAATAACATGGGTGCCCCGTTCTAGCTTGGTCTTGGCTAGGGCGGGGCAGTTATGGCCCAACTGCTCCACTGCAGGCGTGTAGCAGCACCCCTAGCGGAGCGCGTCCATGGGCGAACTAATCTCCTGCTTGGCAGGAAACACGTAGCGCGCGACGCCTTGCAGCGATTCCGTCCCGCGCACTTCGTTATCCAGCAGAGGCACCACCGCCCGCACATTGTCGAAGTCGCGCCAGATTTCCTGCATGTAGCCGTCTTGCATGGCGACCCGGTTGCGCACGAACTCGGGCGAGTCGGGCCGCACCTGGTCTTTCTGGATCACCATGTTCACGATGACCCCGCCAACGGGGATACCGAAATCGTGGAACCAGTTGATGAAGCGCTTGATCACGGCGATCGGCAACGCCTCCGGCAGGGTGACAAAGAAGAAGGCGGTTTGCTCGGCGTCGGTGAGCAGGTCTCGCGCCTTCAAGATCCGTTCGCGAAAACCGACCAGGTACTCCATCAGCGGGTCGGTTTGCTTCTTCTTGGTGAAAGACAGAAGTTCGCGCAGCGACTGCGCCTCGGCGCGCGATTTCACCATCTTGTTGACCCAGAGCGAATACACCTTGCTCATGCCCAGCAGACGGCGCGCATTGGCCGTGGGCGCGGTGTCGAAGACGTAGGCGTCGTACTCGTTCTTGAGCATCAGGTCAACCATGTTCTCGAACATCGCCGATTCTTCGAACGCCGGATTCATGGTGGCGCTCTCGACAAAGGCGTCGGCCTGGGTGGAAATTTCGGCGAACTTGAGGAACCAGCGGATCTTGGTCTTGATGTCCTGCTTGGAGCGTTCGATGGTCTCCTTGGTGTCGATCTCGTACGCCCACAGGTTGGGGACGCCTGTGACCTGCGTCGGCGCTCCATAGACGTTCTGGTCCAGCAACCCGCTCAAGCTGTGCACGGGATTAGTGGAGGCGAGCATGGTCCGCTTGCCTTCGCGCGCCAGGTGCAGGGCGGTGACGCCCGCCATGGTGGTCTTGCCTACGCCGCCCTTGCCGCCAAAGAACATGAACTTCATTTTGGGATGCGCGGTCACAAATTCGGTAAAGCTCTCTTTTATCTCAGACATGTTCCGCTCACATTTTTCCGTTGCCATACATGATGTCGGCCAGTCTCTCGATCATCGCCAGCCCGGTAATGTCACGCTCGAGTTCTGGAACGCGCCCCACGACCTGCTTGCCGAAAATCTTGTCGATCTTCTGCAAGTATTCTCCCTGCATGGCGAGACGCTTCTGGAGATAGGGTGGTATTACCTGTCCGGCCAGGTCCGCGGGAAGCACGCGATTCACCACATACCCGACAATGGGAACATCGAATTTGGCGAACAGTCCGGCCGCCTTTTCGGTGTCAAGGATGATCATCTCCTCCGGCACGATCACAAAGAAGAACGCCGTCTTCTGCTTGTCCGTCAAAATGCGCGAGGACTGGTTGATGCGGTCCTTGATGTATTGCAGTTCGGTCAGGATATGGTCTTCTTCGGTGGTCTTCTGGCGTTTGATGCGCGCCACCATCTCTTCCTGCTCGCGCATCTCCTGGCGAAGCTTGGTGATGCGATTGATCCACTCGTCGTACACCTTCGCCATGGAAAGGTAGTAGAGGGCGTGCCCCAGCGGCACCAGATCGTAGATGTAATAGTCGTATTCGCCTCCGACCACGATATCGACCACCGCGTCGAAGATGGCGGACTCTTCCATGGCCGGTTCCGCCGACGCCGCCTGAATGTACTGCTCGATTTCCTCGGGCACGGCATCCAGGCCGTACATGTCGCGGATCTTTTTGCGGATCTGCTCCTGGTAATCGTGGATGTGACGGTCGGCATCGACCTCTTGCGCGTAGAGATTGGGCATGATCTCGACTGCGCCCTTGCCAAAGATGTCGCGCTGAAAGATGTCGCTGAGCGACGCCTGGGGATCGACGGAGAAGACCAGTACCTTGTGGCCCTGCTTCGCCAGCCAGTACGCCGTGGCCGCGGAGAAGGTGGTCTTGCCGAGCCCGCCCTTGCCGCCGAACATGATGTAGCGGCGGTCCTTGTGGGTTTCGAATGTTTCTCGCAATGACATGAAAAGTCCTCGTATGAATTGCTGCTATTGGTTAGGTGCCGCCGGCTCAGAACATCGCGTCCGATACGTCCTTTTCCCGCAACATGCGGCGCTTCCACGTCGAGATGTTGGGAACCACGTAGGGCAAAAGCCGCAGCGAGTAATAAGGAGGAAGAATGGGAACACCGATAAGGTCCCCCATGGTGATCAGGATGAACAGGTGTTCCATGCTGGCGCGGGTGCGCAAGGCGTAGCGCGACATATCATGCGCGCTCATGCCGTAGGCAATTTCCTTCAGCTTGCTGAACAGTCCCTGCTTCTCTTCTTTCTCTTCGGTTTCTTCCTTCTTGGTCGGATCGTCTGGCATAGTCACAACTCCATTCCGTGTCTGTTATTGGCTCGGGGTATCACACCCCGTGCAGATGAAACTCCTCCCGCTCGGAGAGGTCACGCTCGCGCCCAACCCTCCGTTTCCAGGTACTAATCATAGGTACTGCATAGGGCAAGATGCGAAGCGCGTAAAGCGGCGGCATCACCGGGACGCCAAGCATGTCACCCATGGTCAGGAGCATGAACGCGGACTCCAGTTCTCCCCGCTGTTCCCGGGCTTGCTGCTCGAACTCGAAAGAGATCATGCCGTAGAGGAACTCACGGACCTTGTCGAGCCAAGTCCGCGTGGCCGGCATGGTGATCACGCGCATGTCAGGGCCCTTCCGGGGCGAGGGCGTATGCCATAATGGTCGTCGATTCTTTGACTCAGCCGCAAAACGCATGTCCCCCGAGCTATCCATCTTCGTGGTGGTTGTCATCGCCATCGTCGGGTGGTTCGCGCTCGGTACGCACCTGAATGTCCGCAAGGGCCATCGCTTCCTGGAATGGCTGCAGAGCGGCCTGCCGCTGGTCGGAGAAAGAACCACCCTGCGCTGGCTGGGCTCTTCCGTCGTCCACCTCCAGATTGAGAACGCCCGTGAGCCTTTCCGCCGAGTCGAAGTCCTGGTCGTTTTGGAACCCCGGGACGTCCCGCCCTTGTGGCTGCTCTCGCGCCTCCGCGGCAGACGCGATCTGCTGATTGTTCGTACCGAGTTGTGTTCTGTCCCCAAGATACAGGTCGAAATCCTTGATCGGCAAGCCTGGTCCACCCGGGCTGTCGACAAAGAAGTTCGACAGCAGCAGTGGCAACTGGTTCCCTTCGAAAGCCCAGGGTTCCAGGTTTACGCTCTCCCTCCGATTGCGAACATCGCCGAACTGGTGGGCGAAGCTGAACGCCCAGGTCTCTCGCTGGTTCGCATCGGAGTACGGCGAAGCAAGAACAGCTTCGAGATGCAGTGGCGACTACCTTCGCGGCCAGCCTCTGCGGCACGCGCCGTATTCGAAACCGTTCAGCGCCTCGCCGAAAAAGTCCAACGGTAGAGCCCAGCCACTTGAAACTCGATCCGCCGATTTTAGTCCGCCGCCATCGGCCGCACCTGCGCCGGCCCTTTCAACCGGCCCCAGGCATGCCAGGCGTCGTACGCGATAATCAGCGCCGCCACAAACAGCAAGACTGCCACCACGATCATCGCCACTGCGCCCAGCATGTTGATGGTCTGCGAGGCGATCGTCGAGTTCGACAATATGCTGGCGTACAGGTTGTAGGCGGTCACGATGATGGCCGCCATGGTCGTGATGTACATGAACAGCATGGGCCAGAAGGCGAACCGCGGACTGCGTCCCACCGACTTCAGCCACAGGCTCACGATCAGCAAACTCAGCGCCGCCATCAGCTGGTTGGAAGCTCCAAACAGTTGCCACAGGTAGATCCAGGTCCCACTCAGAACCAGGAGCATGGTCAAGCCCATGGAAATGATGGCCGAAATGTGCGGATTCTTGAAGCCCAGCCACACATCGCCCAGCCATTCACCCAGAGTGACGCGCATGACGCGGAAGACCAGTTGCACCATGGTCAGCACGATCACCACGAACACGCCGAAGCCGAGCGCGGTCCCGTAGGCTTGCTGGATCCCGCCGAAGGTGACCAGCCCCAGCAGCTTGCCGACGCCGGCGGCGAACGCGCCTGCGCCCGCTCCGCCGGCAATGGAAACCGCCACCAGGGCGAGCAAGGCCAGCGCATTTTCCGTGAACATGCCACCGCCGCCCACCGGCAATGCATCGGTCTCATATTCCAGTTGGCGCGCGGTGCCGATGGAGCCCACCAGCGCATGCCAGCCCGAGATGGCGCCACACGCGATGGTCACAAACAGCATCGGCCAGATCGGCTGAATTGCCGGCAGGTTCTGAACGATGTGGCCGGCTGCGTCTTTCGCTTGCGTCATGGGAATCCACCACGCGCCCAGCGCGGGCGAGGAAATCACCTTGGTCTGGAAAGTCACAGCCTGGGTCATCACCGTGTTCCCGAACAGTCCGCGGAGTCCCGCGACGACTGCACCCAAGGCCGAAAAGCCGATGGTGAGGAAGGTGATCCAGAAGCCTATGTAGTTTGTGGGTTGGGCGAAGCGCCAGATCGGCAAGACCGTCCCCAGATACGAGAAGGCGAAGATGAATAGGCACCAGAAGATGAACGAGGGCAGCATCTTGATGGCGCCGCCGCCGGCCGTATACTTCGGCACAATCTGGCCTTGGGCATCGACGGCCATCGCCGCCAGACGCGGATCCGATTTTGTAGGATCAACAACGGTGTACAAAGCCTTCCCGCCCGAGAGCTGGTTGATGGAGCCATTCAGCTTCTCCACCAGAGAATTGACCGGGCCGCCGAATACGACGGCTGCACCAGGTTTGCCGGCCGGGGTGTTCCCCTTTACGATGGACATGCCACGTGCGCCCCAGGCCATCGCCCCCATGGTCAAGCCAACCGCGAGGACGGTGACGACGATCAGGTCCATCTTCCAGCGATAGAGCATCTGACCCATTACCAGACCCATGATGGCCAGAATGAAGATGCCAAACGGGACATCGGCCCGCGGGTCAAAGATGCCGGCCATAATTCCCACGAAGGCCCCAGCCAGCAGCAGCAGATAAAAAAAGATGAACACAAAGAGTATGACGCGAGCTCGCGGCGCAATCAGCCGGTGTGCAATCGCCGACAGCGAATTGCCGTCGTTGCGCACCGCCACCATGATGGCGGAGTAGTCGCTGGCCCAGCCCAGGAAGGTAACGCCCAGGGTGAGCCAGAGTAGCGAGGGCAACCATCCCCAGAGTGCGACCGCGGCAATCGGGCCCACGATGGGACCGGCGGCAGCTATGGACTTGAAGTGGTAACCATAGAGCACGTTGCGGCTCGTAGGCATGAAGTCCACCCCGTCCATGTACATGCGCGCGGGAGTAGCCTTCTTGGCATCAGGTTGAATGACGTTTTGGTCAATTCGGCGGGCATACCCGGTGTAGCCTAGCCAGATCATGACCGCCCCGAGGATTGCAATCACGGGAGCATTCATGGGCCATTTGGCGAGGGCAAAACCGCCGCCTACCAGGATGGGGAGGAGAATCAGAACCAGGATCGTGGCCCGGTATTTCATATCCAGCCTCCTTGGCGAGAGAGCCTGAACCTAGAAGATCGAAGGATGAGGTAGAAGGCCTTGTTAAGCCTTGGTTTCGAATCCGGCCAGGACGAACGCCAAAAGCATTATAGACTCTCATGTCTACCCACGCCCCATACCGTGATCCGGGTCACCGGTTAGAGTGATACACCTTTGGCTAGAGCGGATACAGCACAGCAAGAGCTGGGAAGGACCGCTTTCGCAGCGATGCATGTGCTCGATACAAACGGTGAACGTTGGTAGCTCAGCTGCTGTGTCCCGCGGCGTTGCGCAGAGTGGCTTCCAAAGTAGCCAGTCTCTCTTCCAGGCTGGTAAGCGAGGCCGGCGCGATCTCCGGTTGCTTGTCCTGGCGAAATATAGGGTTATTTACCCACCAATCCATACCCATTTCTTTGGCTTTGTCAACGGAACAGATGACTAGGCGGATCTGAATTGACAGCAGCTCAATGTCAACCAGCTTTATCCTGATATCGCCGGCGATAACGATTCCCTTGTCCAGAACGCGCTCGAGGACATCCGCCAAGGTAGAAGACTCAACCGAATGCGATAACGCTTGTTGCTGTAGCATAGTGTTTCCTTATAGAAGCCTTCCCAGCGGGCCGAGATCGAGGTTGAGGTCCTCTTCTTCTAGTCCGAATTCCTTCCTGAGCCGTTCGATTTCCTGGGCTTGCTGCATGAGGGCCAGTCCCAGCCTTTCGGTCTGCTGATCGGTCAGCGAGCCGGCTTCCACACGGCGGATGGCTTGCCGCTCCAGCAATTCGTGCAGCAGCTTAACCAGAGTCAGCACCAGTTGTCCCAGTCCGTTCTTGGCGCCGTTGACATCGAAGTTCAACCGTCCGGACCGGCCTTGCAAACCCTCACCGGCTTCCGGCCCGAGCGACGGCGTTCCGGCGTTCATCACTTGAGCGCAAGCACTCAGGCTCTCGCACTCCATGCGCGGCATTTCAGCAGACGCCATGCAACTGTTCCTCCCCGGTATTGGTTACCGGCCCGAATTCGGCAGCTCCGAACTGGGACCTGCGGCGGGCCGTCTCGATGGACGTGAGCACCAGCCTCAATCCCAGGTAAACCAGGTCAATCCCTGCCACCGAAATCGTCGCTTCTCCATCGATGACGGCTCCTTTGTTCAGGACCCGGTCGAGCACGTCGCACAGCGAGGGCCGCTGGGCGTCACCGAGCGTGAGCCGAGGAGCCACGGCGAGACCTGCCATCATCTTGGTATCAGTCGGCATAGACGGCCTCGGCAGCGACATGCTCGGGTTGATAAAGGGCATCTCCCATCTGTTCCAGCCCGTGGAGACCTCGGACCTCGCCGCGGCGGTAGATCACGCTGATGCTGCCGCGAAAATTCCGCCTCAACTTCTCATATATCGGCGATTCCCGCCGGTTCATTGCTGAACACAAGCGGCAGTCACTCACAGGCGTCACCAGGTTGAGGAAGATTCCGGGCACGTTCATGCCTAAACGCCCGCAGGCGGCGAGCAAGTCGCGGGTCTCCTCAAAGGCCATATCGGTAGGAATGCTTACCGCATAAAGCGCACATTGAGCCGGGTCGTTCAGCAATTGCCGCAGCTTCTTCAGGTTCTTCGACAACGACACCAGCTCTCGAGAAAACCCCGTAAGCCTGAAGATCGGCTGATATTTCAGCAATAGATGGAAGAAGGCCTTGAGCCACTGGTCGATGATTTCGGGAAGCTCCAACAGCCGAATCAGGTGACCCGTTGCCGCCGAATCAAGGACCAACACGTCGAATTCGCCGGAGGCGAGAAGCGCCATGACCCGCGTCAGGCCCATCACCTCGTCTAACCCCGGCGGAGAAAGATCGAGAATTCGCTCCAGCACCTCGCCATCGAACGCCAGGTCAAAGCTGCTGGAGAGCGTTTCCAGGAACGTCTCAATATCGCCCGCGTACTGTTGTTTCAGGGCCTCGAATTCCGCCTCGGAATCGATCTCGATAGCGGTGACGCCAGGAAGCACGTATTGCGGCTGAGAGTCGATCGGCATGTCCAGACAACTGGACAGCGAGTGGGACGGGCCGGTAGAAACCAGGAGCACCCGGCTGTCCGATGAGCGCTTGGCCAAATGGAGGGCGGTAGCACACGCTAGTGTGGTCTTTCCCACACCGCCCTTGCCCGCAAAAATAAGCAGAGTGGTTCCGGGCGGAGGTGTTGGAATGCCGGCAGTCACCTCGATCTTGGGTGGTAGCTTCGGTCGCGGTACTGCCGGAGGAGCCTCGCGTATCTGCCGGGCTGCTTCCCAGAATGACTGCAATGCAATTCGCCCGCGAACTTCTTCGGCGTGGAGCGGGATTCCCCAGAGCGCAAACCGAGTCAGGAAGGTGTTGCGAAATAGATCTGTAAGCTCACAATTCTGCAGGTAGTATTCCTGGCGGCAAACCGGACAAGGACTGTCGGGATATAGCTTGTTGATGATGATGTCGTGAATGGGCAGCTTAAGGCGGTCCGCCTCCTTCACGATCGCTACCGTCTCGCGCAGGCTCATTTTCTCGGCCAGCATCACGGGAACAAAACTGCAGCGGCCCGCATCTTCCAGGATGGCTTCCATCCGCCCTACCGAACTGGTCAGTCCATCCAGAAAGGCGTCGAGATGGTCGCGATCGCGCGAGCGGGCGAAAACCCATTTCATGTAGCGATGCTTCGCCAGAAGCGTCTCCAGCATGGTTACCCATTTCCGCAGGAACTGCGGCATGGCCAGCAGCCGCAGCGTATGACCGCTGGGGGCGGTGTCTACGATGATGCAGTCGTAGGCGCGCTTTTCCACCCAGGCGGATATCTCCAGGAAAGCCATGAGTTCATCCAGACCAGGCAGGGAAAGATCCAGAAAACGGCTGATTTCTTCATCATCAAGAAAGGTCCCGCGGGATGCGATTTCGCGCAATTGGTCGCCGTGCTTGTGCTTGAAATCGGCCAGGTATTCTTGCGGATCGAGTTCCAGGACCCTCAGGTTTCCAGGTGGAACCAGGTCGGCCAGGCTATCGGCGAGCGAGTGCGCCGGGTCGGTCGAAACCAGCAAGAAAGATAACTGCGGTGCTCGTGCCGCCAAGCGCAACGCTGCGGCCGCCGCGCACGTGGTTTTTCCCACACCGCCCTTGCCGCCGAAGATAACTAGCTGCAAATCCCGGGGGCCCAGAAAGCCTGGCGTTCCCGTACCACTTGTGGGTGTGACGTACGCCTCCACGGCTGCTCCCTTCACAGCTTTTGGCCCCCTGGTTCTTTCCCCGGGGCGCTCCTATCCAATTGCTTTTCCCCGCCTGGGTATCTTGTCCAGACGCTCGAGCAGACGCTTCTCTTCTGCCCCAAATTCTTCCTCGCTGAGCTTGCCCGTTTCCAGTCTCATGTAGAGCGCGCTGAGCTCCGCCGTAATGGATTCAGCGTCCGTAACCATCTCCTCCTGGGCCGCCTGCTGAACCTGCCGAAAGATCCAGAACAAACCGTGGACTGGGGCCATTAGGAGATCATCCACAACCAACATCCTGTCCTCCCTGGTTTCTATAGCTCAAGATCAACCTCCACGAAGTTGTGCGGGGCCCAAGGCCCGTTGTAGTCGAGGGCGAAGTTGTTATCGAACTGCTTGGCGACCTCGAAGACGTCGGCTTCGAACTGCGGCATCGCGTCCCGCCTGACCAGTCCGGCCAGGTTCATCACTTCGCGCTCGTTGCGGCATTTCAGCTGCTTGATTTCACATCCGTGGCTGGCAAACATGTTCACCGCAAGCTCCGCGTAGGTTTCGCGGTCTTCCTGTAGAAGGCGGTCGAACATTCGTCCCAGTTCGATCTTTTGTTCCTGCGTGGGCTCGCTCTGCGAACCGAAGAACCGGTCGCGGGCCAGCCTGAGTTCCGGATGCGTGTTCACGAAATATTCGAAGATGTTGGGCACATCCCAGCTAACTCGCAATCCCATCTCGACCTTACTGGCAACGTGCCGGAGTTGATCGAGGAGAACTTGCTGGTTGCGAACCAGCATGCGGCGAACTGCAGCCGGACTGTCCGCGACCACTCCAAAGGACATGGGCAGCGGTGTGGTTTCGGTCATCAGCCGTTTCAAGACTTCGTGATGGGCCGCCAGGCGGGCGCGTTCCGGGCGCACATTGTCGTCGGGTACATCGCTGACCACGGCGGCGATGAGTCCGGCCGAGATGGTGTACAGCCTGTGCCGGTCAATGCCGAGCTCTTCGTAAACTCTGTCTTGCCCGCCGGCGATGATGGCGTACAGGTATATTTTCTCTGACGCTGCGGCGCGCTTCGGCAGGCGTCTCGCAACAGGTTTTGCAATCGCGATGTGAGCGGTACTCACGTGGTTTGCCTCCATAGATGAGAGATTAGCGGGCACAGTAGCCTGCATGTTGCAACCGGCGCGCCCGCAGTCATGGTCAATACCTGATCTTGAAGGGCTGGGTGTGCCCCCGCGAATGGCGGGCGGTTCCGGCTGCAAAGCTCGTTTCCTTTCGCTCGGCCAAAGCCTGCAGCAGACCAGCCTGCTCCGCATCAATCTCCTTGAGCCGGGTATCAAGCTCGGCCAGGCGCCGCATGGCGCTGGTGCGCTCGGTGGTGCGCCGCGCCCTCTCCAGCTCCAGACAAGCGATCTGCAAGTGCGCCCGATGGGGGACCGCAACCAGGTTCACCTTTCCAGCTAATGTATGAATGGTCCTCAGACCTCGAAGTGGGATGGGCACGTTTACCTCTTTCCCCGTTCCGGTTTGCGGCGGACCTTGCCCGGTTGAGGCCAGCCGCCGCACACGGTTCGAATCGTTTCTTTCACTTTTTCCGCCATGAGTGACTCGCCCTGATGGGTGATCTTTGCCGTGTCGGTATTGAGCACATCGTGGCAGATGGTCTCAAAGACGGGATCGCCAATCTGGGCGGAGCCGTGGTGGTGAGCCAGGATACGGGCGATGGCAATGCCCGCCCGGATGGTGGGGCGATGATTATTGACCCCCACTCCCCGCAGCTCGCGGATGATATCGACGATGATTTCTGCATCCGGCTGGGGAAGCCCGGACTTCGCCATGGTGATCGCGATCTCCGTCTCGCGATCCAAATGTCCCAGGCTCATCGTAATCAGGCGATCGAGCAGTGCGTCCTGGGTCTTGTGCACCCCCGCGTATTCTTCCGGGTTCGAGGTCAGAATGGCGCGAAACTCCGGGTGAACGTGCAGATTACCCTCGCCGGACCGGCGCAGATTGGGCAAGTTGAGGATCTTGCCTTCCAGCACGCTGAGCAGGACGTTATTGGCCTCAGGGCGGGAGCGATTGAATTCATCGTAGACCAGGGTAAAGCCCTTGAGACAGGCGGTGGTCAGCCTCTGGTCTTCCCAAACCCGGTTCAAGCTTTCCTCGGTCCTCACCACCGAGTGAATGTAATTGTCCACCAGCTTGGACTTGCGATAGCCGGAATCTTTGCCCACCAAGTCGGAGCTGGCATACTCGTCATCGCCATGGATAAGCACCACGGGCCGGCCACGCTTCCGGGCAACATGCAGCGCCAGGGTGGTTTTTCCCGTTCCCGCCGGCCCCGCAAAGTGCAGCGCGTATCCCACCTCCAGGTAAGTGAGCGCGCGGGCGGTGAGACTCTCGATGTAGGGGGTTGAGACAAACGAATCGCTGGGTTCCGGGATGACGTTGATGTCCTCAGCCAGCAGCGTGACCTCGACATCTTCGAAGGTCCCGGAATGGTCGCCATTGACTGGCGCCTCCTCGCTGGTGATGGGCTGGGGGATCGGATATCGGGTGAAGTCAAGGGCTGGCACGATGATTTGAACTCCTTTCAAGCTTCCTATCGGCAGAAAGAGGGTGCACCCTCATGCTCCTGGGCTTTGCCTGCCGTGCTAGCGATAGGCGTTCAGCACAGCCAGGTCCGTCATGCTGACCGCAGTTTGCCCCAGGAGCGCCGCGCCATCGCGAGATCATCCCGGGTATCCTTTACCTGTCCGGCCACTACTTGTTTCAGGTTATCCACGAAGCTCTGCCGACTATTGCGCGCACCCTCAGCCTTCCAAACTCGCGCGTCGGTATAAGCTGCGCACGTTTCAAGGATCTCCACCTGACGTGCCTTGGTCCCCTCAGCCAGCTTCTTCTTCAGCTCCTGACGGTCCGCTCGCAGCGTCTGGATGTCCTCGCACAACCGGGTCATGTCTTTCGTCAATCTACCCACTGGTGTCCTCCTTAGGTCGTTTCTAAACGGCTGTCGTTCCGGTATTCAGCCAAGCCAAGGGGGCCAAGATCGCCCCCTCAACTTGGTTGCGGTTATGTCCTCCAACCATGCCTAGGCGGGAGTCGCAGCGTTGGCCGTCAGCCCGATGGCTTCCGCATATTTCAGGTAGGTCTCAACCGAGGCAATCACTACCCGGGCTTCCACTGATAGCAGTTCGATCCCGACCAGCGAAACCTTCGCCCAAACGTCGATCACGATGCCTTTGTCAAGAATTCGATCGACTACTTCCGCTAAGCTGGAAGAGTCGGTGGACTTTTGAACTTTCGCCATGATATTTCTCCATTTCTTAGAAAAGGCTTACTTGGCCTTACCTATCAAGAGACAGTGCAAATCAATGGCCTTCTAGTGAACGCGTGAGCGTACTTCCAACTTCTTCATACCTGTACTCGGGCGGGGCAGAGTAATTGCCATTCGTATGAGCAATATCTGGGCAAGCAAGAACAATTACGAACCTACTATTGCAGTGAGAGTACCTACACTTAGTCAGCAACTGAGGAGTCCATTCCATAGAGCGCCTACCCTTACAGTGAGCTATAGTCCCCCTTGTTCATGAGGCTCCGTTAATGTTTGCGAAGTCAACGAAGTTGTACGGCGGCCAAGGTCCGCTCACCAGCAGCTTTGTCAGTCCGTCCTTGAGACATTGCCGGGTTGCCTCACGAAAGGATTCGACGGAAGTGCGCGGCACGAGGAAGTAGAGAGACAGCAGAGGTTCTTCACGGAAAGACAACTCTACCTTGCGGCGCACGAACAGACCAGACAGCGGCTGGCAAAGTGTCTTCACTAGCTCGTCGTGCCGTTCGGCCATGCGGTCCGCACTGCCGTAATACAGCTTCTTGGCTAATAGATAAGAAACACCCGACCCCTTGGAATCGGGAAGGCGTGCCGGCGAGGCTGCTGCTAAGTCAATTTCGGGAGCGGCGGCGCAACCGTTGGCCGGAACTTGGATGCCCATCTCGGCCAGCCCTTCGAGCCCATCGAGCAACGCGTCGTATTTCTGATGATGCTCGTCTAACACCGCGGCCAGCTCCGCTCTGTCCCAAACCGCGCATCCGTATCGCATGGGAATTACGGTCCGGCGGCTGAAGAAAAACTCGACCACACTCTCATAGGCAAGGACGGCCGCGACATCGGGAGGCGAGTCCGGCTCCCTCAGCTCCGAGATGGCAGCGTCCAGGCCGCCATGGTTGATAACCAGCACCGGCTTCCCCTCGACGCCGGTGAGGGCTTCGAGCTCCGGCTGCGGAACGCTGCGAAACACGCAGTAGAGCAGGTACTTCATGGGGCGCCGGTCGAGGACATAGCCGGGACAAAACGAAACGGCGGCCAGGGGCCGGAAAGTTGCAGCGTCAATCCTCGCGGCCGGTAGTCCTGGTTGGCCCGTTGCACGCGCTCTTGAAACGCGGCGATGGCCGATTCGGGCAGCAGAAAAGCCCAGTTCAGCACCTCCTCGGCCCCGCTTTCTGGGTGCGCGCGCGGCGATAACCCACATTCGCGGAAATCCGAAGCATAGCCGGTGAGATCGCTGGCGACGGTGCGACTGGTTTCATCAAGCCAAAGGCTCAATCCCCGCTCGATGTCTCTGCAGATATGTTGTTCCGCGAAGTGGCGAGTCCCAGGAGGCAAGGCGGAGAGCCGATTCTGCTCGGCTGTCAGCCGTATGGACGTAAGACCCTGTAGTGCTTGCTTGCGATCCAAGCAGCCCTTTACTGACCACTCTCCGTGGTCCGCTACGCGCTGCAAGAACTGAGCAATCGTCTCGCGATGTTGGTCCACAAACTTGCTGAGGGCTTCGGGCGACGAAAAAAGCGTGCCGAAAGGCAGCGGCAGGACCGGCGAGTACGCCATTACTTCTTCAATCACCGCCTCGTGACGCACGGCACGGGGCGCTACCCAGGCCAGTTGCTGCAGATGCACCTCGGCCGCGGGTCCGCAGAAATCCTCCCGTGCCACTTCACTGACCACGGCCCACAGATCTGAAGAATGACGAATCGTCAAAACCGGGCGGTGGCCGTCCACCGCCGTCGCTTGCAGCCCGCGCACCGCGTCGCAGCGGGCAAAGCAGAACAAGTAGAGTGCTGTCTCGCCGCTTTCCATCTGATCCAAACCCATTCCAAAGCCTATCGACTCATGGTCTGCATGGCCGCTTCCAGGTCAGTGGCCTCAATACTCACCTTGAGGTTGTTCCCAGCTGGCTGCTCGCCGGCATGGACCGCCCGACGGATTGCCCGCAGGGCCGCCTGATGGCACAGCGCCGTGATGTCGGCGCCGCTGTATCCGTCGGTTCGCGCCGCTAATTCTTGGACGCTTACTTCCCCATCCAGAGGTTTGTTGCGAAGCTGAATGCGGAAGACCTCGGCCCGGCCGGCTTCATCCGGAAACGGGATTTCCACGATCTCGTCAAATCGCCCCGGCCGGATGATGGCGGGGTCAAGCATGTCCAAGCGATTGGTTGCGCCCAGCACCAGCACTCCCCGCAACTCTTCCACCCCATCCAGCTCGGTAAGAAACTGGCTCAGGACACGCTCCGAGGTATGCGAGTCCGAGGTGCCGGCGCTTCGGCTGGGCACCAGGGCATCGATTTCGTCGAAGAAAATGATGCACGGCGCCGCCTGCCGGGCCTTGCGAAAGATGTCGCGCACCGCCTTCTCGGATTCGCCCACGTACTTGGAAAGCAATTCCGGCCCTTTGATGGAAATGAAGTTGACGTTGGTTTCGCTGGCGATAGCTTTCGCCAGCAGGGTCTTGCCGCAGCCGGGAGGCCCCGACAACAGGATGCCCTTGGGTGGCCGGATGCCGGCCTGGGTGAACAGGTCGGGATATTGCAGCGGCCACTCCACTGCTTCCACCAAACGGGCCTTGATCTCAGCCAAACCTCCTACATCCTCCCACCCCACGTTGGGAACTTCGACAAACACCTCGCGCATCGCCGAAGGTTCGATCATTTGCAGGGCCGAGAGGAAGTCATCCATCTTGACCTCGAGCTTAGCGAGCTGGTCGTAGGGGATATGCGCCAGGGCAAAGTCCACGTCAGGCATGATGCGACGCAGACAAATCATCGCCGACTCCCGGCACAGGGCTTCCAGGTCCGCCCCCACGAAACCGTGGGTGATATTCGCCAGGTGCGCTAGATCGACTTCTTCCGCCAGCGGCATTCCCCGGCTGTGAATCTCCAGGATCTGCAGGCGGCCGTGGCGGTCGGGAATCGGAATGGAAATCTCGCGGTCAAAGCGGCCCGGCCGGCGCAAGGCGGGATCGAGCACCTGCGGCAGGTTGGTTGCCCCAATGACAATGACCTTGTTGCGCTTGGAGAGACCGTCCATCAACGCCAACAACTGGGCGACCACCCGCTTCTCCACTTCGCCCACTACCTGATCGCGGCGGGGCGCAATGGCATCCAGTTCGTCGAGGAAGATGATGCTGGGCGCCTTGCGGCCGGCCTCTTCGAAGATCTTGCGCAGATGGGCTTCGCTTTCCCCGTAAAACTTATGGATCACTTCCGGGCCGCTGACCGAAAAGAAATTCGCCTGCGTCTCGTGCGCGATAGCCCGCGCAATCAGCGTCTTGCCGCAACCGGGGGGGCCATACAGAAGCACGCCTTTGGGCGCATCAATTCCCAGCCGCTCGAAAACTTCCGGGTAGCGCAGCGGCAGCTCGATCATTTCCCGGATGCGGAGCAGATGAGGCTTCAGCCCGCCAATGTCTTCATAGGAGACCGCCCGCTCCGTCACTTCTTGCGATTTAGCCTTGGAGATCAGAAGCTGCGTGCCCGGGCTGATTAACACCGGGCCCTTGGGCACCGTGCTTTCCACTTTGAAATCGGCCCAACGCGATCCGAACAGGACTGCCCGGATGCGGCTCTCCGCCAAAACCGGCAGGCCGTCCAGGCGGCTGCCGATGTAATCCATATCGCGCTCGGAAGGGACAACATTGGTCGGGGCCAGCACCACCCGCTCCGCGGTTGGGCAATGGATGGGGCGTATCTGAACATGCTCGTCCAGTCCGACTCCGGCATTCTCCCGCGTGAGTCCATCCAGTTGAATCTGCGATTGGCCGCGCATCTCTTTGTAAGCCGGCATCGCCTTGCACACGGCTTTGGTCTTGCCGGCCACTTCCACGATGTCGCCCACCTCGACGCCCAGCCGGGCCAGGTCCTCCGGCCCCATCCGACCGTAGGCCCGGCCCACATCCTTGCTGAGCGCTTCACTGACCTTGAGCTTGAGCACCTTGCTATCGACTGTCATGACGGCTCCCGAGATCTGAATTACGATTTCTTAGGGCACTTGATTTCCAACACTCCGTTGTTGCACGTGACCTGCATTTTGGCCTTCGGGACAGCGCACGGCAGCAAAACTTCTTTCCGGTACTTTTTCTCTCCTCGCTCAGCGGTAATGGTCAGTACATCGTCTTTCAGGTCAACTTTGATGTCATCTTTCCCGATGCCGGGTAGCTCCGCCAGAACCAGAACATGGTCCTCCTCCTCAAAGACGTCCACCATGGGTTCGCGGACCTCCTGAACCTCGGTCCGGCCGGAAGTTGCGTCCCGACGAATGTTCCCAAACGGTTCAATGCGCGGCCCCTGGTCTCCCAATCCGACCTTCACGGTAAATCCGTAGATGCCTCGCAGTTGTTCTCCCGGCCCGTTGATTGAGCCCGTCCGGGATATCTCTCCCTGTTGTTCCAAGTCGCCAAGTTTCTCGACCAGGTCTCCCAAGCCTTTCAGGATTCCTCCCAGGCCGCCAATTTCATGGTGCAGGTTTCTCTCTTTTCCTCTTTCCACTAGAAGCCTCCTCTCGTAGCTCTATCGATCTGTAGGCCGTATCCCTTGATTTTTAGCTGAATGGTTTTGTAATCGATGTGCAACAAGCGGGCCGCTTCCGCTTTGTTGCCTCGGGTTTCGCGCAGCACCCGGGCCAGGATCCCGCGCTCCACCAGCGCCGTGTTGTGCTGCACGATTTCTTTCAGGGAGCAGTCCGGATGCGCTGGGATCTGGACGTTGGGGGCGCCATCCAAGTCGGCCAGCACCGCCGGGCGGCGGGCGCCTTCAATGGCCAGGTGCTGCTCCTCGATGATGTTGTCCGCCAGCAGCACCGCGCGGCGGATGGTGGAACGAAGCTGGCGGACGTTGCCCGGCCAATGGTAGGAAAGCAACAGGTCCACCGCCGGTTGGGTGAAACTCCGTACTTCTTTTTGTAACTCCAGATTGGTGAGGTCTACGAACCGCTTGGCCAAATACAAAATGTCTTCCCGGCGCTCGCGCAAAGGCGGGACCCGGATGGCGAATTCGTTCAAGCGGAAGTAAACGTCGCGACGCAGCGAGCACTCTTCTCCTTCCGTCAACTTCTGCAGATCTTGATTGCTGGCCGCCAGCACTCTAACGTCGACATCGATGGGCCGGGTGCCTCCAATGCGGTGAATGATCTTGTCCTGCAACACGCGCAAGAGTTTGGCCTGCGATCCCAAGGGCATGTTGGACACTTCATCCAGGAAGAAGGTCCCACCTAGGGCGGTTTCGAATTTTCCGATCTTCTGCCGGTCCGCCCCGGTAAACGCCCCTTTTTCGTAGCCAAACAATTCGCCTTCGATCAGGGTTTCCGGAATGGCTCCGCAATCCACCGCCATGAACGGGCCCTGGGAGCGGGAACTCAGCCCGTGGATGGCGCGCGCCACCAGGTCCTTTCCCGCTCCGGTTTCCCCCAGAATCAGGACCGTGAAATTGGTGTTGGCGACCCGCTTGACCTCCGCGATCAAGCGCGTGATGCCGCTGCTCGGCCCCATGGACTCGCGCAGGGAAGCTGCGTCTTCCACCTGGCAGGACAGGGTCCGCAGCTTGCATTTGAGCTTGCGCTCATTCAAGGCGCGGAAAACCACGCGCAGCACTTCATGGTGCTTGAGGGGTTTCTCCAGGTAGTCGTGGGCCCCAGCCCGTATGGCAGCGACCGCCTCCCGAATGTCGGGGTAGCCGGTGGCCAGAATGATGGGGAGATCCTCGTCCAGGGCCTTGGCGGCCTGCATCGTCTGCATGCCGTCCATGTCAGGCAGTTTCCAATCCACGATCAACAAATCGGGGGCCTCGCTGCGGATCTTTTCCAGGGCGGCCGCCCCGCTGTGGGCCACGACCGGAATCATTCCCTCCCGTTGCAAATACTCCGAAAGCAGGGCGCAGATTTCTTCCTGTTCATCGACGATGAGAATCTTGTTGCCGGCGACGGTCACTGCGGTCGGTCTCCGCGCTTCAGGGTCTGGCGAACTGGGTGAAGCACGCGGATGTCCTGGTCGAGCCAGGGCTCCACGGAGTGCAGCATCCCGACAAAGAGCAGGCCAGTTTCGCCGCCCAGCAGCGTCTGGCTGATTCGACGGGCCATGAACTGGTCGCGGCGTTGCAGCAAGGAATGCTGCAAATGCTTGGCCCGGGCCGCCTGCCCGGAAGGCCCGCGAGACATCTCTCCCGTAAAAACCTGCTTGACCAACTGATACTCTTCCAGCAAAAGTTCGGAGGACTCGGTGCCCATGAGCATTGCGCCCTTCTCCTTGAGCTTAAGCAGCAGTTGATAGTTCCGGCTTCCCGCCTTGGCCAGGTCGGTGACAATCTCCAATTCGTGCCCGCAAACCGGCAATCCATCCTGATAGAGACGCACTTTTTCGTAGGACAGGGCGAGGCCCTGGGTGGTTTGCTCGATCTGCGTCCAGAAGTCCTTGACCAGCTCCAGGTTGCGCTCCCACATCTTTTTCCCCAGCTTCTGGACTTTCAACCGTTGTATGGGCTCGTTCAGCGCTCCCATGTCGGCTTGGGTATGAACGATGGGGATCGAGATCAGGACCCTTCGGGCGCTCGCAACCTTGGGCTCGGAGAACGGCTTCATCGGCTTATTGTCCATGGACAGCGCCTATCATCGATTCCCCTTGCACCTCGGTTCGCGTAACCATCCAAGATGGCTGAGATCCAGTCCGGCGTTGGCAACCCATGGGTCGTGTTCCGACTTTAGCCATCGGCAGCGGCGGCGATAAAGATAAATGAACCCACGGAATGCACCACTTCTGGAGCATCCGCAAGGAGCATCCACCAATTTCACCTGTCAACGGCTAGGAGCGCGATGCCTTGGGAAGCGTGTGGAGGAAATTGGTCATGTTGCTACGGGGATTCGGGTGAGCCCAGAGGCAACCATGAGCGGACACGTCCGCATTCCCACTCCACTGGTTTCGGTTGATTTGGCTAATCACCAGCGGCCATCAAGCCCTCATCCCGAAGAACAGACAAGGCCTGAATTAGGACAGAACCCAACTGTGTATCGCATCTGAACCAATCGGATACGTGCGTCATTGATCCGCCTCGTACACCGTATTCCCACCAACGACGGTCCTAAGCACGCGGGTTTTCAGAATCTGAGGCGGCGCGACCTTGGTTAGGTCGCGATCCAGGACGACGAAGTCGGCCAGCATGCCCGGCGCCAGAGTTCCCTTATCTTTCTCTGCGAACTGGGCGTAGGCCGAGCCGGTGGTGTAGGCGGCGATGGCCTGGTCGATGGCGAGCTTCTGCTCGGGGAAATATTCTTTCGTGCCCGCTTCGTTCTTGCGGGTGACAGCCGCATAGATTCCGCGAAACGGCGTGATCGGTTCGACTGGATAATCGGTGCCGAACGCCAGCGGAATGCCGTCATCCAGGAATTGCTTCCAGGGGTAGGAGGTCTTCGCCCGATCGGCGCCAATCCGCTCCATGACCCAACGCATGTCCGTAAGCAAATGACTCGGCTGGATGGAAGCGATGACTCCGAGCTTCTTGTACTGCGCGAACTGGCCGGGCGTGATCACCTGGTCGTGCTCAATGCGGAAGCGGAAGTCGCGCGTCTTGTCATTCTCTTTAGCGCTGCGCTCAGCCTCAGCGAACGCGTCGAGCGCCATTTGTGCGGCGCGGTCTCCAATAGCGTGAAACCCGATCTGGAAGCCGGCCAGCACGCGCTCAATGGCCATGCGATTCAGTTTGCCTTGCTCATACTGCGGCAGGCCGGAGTTGCCGGGATCATCGGAATACGGCGCCAGTAGCGCGGCCGTGCGCGAACCCAGCGAGCCATCCATGAAGCCTTTCAGCATGGCCGTGTGCAACATGGGATCGTCGGCGGGATGATGCGCGCGATGCGTCTCCAGCAGGCTGATGGGATCGTCGAACCTCAGCCATTCGCTGATGCGCAGCGTCAGCTTGCCTTCGCGCTCCAGGTCCTCGTACACCAGAAAGGATTCCCAACTCGAATTGTCCTGGGCCGAGGTGATGCCCCAATGCGCAGCGTCGGCCAGGACAAGTTCGGCGGCGCGCCGAAGACGCGAGGGAGATGGCGGCGGGATTTTGGACTCGACCAATCTTCTTGCCGTTTCGCGCAGAATGCCGGTAGGCTGGCCGTCGGCGTCGTGATCGATTTTGCCGCCTGCCGGCGCTTGCGTCTGCGGTGTAACGCCTCCCACCTTGAGTGCTGCGGTGTTGGCTACGGAGATGTGTCCATCCACCCGGATGAACACTGCCGGATGCGCGCCGCTTACCGCGTCAATGTCCTGGCGGCTCGGCAGCTTTCCGTCCGTCCATAGGGTCTGGTCCCACCCACCGCCCACAAGCCATTCGCCGGCCGTAGCGGTCTTGGCGCTGGCTGCGATGCGCTGTTGCATCTCCTGGAGCGACCGGGTGCCGCGCAGATCGACGCTGAGCAACTCCAGACCCGCATGTTCCAGATGAACATGGGCGTCGTTGAAGCCCGGCATCACGAAGTGGCCGCTGAGATCAATAACGTGCGTGTGGGCGCCTTTTAACTTGCGGATCTCGTCGTTCGTCCCAACGGCAAGAATGCGGCCCTCGCGTACCGCCATCGCCTGCGCGCGCGCTGGTGTCGCCTGCGTGTAGATGTCTCCATTGAGGAAAATGGTGTCGGGTGGCTCGGCGCCCGCAGTCTTACCCGAAGCAGATGCGGATCTTGCAGAGTTTGTATTCACGGCGACCAGCGCGAGAACCATGAATAGAAGCAACCTCATTCGTCCGCCACTCCGGCGAGCGCGAGGATGAGCAACAGGATGCGCTTCAGCCCCAGGTCCCGGCCAATTGGGTCATACCATTCGCCGATGGTATGAGCGCCGCCGCCGCTGCCTCCGGCGCCGATGGCGATCGCTTCCCGGCCCAACGACAGCGGTACGTTGGCGTCGGTGGAGGCCCGCTGAATGCGTGATGCGTTGTTGAGCTGCGCATCCACCGCGCGGATGGCTTTCAGCAGTTGCGACTCTACCGGCAAATCAGCCGCCGGACGATTGCCGATCACGCGGACCTCTGCCGTCAGCAGCTCCTGTTTCTTCCGACCGGCGCCGACGGGAACAATAGCGTCGACTGCCTCGTGCAGGGCACTCTCTAGCCGGTCGAGTTGTTCCACCGAAGCCGATCGAGTGTCCACCTTCATGGTCGCCGACTCCGGAATGGAGTTGACCGACGTACCGCCGTTGATCATCCCGATGTTGTAGGTCGTCTTTGGCAGGGCGGGCACCGGCGTGCCGGCGAAGCGATCGATGATGCGTGCCAGCCCAAGGATCGGATTAGCGACCCCGAAGTCGCTCCACGAATGCCCGCCGTGGCCGCGTACCGTGACTTCATAACGCCGGCTGCCCAGTCCTTCGGCAATGATGGTGTCGGTTCCTGCGCCATCGAGCACCACCAGCGAAGCTATGGATGCCAACCACTTGGGCTGCTGAAAGATGTGCCGCATGCCGCGCAGGTCGCCTTCGCCTTCTTCACCCACGTCGCCGACAAAAAGAACCGGAGCGGCATTCGATAGATTTGCCGCCTGCATTGCGCCAGCAATCGCCAACAGCGCGACGATCCCCGAGGAGTTGTCGGAGATTCCGGGGCCGTAAAGCTTGCCGGCATCGCGGCGCACTTCGATCGGCGTTCCCGCGGGAAATACCGTATCGATATGTGCGCTCAGCGCGATGTAGGCGGCGTTGGGATCGGTACCCGGCCGGATTGCGAAGACGTTGCCTAACTCATCCTGATGCACGTCGGTGAGGCCGAGGTCGCTGAACCGTTCCTTGAGCCATGCGCTGCGGGCAGCCTCGCCCCATGGCGGCGCGGCGATCGACGTAACTTCGAGTTGTAAGTCTTCCAATTCGCGAGCGTGCGACCGGAACCAAGCAAACGCTTCGTGGACCTTGCGCAGTTCCGCCGCACGCGCCACCTGTTGCTGCGCCGAGCGGGACGCCTGCGATTCACTGAAGGACAACTCTGTGGAAGAGGCACGCGCTGGAGGACCGGGACCCATGGCGGATGCCCAATACTAATACGCCGGTCTGAAGGAGCGAAAGCGATTACCGATCATGCAGTTCGGCGCGACTGGGGGAGGCTGGTCCTCCCAGATGGAAGCCGTGATTAAGAAGTTGAATAGCCTGTCGTTCAGCACGTTCGTAAGCCTCTTCTTCGCTGACAAGGATTTCAATCTGCTGGGCAAGCAGGCGGCTAATCGAAGTATCCCTCCGGGCGGCAACGACTTTGGCCTTGCGCAGAGTACGTTTATTCAAACTGATCGTGACATTCTGTTTATGGGAATCTCGGGACATTGCCACCTCACGCGATATACGTGTAGCACGCATTTTACGACAGGAGAGATCCTCGGAAATTTAGGCCAAGGCGGTCTGAATGAATGACGCCTGAGCTACAATGTAGCTCAGGAGATAGAATTCATGCCTGCCAATGCTGTGGTTCGGGCGCGCATCGACGAACACGTGAAAAATCAAGCCGCGGCCGTTTTGAAGGCCATGGGCCTTACCGTGTCGGACGCCTTTCGGCTCCTGCTTGTGCGTGTGGCTGCCGAGAAAACGCTACCGTTTGAGATTCGGACTCCAAACGCGAAAACCGTGGCAGCCATGGAGGCTGCCCGACGCGGGGAGCTGGTGACTGCGGGAAGCCCCGAGAATCTGCTCGCGAGCTTGAATGAGAACGATTAGGTACACAGCCAGATTCAAACGCCATTACATCAAACCGGACCTGGTCTTGATCTATCGAAAGCCGGATGCTGAAACTTTGCAGTTGGTCCGTCTCGGCTCACATAGCGAATTGTTCTGACACTGGAGCTACGACGCCAGCCACGACTGCACGCCCGGCGCCGCCTGGACGCACTCCATGATCTCGGGATCGGTAAGCATTCGGTCCGAATTCTTGGCCCGCTGATAGATGCGGTCCACCAGCTCATCGCTGGCGGCGAGGCCGTGACGCTCCAGCCAGAACACCACGTTCGACTTGCCGCTCATGGGGCCAACCTCGATGATCTGCTCCATGCCAAAATGATGGGCCGGCACGCCGGAATAAATACTGTTGGCCAGCAGTACGTCGTTTTTCTTGTACGCCTTGATGACCGCTGCTGCATGGACGCCGGTACCGGTGCGGAAGGCATCCTCACCGACGACCGGGTAGTTCTTGGGGATCGGAACTCCAGTCGCCTTCGCCACCGCCTCGCAATAACCCTTTAGTTTGGTGAGGTCCTGGCTCTTCCAAGGCTCGGCGCCCAGAAGCTTTAAGTTCATCAGCATTTGGTCCATCTGGGTGTTCCCCACGCGCTCGCCGATGCCGCACGCGGTGGCGTGGATGACCTCGGCGCCAGCTGCCAGCGCCGCAATGGCATTGGCCACGGCCAGACCGCGGTCGCAGTGCCCATGCCACTCCACGCGAATGTTTTCCCCCGAAGGCTTCACCACCTCGTTGACCACAAAGTGCATGAGCGCAACCACGCCCATGGGAGTGGCGTGTCCACAGGTATCGCAAATCACGATTGATTTCGCGCCGCACGCGATGGCCGTGCTGTAGAGCCGCTGAATGGTCTCAGGATCGCAGCGCGTGGTGTCTTCGGTGACATACATTACCTCGAGGCCGAGTGAAACCGCATACTTCACCGCGCTTTCGGTAGTGCGGAGCAGAAAGTCGTCAGTCCAATCTTCGGTGTAACGTCGAATGGGACTGGAGCCGATAAAGGTAGCCGCCTCAATGGGGACGCCGGTACGCTGCACAATCTCAGCGATGGGACGAATGTCGTTTTGGTGAGTGCGGGCCGCGCAGTTGGGCTTGATCTGCAACTTCGCCCGGCCAATTTCTCTGGCCAGGGCTTCACAGTGTGCCACCGCGCGGGGACCGGCTCCGGGCAGGCCGAGATCCAGCATGTTGATGCCGACCGCTTCCATCAAGTGGAGGATCTCGATCTTCTCCTCGATGGAAGGATCGCGCACCGACGGCGATTGCAGTCCGTCACGCAGCGACTCATCATTCACCAACACTCTGCCCGCCGGCAACATGGACCGGTCGTGACTTGTGTTCCAGTCGTAGATGAGATCAGAAACTTCGGCAGACACGTTTGGTTGGTTCCCCACTTCCGGCGCCACACGGCATCCCTCGAACCGAGGCGGGAGCTGGCCGGTTGTTTCCAATTATCTCCCAAACCAACGCGCTGAGGTCTAAAATCTGCATAGAAAGTCGGGAATTACCGCAAACCTCCATGCAAAAAGGGGAGAGCTTTCACTCTCCCCATGCGACAGAGGCGACATCGGTTCCTACGATTCTCTGACCAGCGGATTGGTTGTACGACATGCCAGAACTTGACACAGCCAGGCAAACTGGGGCGGTCCCTGAGATCGCCAGGATTCCCGGAACCGAAGAGTGCAGCGTCACCCTCGATGGGGTGAGATGGCGCTATCTTCATGCCGGTTCGGGTCCGCCGCTGCTGCTGATCCATGGCTTCATGGCCTATTCCTTTTCCTGGCGCTTCAACATGGAGGCGCTGTCCCGGCATTTCTCGGTGTATGCCGTCGATTTGCCCGGCTGTGGCTTTTCCCAGCGCATCGACGAAGCCCAATGCTCGCTGGCCAGCGATGCCGAAGGCGTTCTGCGCTTCATGGAGCATTTCGGAATGGAACAGGCGGACGTGCTGGGCACTTCTCGCGGCGGCGGACTGGCGATTGTTCTGGCTGCTCTGGCCAAGCAACGATCGATGTCATACCGCATCCGGCGGCTAGTGTTGGTTTGCGGAATTAATCCCTGGTCGAGCTATGGCCGGTTTTTGACTCGCTTGCTTTCCACTGCGCTGAGCGGACTTTTTGTCACTCATGTCCTACCCCGGCAGCACTGGCTGATGCTCCGGTACTTTCGCAAGCTGTATGGCGATCCCAGCCGTATCGCGCCCGGCAGCATCGAAGGCTACACTGCGGGATTGGAAGTGCCGGGAAGCTTTGAGCACCTGCTGCGCATTGTGCGGTCGTGGCATCGCGACCTGGCACTCATCGAGAAGTCTTTGCCGGCGATCAGTGAACTGCCCGCACTGCTGCTCTGGGGATCGCACGACACCGCGGTGTACTCCTCGTCGGCCTATGCTTTGCAGCAGCGCCTGCAAAACAGCGCGCTGGTCATGCTCGATGGCGTCGGCCACGTTCCTTACGAAGAAGTGCCTGGCGACTTCAATCGGGTGATTTGCGACTTCCTGTTGCGTGATACACCGCGAACCTCGTTGGAAACTGCGGCCGCGTTACCAGCTTCGCCGCAGCCGTCGTCTTTTCTGGCTCACCTGGCGGACTAATTCAATCGCAAAGTCGAGCCTAGTCGGCAGCCGGAGTGTCCTGCTGAAGGACCTGGGCTTCGCCGCGGCGAACCGGCAGCCATGCCGCCAATCCTGCTCCCAGATACATGGCTCCCACGATCCAGAAGCCGTAGGTCAGACCGTTGCGATGGGCGGCTTCGCCCCCCAGCAACGATGTTCCGATTTGCAGCGCGCTGGCGACAAAGGAGAAAGTGTTTTGCACCCGTCCCATGAAGTGGCGTGGCACCATCTGCATCATCTCGCTGGAGAGAGCAATGCCGCCTACGCCGCGGCTGGAACCCATCATGAAGTAAATCGGCACCGCCAGCACCAGCCAATGCGAGACTGGCAGGAGGAACAGCGACAGCGCAATGATCGACATGGTCAGCGTAACCGAACGATTGGCGCCATGCCGCCGGATAAATGTCGAGGCGTAGAAAACGCTGACGAAGGCCCCGACCGCCCAGCCCGCATTCAGCCATCCATAACCCACGGCTCCGCCGTGCAGAATGCGTTCGCTCAGCGGCGCGGACAGCACGCCCTGCGTCATCATGGCGGCGACGAACAGCGCCCAGGCGATGCCGATCAGCAGCACCCTACGGTTCTTCCGAACATAGCGATAGCCTTCTCCGAGCTCGTGGGCATAGCGCGCAACTGCGCCGGAGGATGAAGCCGCGGCCGCAAGCTCCGATACCGGACGCGAAACCGTCACTCTGCCCTTGCGCACCTGCAGGATGCAGGCCAGCGAAACGGCGTAACTGGCGCAGTCGATGAGCAGCACGCCACCCAGACCGACATGGTTGTACATGAAACCGACCACGGCGCCGGCCATCAACCAGCCGCCCTGCAACGCTGCTAATAACAGCGAGTTCGAATCCAGCATCTTGTCGTCCGGCGTCAGCTCCTGGATGAGCGCGTTCACAGTAGGAAAGAACATCCAGAAACCGATGGCAACCAGGACGTTCATGGCGTACAGGTGCCACAGCCGCACATGATGCGTGAACACCAGCATGGCGACGAAGAAGATGATGGCCCCACGCGCCGAGTCCAGCCATAACATCAAGTGGCGACGGTCTTCACGGTCAATGAGCACGCCGGTGAAGGGCAACAGCAGCATCGAGGGAAGGGTTTGCAACGCGATTAGCGCCGCCAGTGACACCTCGGAATGGGTGGCTTGCAGGATGTACCAGATCACCGCAGCAGAGTTCATGCCGCTGCCGATCATGGAAACGAGATTGGCGATGAAGATCAGCCGCATCCCACGGTGCTGGAACATCTCCCTCATACTTCAACTTTATCCCAGTCGCGGCGCGGTATAACGATCCGCTATAGTGAAGCAACGAACCAGGCAGTTGAAAACGCACAACGCGCAGGTGAATGGGGATTCATGCGCAAGGCGCGAAGGACTTGCGGTTTCCGCGAGGGAGGGTGGTGCTGGTGGAAAAGCGCGCACTACGTATTTGCTTAGTCGGCGATTACGATCCCAAGGTTACGGCACATCAAGCCATTCCGCAGGCGCTGGCGCTGGCGGCCGGGGGCACTCCGGCCGAGCCGGTGTGGCTCGGCACCGAACGCGCGCTGGATGCCGATCTGGAGCCATACGGTGGTTTCTGGTGCGTTCCGGCCAGTCCTTATCGCTCGATGGAAGGAGCACTCTGCGTTATTCGCTTCGCGCGCGAGAGGGAAAAGCCTTTCCTGGGAACTTGCGCCGGATGCCAGCACGCCATCGTGGAGTTTGCGCGGAACGTCTTGCACATGAGCGAAGCCGGACACGCCGAATGCGATCCTGCGAGCACGGAGCCTGTGATCACGAAGCTGATGTGTTCCCTGGTTGAGGGGGAGGAAACACTGGACCTGACGCCCGCCAGCCGGCTGCGCCAGATCTACGGCGTCGATGAGATTCGCGAGACCTATCACTGCCGCTTTGGCCCCAATCCCGCTTACGTCGAGCGCCTGATCAAGGGTGGATTGGAGGTCGGCGCCACCGGACCTGACGGAGAGGTGCGCGCCGTCGAACTGCCCGCTCACCGATTTTTCTTCGGCACGTTGTTTCAACCGGAACGATCCGCTCTCCAAGGGAGAAGCCATCCTCTGATCACTGCCTTGGTTGCGGCTGCTTCTTCCGCGGCAGTCACCGCGGGCTGCTGAATTGGCGGCATCTCCCTGAAACACTCAGCCTCCGGCCATTCACACGGTGGCCAGGGTGTTGCTGCTAAAGTAGAAGCGCCGACCAAGTCGCGTGGGAAATACGCATGGATTTAAAAAAAACTTTAAGGCGGCTTGCCGACAGGCATGGTTTCCTGTCGGTACTGTTGAATGCCCGCAGACTTGCCGACGGATATCAACCGATTTTTCTCGATTACAGCGTAGAAGCGATTCCTCGCTTCGGATATGGCAAGCCAGCACATCCTGAGCTTACCTGCATTCTCGCCGCTAACGATCACGAATACGTAAACCGTTTGTTGCAGTTCCTGAGTTTGTCTGACCATCTGCTCCGCATCCCCCTGCGCGAGGCAGAACACTCATCCGAGCCGTGTTGGGTACACGATTGGCTCGGAGGACTGGACACCTTTGCCCTTTACGGTTTCGTCGCGACTCGCAATGCGGCCCTCATGACGGAAGTCGGATCTGGGTACTCGACCAAGGTTGTGCGCCGGGCCATCCGGGACCACAATCTGAGAACGAAGCTCGTTTCCATTGATCCCAATCCCCGCGCCGCGGTCGACAACCTCTGCGACACCGTCATCAGGCGACCGCTAGACAAGGTTGACCTAAGCCTGTTCGATCAGCTGCGGGCCGGAGACATCCTATTCATGGACGGGTCACACCGCAGTTTCATGAATTCCGACGTGACCGTCTTTTTTCTTGAGGTTCTTCCCCGGCTGAAGTCCGGCGTGTTAGTCCACATGCACGACATCTTCTTGCCTCACGACTACCCGCCTTACTGGGAATACCGATACTACCCGCATCGCTACTGGTCAGAGCAATATCTGCTGGCGGCAAGCTTGCTTGCCGGACATGGTGGCTACGAAATCATGTTGCCGAACAAATACATCAGCATCACCCAGCGCCTTGCTGCTGTGATGGATGCGTTCTGGAGCGATGAACGTTTGACCGAGGTTTCCCGGGACGGCACTTCATTTTGGATTCAAATCCGCTAGCGAGCCACTCATCCTAGGCAAACGGTCAGCTTGGATGGCGCTTATTTCTTGACCAGTGCGTCGGAAAGCAGGCGAGCTTTCGTGGCCAGGTTATAGGCGCGCTCGAAGTCATTCTCCGAGGTGGCCTTGCGCGACTGATCCATGTAGGTTCTGATCTGCGAAACCATGGCTTGCTCGTCATGGTTCAATTTGCGATTCACGCTCTTCAAATTTTTCTCAGCGGCGGCAAGCAACTCAGCCGTTGTCTGTTTCTGTTGGCTCACCTGCTGGCTGCTGACGTCGGCGGCGATGGCGGTGTCAGGGGCGCCCTCGGCCGGACTTGGCGGAGGATGGACCGCGGCAACCGTAGCATTGCCGGTTGAAGTCGCAGGAGTGTTTTCAGGGCTGCTGGCCGGAGGCTGGGCCGGTTTCTTGCGGTGACGCGGCGGGGGCTTCGGCTGCTGCGGTTCCGGAGCGGGCGCCTCCTGTTTGGGCGGCAGAGGGGGCGGAGCAGTCTCAGAAATTTCGTCCGGCACCGGGACTGAGATGGTAGGAGCCTGCGCCTGTGGCGGAAGCTGCGGCTTTTTCTTTTTGCACGACAGGCTCAGCAACAATACCAAGGCCAGGACCGAAGCAACGAATTGGCGCCCAATGGTCATGCGAAGTTCTGCAATATCGCTGCCACGCTAGTCTCTGTCTGGACGACCGCCCAAGAGCAAGCGAGCAGAACAACTGCTCTTCATGATAAACCTCGGACCGCAATACCTAAACACCGTGGTATTACGGTTTCATGCCCGGCCCAGGCTCGCAATCAAGTGCGAGTCGCGATTTTCACGTCCTTCACCTGCGGCGCGCCCGCCAAAGGAAGGGCCAGCCGGAAAGTGGTTCCTTGACCCATCTCGGTGACGAAATCAAGGGCGCCGTTGTGCAGCTGCAACACGCGGTAGCTCATGGCCAGGCCAATGCCGCTGCCCACCTTCTTGGTGGTGAAATACAGGTTGAAAATCTTGTCGCGAATCTCTGGAGGAATCCCGCTGCCCTGATCGCGCACCTCAATGGTGGCTGCCGTGTCGTCCCGGTGTGTGACCATACTGAGCACGCCGCCGTCGTTCATGGCCTGCACTCCATTGATCACCACGTTCAGCAGGGCCTGCTTAATGAGGTCGGCATCGGCCCGCACGGGCAGCGCCTCGCGGCCCAAGTTGGTTTCGACCTTCACCCCTTGGCGGGCTGCTTCCGGCGCGGCCAGCAGGGCAACCTCTTCCATCAAACGGCGCAAATCGAAGTCGGAAAGGCGCAACTCCAAAGGACGATTGAAGTCCACCAGGGTCTGCACCACCCGATCCAAACGATGAATCTCGCTTCCGATGATGTCCATGTGGCGCGAGGTGTCAGGATCGATTTCACGCATCTTTTCGCGCAATAACTCGAGGTGAACCACGATGGCATTGATGGGATTTTTTACTTCATGGGCAACCCCGGAGGTCAGCCGTCCGATGGCGGCCACGCGGCGAGACAGTTCAATTTCGTTCTCGATTCGGCGCACCGATTCCGCGTCCCGCATGGTGAGTAGCGCGCCGATACGCTCGCCGCGCTCGGCGATGAAATCCAGCGCAATTTGTATGCGCCGTCCGTTTTCCAGCTCGATCTCACGCTGCGGGATGGGCTGGTGCAGAGCGAAAGCATCCAGCACGATGCGACCCAGCTTGTTGGCATCGCTGAACACCTCCTCCACCACATTGCCCAGAATCTGTCCTCGCGGACGGCCGACGAAGCGTTCGGCCGAGGCGCTTACCAGCACCACGCGCGTGTCACGCGTAAACAGGACCAGTCCGTCCTGCAAGGTGCCCATAATCTGATCGAGGTTCTCTTTGAGCGCGCTAAACACTTCTTTCACGTCGCGGATCTGCCGGCCCAGACGATCAATCTTGGTGTTGACCAGCCCATACTCGTCGGTTGCCCTCGGATCAGGCTCGGGTGCAATGTCGGCCACGCCTGCCGTCATCTGGTCAAGGCGACGGCCAATCGCCTCCAACGGGCGCAAGGCGATGTTGGACACCCCGGCTGCTAACGCGAGCGACACCATGATGGCAAACGCCGAGAAGAAAAGCGCGCGTGTGAGTTGCGGCTGGACCTCACTCTTCAGAAGGACTGTGGAGATGCCGACGCGGATGTCGCCGAAAGGCTGACCCTCGCGCTGGATGGGCAGGTGAACGTCGTAAACCCTGGGCTCGCCGTATACCACCTCGAGCTGGCGTCGGAAACTACCGCTGTACAGATTCTGGAAGTCCTCGCGCGACTCTAGTTGCGTGCCTATGGCGGATGGGTCAGTGTGTACGATGGCCCGTCCGGTTACATCCGTAATGGCTACGTCGGAGATGGTGGGAGAATAGCCAACGATGGATTGCAGCAGCGTGTTCAGCCCGGGATCGGTCTGTAAAGCTTCGTCCAGAACCGCCTCCACCTGCTTGGGATCGTTGGTGTTGATGAAGGTGCTGCTGAGGTCAATCTGGGAGGCTTCGCGAGCGCTCTCCTGGATCTCCTTGGCAACGAAGGCGGCATTGTCGTAAGCATTCGTAAAACGCTGCCGTACCATGCGCGAGGTGTAGAAATAGGAAAACACCGCGATCAGCGTGAACACCATACCGCTGATAGCAAGGACCAGCTTCGTTTTCAGCCGGGTTTGAGCCATGGGACGCTCGCGTTTCCTGCGATGTTGCCAGAATCATAGCAGCCGCAGAGGGCAGCGGAAAAGGTCGCCTCCTGCCGGAGGGGCCAGATCTCAGTTCGTAAGTGGCACAGCGACGACGGTTTAGCTTGACGCAGCGAAGCCGGGCCGTGGGACAGTGTGGTAAGGTTGCATGGGCATTGCGGGCTCCCGAACAACGAAAACCTCCGAACCCGCGTCCAATGTCACAGGCCCATGCGCTGCGGGGGCAGCATTCGCCCGGCGTGGTTGCTACGGTAAGGCAGGAGAGAACAAGTGGCCCAACCGGCAATGGAAGAGACCAAGAAATTACCAGGGGAGACAGTCACCAAACTGCGCATCCTGTCCCACGACCTCAGCAATTACATCGAAACCATCATGCAGGCTTCCTATCTTCTGGCTCAGGCGAAACTAGACGAGAACAATAAAAGGTGGCTCGACTTGATCGATAAAGCATCGCAAGATGCGGCCCGAGTCAATCGCGAGATTCGCGAGATATTGCGTTCGCAAAATTGAGGTTCGTCAGCGGGAGTCGGGATGATCCGCAAGGCGAAAAGGGCAAACCCCGCCGCCAGTGTGTCTAACTTCTTTCTGCTTCGCCTACACAACCAATTGGCAGTCTCGCCTGGAAGCGAACGCCTGCACGTGAACGCTGTGCTGCAGACGAGGCTCGGTTGAAGACGGCGCGAGTTGGCGCGTAACAGTACTCGCCAACTTGCGCCGTGTGCTAACGAGAAAATTATTACTTGCGCCGCGGCGACATCGTCTTGTTCAGCTCATCCACCAACCCTTTACCAGCAGCCGGGACCGGGGTCGCGCCCTCGCGGACAATCTGCGCAGCATCGATCTCTTTCCCATACAGCTCCTTGTTGGCGTCGTTGTCTGTCCCCATCGAAGCGCTGCCCAGCGAAACTCCGGCAAACAACCCTTTCGACTGGGAATAGGTAAGTATGTCGACGTTGGGGTCATTGAATCCGACCGCGTTCGCACTCGAGGGACCGGCGGTGGCATTGGCGTCGGCGCCGAGCTTCAATTTGCCCGAGAGAACCTTGTTCGCGCCCCTTGTGGTCATAACCAACAACACATAATCGGTGGAAGTGCTGCCCAATTGCACCCCCAGGCTGCCGGTGTCCAGGGTGTACATGGCCGGAGCACTCCATTTGCCAGTCATCTCCGTGCCCGTACGGCAGCTCAGCACGCCCCGTCCGTAAGTCGCGCCGATGCCGATGGCGACCTTCTTTACGCCAGGATAGACCAGCACGCATACCGTCTTGTCCAGAACGTCCTGCGGTATCTCATGCTTGTCAAGGATGGTCGTGAGGACCGTGGTTGACTCAGCCAAGCGTTTCGAATACTTGTTTTCCGCAAACAGCGGCAGTGAAATCGCAAAGCATACCAAAAGCAAAGTGATTTTCTTTGTCATGAGAATCCTTTCGTTGACCCTGCGCTGAGAACTTTAGAACAAGGGCAAGATTTTAACAACCGGGAATGTGGGCGGTAGCCAAATATGGGGCCAGACACACAGCGGCTACGTTGCCACGTTTTGCGTTCTCAAGGGCTTCCACGGAGGAACGTTGGCTGCCCGATTCGACCCGGGCAGCCGTCAACAGGATTAGGAAACCAGTTGCGCGTCCATGGTGATGCTGGCATTGAGAACCCGGGAAACCGGGCATCCCTTCTTGGCATTCTGGGCGGCCTCGTCGAACTTCGCCTGGTCCGCTCCGGGGATCTTGACCTTTACGTCGAGATGTACGCTGGTAATGGTAAAGCCAGCCTCGGTTTTGTCCAGGGTCAAAGTCGCCTTCGTATCTATGCTGTCCGCAGTCATGCCCGCGCTTCCAAGCTGTGCGGACAGTGCCATGGAAAAACAACCGGCGTGCGCTGCGGCAATCAGTTCCTCAGGATTTGTTCCGGCCCCGTTTTCAAAGCGCGTGCTGAAGGAATACTGAGTTTGGCTGAGGACACCACTCTGGGTCGAAACGGTGCCCTTCCCGTCTTTTAAACCACCCGACCAGTGAGCACTGGCTGTACGTTGCATTCGGTCCTCCTAGGAAGCGAATCCATTGTATCTCTACGTTACACGAGAAGCAGTACTGGCGTGAAACACGCGGGCAAGGGCGGTTGCTCCATCCGAGTCGATGACTATGGCGGTCAGCTTGCAATGGGTTCAGTAGAAGTCGGAGCAACTGAGGAAATACCCGCACCGCGGACACACTAACTTGCAGTGGTTGTGCTGCAAGTTTGCTGAACAATTGGGACAAACTTGTGACGGCTGCAATGAAACGCTCTGCACGGGTTTTATCGCGAAGTCGTTGAGCGGCAAGAGATTCGGGTTTTTACCTGCGCCGTCCGCCATGTTTACACCGTGACAATGGCCCAGAATTCTATATGATAAGGCGAAATTCGGTAGGGATAGAGGCGTGCAAGAGCTGTACGCCGAATCCCCTATTAGTACATGTACCTCCGTCACAAGAGGAGTGCGAATTTTGTGGGAACTGGTAACGCGGTATCTATAATGCAAAGTGTAGCAGTGGCTTTAGACGGCCACACACGCGCAACTGAATAAGACGCCACCGTCTCCGAAAAAGCGCGTGGGACCCAGTAAATGCGAAGCAACTATGTTGGTTAACTAGTTGATGCATCTCCGGTTAGAGCCTCCTGATTGAATCTGGCTGAGGCTCGCCGGCAACGACTCGTACACTCAAAAACCGAAAATGCAATGCCCAGAAACCGTTCGATCCAGGAGGTCGTAAAACCGTGAAACAGACAATGATCGCAGCCCTAGCCGCCTTAATGTTAGCCGGAGCTCTTACTGCCGTAAGTGGCGCGACCTCCGTCGGTCAACCGAATACCGTCGTGTTCATTGGGGAAGGATCCGCACCGATGCCTACGACGTTGCCCCCCGCGAGGAGCGAGAGTAAGTAACATCGCGCTCCCATGGTTGTTACTGGTTAAGAACTCGGCCCCATAACGACAAGGAGAACCTGTATGAAACATGTTTTGATTCTAGTTATTTGTATGCTGTTGTTCGTCGGCGTCCTGTGCGCCTCTACGACTCCTATTCCCGCCAATCGGATGGCACCGTCGGTCATTGCAGCTGAAGGTGCCTGGTCGATCCCATTGGTCCCGGGTGACATCGAGCAGTTACGTCTGCAGGCAGGTGATGGCGGGCCAGCGCCGCTGTGCGCTCCCGGCTATCACTGCGACATCGAGCAGTTGAAGCTGCAGGCAGGTGATGGCGGGCCAGCGCCGCTGTGCGCTCCCGGCTATCACTGCGACATCGAGCAGTTACGTCTGCAGGCAGGTGATGGCGGGCCAGCGCCGCTGTGCGCTCCCGGCTATCACTGCGACATCGAGCAGTTGAAGCTGCAGGCAGGCGATGGCGGGCCAGCGCCGCTGTGCGCTCCCGGCTATCACTGCGACATCGAGCAGCTGAAGCTGCAGGCAGGCGATGGCGGGCCAGCGCCGCTGTGCGCTCCCGGCTATCACTGCAACATCGAGCAGTTACGTCTGCAGGCAGGCGATGGCGGGCCAGCGCCGCTGTGCGCTCCCGGCTATCACTGCGACATCGAGCAGGAAAGACTACCGATGGCGCTATAGGAGAACCACGCAGAGGCCAAGAGCACTCACGGACCTTCCGATCAGGGCTTAGCGAGCATGGTCCTTTTCTCTTGAAAATGGCGCTTGCGTTGCGCTCATTTCAGAGCTATGCTTAAGCCGCGTCATGCACCTACACCTGACCGATTACGTCCTGTGGTTCGGGGGTACCTTCATGCAGTTAGGGGTGCTCGTCGCCATGTACAGGCGTGGACTGCATCGTGATTATCCTTATTTCTTCAACTATACCGTCCTGCAAGTGGTTAGCGAACCCACCCTCTTTGTGATTCAGAGGTATTCGTACTCCATGTACTACTGGGGCTACTGGACTTCGATAGCCCTCAGCGCTTTGATTTCGTTTGCGGTTCTGCAAGAGATCTTTCACGACGCATTTCGTCCCTATGAGGCCTTGCGAGACCTGAGTGTGATCCTATTTCGCTGGTCAGCGCTGGTGGTGCTTTTGGTCGGGGTGATGTGGGCCATCACAGCGGCGCACACGAGCCAGGTTGACGGCATTACCAGTGCGATTCTTCTGGCGCAACGTAGCGTCCGCTTAATGCAATGCGGATTGGTGTTTTTCCTGCTGCTTTTCAGCGAATATCTTGGCATCTCGCGCCGCCACCTTCTATTTGGTATTGCCCTTGGATTCGGGATTTTCGCCTCCGTCAACATGTTGTTTACCGCTGCCGCCTCACATGGGACATTGGTTCATGTGTCAGTTTTGCGGCAGATCAACATGGCTGTGTACGACATCTCGGTCATCATCTGGCTGGGGTACACTGTACTGGCGCCCGCTCGTAGCCGTGTTGCTGTAGCCTCCGCTCGATCCAAGGACTGGAACTACGCGCTGGAAGATGCCAGGGTACAACCCCCCGTGGACAGCCTGCTGGACACCATGGATCGCACGGTTGAGCGCCTGCTCTATCCCCGGGAAGAAGCCAAAGCCAGCGTTGCTGCCAGCAATCGACCCTAGCTTAATAACTCCCTAGTGCTTCCTGCCGCCGAGGTTTCGGCGGGTTTTCTTTTGGAGAGCCCATCCCGTCCCGGCCCCTACTAAATCGGGGTTTTGGTTTTGCGCGGTGGATTAAAGAATGGCAGAGAACGAACGGTGGCCGACACCTTGTGCCGGACCGCTTCCACGGTCATTTCCATCTGCAGTGTGGTGCCCGGCGTTGCGTGCTGAGGCTCCAAACTGGCCAGGGCAATCAACTTTTTAAGCAGCGGCGACCAGGTAGTCGAAGTTGCCTTCCCAACCTGATCGCGCCCCTTGTACACGGGTACATGTACGCGTGAAGCGGTAGCGGGCGTCTGCGGCGCCAGTCCCATCCGGTCGAATAGCCTTTCCACCTCGTTCCAGTCGATTTCCAGCCCCATCAAAAGTCGCCGAGGTCCGGCCTGCTTTTCTTCCAGAAGCGCCTTCCGGCCGATGAAATTTTCTTTCTCATAGTGGACGAGTTTGCCCAAACCGACTTCGGCAGGAGTATATTTTTGCGACGCGATCAGCGCCTTCTTGCTGCTGATGTAATCCACGTCAGCGAGGATGAGCCCGGCTTCGATTCGGGCCACATCGAGAGCCAGCATGCCGGCGGGATGGATATCGAATCTCCGGCCTGCCTCCATCAGCGCGTCCCAAACCTTGACGGCGTCCTGCCACGGGATCCAAATCTCATATCCCAGATCCCCGGTGTAGCCCGTGCGCGATATGTCCACCGGCACGCCACCAATTTTGCCGCTGGTTTTGCGGAAGTACTTTAGGTTTTCGATTTGCGCCCCGGCAATGCTCTTCAGCAGTTTTCCCGAGGTTGGTCCTTGCAACGCGAGGGCCGCGACCTGCTCGGTGATCTCCTCGATCTGCACCTCGAGTCCGATGGCATTCTGGCGGAACCAGCGCAGGTTGGGATCGGCGGCCGTCCAGCGATAGCGGTTCTCCTCCAACCGCGTAATTGTGCCATCGTCAATGATCTTGCCTTCTTCGTCGCACCAGCAGCAATAGATCACCTGGTCTATGGCGACCTTATTGATGTCGCGGGTGATGATGCGATTCACGAAGCGCGTAGCGTCGGGTCCGGCGATCATGTACTTGAACAGCGGGGTCACGTCGATAAGCGCGGCCGCATTGCGAATGGCGTTGTATTCATGCTCGTGATGAGTTTCATAAACGCTGACCGCATAGAACCCCGACCACTCCCGGTAATTCAGGCTCTGACAAAGTGGAAAGGTACGCTCGTGGACGGCTGTTCCTATGGGCACGATGACTCCTGGTTCGCTTCGACGTGCGCGGATTATAGCTACCGCAAGCGTTATGCGGCAAGGTTGACCAACCCTGGCGACGTCGCCCACTCCGGTAGGCGAAGCACAGCGGACCACCGCGCTTCCGTCGGTTTCAGTCATTGACGACAAATCTGCCGACAACCTTTAGAATGAGGCGCGCCGCGTAACGCGATGCGTCGGAATATTCATTGCGCGCGGTTTTACGCGCAGTGAGGCGCAGGCAAGTTGCACGAGGAACCATGGGCTCGAAGGATTCAACAAGATACGATGCTATCGTCATCGGCGGCGGCCACAATGGCCTGGTCAACGCCGCGTATCTGGCGCGCGCAGGAAAGAAGGTCCTGGTGCTGGAGCGCCGTCACGTCCTGGGCGGCGCCGCGGTCACGGAAGAGATTATCCCCGGTTTTAAATTCTCGGTGTGCTCGTATGTAGTTTCCCTGCTGCGGCCCGAAATCATTCGCGACCTTGATCTTCCCCGCCATGGTCTCGAGATCCTTCCCTTGGACGGCACCTTCACGCCGATGCCGAACGGCGACCACTTGTGGCGGGTGAACGATCACGGCAAAACCATGCGTGAGATTCGCCGGCACTCCAAGTTTGACGCCGAGGCCTATGAAGAATTCGGCAAGGCCATGCTGCAGATGTGCCGCTTTGTGAAGCCGATTCTCGGCATGGTGCCACCCGATCCCACCACGCTGAACCCGAAAGACCTGTTCAAGCTGCTCTTGCTCGGCCGCCGCTTCAAGGACCTGAGCGGCGAAGACAAGTACAACCAGGTACAGCTCATGACCATGAGCGCCATCGACTTTCTGGATCAGTGGTTCGAGACCGACGTGCTCAAGGCAACGATGTCGGCCTCGGGAATCATCGGCACTTTTCTGGGAGTGCGCTCGCCGGGAACCGCCTACGTGCTGCTGCACCACTACATGGGCGAGATTGACGGCGCATTTCGCGCCTGGGGTTTCGCTCGCGGCGGAACCGGAGCCATTTCCAACGCGATCGCCGATGCGGCACGCGAGCTTGGAGTCGAGATCAAGACCCGGACCGCGATCGCACAGATTTTGGTCCGCGATGGCAAGGCCGTCGGCGTTGCCACCACAAATGGCGACGAGTACTACGCCTCCGTCATCTCGTCGAGCGTTGATCCCAATCTCACGTTCCTGAAGATGCTCGAGCCCCAACACCTGACCGCCGAATTTCGCGACCAGGTGAAGCGGTATAAGTACCGCGGCTCGTCGGGCAAGGTGAACCTTGCTCTCGATGGCCTGCCCGACTTCACGTGCCTGCCGGGCGAAGGACATCATCTGCGCGGCGCCATCTCTATCTCGCCAAGTGTGGACTACATGGAGCGCGCCTACGACGACGCCAAGTACGGCAACTACTCGCGCCGGCCTTACATTGACATCGTCATCCCCAGCCTCACCGATCCTTCAGTGGCGCCGCCGGGTAAGCACGTGATGTCGTGCTTCGTGCAGTACGCGCCGTACAAGTTGAAAGAGGGCACGTGGGACGAGAAGCGTGAGGCCTTCGGCGACAATGTGATCGACACCGTTGCCGAATTCGCGCCCAACCTGAAAAACATTATTGTGGGCCGTCAGGTGGTCACGCCGCTCGATCTGGAGCGCGAATTTGGATTGACCGAGGGAAATATTTTCCAGGGCGAACTTTCCCTGGAGCAGTTGTTCTTCTTGCGACCGGTGCCTGGCTGGGCGCAATACAAGACACCCCTTAAGAACCTCTGGATGTGCGGTTCGGCCACCCATCCGGGCGGCGGCATTATGGGTGCTCCAGGACGCCTGGCGGCACTGGAAATCCTGAAACACACGAAGGGGACCAGCTAGCGATGGCGGAGACGCGCGATGTCGTAATCCTCGGCGCTGGGCACAACGGGCTGGTCACCGCGTTTTATCTCGCCAAGGCTGGATTCAAGCCGCTCGTGCTCGAGCGCAGGCCAATTGTCGGCGGCTGCGCCATCACTGAGGAATTTCATCCCGGCTTCCGCTGTTCGCGACTGGCACACAGTGCCGGACCGCTAAGGTCTGACATTGTCAGAGACATGAACCTGGCGAAGCATGGGCTGAAGACCTATGTGCCGGATGTGCGCGTGCTGTCGCTATCGGCTGACGGTAGGCCGCTGGTTCTGTACGGCGACATCGGCAAGTCGCAGCAGGAGATCGCCCAGTTTTCGCAGAAGGACGCCGCGAATTACGCTGAGTTACAGAAGCCATTGGCCCGCATCGGCGAGGTGGCGAATCTGCTGATGACGATGACGCCGCCCGACCTGGAAGGTCCGTCGGCAAGCAATTTGTGGGAACTGATAAAGACCGGCCGCAAGGTACGCGGCCTCGGCGAGAAGGACCTCTATCGCATGATGCGATGGGGCCCGATGGCCGTGGCCGATCTGGTTGCCGAGTGGTTCGATACTGAATTACTGCGCGGCACCATCGCCGCGCAAGGAATCTTCGGGACATTTCTCGGCCCATGGTCTGCGGGTTCCAGTGCGACGTTGCTTTTGCGCTGCGCGTCGGATGGAAACCCGGCAGCACCTGCCTCCTACATTGTGGGAGGGCTGGGTGCGCTCACGGCGGCGATGGCTGCGGCAGCGAAACAAGCCGGGACGGAGATTCGGACATCCTGCGAAGTAGTAAGCATCAAGGTGAAGGATGGCTCTGCCGTGGGAGTCGTTCTCGCCAACGGCGACGAGATCGCTGCCCGAACGGTCATCTCCAACGCCGATCCCAAGCGCACGTTATTAGGACTTGTCGATCCTCAATATCTGGAGCCGAGCTTCCTGCAAAAGCTTCAGCATTACCGCATGAACGGGACGGTCGCGAAGGTGAATTTGGCTCTCGGCGGCTTGCCGAAATTTAAAGGCGCGAACGGTGATGTGGCCCTCTTGTCCGGCAGAATTCAGGTCTCGCCCGACATCGACTACCTGGAACGGGCCTTCGATGCCTCGAAGTATGGAGAGTTTTCACCGCATCCCTACCTGGAGGCGACCATTCCCACATTGTGGGACCAATTGCTCGCGCCACCAGGAAAGCATGTGATGTCCGTCTATATGCAATACGCGCCGTTCCATCTGCGCAATGCAGACTGGGACACGCAGCGCGATGCCCTTGGCGACACGGTAGTGAAGACGCTCGCGGAGTACACTCCCGATCTGCCGGAACTAATTGAAGCTCGCGAGGTGATCACGCCCAAAGACCTGGAGCAAACCTACGGACTGACCGGCGGACACATCTTCCACGGAGAGCTGGCCCTCGATCAGTTGTTCACTATGCGGCCGCTGCTGAACTGGGCGCAGTACCGCACCCCGATCAAGAACCTCTATTTATGCGGGTCGGGGACGCATCCAGGCACTGGGCTGAACGGGATGTCCGGCGCCAATGCTGCAAGGGAGATACTTAAAGATCTGCGCAAATGAACGATTCCTAGGTGAATTGTCACCACGAGCGCAGCGAGGAATCTGCTCTACGGCTATGGTCGAACCGCAGATTCCTCGCGCCAACGAAGGGGCGCTTGCAATGACAAAACCTGGTGTGCGAGTCGCCTAGCGCATACCCGCAGTTTCCTCTGACCCGCTCTTCAAATCCGCCGCCAGCAGCCGATGAAACAAATGTTCCCCGGCTTCGCGCCGCACCGATAAGCGCCCTGCACCATAGGCTCGCGAGTGCAAGCCGCGCTGCACGGCCTCGCAAATCCCCACGTCTTCGTCGTTGACTCGCTCGCCGACGGCGATGCTCTGGCGGTTTCGCTCGGCGGCGGAATCACTCACATCGTTGAAGTAGAAATCGAAGATGACCTTACAGCGATCGACCCCATCCGGCAGCACTAGGTTGGTATCCATGTAGCCGTGGTAGAGATTAATCATGAAGTTGGGATACTGCCAAAAGTACCAGGCGCGGTCGCCAGTGCGCGTTGCGGAAGTGGCGGCGTCTTCGTCCGACGCGACCATCGGACTCGATTGCAGGCAGTATCGGTCTTCGGTCTCGATGGTGTATTGCTTGTAGTCGAGCACGCTGTTCAGCGCCTTGTGCAGATGAGGCACGTGGTAGCCACCGTCGAGATAGTTATCCACGAACACCTTCCAGTTGCAGTTGAGGCTGTACGATCGGCGCTCGAAGAAGTGCATTGAGCCGAGATCGAGCGGAGCAACTCGCTGCACCAGCCTGCCCAGGAAATGCGCCAGGGGCGCGGCTTTCGGGTCAAGATTTACGAGGACGAACTGTTCCCAAGTTTCCACGCGCGAGGGGAGCAGTCCGTCCTGGGCGCGATCGAACGAGCAGACGCCCTCAAACTCCGGCGCGCCCTTCAGCGAGCCATCGAGACCGTAGCTCCAGCCATGATACGGACAGCGAAGGATGCTCGCTGTGCCTTGCGCCTCGGTCGCGACGGCAGCGGCGTGGTGCCGGCAGACGTTGTAGAACGCACGCAACTGGCGGTCGTTGCCGCGGACGATGACGAGCGGCTCGCCGACGAGATCGCCACTGACGTACTGGCCGGGCCGCTGCACCTGATCCGCTCGCGCCACCACCTGCCACGTCCGCCCAAATACATTCTGGCGCTCCAGTTCGGCGACCCGTGCATCCACGTACCACGAAGCCGGAATGGTGTGGGCCTGTTCCAGCGGGCTTCGGTCGTTGTAGGAGGCAAGGATGTTGTGCAGCGAAGTGTCCATCAATAAGTCCCTGGTTGCGGTTCGCCGAAGATCATAACAGGCATGGGCGCAACAAAAAGGTTGACGGCCAGCCGCTGGCGTGTTTCCTTGTCCCCATGCGTTCCGCAACAGAGTCTCTGGAAGTTGTGCAGGCCACGCCGGCCGATGTGGGCGACGTGGCGCCGCTCTTCGATGCCTACCGGCAGTTCTACAAGAAGCCTCCCGACGTGGAGGCGGCGCGCCGCTTTCTGTTCGCACGGCTGAGCAAAGGCGAGTCCGTGCTGTTCCTCGCTCGTCATGGCGCGCGAACGGTCGGCTTTGTGCATCTCTATCCGGTGTTCTCGTCGGTCAACCTGACGCGGCAATGGATCCTCAACGACCTCTTTGTGGTGGCTGAGGCGCGCAAGCTTGGTGTGGGACGCGCCTTGATGAAGCGCGCTCATCAACTGGCCGAGGACACGCAGGCCGACAGCCTGACCTTGGAAACAGCGATCGACAATTATGCGTCCCAAAAGCTTTATGAGAGCCTGGGTTGGAAGCGCGATGAGGAGTTCTACCGGTATTGTTTGCCGTTGTGAGCCAGCCGCAGTTTCACACCCCAGCACGCAATGAAGATCGGGCGTAGCGTAAATCCGTCCTCCGCCGAGCATGGCGATACCCCGGAACCCAAGCGGGTCCTGGGTTTGCGCGACCTGGTGATGTTCTATGTGGTCGCCACCCTAAGTCTGCGCTGGATCCCGGTTGCCGCCAGCGCGGGACCGAGTACGCTCGTGATCTGGCTGATCGGCCTGACAGCCATCTTCATTCCGCTGGCATTGTGCGTGCTCGAACTCTCCTCGCGCTATCCCCAGGAAGGCGGCATGTACGTCTGGAGCAAGCGTGCCTTCGGCGACTTCGCCGGCTTTCTGACCGGGTGGATTTACTGGACCAGCAACCTGCCCTATTTCCCCGCGCTGCTTTACTTCGCGGCCAGCAATGCTCTTTATGTCGGCGGCAGCAAATGGAAAGGATTGCAAGGCAGTGCCGGATTCTTCATGGCATTCTCGCTGCTCGGCCTCGGACTGGCTTTGGCCCTCAACATTGTTGGCCTCGATATTGGTAAGTGGCTGAGCAACCTGGGAGCAATCGGAACGTGGCTGCCGGTGGCCCTGCTGTGCGTAGCCGGCGTGATCGCGTGGACAAAATTCGGTCCGGCCACCAGCTTCTCCGCCGCGTCGATGAAACCGTCGCTGCATTGGGGAACCATCGCGGTTTGGTCCGCCCTGCTCTCGGCATTCAGCGGCGCGGAGTCCGCATCGTTTATGGGCGGGGAGATCAAGGATGCGCGACGCACCATCCCCCGCGCCCTCCTGGTCGCCGGAGTACTCATCACTACCGGCTACATGCTGGGAACGGCAGCTGTCTTAGTCGTGCTGCCGCACAGCCAATTGAACAGCCTGGAAGGGATCATGCAAACCATTTCCATCAGCGCCGAACGCGTGGGCTGGAGTGGACTGGGACCGGCCGTGGCCCTGCTGATCTGCATCTCCAATCTCGGTGCAGTGGGTGCGTATCTTGCGGCGCTGTCGCGCATACCCTTCGTTGCCGGCATCGATCGTTTCCTGCCGCCGGCATTCGGCCGCGTCCATCCGAAATGGCGAACCCCATACGTTTCGCTGATCGCGCAAGCGCTGTGCTGCGTGCTCTTCATCGTACTGGGACAACTCGGCAGCACCGTCCACGGCGCCTATCAGGTGCTGGTGAGCATGACCATCATTACTACTTTCGTTCCGTATCTGTTTATGTTTGCAGCGATGATTCGCCTGCAACGCGAGCCGGTCGAGCCGGGTGTGGTCAGAGTCCCGGGCGGAAAGCCGGTTGCGATCGTGTTGGCGGCTGTAGGCTTCGTAACAACGTGCGCAGTGATTGTGGGCTCGATGGTTCCCGATGCCAGCGAGCCAAACAAGCTGTTCGCGGTTGGGAAGATCATTGGTCTCAGCGCGGTGCTGCTTGGGGCAGGCGTGGGGCTGTATTGGATGGGGAAACGAAGGGCGAAGGTGAGCTAACGCGGCTCCATCGCATTAGCTGGATTTACGAACGCGTCTACGTCTCCGAGTTGTCCTTTGGGCTGCCGCGTTTGCCCCAGTGAGCAGAGCGGGTGCCATCCGGATTGCGCGCACTCGAGAGTTCCCACACTCGCCGGAAGCGCGTCGATCGCTCCGTTCCAAACACATCCTCGTATCGAATGAACCCGCGAAAATGAATAAATTTCTTCCCCGCATCAATGGCTTCAATGTCCGCCTGTTCCAAACTCATCTTGGGGAATATGCCTTCGACGGCCCCCTCAACCACTCGGTTACTAGGACTGATTACCTGGGGAATGCTCATGGCCGGCCACCACTTCGCATCATCCGGCGGTTCCAGGGAATCCATGAGTTCCGCCCGCGCGCACGAAGTCATGATGTAGGCCTCGGTCGCGCCATGAAGCGCGATTTTGTACTTCAGCTTGGCCGGGCCGGGTGGCAGCGGCCACTCCAGGGGCATCAGGTCCACCCGAAGGTGTGCGCGCTCGCGGCTGATAAACATTTCTATGTTTTGCCTGGCCGTCTCGGCATTCTTCTCGGCAAGAGCTACCGACTTCTCCAGAATCCCTGTCTGGCGCTCCATCTGGTTTGCCTGGCGCTCGATGGCCCGCAAATTTCCCCACAACAAAAACACCTGAAGCCCACCGACGGCCACCAGAAAAAAGGTGAAGAGCCAGTAAGCGCGATCGCTCCAATCTTTGGTGATCGACAGGGGAGGAAGCTCGCTCACCTTAACGCTCTGGGTGGGCTCGCCAGCTCTGTTCCCACTGGTCCCCTGGCTCTTGCTGGTGCTATCGAGAGCAGGCGCGGAGTTCTGAGCAACCAGGGTTTCGCCGCGATCGGCGCCTGTCCCGCTGCTCTGAGCTCCGTCGGTTGCAATTATCTTCTGAACCGGACCGCCTGAGGTGGCGGGCGCTTTCCCGGTGGATGCCGAGCAGACTTGCAGGGCGAGAGACAGCAGGGCAGATGCCAGAAGTTTCATGTGCGACAAATTGTAAAGCAAGAATGGGAGAAGCGAGCAGTCATCTGAACCTTCAGTAGTGGCGCCAGTTTGAATCGGGCACATCAAGCAATGCGGTCAGCATTGGGAACGGCCCGCAGGCGAGGGGCTACTCATCGTCTTTGCCTTCTCTCCCAATAGGCGCCGCCTGGCTGGCATGCTCCCCGACTTGCGGTCTCTCCAGGACCGCCAATTTCCGCTTGGCGTGGGATACCGGGTTGGCTTTGCCGGTCATCGTGTGACACCTTTCTCCGGGTTTAGCACCGCAGACTGGGCATTCGAAGTCGATTGCGTTCATGTCCACACTTTACGCCATTCGCGCCAAACCGACACGGCAAATGGTCGCTTCATGACTGTATTCTTGCACCGGAAAACGGCCGGGCACTATCAATATTATGGCCTTAATCGGTCGTCGAATCGCGGGTCTATAATTGAGGAACAACCGCAAGGAGTCTTCCTAATCATGAGTGCAACCAACGGTAGCAACGGCAATGGCGCGGGTTCGGTGAAGCCGCGGACGGACTGGATTATCAAGCGTCGCGAAGAGGCTGCGCGCAGCGGCGACGCCAACATGTCGCAGATGCATTTTGCGCGCAAAGGCCTGCTCACCGAAGAGATGCTTTTCGTCGCCGAACGCGAGCAGGTCGCGCCCGAACTCATCCGCGATGAAGTTGCCGCCGGGCGCATGATCATTCCCGCCAACGTCAACCATCCTGAGCTGGAACCGATGTGCATCGGCGTGGCGTCGAAGTGCAAGATCAATTCCAACATCGGCAATTCATCGGTCACCAGCAGCGTGGACGAAGAGTTGAAGAAGCTGCACACCTCGGTCCACTACGGCGCTGACACGGTGATGGACCTCTCGACCGGCGGCGGCATCCACGAGATTCGCGAGGCCATCTTGCGGCATTCGCCGGTGCCGATCGGCACGGTGCCGATCTACGAGGCAGTGTCGCGGGTGAAGCGCATCGAAGACCTTAACGCCGATGTCATGCTCGAGGTGATCGAGGAGCAGGCCGAGCAGGGTGTGGATTACATGACCATCCACGCAGGAGTGCTGGTGGAATACCTGCCGCTGATCACCAAGCGCATCACCGGCATCGTGAGCCGCGGCGGCGCAATTTTGGCGCAGTGGATGGCCCACCACCACAAACAGAACTTCCTCTACGAGCGCTTCGACGACATCACCAAAATTCTTGCCAAGCATGACGTCAGCTATTCGCTGGGCGACGGGCTACGGCCTGGCTGCATCGCCGACGCCAGCGACGAGGCGCAATTCGCCGAATTGAAGACGCTGGGCGAGCTCACCAAGAAAGCCTGGGAGCGCGAAGTGCAGGTGATGATCGAGGGGCCGGGCCACATTCCGCTCGACAAGATCAAGGAGCAGGTGGAGAAGGAGGTCGAACTCTGCTATGGCGCGCCGTTCTACACGCTGGGGCCCCTAGTGATCGACATCGCGCCCGGCTATGACCACATCACCTCCGCCATCGGCGCGGCGATGATCGGCTGGTACGGCGCGGCCATGCTGTGCTACGTCACTCCGAAGGAGCATCTCGGCCTGCCCAGCGACAAAGACGTGAAGGACGGCATCATCGCCTACAAGATTGCGGCACACGCCGCCGACGTGGCGCGGCATCGTCCGGGAGCGCGCGACCGCGATGACGCGATCAGCTATGCGCGCTATACCTTTGACTGGGACAAGCAGTTTGCGCTGTCGCTCGATCCCGAAACCGCGCGCGCCATGCATGACGAAACGCTGCCCGATGCGTATTACAAGGAAGCGGCATTCTGCTCCATGTGCGGCCCCAAGTTCTGCTCCATGAATTACTCGGCCAAGGTGGACGAGTACAACCGCCAGGTCCACGGTGTGGAGAAGAAGGACTACTCGGAGCTGATGAACAAGCTGGTGGCGATCAAGTAAGACAGCAACTAGCAATTAGCAAAGGCCGCGCGAGAAACAATGCGGCTTACTGCAAACAATTCGAGAGCAGGGACTCGCCGAAATTGAACTCGGAGTTGGACGTGACTGGGTTAGGGGCCCAGCCTCCGCGACAATCCCAAGGGCAAGCCCGTCAGGATTGCGAGATACTGCTCTCGGCCACGACTGTGCATGAATGACGCGGGGAACATTGCCTTTTGGATTGGCGAGGCGGGCCGCTTCCTTCTTTTCATTTCCACATAAGTTTGTGGACGAACTTGCGGGCAAACCCCGACCAAACATCGGGCCGCTCGGCTGCCAAAAATCAGGGCGGCTCTGCGTCAATCCGAACCGCCCTGAGTCCTCCATTTTCACCGGCCTAAATCCACTGCAGCCTAAGCCGGCCTTTTCTTCTCTTGATCATGTTCCGCTTGCGCCGGCTGCGGAATTTTGGGCTGTCCGGTCGGGACCTCCTGTTTCGGAGGCACTGGCACGTTCGGCTGGGTTACAGGTTTCTGCTCTTCGGGCTTCTGCGGATCGCTGTGCTGTGGTTTGCGAAGTTCTTGATCCGACATTTTGCTTCTCCTTATGCTGGTCTTTAGTGTTGTTGGTAAGTTGTTGCGATCGTGTTAACTGCGATTTACGCGTTTAGCGAGGCCATCAGGACGGGTTCGTGCGCCGAAGTGCTGGGTTCGTGGGGCTGATATGTGTGGCCCGCTTTAATACAGAACTCAGAGCGCGAAGATGACGCCCACCGAATCTCTGCCGTATCGAGCGGGAAACGGTGGTGCGCCAGTTGCTCCGAACGCAGGAACATGCTCCGGACAGAGCCCGTCTAATTTACTTCTCGAGCACTTTTTCGATCTGCCCGACTTTCTTTTCAACTTTGCCGGCGCGGTGTTCGGCTTTGCCTTCAGCCTCTAAGTCAGGGCTGTTTGTGACTTGGCCGACCGTTTCTTTGACTTTGCCTTTCACTTCATGAAAAGTGCCTTTAATCTCATCCTTCGTACTCGTAACCATCGATTTTCTCCTTACCGTTGAATTAGCCTAATTAAGGAATTCAGGGGCGGGACCTTCGTTACCCGCCGGGACGGAATTGCCATGAACGAGAATCAGACTCGATTCCGCGTCAGTCGTTGACTGGGTGGCAGAGCTGTTAAGCTACATGCCAAGTCGCGTTCCAGAGCGGCTATTTCCGTTCCAGAACCGGTCGCGTTAAGCGCGCCCGCGTCCCCAGTACCAACCGCCTCCACCAAGCAAAAACACAACCAGGACGATAACTAGAATCGTTTCGATACTCATTTTGAAGTTCTCCTTCAAGGGCCGACTTATAGGGTTGGCGGCAGCCTGGACGGAACGCTTGACAAGTCGCCGCTGGGTGCGCCACTTCTTGGCGCGGGCATCGGATATGCGTAACCCCGTCTTTAAGAAGAATGACGGGTGGAGGCTTGAGCCGTCTGTTCAAAAGAGAACACACTCAAACTTCAGGATTGCATTGATTAGTTTCTCAATTGAACTAAAATGCTCACAACCGGGGTTGAGGAGTCCCACACTCATGCGTAAAGTTGTTTTGCTGCTTGCTGTTTTTCTAGTTGTTGCCGCAGCCGTTCAGGCCCAACAAATTCGCGGCGACTATATTGAGTCGCGCTCTACCGATGTTTACGTGGCGCAGTGCTTCGCCAACGGTGAGGCTGGTCTGACCGGCAACCAGGCTCTGCTGGCGTGGCACGTACAGGAAGGTTCGTGGAATGGCGTAAAGCTCGACGGCCTGACGGTCGCGGCCGCCGTGCGCGCGCGGGCCACGTTGGGCGATCCCTATGGCGAGCCTTATCCCGCACAGGCAGTCTTGATGGTGGACGATGCGGCCAACGCTACGCAACGCCAGGCGCTGATCGCGCTGGCGAAATACCAGGGCGGCAAGCTGCTGGAAAACGTTGCGCGCGTCGAATACGTGCCGGTGATTCTGGATGTGCCTGGCGACCCGCACAGTGGACATGCCGTGCTGCGCGCCGGGTATCTGGCGACCATCGTGACCCGCCCGCTCAACCATCATGACCATATCTGCGGTAACGAGACCGATTACTATCCGCCGCTGACCAAGGTGGACCACGCGACTTCGGCCGTGGCACTGACCGATGAATTCGCCGGCAACGGACTGGGATCGCAATGGAGCAGCCATGGGCGACGCAGCGCCTACATCGGCAGTTTCAGCGAGGGCGGCGCCACCGTGGCGGCAGCACCGGAAGAAGCGCCGATGCACCACGGGGGAGAGTAAATCCCGCACTCCTGTGCTGGGCCATGATTGTGTCGCGCTGCGGGCTTGCTGGCTGCCCAGTGCTGCCCCTGACCTGCTGACACCTGACAACGGGCCACTGGCCACTGATCTGAGCGTTTGCAGTGATTCCGATCACAATTCCGCGAACTCTTTTTGCCTGCGATTTTCGCGCTTCCGCGCCACTCCGGCGGTGCTAGAATTTTCTGTTATGCCATTCCCAACCGATCGTCCTCGCCGCCTGCGTCGCACGGAAGCGATGCGCTCATTTGTACGCGAAACCAGGCTCAGTCCTGAGGGCTTCGTCTATCCTCTGTTCGTCTGTCCCGGCGAAGGCGTGCGCAAGGAAGTGCGCTCCATGCCGGGCGTCTTCAATCTGTCGGTGGACGAAGCTGTGAAGGAGTGCGCCGAGGTGAAGTCGCTGGGCATCCCCAGCGTCATCCTCTTCGGGCTTCCGGAGTCGAAGGACGAGGTTGCCACCGACGCCTGGTCCGACGACGGCATCGTGCAGAAGGCGACGCGCGCCATCAAGCGCGAGGTCCCCGGCCTGCTGCTGATGGGCGACGTGTGCCTGTGCGAATACATGTCGCACGGCCACTGCGGCATCGTGTCCGGCCAGGAGGCGGACGCAAGCAAAGAAGTGGCCGAGTTCATGTCCGAACTCGAGGCGCGAGGCAAGAGACCGATCGCGATTCGCCTACCTAAGTCGGGCGGCGCCGCTACGGCAACTGCGCTGGCTACCGCTCCGGCCGTCGCCACCTTGGCGGCCGAGGATTACGAGATCCTCAACGATCCCACGCTTGAGCTGCTGGCGCGCACCGCAGTCGCGCAAGCCAAGGCGGGCATGGACATCATCGCGCCCTCCGACATGATGGACGGCCGGGTGGATGCCATCCGGACCGCGCTCGATGCCGCCGGCTATCAGAACATTCCCATCCTTTCGTACGCGGCGAAGTTTGCCAGCGGATTCTACGGACCGTTTCGCGAAGCGGCCGATTCGGCGCCGCACTTCGGCGATCGCCGCTCCTACCAGATGGACCCTGCCAACCTGCGCGAGGCCATGCGCGAGATCGAGCTCGACCTTGAGGAAGGCGCCGACATCATCATGGTGAAGCCGGCCATGCCTTATCTCGACGTGCTGCACGAGGCGCGCCTGCGCTTCGATGTGCCGCTGGCGGCGTACCAGGTGAGCGGCGAGTACGCCATGATCAAGGCCGCCGCACTCAACGGCTGGATTGACTACGAACGCGTCATGATGGAGTCGCTGCTGTGCATCGAGCGCGCCGGCGCATCCATCGTGCTGACCTACTTCGCCAAAGAGGCGGCGCGGTTGCTGGGGTAGCAGCTAGCAATTAGCAACTCGCAGTCAGCAACCTGTTGAGCCGGGCATCTGTCACGGTGAGCAGGGTGAGCCCCTGCACAGTGTCCGCGCAAATGCTATTCACGCCGAAGAGTTGTCTGCAACAAGGGTTTCTCTGATATCCGCACGTGGGAACTATATTCGACAAACCTCTTTGGTTCGCTGGCGGCGTGGAGTATAGTTGCTTGATCCAGCGGTGCGCCCATGAGACCCTTACCTCCGGATTCCGTCCGGCCCACAATTCTGTGTATTGACGACGCGGAGATTGCTCTGCGAGTTCGTAAGCTTCTGCTTACCATCGCAGGCTACGAAGTGGTGACCGCTGCGTCTGGCGAAGAGGGCCTGGAACTATTCAAGCGCGACGGCGTCGATCTGGTGATCGCCGACCACTTTCTGACTGACAAAACGGGTACAGAAATCGCCGGCGAGATGAAGACCATCAAGCCGCACGTGCCTATCCTGATCGTCTCGGCAGCCTCGGACATCCCCGAGGGAATCGAATTTGCCGATGGGTTCCTGCCCAAAGGCGAATCTCCTGAAGTGCTGCTCGCAACCATCGCTCGCCTGCTCGGGCACTGACACTGTTCAGTTAGTTTTTGCCTTCGGCGATTTGCAGATCGAGGGCAGCGCGCTCGCCGTTAATCACGATTGTCCCCGAGTCCAACAACTGCTGACCGGTGCAATCGTAGGAGGCGAAACAGCGCATCACGCGGAACGGAAAGAAGAATTCCACCGCCTCCGGACTGGAACCGTCGGCGACGTGGATCATGCTGCTGAAAACAATCCCGTCGAAATCCGCATCTTGCGGAAAGTAATTCAACACTGGCCGTACCAGGTGAGAAATATGCTCATCGAAGGCCAGGGCCGCCAGTTTGTAGCGGGAGGTGCCCGCGGCCGCGCTCAGGTTGGTCGTAATGGACAGTTGCAAGTAAGCGCCCTGACGGAAACCGATGAAGGTGGGAGCGGCGTACGACAGGAAGTGCGCTTCCTGGTTGAGGTCCTTGGTCATACGCGTGATGGCGTCATCATTTTGATGTTGCAATTTCGCCAAAGCCTCCGGGGTGAAGATCCGCATCGGTGTCGGTGATGTCTTCATCAGATTGGCGGAGACGGATGGACTGGCCGATGCGGCCGGACTGGGCGCGGTGCTTGCTGTCTCGACGGGCTGCTTCGTCGCGGGCAGGGATGCGAACTTTTCTTTCCACTCCTCCGAGGGCGCGCCCTCCTGCAACCACAGCGAATAAGGCTCTCCGTTCAGGAACACTTTCGCTTCCAGGACCGCCGCCTGCTTCTGGTCGTCGGTCTTGGCGTCCACAAGTTTCTGGGCAACCGGAACCGGAATGATGACGGTGACATTCTCCGGGTGTTCCGAGCTGACGCCCATCACCTTTTGCCGCACGTGATGGGAGACCTCGATGGCAAACGCGGAAAATTCCGAATCATCCGGAAAGTGCGGCACCTCCACTTGCAGCATCGGCATGACAACGCTCTGAAAGGTTTCTTTCAGGCGCTCGTAAGAGTCCATGCGATCGGCCGAATAGGCGGCATAGTAGTTGCCCGTAATTTCCAGCACCGTTTGGCCCTTGTAAATATCGAAGCGGATGGAGCGCTGATCGGCCACCTGCATCTTGGCTAGATCGACATCCAGGACCCGGCTGAAATAGAAAGGATAGGGAAATTTGTGTGCTTCGATCTCAGTCCCGATCGCCATCAAGGTCTTGAGGTGCCGCTGCTGCAATTGCTGCGTTTTCGGATCGGACAACTCCATCGGAGTCATAACTTGCGCGGGCAAGGACGACATCGTCGCCAGCACAACACTCAGGACCGCGATGCCTTTTGCAAACTTCATTGCAGCAGTTTCTTACCTGACAAGGATGGGGTCAACTCCGGCTCACTTTTGGGCATACACCAGTCCGCCGGCCTCGTACGGCGGATCGGCCACCGCGCGAATGTACGACACCAGCGCAGCGATGTCGCTCTTGGAAAGCGTGTATCCCCAGGGTGGCATCTGCGGCGATTTGTTCAAGGCGGGACCACCGTGGCTGATGATGGCGACCAGGTCGGCATCGCTCATCTTGTTGAGCGTGTCGCCTTCGGTGAACGGATGCGGCTTGACCGAGAGATTGTCCATGTTCGAGACCCGCTGCGGCGTGGACTCGGGATCGTGGCAGCGGACGCAGTACTGCGCGTTGAGCTGCGCCCCTACCGTTTGCTGGTAACCCAACGCGATCTCGTCAATCGTAAGGCCGAGGTTCTTTCCCGACGCATCGTGCGTATTGGCGATCAGCTTGTACCGGCCGCCTTGCTGGCCGAGTTGGACTGTGCTCGTGACCTGTCCGCTGGAATCGGTCAGCGCTGCGGGGGGCGTAAAGCTCACGCCTGATGGCCCGCTGAAATACACTGCAGCACCGGCGACCGCACTTCCCGAGGCGTCGTTTACCTGCACCACGACTGGTTGATCGAGCAGCATTCCGGCATAACCAATCTGCTTGCCGCCGCTGGACTCGACGATGGCTGTTCCGGCGGCGGTGGATTGCAGAGGCGCAGGCTGGTTGCTCTTGTGCGAGCATCCAGCCATCAGCAGTGTGGCTGCAAAAACAGCGATGAATATCGTTTTCATTTCTTCATCGCCTCCTGCGCGCCGCCAGACTTGAGCGACATCAGGAACGCAGTCAACGAGCGCGCTTCGTCGTCGGTCATGTGCTGGTTGGGCTCGATGGTGCCCGGGCGTAGCGCCTGGGGATCTTTCAGCCAGTGATAAACCCAGGCTGCGTTAAACCGCTTGCCAGTCGCAGCCAACGCCGGGCCAATGTAGCCTTTGTCGTTCTTATAATCGGCAATGTGGCAAGACTGGCAGGCAAATTTGGAATAGAAGAGCTGCCGCCCCTGTTCCACCTGCACGGGATTGAACTGCGACACCGGCAGCGAGTCGCGGTCGAATTCCGGCGTCTGATATACGGTCATCATGTAATCAGCCAGAGTGTTGATCTCCGCATCCGTGAGGTTGAACTTCGGCATGCGCCGGATCAGCGCGGGCCGCAGCGTTTCCGGGTTCTTCAGGAACTGGGTCAGCCACTCGCGCTGCACCGCGGTCCCCTCCCAGGTGAGGTCGGGAGCCATGTCGCCACCGTGCCCGTTGATCATGTGGCAGGTGAAGCATCGCAAGTCGCGCATGAGCTGTCCGGCATTTCCCGCGGGCTGATACTTGGTCTGCTGGACCGAGGCAATCCGCATGGTGGGCGGCTGGCTCTGCGCGCGGTCGGTCAGCGCCAACAGTGCAGTGGTGACCGCATCAATCTGCTGCGGCGTGAACTTGAACTGCGGCATCTTCAGCGACGGCCCGAAGGCGCGCGGATTGCGCACCTTCCCAGCCACATAGCCAGGCAGGCTGTGTTCAACGCCTTCGACGAAAATTAGTTGGTTGAGCGGCTTGCTGCCGATGCGGCTCAGCTCGGGCGCAAAATTTTCGGGCTTCTTGATGCCGTTGATCTCGTGGCAACTGGCGCAGCCATTCTCCACTGCCAAGCGTTTGCCGTGTTCGATTTGCTCCGGCGTGGCCGGGTCGAGATGCACGTTGGCGACGAAGTCGGGCTCTGTCTTCGACTCCAGGAAACCCGTCAGCGTGGCCACTTGTTGGGCGTCGAACCGGTAGTGCGGCATCATCGTGCCTGGATCATAGTGATTGGGATTGGCCACCCAGTCCTGCAGCCACTTCGGTTTCGCTTTCGTGCCGATGCCCGTCAGCTCAGGCCCGACATTACCTCCGACCATCATGCCGGCAGCATTCTGCATGGCATGGCACGAAGCGCAGAAGGATTGGCCGTACAGCGAGGTGCCTGCGGCGGGATCGGCCGGCGTTTTCGTGTCAGCCTTCACCGGCTGGAGCGGCGGCTCGAGCGGTGTGCTCTGGGCAAGGAGGAATGCCGAGACGTCGCGGGCATCGTCATCGCTCAAATGGTAGTTCGGCATGGTAGCCGTGCCGGCATAGGCTTGAGGATCTTTGATCCAGGCATAGACCCACTCGCGCGTGGTCTTGTCGGCGATGTGCTTCAGCGAGGGCGGATCGTCGTCTGGAGTGACGTAAGTCCCGTCGCCCTGCTTGATGGTGTGGCAGTGCGTGCAGCCGTAGCTGACGATGAGTTGCCGCCCCTGGTTGAGAAACGGTGTCCCGGTTTGATTTTCCAGATGGCATTGCCCGCAGCCGGCTTCGATGTACTTGGCCGGCAGCAGCGGCTGCTCCCATTGTTCCGTGGCGCTATGCGCCTCCTCTACCGTGGTCGCCGCCCCTTGTCCGCGATGGCAGGTGGTGCAGCCGAACTCCGTCAATTTGTGCGGAATTACCGGGTGCTCGCGAAATGCCACTGAGCTGACGTCTGCAAGGCTGGCTTCTTTGATCCCGAGATGGCAGGTCGTGCAACGGTCGGTCACTTGCTGCTCGGGAATCCATATCTGCTGGATGCCGCCTTGGAAGTGCCGTTCGAGGGTGACAGCGTCGGCGCGGCCGCGGATGAGATGTAAGTATTGCTTCTGATAATGACGCCACTCGCTGAAGTAGTTTTTGGCGGGCGCTACGGCCAGCAGCACAAGTAAGATGACGCTTGCCGAACCGAAGGCGCGAGCGCTGTCACCGAAGAGGAGCTGCCACAGGGCGTGAAGGTTATTCTTCATGACAGCCTAAGCCCTCCATGGCCAAACCCACGACCATCCCGGGCCGCGGAAGAAGGTGCCGATGGCAGTCAACACCACCAATTCGAACAAGAACCAGGTCATGATCCAGAACGACAGCGGTTTACTGGCCAACCAGCCGCGAAATCCTCGTGTTGTCTGGGGAGGGGTTTGCGCGGCCAGCAGCATGAACGCGGCGACGATGAGGGTGGGAACCAGTGCCACCCAGACATCGAACACCGCCAGGAAAATACAGAACAGCACCACGACAATGCCGAAGATTCGCAGACGCCTGGCTTTGTCGCGCAGCCATAATCCTTCGGCTTCGATGTTGATGTTGAAGTAGGGAATGACGATGAGTGCCATCACCACGAGACCGGGTATCAGAACGCCGGCCACCACCGGCGGGAAGTAGTGCAGTAATTCTTGTAAACCGAGAAAGTACCAGGGCGCCTTTGCCGGATTGGGCGTGTGCATGGGATCGGCGAGCCCTTCCAGCGGCGCATTCCAACGCAGTGAAATGATGACCAATATGATTGCGAGGACTTCAATAGCCACTGCGGTGCGGAAGAAAACTTCGGGGTAGGTCATCACCCGCTCTTCATCCTTCACGTGCACTTGCGGCGACGTTCGCTTGGTGATGAAAGCTATGCGCCGGGGTGTCTTACGCACATCGGAGTCAACGACGGCAACGAAATCTTTCGGATCGCTCATTTGGCGTTTCCTTCCGCCGGAGATTCACCGGGATAAATTCCGCCGTCCTTGCGAATCCTCCAGAAGTGGATCGCGATTAACACAACCGCGGCAAAGGGCAGAATTACGCAGTGCAGAACGTAGAAACGGAGCAGCGCGTTGGCGTTCACGGCCGTTCCGCCCAGCATCAGGAACCGCATCTTGGCGCCTATCACAGGCACCGCCGAGGCAATGTTGCTGCCGACCGTCACCGCCCAGAAAGCCAGTTGGTCCCAGGGCAGCAGGTAGCCCGTATAACTCAGCAGCAGCGTCATCAGAAGCAGCACCACGCCAATGACCCAGTTGAACTCGCGCGGCGGCCGATAGGCTCCGCGATAGAACACCTTGAACATGTGCGCGAACACCAGGAAAACCATGGCGTGGGCCGACCAGCGATGCAGGTTGCGCAGAAACACGCCTGACGAAACCACGAACTGCAGGTCTTTCATGTCGGCGTAGGCCTGCGGGACCGAGGGATGGTAATACAGCATCAGCAGGATGCCGGTGATTACAAGAATGAGAAACGTCCCGAAGGTCAGCGCACCCAAATACCATGTCGCGCGGAACTCCAACGTGCGCTTGCGCGCCTTGACCGAGAACAGGTGCAGGAAGACGTTTTGCTGCACAGTTAACGCGCGGTGCAGGTTACTCTCACCGGTGCCGCTGCGAAAGATGGAGCGCCATATGCGGTTCTCGCGAACCTGGTCAGCAAGGCGATCGAGCGTGTTGGCCACGGTTAGACCCTCACCAGTTGCTTGATGGCGACAGCGTTGGAGCGGTCAACCATCAGGTTGCCATCGTCGCTCAGCCACATGCGCAGCCAGGGAAGCGGTCTGGGCGCGGGGCCGGCGATCTTCACGCCGTCCTTGTTGAACTTGCTGCCGTGGCAGGGGCACGCGATGATGCCGAGGTCCGGCTTATAGGCCGTCATGCAACCCAGGTGAGTGCAGATGGCCGAGAGCGCAAAGAATCCCTCCGCCGTGCGCACCACGTAGATCGCAGTCGCCGGATCGAGCGTAACCGAGTCCGGAGGATAGTGGTCGGGCTTTCCGGCATCCACAATCGGCGACGGTTCGTAGAGCACGTTCGGCGACAAGTACTCATACGAGAAGGCAGCCGTGCCCAGCGCGGCCACCGCCACCGAGCCAACTCCGACCTTGACGAAAAACTGCCGCCGGCTCATCTCCTCCGGAGTATCGGGTAAAGCCGCGGGTTTTGGTTCCTCAGGCATAAATCCTCAATATCGTCATTTCGCCGGCGTTGGCGCCGCAGGCAGCTTGGGCCCATCGAAGCTTTGAATGGTAATGAGCCCGGTCGGCTCGGTCGCCACAAAGTTATAAGACTCCATGGTGATGGTGTTGGCGGGACAGCGCAGCGCGCACAGACCGCAGCGGATGCAGCGCGTCTCGTCCTTCAACATCGCAGTTCCGGTGATGCTGCCTAATTCCGCCGGCTGTAAGTCTGTCAACTCGAAGCTGAAAAACTCTGGATTGTTCGCTAGGGCATCAATCGTGTTCGGTTCGAACTGGATCCGGTCCAGCGGCACCAACTCCAGGCAATTCTCAGGACAGACATCCACGCATCCGCCGCACAGCACGCAGTCGGTGCCGTCGTGTTCGTTGCCTTCGAGAATGGTGTTGACGTAGCATTTCAGGCAGCGCTGCGCCTCAGCCATCGCTTCCTGCTCGCTGTAAACCAGTTCGACCTCGGTCATGCCGGTGCGGCGATCGAGCGGCAACATGGGAATGGGCTGGCGGTGGATGTTCATGTAATCCACGGCCATTTGCCAGCGGTCCAGAACTTGCACTTCAATCTGCGGTTCGGGATGCTTGGTCCCGCGAAGGTACTCGTCAATGCCAACCGCGGCGCGTTTGCCGTCGCCCACGCTGTCAATGATGAGGCGTGGTCCGAATGCGCAATCGCCACCGGCGAATACGCCAGGGGCCGAGGTCATCAAGCTGTCGCGATTCACGTTAATAAGGCCGCGAGGCGAGACCAGCACTCCATCCTCTGGACGCAGAAACTCCAGGTTGGGCGCCTGCCCGATGGAAAGAATGATGGTGTCGCACTCAAACTGGGTGTCGCTGTTGTCGTAGAACGCAGGATTGAATCGGTGGTTTTCGTCGAAGACATACTTCGTCTTCAGGCATTCCAGGCCAACAACTTTGCCGTCGCGTCCGAGCACTCGCTTGGGACCAAAACCCGGATGCATGACGATGCCTTCGGTCTCCGCCTCTTCGATTTCCTCCAGCGCGGCAGGCATTTCGTGACGCTGCTCGAGACAGACAAGGCCGACTTCCCGAGCGCCCATGCGCAACGCCGACAGCGAGATGTCCATCATCTCGTGAGCGGCGACGGTTTGCACATTCTCTTCCGAGGGCGTTATCTCACCGGGCGAATCATGCTGGCGCAGCACTTCGCGCGCAGCCGATCGCGCAACGTCCATGGCGACATTGCCGCCGCCGATCACGATGACTTTCTTCCCGATGGTGAACTTGTAGCCAAGATTGACGTTCAGCAGAAATTCGATGCCGCGATGCACGCCATCCAGATCAACGCCCGGGATGGAGAGGTCGCGGCTGCGATGTGCGCCAACCGCGATCAGGACAGCATCGAAGCCCTGGCGCCTTAGCTCGCCCACCGTGAAGTCGCGTCCGGCGGCGGCGTTCAGGCGCAGCGTGATGTCGCCCGTCTCCAGGATCTCGCGTACCTGCGCCTCCACTACACTTCGCGGCAGACGATACTCCGGGATGCCGAGGTACAACATCCCGCCGGCGACGGGTGACGCTTCGAAGATGGTTACCGAGTAGCCCATCAAGGCGAGATCGTGCGCGGCTGAGAGGCCGACCGGACCGCCGCCGATCACCGCGACCTTGAAGGGAAGTTTGCCGGCCGGCTTGGTGCTGGGCGCAACCGGATGACGCGACTCGGGACCGTGCCGCTCGGTCAGGAACCGCTTCAGGGCGCGAATGGAAATCGGACGGTCAATTTGTCCGCGGCGGCACGCGGTCTCGCAGGGGTGAGCACAGACGCGCCCGCAGATGCTCGCCATGGGATTCGGATCGCGCGCAATACGATACGCCTCTTCGAAGCGCCCCTCCGCGATCAGCGTCACGTAGCGGCCGGCATTGGTGTGCGCGGGACACGCCATCATGCAGGGGAAATTGGTGTTCAGCCATTCCCGATCGACCTTCTTGTTAGCGAAGCGAATTTGCATCAGCCCCCTGTGGAGACGAGGTGCGAGCGGCGGTATTGGAAGAAGGGAGGAGATCTATCCTCCCTTCGTACCGTTTACTTCGAGAGGGTAAAGTCGGCCTTGCCGGTGCCGGCAACGTCAACCGACTTACTCTGCTGCTTGGTGCCTTCATGCCAAGCGACCACGTTGTACTTGCCATCGGGAACGTTCTCGATCTTGTAGTTTCCGCTGGCGTCAGTCTCAGCGAAGTACGGCGTGGGGCTGACAACGATGTAGCCCGACATTTCCGGGTGTACGTTGCACAGCAGCGACACCACGCCGGAATTATCGAACTTGAAAGGGCGCTTATCGCCCTTGGGCCAAGTCCCGAGGTTATGCCCCAGTTTCTTGTTGCCGCTGATGGATGGCCAGAAGACGTTGTGCTGCACATTGTCGCTATTCAGAAACTCGACCGTGGTTCCCGCCTGAACGACCATGACATGCGGATTGAACATCAAACCCTTCTGATCCATGACCGGCTTTTGCGAGGGTGCAGGAAATGTTTTGCCCTGGATGGTGTCCACATAAACGACGGACTTCCCGGGCGACACTTTGCCTTCGATGGTGCCAGCGACCGCGGTAGCCGCGACGGCCGTCACCAGTAGAACGGTTACGAGAAAACTGCGCATCATGAAGATTCCTTTCGTTGGTTGTGTTTCCTCACCTTTTAATACACGAATTCTAAACCTGCGACTGCCGTATTGGTGTGGAACGGGTTGAGAGCCACCGGGAGACCGGTGACGGGATTTGTCGCGAACAAGACCGATTGCGACGGGCGAAACTGGTACTCAAACGATGCCTTGATGTTAGCGTGCATCAGGAACTGCACCCCCGGAGTAATCCGGTTCCGGGTTACACTGGCTGCCCCATTGAAGGGAGAGCCAGTGAACCCTCCAGCCGTCAAGCCGTTCACGTAGTCCGAGTTGGAGTTTACGGCGTCATAGCGCATCAGCACCATCATCCAGGGGTAAGCGAGCCATTCGACGTCGGCGAAGCCTCCGCTAAATGTAGCCGCCCGGCCGGAAATGAACCCGACGGGTAGCGGCATAGTGCCCACCGGCAAACCAATCGGCACGCCATTGGCGTCGATCGGCAGCAAGTTGTTGTCGTGCCCGTACATGTACAGGGCATTGAACTGCAGGCAGCAGCGGTAGTTGAAAGTCATGTTGCCACCGACCCGGTAAAACGGCTCGCGCGCGGTGAGGACGGTCGGCACGCCATCGGCGGTGGCCCCCGATAGCCGCTGCACCGAACGTCCATAGAAGTAGTAGCTGCCGAGATTCAGATAGGTGTGATCGCGCGGTCCGGTGGGGCCGGCTGCCTGGATGGCGTTACGGCTTTCCTTGTCGCGCTCGAGGTTAAAGCGGTAGCTAAACGAAGCGTAGAGGTCCTTGAAGTTCGCATCCGAAGCCACGCCCAGCCCGCCATTATTGCTGCCAGTGGCCTGGGGAATATAAGGGCTGCCCGGGTTCGAGTCCTGCCCAACTCCACTGGTGTTCTGGTCGATGAAGGCAATCGAGTAGTAATACCCACTGGTGTGCAGCCCTCCGCTCAACTCGACACCCTTACCCGCATCCGCAATGGTGAATTGGTTATTGACGAACTGCTGCGGGAAGGCCGGATTCACGGCCCCGATATTGGCCTGGGTGTAGATGTCGTAGGGACTAATCCAAATGCTGCGGGCCTGGGTAAAGGGCAGTTCCAGTTCAAACTGGCCGACGCGAAGACTCAGCAAGTTCTGGGGTAGTTTCAGGAACCGGCCGACATTGACGAATTTGAGATAGGCATCGCCGAGTCCGCCGTTGGCGTTGGCGCCGCTGACACTGATGTCGTCGTCCACCCAAAATGCCATGTCACTGCCGAAATTGCCGGCGGTAAAGATGCTGAAGAGCCCAGTCTGGAAGTCAGTGGTCGGAGTATACGGCGCCACCGTTCCTGGCGGCAGCAACTGATTGAACTTCGAGCTGCTGGTCCCCGTGTACTGAAAGTATTGGTTATAGCGCAGCCCGATCGGCGGCATACCGGGGATGACGCCCGGCCAGACGGCCTTGGGCCACAGTTCCGCATTGGCCGGCGCTCCCAGCATGACCGGCGGAATCTTGATCATCGACTCGTCGTCTTTGGGAAACTTGAAGCCTGCGTCCTTGAAGGCTTTCCCGAAGTCGTTCAACTTGGGAAAGTCAACGTGACAGGTGCTGCAACTGGTGCCGTACATGCGTGAAAAAGCGGGGATGGCGTAGCTGGTGCTCGAAAACACCACTGCCAGCACCATCGGCATCAGAAAGAGACTCGTCTTACGAAACGCGTTGTAAGATCGCCGTTGCATCCTCAGTCCTCCCTTTAGGTTTTGTTTTCACAGCCAGGCTGCGCAATGGTTTTGCCGCCGACAGCCTTTGAAGCTCATGGATGGTGAATCCCAGCCCGCCTGCCAAGAGCAGCACCACAAAGGACGCAACCCCCGTCAGCACAAGCACGGTTTGCCGGTCGGTATCTCTGCTTGGTTGCTGAACTTCCGGTATCTGGGGAACAGACGAGGCGCCGCCACTCATGGGAGGCGTTCCTCCGCCGGTTGACCCTGGCTGCGTCGCTGCGCTGATGGTGCCAAGACCAGCCGATTGCGAGGGCGGATAGAGGGTCATGTAGAGATACACATCCGCCGCTTCGTCCTCGCTTAGATAATAAAAAACCGGCATTCGGCCGCGGTAGAGCATGGGCGACGCACCCATCAGGACCGGAGCTCCGCGAGTGACTTTCCGGATGAACTCCGGCCGACTCTTGCGCATGGTGAGAGTACTCAGCGGTGGAATCGCTCCATTCCAAATCTGTTGGGGACCAGGGTCGGGCCCGGTTGCGGCGTGACAAGTGTGACAAGTGGATTTCACAATATGCTCGCCCACGCGGATGCGCGATTCCTTCACTGCCAGCTGCTCCCTCTCTGCGCCGGGAACGGCGGCCAGCTGTTTCAGATAGGCAAGAAGCGAATTAACCTCAGCTTCGTTCAGGTGAGGAAACGGCGGCATGTTCTCGCCGCCATTATGGAGTCGCTGCAACAACGCCGTTTTGGACTGCTGCGCCAGCTTGACGGCGTCCGCCCGGCCGATTTCCATGCCAGCCGCCCTCATTCGTGCCATGACCAGCTCGACCGAGGTCGCTCGCACCGGGTTAATCACCGAGTTAATCTCAGGCGGGGCCCCTTCGCCGGATTCGCCATGGCAGCCCTGGCAATTCATGCGATACAGGTCGGAACCATGCAGCGTCAAAGTCTGCTGCGATGCCGCTGCGGACGGCCAGTCAGCTTGCCCCTGGGGCGTTGCCTCTTCGGCAGACGGTGCAGGCGGACCTAAACGCCACGTCTTGCCCATACTGGTTTCGTCGAACCGCCGATTCAGATGGGTGAGCCAGCTTTCGCCTGCCACCGCCGTCACCGCAGCCTCTTTACTCACGCTTCCCTTTTGTGCCGCTGTGCCCGGGCGATCCACCTGCGCATAAGCGCAGCGCCCGGCCAGCAACAGCAATGTGGACATCGCGACGCACCGCGATGCCTTCAGGAACTGCATACTGTCCCCCGTGCTGCTCAGAACTCGATCTCAATCCGAGCCTACGGGGATGCGACAGTGAGCTTGTCATGGAGTTGTCAGCTTCCTGTCAACTGTTACTGATCATGTGAACTCCTTTGACACTCTTGCTCGCCGGCAAAATGGTGACTGCAAGTGCCGGCAGTACCAGAGCCCCACGGACCGTACGGACGGCCATGCCCTGGGACGCCGATCCTCACGCAAGAAATTGTGACCAAGATAGTCCTAGAAGCCTTTGTTGTCCACACAGCTGCCGCCGATTGTTCGTAGCAAGTCAAAATGTCCGCTTTTTGTAGCAAGTGAAATGTCCGGTTTTGATTCTTGGGTTTACTCATATAGCCGTCGTGGTCGCTGTGGGAAAGTGGGAATTCCGCGCACTTTGCGGGA
>JBEKPR010000002.1:0-217343 GCA_049520555.1 Candidatus Korobacteraceae bacterium
CCCGCAAAGTGCGCGGAATTCCCACTTTCCCACAGCGACCACGACGGCTATATGAGTAAACCCAAGAATCAAAACCGGACATTTCACTTGCTACAAAAAGCGGACATTTTGACTTGCTACGAACAGACCAGGCTGTTGTCCAGCAAATTTTTAACGGCAATGTCTATGTTGCAAATGAGCAGTCGAGCATGACCATCCAGCAGCACACCATCACGGTTGGGGATTGGGCGCAACTGGAACGGGTTCTTCGCAACTCAGGCTTGTCGCAGTCGGAGATTGGTGAGCTCTCAGGCGTGGTAGAGCAGGACGGCAAGAAGATGGGCTCGGCGGTCCTCGAATGGATCAAGAAGAACGCGCCAAAGGCGATCAGCGGCGGAGTACAGATCGGAGCTGCTGTTGGCCAGAGCCTGCTGACAGAATACTTGAAACAATATTACGGCCTGGGGTAACAAGGCGTCACCGCGTGAGATCACCTTCGGCCTGTAACCAGCCTCACGATTAAAGTCAAACTCGTCTTACGCGTAGATCCCGCGCTGCTTGATGGTATAGGCCACACGATCAATGGCCAGCATGTACGCCGCAATGCGGTTGTTTACGTGATGGGCCTCGGCATAGCGGACCACGTCCTCGAACGACGAAACCATGATGTCTTCTAACTGCGAGTTGACCACCGACTCTTTCCAGAAGTAGCCCTGCCGGTCCTGCACCCACTCGAAATACGACGCCGTGACGCCCCCGGCATTGGCCAGAATGTCGGGCATCACGAAGACATGCTTATCGCTAAGGACATCGTCGGCGGCTGCCGTCGTGGGGCCATTGGCGCCTTCGACCAGGATCTTCGCCTTCACCTTGTGAGCATTGCCCGAGTTGATGACGTTCTCCGTGGCCGCCGGAATCAGGATTTCGCAATCTGTGATCAGCAGCTCTTCCGTGCCCGCGCGCTCCGCGCCCTTGAAGCCATGGATGGTGCCTTCCTTCTGGCGATACTCCCACAGCGCCGCAATGTCGATGCCTTTGCTGTTGTACAGGCCGCCATCCCATTCGCCGATGCCGACCACCTTGTATCCCGCCTGATGCATGAGCACCGCGGCGTTGGAGCCGACATTGCCAAAGCCCTGGATGATCACGCGACTGTTCTCGCGCGTCATGTTGTTCTTCTTGATGGATTCGTCGCAGATGATCATCACGCCGCGGCCGGTGGCTTCACGGCGGCCGCGCGAGCCGCCCATATTAAGCGGTTTGCCGGTCACGACGGCGGTCACCGTCTGGCGCATGTGCATGGAGTAGGTGTCCATCATCCACGCCATCGTCTGCTCATTGGTGTTGACGTCGGGGGCCGGCACGTCCTTCTCCGGACCGATGAACTCGATCAGCTCCGAGGTGTAGCGGCGGGTCATGCGCTCCAGTTCGCCGCGCGACATGTTCTTGGGATCGCAGATGATGCCGCCCTTGGCGCCACCGAACGGGATGTTCACCACCGCGCACTTCCAGGTCATCCAGCTCGCCAGGGCGCGCACTTCGTCCAGCGTCACGTCGGGCGAATAGCGCACGCCGCCCTTGGCTGGACCGCGCGCGATGGAATGCTGCACCCGGTAGCCGGTGAACACTTCCAGTTGCCCGTTGTCCATGGCGACCGGGATGTGGACGATGATCTCGCGGTTGGGCTGCTGCAAAACTCGCCATAGGCCGGCATCGAGTTTCAGCTTTTCAGCGGCCAGGTTGAAGCGCGCCGCCTGTTGTTCCCAGGGATTACTTTCCTGCTCAAGAGTCTGTGCGGTAGCCATAGATTTCTCCGAATTATTGCGGGCGTCTTGCAGCTCGATTCGGTGGACGCGCGCTTTTGGACGTGCGCATCCAGCATCGGCGGGCAAACCTTCAAAGTATATGCAGGCGAGTGTCTTGGGCGCAAGGCGAAGGCGATTGGTCGGGAGTTAGTTTCCGAGTGGGGGCTCACAACCGTTCGTGCTGGTTCGTACCAAGCGGAGTAAAGTTGACGTTTGTGCCTTGCCAGTTGACACTCAAGAACACAACCGCAGATGAAAGGGCATGTCATGCTACTCAGTGGCAAACAGATCATCGAAAGAAAGATCATTGACAATGTCGGTCCGAAGTCCGCAAGAGAGGCGAGCTACGATCTAAGAGTGGGGACCGTACTTGCTAAGCCGCTCGATTCGGTTCGTTCGAGCACTTCGAAGAAGGAGAACACTTCAGTCATTTCTGCTGAAGAATACGAATTGCCACCCCAGGGCATGGTCGAGGTCATTTCGTTAGAAAGGCTGACAGTGCCATCCAACGTGCTGGGTTACGCAACAGTGAAGACCAGCCTTTCCGACCAGTGTGTGCTTGCCCTAGGAATCGGATTGATTGACCCTGGCTATGACAGCTATATCTCAAGCACGCTCGTTAACTTCGGCACTCAGCCTTTCAGGCTGAAGCGGGGTAACGTCTTCCTGCGGGTCACGTTCCAGGAATATGAGTATTCAGGACCGAAGATCGACAGGGGGCACATGGATCTCGATGATTACTCACAGACCAAGAGGGACAAAGTACTGACCAGATTTTCGCGCACGTTCCTGAATCTTGGTAACACCGTGGACGAGGCCACAGATGTGCTTTGGCGTAAATTCTGGCCGAGGCTGGTGGAAATGTCGGCCATAGCAGCTCTCGTGGTAGCGATATCGACGGCCATCGGAACCGTCGGAATCGGGATGCTCGGGAGTCGGTTTATATCAGCTCCCGATTCCCAAGTTCAGGAACTTCGCTCGAACTACACGAAATTGCAGGATCAATATGCGGCCACTGAAAAAGAACTTCAAGAGCTACGGCAAGCGCAAAAGGAATTGCAGAAGCGCATTGATTCGCAGCATCCAAAGAAGTGAACGCAGGCAGCTCCCTTTAAAACTATGGCATCGATTTTCCATTCATTAGACGATCTGCAGCGATGGGCCCTGGAACAGTTGATCGCCGAGGGTGTGCAAGCGTCTCCTCGCGAACTTCCGACAGTTGAACTTGCTCCAATCCAGTTGGTACTGACCAATCCGAGACGTCGAATGATCACGAGCGCGGTCAGGAAGTGGAGCCTTCCTCTAGCAGTTGGAGAGTTTTGCTGGCACCTGTCTGCTTCAAATGAACTTTCGTTTATCAGGTACTACTCTAGCCGGTGGAACGACTTTGCAGATGACGAACAGACGATCAGAGGCAGCTGCTACGGCTATCGATTTTTTCGCCAAGATGAAAGCGGTGCCAGTCAGTGGACAGTCGCGCAGAATCTGCTTAGGCACGACCCATTCACTAGAAGAGCGGTGTTGCTGATGTCGCAGCCCCTAGCAGCGAGTGACATTGACGCAAGGGACGTCGCCTGCGCTTCGTCGCTACAGTTCCTGCTGCGAGACGGGCGTTTGGATGCCCTTCTTCACATGCGCAGTAACGATGCCTTCTGGGGACTGCCCTATGATGTTTTTCTATTCACCATGTTACAAGAGCTCATGGCCGCTGAGTTGGGTGTAGAGCTTGGAACCTATTATCATTCCGTCGGTTCTCTGCATCTGTATGCAAAACACATCCAGAAGGCACGGAATGTTCTTGAAGACACAACGTGGCGCGATCTAGGGATGCCTCCGCTTTCATGTCCTGACCGGCTGGAACGTTTCGTTGCTGTTGAGCGCGCGTTGAGGCTTGGCACTTCTGACGCTATAAGAGTTGTTAGCGAACTTCCGGACTACTGGCGAGGGCTTGCAGAGGTACTCGCGTGTTACAGCCTCACGAAACAACGCAACGGCAGTACATCATCCCTGGGCACCATTTTAAACAATTCGCTTTACAGGCATGTCCTGAGCAGCCTTGCGGATGAGGAGGCTTCAATACACAAATGATGACGCATAGCGAATTCTTCGATCTCGCCCGACAAACAGCCGGTAATTCTAACTGCTCTAGCAGACAAGTTGGAGCTGTAATCGCGTCGCATGGTGTAGTTCTCGCAGAGGGGTTTAACGGTGTCTCTTCCGGGTTTAGCAATTGCATTGTCGCTGGTTGCGAGAGGTGTGCGATGGGTGGTGCGACCGGGATCGGCTATGACAATTGCATCTGCATCCATGCCGAACAGCGCGCGGTCGCAACAGCAGCTGCAAATGGAACTGCCGTTTCAGGCTCGTTCCTTTACATCACATTGCGTCCATGTTTGCAGTGCCTCTTACTCGTTTATGCGGCGGGTATTAGACAAGTGCGGTACATCGAAGACTGGCGTTACCCAGATAACCGGGAGCAAAGTTATCGAACTCTCGCTGCTCGATTCGATTTGTTTGAACATTTTCACAAAGCCGCGGTAGCAGCGGAACGCTTTTGAGTCGCTTACCCCACACGTCCAGTTCAGTTTGCGATGCCTGCCCTACCCAGGCTTGGGTGCGACTGCGACAATTCAGACCCTGCGATGCTCCCGTATATGCCCCCACCCGCCTTGACACTCCTCTCTCCTGAATTTATCCTTAGTGTTTGCCTTAGGAACGATCCCGCCCGTCTGTACCTGCCAGCGTTTCCCGTCAGGAGCTTGGCCTGCCAGACCCGGTTCCGGCCGGAGCGAAGGGCTATTCTGGGCGTTTTCTTAGGCGGGTGCTGTCATGCTGATTCGGGTCCGGGAGCTGAAACTCCGTAATTTGGAGCTCGACGAGAACTATCAGCCCGGCGCCATCGAGTTTGGTCCCGACTTCCGGCAGATTGGTTCTTTGCACAGCGTAGGCCGTGCCGAGCTGATTGTGGAGCATCGCGGGCACCACCAGAACGTCGAAGATATCCGCCTGGTGGGCAAGGTGGAGGCGCAACTGGAGTTCAATTGCGCGCGCTGCCTGGAGCCGGTCGGCGAGGACGTGAACTGGGCCTTCGACCTGATCTACCGGCCCTTAGGGGTGGATCGCCGCGCCGATGAGGTGGCGATTACCGAGGCGGAGACCGAGATCGGGTATTATCAAGGCGAAGGCCTTTTGCTGGAAGATGCGCTGCGCGAGCAGGTTCTGCTGGCCACGCCGGTCAGGGCGCTATGCCGCGACGATTGCAGGGGATTATGCCCGCATTGCGGCGCGAATCTGAATGTCGAGCAATGCCACTGTGAGCAACATATTAGCGACCCCCGGTGGGAAGCGCTGAGCGAAATCAAGAAGAAGCTGCAAACTTAAAGTTCCGATCGCGCGGCCAGCCCGGGCGGTCCTGTTTACGAGGTCCTGAATGCCTAATCCGAAACGACGTCATTCCCAGGCGCGCACATCCAAACGCCGCTCCCACGATCATCTGACCGCGCAATCGTTGTCCGAGTGCCCCAACTGCCACGAGCGCAAATTGCCGCATCGCACCTGCCCAAAGTGCGGTTACTATAAGGGGCGCGAGGTCATCGAGGTCGCAGAGAGCACCAGCTAGCGCGGTTGCGGTGGTATCCTTTTCCGGCCAAACCTGGGCGGTAAGCTACAGCAGCGCACGCGCAGTTTGAAGCTGGACTGTGTCCCCGGTTTGACGGTTACGAAGGTTTGCAACTGACAGGCAGACATGCCCACCACTATTGCTCTTGACGCCATGGGCTCGGACCGCGCGCCCAAACCCGAAGTGGAAGGCGCCATTCTCGCCGCCCGTCATTATGACGTGGAAGTCCTGCTGGTGGGAAAAGAGGACGTGATCCGCGGCGAGCTCGACCTGCATCCCTTCTGGCGCAGGCTCTCGATTCGCATCGTCAACGCTCGCGAAGTCATCGGCATGCAAGAGAAGGCGGCGCAGGCGATGCGCAGCAAGCGTGATTCGTCCCTACGCGTCGGACTGCGCCTGGTGCGCGACGGCAAGGCCGCCGGCTTCGTCACGGCGGGCAACACCGGCGCAGCCATGGCCACCGCCAAAATGGTTCTGGGCGCGATCCCCGGAGTGGACCGTCCCGCGCTGGCGGCGGTATTTCCCACCGCGCAAGGCACGGCCACCATCCTCATCGACGTGGGCGCCAATGTCGATTCCAAGCCGCAAAACCTGCAGCAGTTCGCCATCATGGGCGATATTTACTTCCGCAGCATTTTTGGCGGGAAGTTCCCCAGCGCCGAGCATCCGCGCGTCGGTTTGCTCTCCATCGGCGAGGAGGAGAGCAAGGGCAACGAACTTACCCGCGAAGCCTACAAGCTGATCAAAGAGCTTCCCATGAATTTCGTAGGCAATGTCGAGGGGCGCGATCTCTACAACGGGAAGGCCGACGTGCTGGTGTGCGACGGCTTTGTGGGCAATGTGGCGCTGAAGATCTCCGAGGGCATGGTGGAGACGGTCCGCTTCCTGCTGAAGCAATCGTTGCAAGCTACCATCAGCAGCCAAGTCGGCTTTCTGCTGTCGCGCAAGGCCTTTGCCGATTTCAAGAAGCGCCTCGACTATTCCGAGTACGGCGGTGCGCCGCTGTTGGGACTGAAGGGCGTGTGCATCGTCAGCCACGGATCATCCAACTCGAACGCCATCAAAAACGCGGTGCGGGTGGCCATGGAGTTTGCCAACAGCCAACTGAATGACGTGATTCAGGAGCGCATTGCCGCGGCCAGCAAGAACCTGAACAATCACGTCAGCGACGCAGCCACAGCCGGCCCGCTCGGCAGCAGCCTGCTGTAATATTCAAATCGCCAGTCGTAGACCGGAGCCGCGTCGAGAATAGCCGATGGTTTCTTTTTTCGGTTTCAAGTCTCAGCAAGTCGAGCCAGGTTCCTACAACCGGCCATCCGGCTGGGCGGAAAATCATGAGTATCTCTTAGGCTTGGTTCTGGTGGTCGCCACCTTGGCGCTTTACTACCCAGTCCACCACTATCCGTTCTTCTCCGTAGACGATTATCTGTATGTAACTGGGGACCCTCACGTCCGCGGTGCTCTCGATTGGTCAACCGTCAAGTGGGCGTTCACTCATACATTCGTTCTGAACTATGATCCGCTGACCTTGTTGGCTCATAGTCTCAATGTTCAGATGTTTCAGTTGGAGCCTGGTGGGCACCACGCCGTCAACGTCGTTCTACATGCATTGGATGCCCTGCTGCTTTTCTGGGTGTTGCGGCGCTCCACTGGTTTCACGGCCCGCAGTTTCATGGTGGCGGCGTTGTTTGCCGTACACCCGATCAACGTCGAGAATGTGGCCTGGATCGCCGAGCTGAAAACAATGCTCAGCACAGCGTTTTTTCTGCTCGCGCTGGGTGCGTATCACTGGTACGCCCGTAAGCCCGTGGAGCGGCGTATGACGCTTGTCGAGCTTCTGTATGTGCTGGGACTGCTCGCCAAGCCGCAGGTGATCACCCTCCCGTTCGTTCTGCTGTTGTGGGATTACTGGCCTTTGGGTCGCATGTTCGCCACCGGGCCGGATGCGCCCCAGAAGATGGCCAACGGCGAGATCATCCCCGCAAAGAATTTCTCAGCCCTGGTGAAGGAAAAGACTACGCTGTTCGTCATCGCCGCTGCCGACGCGGTGATTACGATAGTCGCGGAACGTAAAGCCTCTCCTGAGAGCTGGCCCTACACTTTTCCCATCCGGTTAGGTAACGCGATTTTGTCCTACGGACGCTACGTGGGCAAGGCGTTTTGGCCAGTGCCGTTGGCGTATATGTATCCTCATCCAGGCAATGCTTTGCGTTGGGGACTAGTATGGGTAGCTTTGCTTTTCTTGATTGCGGTCAGTGCACTGGTTGTCGCCGCCAGGCGTCACCGGTATCTCGCGGTGGGCTGGTTTTGGTTCCTGGGAACCTTGGTGCCCATGATCGGCCTCATCCAGATCGATTTGCCCGCCCTCGCTGATCGCTATGCCTATTTTTCTTTCATCGGCCTTTTTCTGATGGTCTGCTGGGGTGTGGCTGATTGGGCGAAATATCGCCACCTTCCCCGATTTGTATTGCCGGTAACGTGTCTTGCGGTATTAGCCGTCCTCTCGGTGATAACCCACCGTCAGATTGGATATTGGAGGGATAGCGTTACGCTATGGAGACATACCACGCAGGTCACTCCTCACAACTGGGCGGCCGAGTTGGGCATCGGTATTGCCTACCAGCGGAATGGACAACTGGAAGAAGCTTTGCCACATTTCTATCGTGCGGCGCAAGACCGGCCTGAGGACGTCGACGTCAATTTGGGCATAGCCGTGGTCGAGCATCAGCGCGGAAACCTCAGGCTGGCTATTCCGTATTATCGGAAGGTATTGGCGGTTTCGGCAGATCCTAGGATCACCACCCAGGCATGGGCCAACCTGGGACACGCTTACAGCGACTTGGGTGATAGCGACCGTGCCAGGGAATGTTACGAAGCGTTGCGCCCTCACCCAGCGCCTCCCGTTCGCGCCATCAATTGGCACGGCGCCTGGTGGCGCGACCTTGGTCCGTTTATTCGGGCGCGCTTCCGTCAATGGAGATCGGAATGACACTTCTTCTCCGTAATCGCGGTGAAGCGACCCGGCTTCCAGATGGCACAATCCAATTACGCCCTCCCGAGTTCTGGTGATTCCAGGGACATTTGCGCTTGCCGAAAGGTCAAATGACGGTCACACTAATCCTTGGTTTGTGCGCTAAGCAACCATGACGACCCATCACTCTTCTCCCATCGCCTTTCTCTTTCCCGGACAAGGTTCGCAAGCAGTTGGCATGGGCAAGGAACTGGCCGCTCTGTATCCCGTGGCGAAGGAAACTTTCGACGAAGCCGACGACGCTCTCGGCTACAAACTCTCGCAACTCTGCTTTGAAGGTCCCGAAGACAAACTCAAGCTGACGGAGATCACGCAACCGGCGATCCTGACGGTGTCGGTCGCGGCGTGGCGCGTGCTTCAGTCCAAAGCGATCATCCCTTCCTACGTCGCCGGACACAGCCTGGGGGAATATTCGGCGCACGTGGCGGCCGGTACCCTGTCGTTTGCGGATGTGGTGCGCACCGTGCGCAATCGCGGGAAGTATATGCAGGAGGCGGTGCCGGTTGGGGTGGGCGCGATGGCTGCCATCCTCGCGCTGTCGAGCGAGAAGGTGCAACAGGTATGCGAAGAGGCGGCGCAGGCAGAGGTCTGCCAGGCGGCAAATCTGAACTCACCCGACCAGACGGTAATATCCGGCAACAAAGCGGCGGTCGAGCGCGCGGCCGAGTTGGCCAAGCACCGCGGAGCCAAGCGCGCCATCCTGCTTCCGGTGAGCGCTCCGTTTCACTGTGCGCTGATGAAGCCCGCGCAGGACAGGCTGGTGGAGGACTTGCGCGCATTGACGTTTCACGCACCCGCAGTTCCGGTGATGGGCAACGTGGATGCCAGTCTAATCACGACCGGCGAGCAGGCGCGCGATGCGCTCCTACGCCAGGTGACGGGAACGGTGCAGTGGCACAAATCCATGCGCAAGTTGGCTGCACTGGGAGTGCACAACTTTGTCGAGGTTGGCCCCGGCAAGGTGCTGTGCGGACTGCTGCGCCAGATTGACCGCTCGCACACCTGCGTGAACGTGGAAGACGAAGCCTCGCTGCAGAAGACCGTGAACCACCTTAGCGCGGCGTCGCCCAAGCCGGATTAGCCGCCAGCCGTCAGCGATCTTGCAGATCGACCGGATCGGCGCTCACTCCGACGGCGGCAATTCGTCAGAATGCGGCGCGCGTATTTCCAAATTCCACTCAACGATCGTTCGCCTGAAGGCGTCGCGGCCCACCCGCACCTGCATCTGCCCGCAGTTATCGCACGTGGAGCGGAAGGCGTGGCGGTCCAGTTCGTCGTTGCTGGGATTGTGATCGAACCGTTCGACGATGACGCAGGCATAATTACACGCCTGGCACGGGACATAGGCGGCGACGATGAATGGACCCTTTGTTGCGGACGCACGCGCCTTTCCACAAAACGAGAACAGCAACCCCGCCTGACCGCCAGTAGCGAAAGCCTGCCTTATTGGCAGCCGGAGAATTTCGCCGATACGATCTGGGTACTCCAGTCGTCGCTCGCAGTCACCATGTAGTACTCCGTCGTGTACCAGAAGGTGCAATAGTCAACCGGATCGATCCGCATGGAGCTGTATTCGCCCCATGGGCTGGAGGTTTGCGAACCGTTGTTATTGATGGGCACCAGTACCTCGTCGGACAATTGGCTGAGTGGATCGCTTGTTTTGCGGCCAGCCAGGCCGATCGCCGGGTGTAGGGTCGAACTGGATTCGCTGTAGCCCACGAGGATGTCGTGGTTCTTGTCCTGAGCAACCGAGCCCATCCACCGCCAATTGGAGTCAGGAGCATACGTGCCCGCTTGGAAAGTGGTCAGCGTGGTAGACGTCAGGGTGCCGATACCAGGCCTTGCCGGAGCGCGGAATTCATACCAGCGAACGCCGCTCTGTCCACCGTTGGCTTCCACGTCGCCGTTGACATACCAATGCTGGGCGTGAGGACCGCCGCAGATCGCGCAAGGTAAGGCGTTAGCCGGGGGGCCGTCATTCCAATAGGCGAAGCGGTACATCAGGCGATCGCCCAGGGAATCCAGCAAAGCGGCTGTACCGCTCTGCGGAACGCAAGCGCCACCAAATGCGCCCTGGCAGGAGCCGCTATACGCAGGTACGGCTTGCAGGATTGTATTGGGACTACCCAGAACGAACGAATTGGCGGGAGTCGTGAAATCCGCGTGGAACTGGTAGAGCGACAAATGAGAATTGTCCACCGCGGCTACGCTGCCGATGTAGAACTCATCTTGTGGAGTTCCCGCGGGGGTGTTGGGCGGAGCAAGAATGGAATCCAGGTCGCCGGGCAACAAGCTGTCTTCGGCTGCCGACAACTGAAAGCAAATCTGGGTCGGAGAGGGAGCATCGGCCAACAGGGCTGCACGGTCATAGGCGCAGATCTGCGGACCTAGGAAACCGCTGCCGCCGGGACCGAAGTTGTTCTGGGCCTGGTAGTAGCCGTTGTTGACGCCGCTGGTCGGCCAAATACCGATCTTCGGATAGTCGGGGAAGCCGTTGCCCGGCACCGAGAACTGCCAAACGTGCCAGGTGCCATTGGCGTCGTCCGTGTCGGAAACAGCGATGCAGGTCGCGTATGGCGAAGCAAGGACGTTCTGCGACAGCACCCAGCGATGGGCCATACGGTCATACTGCGCCAGTGGGTCGCCGTCATTGTTGTTGGCGCACAAGGTCCCAGGGATGCCGTTATGCCACAGCGTGTTCCCCACTATGGCTGGCCCGCACGTCGTTGTGCTTTTGTCACATATAGTGAAGGAGGTTTTGACCCATTGCAGGACTTGGGTGCCGCCAACTGCCATGTTGGCATCGGGCGGTTCACCACCCACGATGTATCCGGGGAAGCCGTTGCCAAGTCCAACGAAATTCTTCACGATGGAGAATTCCGCAGGAAAAGTAGGATTTTGTTCCGCGGTATCCACTCCGTGTCCAAAGTTCCGTTTGGGAATGCGACGGTATGGGTTGCCCAGGTGAAAGCCGTATTGCAGCGGTTGGGGAATCTTGGCGAGTTCTCCCAGCGGCTCCGTGACGCCAAAGGCGGTCGCATAGGTCAACGTCGGTGCTGGGTGGTCCTGCGCGGATAGCTGCAGGCCACAGAGTAAGACAGCACACACGGCAAGCATGGACGATACCGCAATCCTTGCTTTACTTCTCGTCCTGGTTGGCATTCGCTTTTGCAGCAGCAGGCAGATAACAACGGCTCGCGTGATAGTTCCTCGCATCACAATTTTCCCTTCGGCCCCTGTAGCCGTCGTGTTTATCACGCTTCAAACACGCGGGTCAAGAAAAGGAGAAGAAAAAAACAGACAATTAATATGGCGAGAACCCCAGCGTCTTGTCATCATTCTGCACCCAGATGTGCGCTTTGTCGCTGACCCGGTCGTTGACCGTGACCACGACCACCACTCCACTGGCGGTGGCAAACGGCGAGCCGCTGTAGCCCTTGGGCACCGCTGCGCCATCGATGTGATGGCTCTTGATGACGCCCCATTCGCCGCTCGGTCCCCAATCCTTGAGAAAGTCGTTGTAGGGATAACGCGAATACCTGTCAGGATGCTGTTTCCAATCCGCATCGTGCATCCACACGCCGTAGGCTTGCTCATAATTCTGCTGCTGCAGCGCATCGAAGAACTGGTTTACGGCATGTTCTTCCGGCCAGAAGCGGAACATCCACCACAGGAGGCCGATCACGATGACGCCGCCGATGATGGCAAGGACCACCAGACGCTTCTTGCGGGCGCGCGCCGGATCATAGGGCTGGGCTTCGAACAAGGTCATGTGAATACAGTTTACTCGCCGCCATGGGAGGCCGCGCAAGCGAAGAAGTGAGAGCCTCAAGGAAAGTGGCTGGCGGGGCAGATCCAGCTTGTTACCGGACTTCTTGCTGTGCACTTGATTCACTGGAACGGAGAGAAAGGTTGGTTTGGCGGTATCGCCGTGCTACTATCCGCGGTAGCCACACGGCAACCTTCTTTCTTTCGGCAACGTGTCTGTTGCCGGTAGGTTGATGTCCCGAAAGACCCCGCGAAACAGGGTGTCAACGGCGACATCTTGGGCGGCGTGCAGCAAAGTTATCTCGGAGAAACCCCAATGCAAACCCAGCGCCGATTTCTCTTATTATTTCTTGTATTCAGCTTCGCAGTATTAGCACTGCCTGTCTTCGCGCAGCAAGTGATTGCGACGGTACCCGTGGGAGTACAGCTCCAGAGTTCAGCGGTGAATCCGGTTACCAACAAGATCTACGTGGTCAACACGTGTGGCACCGGCTGCCAGGGCGACACCTCCCCTATTGGGACAGTGACGGTGGTCGACGGTGCGACCCTTACCACTGCGACCGTAGCCGTCGATCGTGGGCCAAGAGGCATTGCGGTAAACCCGGTGACCAACAAGGTCTACATCGCGAATTACTGCGGCAGCGATCCCAACTGCGGTAGCATCGGGACAGTGACAGTCATTGACGGAATTACCAATAATACTCTCTCCGTGAATGTGGGATACAATCCCGTCAGCATAGCGGTGAACACGGCGACGAACAAGATCTACGTCGTTAACCAGTGCGGATACGATCCCAGCCTTTGCGGTACTCCCAATGGGGTCCGTGACCGTCATCGACGGCGCGACTCTGGCCACCAGCAACGTAGTCGTCGGGAGCTGGCCCTACGCCGTAGCAGTCAACTCAGTTACCAATAAGATCTACGTGACAAATCAGTGTGCCGATACCTGTACGGGCACCGAAGGCCCCGGAGTCGTGACAGTGATCGACGGTGCGACCCTTGCCACAACCAACGTTGGCGTTGGGTATTCCCCCAGTGGTCTGGCGATCAACTCGGTGACTAATAGAATCTACGTCCCAAATATTTGCGGCAACGATCCCGCCTGCCACACCGGCAGCGGCACAGTTTCGGTGATTGATGGAACTCCACCCACCGCTCTACAATTCGTCCCGCTGAGCCAGCCGTGTCGTGCGGTCGATACTCGGCCGGGGAGCGGTGGCGGCGGTCCGATTCAAGGCGGCACACACCAGGACTTCCCGATTTCCGGTGAGGGCAGCTGCGCGACTCTTCCGAACGCGGCGGTTTATTCCACGAACGTCACGGTGGTTCCGGGCCCAACCCTGGGCTACCTGACGATATGGCCCGCGGGACAGCCGCAGCCAGTGGTTTCGACGTTGAACTCGGTGGATGGCCGCGTCAAAGCTGACGCGGCGATCGTGCCGGCGGGCGCCAACGGCGCAGTCAGCATTTACGTCACAGACACGACCAATGTGATCGTCGATGTCAACGGCTACTTTGCGCCGGTAACTGGTTCCACGTTGGCCTTCTATCCACTGGCGCCCTGTCGGGTCGCCGACACGCGCAAATCCGACTTTCCCCCAGGCTTGGGACCGCCGTCGCTGACGGGTGGCCAGCAACGTGACTTCCCCATCCTGAATGCCACGACCTGCAACATTCCCCCGACCGGGGTCGCCGCGTATTCGCTGAACTTCACCGTCGTGCCGAGCGGTAGGCTCGGTTACCTGACGGTGTGGCCGACGGGCCAAGACCGGCCTACGGTTTCCACCTTGAACGACGTTCTTGGCAATGTCATCGCCAATGCTGCGATTGTGGTGGCAGGCACGGGTGGTGAAGTCTCGGCTTACGCGACCGACAACACCGACGTAGTTATCGACATCAACGGCTACTTCGCGGCGGCGGGGCAGGGTGGACTGTCGCTCTACGGAGTGCAGCCTTGCAGGACCTTCGACACGCGCCACGTTGGCAGCGGTCTGCCCTTCACCGGGACCTTGAGTCCTCCGGTGGACGTGGTGGATACAGGATGCGCCGCCTCGAGCCTGGCACAGGCGTATGTGTTCAACGCGACGGTCGTGCCGGTTTCCAGCCTGGGCTACTTGACGCTGTGGCCGGACGGCGAGAACCAGCCGGTGGTTTCCACGCTGAATGCGGCGGATGGGTCCCTCAGCAACAACATGGCGATCGTGCCCACCAACAACGGAAAGGTCGATGCCTTCGCGAATGGGCTCACGCAACTGATCCTCGACATCTCCAGCTACTTCGCACCGTAGTTGGGAGTCGCGGTCGCGTTGGCCGATGCACAGAGCGGGCTTGGGATTTCTATTTAAGGGCCTGTAATCGCTGACTAGCCATCTGCGCCGTCGGGCTGGAGGGGTTTTCTTTCTGCATCTGCTGATATAGCTTGCGGGCCTGGTCGGGCTGCTTAGCTTCCTCGTAGAGTGAGGCCAACAGAAATTGGGCCGTGCTCTTGCCCACCGAAAGGGTGGGATGATCGGCCAGTTGCTTGTAGATTTCGATGGCCTGGGGATCGCGATTGGTGTCGTGATAGATGGCAGCCAGCGCCAACTTGGCCAGGCTGGCGATCTCTTGGTAACGGCTGCCGGCCACGTCTTGCAGGTCCTTCTCCGCGCCGGTATTGTCGCCCATCTCGTGCAGGGTTATGCCGGCGAAATAGCGGGCCACGCGTCCGGACTGGGTGAAGGAGTACTTGTCGGCAATGTGCGTGAAGTCGGCATTGGCGGCCTGGGCGCGTTCCTGGATAGAGCCGAAGCTCAACATTTCCGGCGATGCAGGTGTGCCGGCCGGACGAATGGGCGCGTCGTACTTTTGCATGGCTCCCGCCAGTTCGCTGCTGGCCTGCTGGTCGCGATAATTTATGAAGGCCCAACCGCCAATGAGAACGGCGAGAACCACCACGACGGCCACCACGGCAGCCGTGACCTTGGAACGATGCTCCACCGCCCAGGAAATGGTTTCCGTGGTCGATGTCCTGAACGAGTCCTGCTTAAGTTGATGCCGAGTGTAACTGCGCACGAAGAGTCCTTATCTGGTGTGTTATGAGGGTGGGAAAAGCTCAGTCTAACAGGTAGGAGAATCGCCGGTCAAACCGGGCAAAGCGAATCGCAGCTAGAGGGATCTGAAGCCCGGCCCCTCTAGTAACCAGGTAATAATCATGGCGTGGCAGGCTAGCTGGGGGCGGTCGGGGCGTCATAGTTGCGAAGAATATCACTGACAAGTTACCCCCAGTAGTGACATAATAACCGCCTAGTGTGAGCTAATAACGGAAATTCCGCCTTAGGAGCTTGACATGATCTCACTGTGGCCCTCCACAATTTCCTCCCTGAATGATTCATTGGCCCTACTTTGCGAAAGCGTAGAAAAACTGAAGGCTGCCAAGTCAGTTGATATCGCCGAAGTCACCGAGCAGCTTAGGATGGCGGCGGAATCGGCTCGAAACCTACGTGCGCTGGTATTGTCGGAACTGCCCGAGGCCGCATGGCAGAGCCGTCACGAACTTGACGCGCTGCTGGAAAAGATAGAAAAACGCGTAGAGGCAAGACAGCTAGAGCAGCTGCGCTCGCGTCTTTTGGGTCTCGCTGCGGAGTTGGAGCGCGGTGCTATTGTGCACCGTCGCGCGGTCCGTGTCGGCCAACTGACTCAGCTCCGTGATCAGGCGATCATCGAACTGCGGTCCCAAGCCGGGAAGGGAGCGCCACACCCCCTTCCGGGCCCTGAAGCCGATGAATGGCTCGATTGGGCCTGTGGCTTGAAAGAGCCGGATGATGCTGAATCGCTGCAGACGATTCGCAACGGATTTGCGCACTTGGATGAGTTTGTTGCCAATCTAGAGCCCGATATGTGGGTAATGAAAACAGAAACTCCGGTTTAGGAGATGGTGAATAGTCAAAACGGAAACTCCGGTCTAGGAGCTTGACATGAATGCATTCTGTCCTCCCGCGCTTGCCTCTCTGGACGACTCTTTGACTCTCCCTAAGGAAAGCCTGGGAAAACTCGATGCCGGCTTACTAATCGATGTCGCGGAAGTCATCGAGCAGCTTAACAGGGCGGCAGAATCTGGTCGAATGGTGCGCGAGTTGGTATTGTCGGAGCTGCCCGACGCCTCATGGGACAACCGAGCCGAACTTGACGCACTGCTTGAGAAGATCGAGAAAATTAACGAGGCAAGGGAGATAGAGCAACGGCGCGCCCGTCTGATGGCCCTTGCGACGGAGTTGGAGCGCGGTAGTATTGTCCACCGGCGTGCTCTCCGGGTCAGTGAACTGACTCAACTGCGAGATCAGGCGGTCGCCGAATTACGGTCCCAAGCCACGTCGGAGGCAGCACCACAACCTCTGCCCGGCCCGGAAGTAGACCAGTGGGTCGACTGGGCCTGCGGCTTAAAAGAGCCTGAAGATTCTGAACCCCTTCGTATTCTTCAGGGTGGATTTGCCCGCCTCGATGATTTTGTTGCCAGCCTAGAGCCCGACATGTGGACGGTGCCCGATGCCACATTGCAGAACCGGCGCGAACTTGAGGCACTCATCAGGGAAGAAGCCCAGAAGAATTTGCGCGCCCGTCTGTTGGCTCTGGCGACGGAGTTGGAGCGCGGTAGTATTGTGCATCATCGGGCATTCCGCGTAACCCAACTCAATCAGCTTCGTGACCAGGCAGTCAACGAATTGCGGTCCCAAGCCGAGGGGCCGGGAGCGCCGCAAACCCTGCCCGGCCCGGAAGCAGACCAATGGATCGAGTGGGCGTGTAGCTTGAAAGAGCCGGAAGACGCTGAGTCTTTGCAGACCCTTCGCAAGGGATTTGCCCACTTGGATGATTTTGTTGCCAGTCTAGAGCCCGACATGTGGATAGCTGGGGGACCGCCGCCGGCGGAGATTCCGCCGGAACCTGAGGCGCCTGCCGATAAGCCACAGCCGGAACTGCCCCGGGCGGAAGCCAACGGGTTTGAAGAAACGATGGTGTCGGCGGGGCCTATACCGATTAAGTTGAAGGCCAGGAGGTCCTCCAAGTGGCGCCGCGTGGCCCCGGTCTCCCGCTCCGTTGAGGCGCCATCGGTGCCGGTGATGGAGCCGGATACGCTCACGCCAGACTATGTCACTCCCGCGCCGACCGAAGAAGAAGTCCAACCGACGGCGGCGCAGAAGGGCGCGCTGCTGGACAGCATAAAAGGCCTGGTCACCGAACCGGTCCGCCGCCTGAAGAATGTTGTCGAGCCTCCCTACAATGCGGAGGCCTTCCGCGAAGCCAGCGCCGCACCGGCGATGGCTGACCAGCCGGCTGAGCCTGTCTTCAGCGCAGAAGTTTTCCGTGAAAGCAGTGTCGCGCCGACGACGAGTTCCGGCCTCAAGACCAGAGTTGCAGAGCTGGTGGAGGGAAAATCGCGGATACTGCTGGCGGTCGCGGCGGTGCTAGTGCTGGCCGTGGCGGGAGCCATGATGTGGAGGTCGCACCGAAATCATATTCGCAGTGCTACGGTTAGCGCCAGCGAGAGCAAGACTGCTGACGTCACGCAAAGCAATCTGCAGAACCAGCTTCCGGCTCAACCTGTGGTGGCCACCGATACGAATGCGAAGCTGCCGGCCGATAAACAGCCCAAGCCGAAAGACCAGACCGCAGCTGCCAAGCCAACTTCCCCAGCTACGCCCGACAATGCAGTGTTGCAACCGCCTCTGACGATCGCGACAAATGAAGCCAGGAAGCCAGCAGCGACGCCTGCTGAAGCAGTCGAAGCGCCGGTTCTCGGCTTGTCAGGCAAGGTTCCAGGCAGTCTGATCAGCGGCATCCCGACAGCCCAGCCCAAGCTCGCACAGAAGGTCACGGTCTCCTCGGGAGTGGCACAAGGTCTGCTGGTCCACCAAGTCACGCCGCGCTATCCCGCACCGGCCCGGGACGCGCACGTGCAGGGAACCGTGGTCTTGCAGGCTTTAATTGGGAAGGATGGAAGCGTGCGCAATCTGCATGCGCTAAGTGGCCCTCCCTTGCTGACGCAAGCGGCAGTGGATGCGGTGAAACAGTGGCGCTACAAACCCTATTACCTGGATGGGCAACCGGTCGAAGCGGAAACCCAGATTAGCGTCAAGTTCTCAGCGCCTTAGGGCGACGAGTAATCCTCACTGCCCGGCCTGGACGTTCGCTGTGAGCGCAAGTGTGCCCATGGGATGCGCAGGTCGCCGCTGATGTCCTCTGTGGTCGCTCTAGTTAGTTCCCAAAACGAGCGCTTTGCACCGACAAAAACAATTCTGCACGTACACGCAAAGATTGCCTGTTCTATTGTTGGGTTTCGAGCCGCCATGAATCAAACAGCTAAGACTCTACTCTCCGTGCTCATGTTTCTCACACTGCTTCCATTCGGCGATGCCATTGCGTCGGCGCAAACGGCGTCGCCCGACAAACCGGTAGGTGAACTATCCAAATCCGAACTAGATAAGCGAGCAGAAGCAGGCGATGCGGTTGCACAAAACGAGTTGGGAATAAGGTACCGCTTGGGCATCGATGTGGAGAAAGATCCGGCCAAAGCCATTCCGTGGTTTCTTAAAGCGGCACAACAGGGCAATGCGAAGGCGTACTTCAATCTAGGTGCTGCGTACTATAACGGCGACGGTGTCGCGATCAACGACGACGAATCCTGCGTCTGGTTTATGCTCGCGGCCGATGCGGGTGACGCCACCGGGCGGGATGCCGTCGAACGCGTTCGCCGCGATGAAAAGCCCTATGGTATTGTCCGGTGCGAAGCATCGACGGCTTCCGCGTACTTGCGGGGTGGGTCAATCAAACAGGACCTTGGTCAGGCATTGCACTGGTACATCAAGGCTGCGAATGACGGCTCCGGTTTAGCCTGCGAACGGCTGGCATATTTGTATTCCCAAGGCATCGGAGTGCAACAAGACAAGGAGCAGAGCTTGAAGTGGTTAAAACGTTCTGCGGACCTTGGGTACTTGCCCGCAGTCTTCGAACTGGGGATGGCTTACGAGACGGGGACCATGGTTCCTCAGGACCTGGACAAGGCTAGGAAGCTATACGACAAGGCCGCACACAGCGGCCAGCCGGACGCTCTGATCGCTCTAGGCAATCTCTATGCGGAAGGACGAGGAACGAAAGCAGATCAGCAAAAGGCTTTTATGTATTACACTCTCGCGGCGGCTTACGGGAGTACCAGCGGAAAGCGCAGGGCTGAGGAGTTGCAAAAAGGACTGACGCACAAGCAGGTCATAGCCGCCAAACAAGACGCACAGCGCTTCCTTCAATCTGGCCCCGTGCTGCTCCAAAGGTAGAGTCTTTCGGCTACAAGTCACCTGCGCCAAGGGTTTGCTGAATCCGACCCTATAATACCTCCAGTACCATCGACTCTTGCCCCTAATGCCCAACCCCATTCGCATCATCGGCGCCGGACTGGCCGGCTCGGAGGCCGCCTGGCAATGCGCCCGCCGCGGCGTCGCTGTCGAGCTGTTCGAGATGCGGCCGCTGCGCTCGACGCCCGCTCACCAGAGCGCAAACTTCGCCGAGCTGGTGTGCTCCAACTCGCTGAAGTCCGACACGGAGAACACCGCGCCGTGGTTGCTGAAAGAGGAGATGCGCCGCGCCGGTTCGCTGCTGATGGACATCGCGCGCCAGACCACCGTTCCTGCCGGGCACGCGCTCGCGGTGGACCGCGACAAATTTTCCCAGGCGGCAACGGATGTCATCGAACGCGATCCGCTCATCCGCGTTATGTGTGAAGAGGTCACGGCCATCGACGAGAACACTGCGATCACGATTGTGGCCACCGGCCCGCTCACATCGGACGCGCTGACGCGCGAAATCCTGCGCTTGAGCGGGAGCGAGCAACTGTATTTCTACGATTCCATCAGCCCCATCGTCGAGGCTGATTCCATCGACAGGTCGCGCGTGTACATGGCCGCGCGCTACGACAAGGGCACGGCCGACTACATCAACTGCCCGATGACGAAGGAAGAGTACGACCGCTTCCTCGACGCGTTGTTGGAAGCGCATTCGGTTGACGCCAAAGACTGGGAGAAGCTGAACTATTTCGAAAGCTGCCTGCCCATCGAGGAGATTGCGCGCCGCGGTCGCGACACCCTGCGCTTCGGGCCGATGAAGCCGGTTGGCCTGCGCGATCCGCGCACCGGCCAAACTCCTTACGCGGTGGTGCAGTTGCGCCAGGAAAATCTGCGCGCCGATTCCTACAATCTGGTCGGCTTTCAAAACCACCTCAAGTACGGCGAGCAGGCGCGCATCCTGCGTCTCATCCCCGGCCTGGAGAACGCGAAGTTCCTGCGCTACGGACAGATTCACCGCAACACCTATATCAATAGCCCCACGCTGCTGCGCGAAACCTTGCAGATGAACCAGCATCCCAACGTGCTGTTCGCCGGGCAGATTTCCGGTGTCGAGGGCTATGTCGAATCGATCGCCACCGGATTGCTCGCAGGCATGCAAGCCTCCGTTCTGGCGATGAACATGGAACCCGTTGCTCCTCCGCGCGCCACCGCCTTTGGAGCGCTGCTGAACTACATCTGCCACGCCGAAGCCAAACATTTCCAGCCCGCCAATATCACCTTCGACCTGTTGCTGCCGCTCGACGAAGCCACGCGCCGCCGCATCCGCGACAAGAAACAGCGCCACGCGATGGTCTGCGAGCGGGCGCTAGCGGAATTAGACGGATGGCTGAAAGCTCTGGCGGGTCGCTCAATTGCACTTGCGCGTAGAGCTGGAGTTGCAGGTCCTGGCGAAATCGCAGAAAATTAAATGGGCCCGCTGCCAAGGAGCGGTGACACTTCCTTGGCCTCGAGCCCATTCGATCCTGAAATGGATCGGAGGTGATACTTTTATGCTACGCCGGGCTGTGGAAATGTCAAGAAGAAATTGGGATAAGCCGTCATTTCTCCAGTAGTTGAGCACATTTTACAAGTGCCTTCAACTGGCTGAAAACAGAGGGGATGAAACGTCATGCCGAGCGGTAGCCAGCTTCACGGAGCGGGCTTCTGTGGCATCACATTAAAGATGTTCCTCAGCACGGCACGTTACAAACAACCAGAAGCTGATGCAGAGGGAACGCGATCATCAGTCACGAATTCAATCCGACTACCGACTGGGTTGCAAATGCGAAGCTGCTAAACTAAGCTTTGTCGCGATCTTCCGATTAGGCCGGGATGGCGGAACTGGCAGACGCAGCGGACTCAAAATCCGCCGGGCTTCGGCCCTTGGGGGTTCGATTCCCCCTCCCGGCACCACTCAATACTTACTGCAACAAATCTTTAACAGCATCAGCCGCCAGACTATCTTTTCAGCTTGCGACGCAATATACCGGCGAGTCCTAGGATGCCAGAACCAAACAGCATGATGCTGCTAGGCTCAGGGACCGGGGGAGGGCAGCAGCCGCCGAGCGTGAACGATTCCCCTCCGAGTCCACAATCGCCAAAATTGGTGCCGCTCTGCCGGAAGTTGCAAGTCGCCGGACCGCCACTACCGCCGTTTGGTATGTCCCACGCTTCCGTCGAGTTATTGCCCTGGGAGTCGCTGGCATTACTCAGAGAGAGCCAGTACTCGTTGCCGGCTGTCATTTCCGCGGAAGTAATTTCAACCGTAATATCGTAAACGTCGTAACCGTCGGCATTCGTGAAGAGGAAGTGGCTGTTGCCACTATTTAGCGCAACGGTTCCGACGCCTACATCGGTGCCGAACGCCGTGGTGCCGAGCTCATAGCCAATACTCGACGGCGTGAACCCGCTGGCTAGCCACTCACCGAACTCGAGGCTGCCAGGGACGCCGGAAGCTGCCGCAATAAACCCGTTCGAAATGTCCTGGACAGACCCAAGAAAATTTGGGTTGTTGGGGCCGGTGATAAAGAACGCATTGTCGTTGCCATCGATCCCGCCGTCGTTGTAGATCGCTTGCGCGAAGCCGGTCGAGGCAAGACACAGAATTGTGAGCAGGGACAGCGAAGCAAGGCGCAGCTTCATGGGTAAGGTCCCTTCCTGGGCCTATCCAGTATTGCACTCTCGCGAAAACCCTCTGTCAACGCTATTTCTAACGCCGCTCTTTCCGCGCTCCGCTCGCCCAAAAGGGCAATATCGAATTGTGCATACGCTCATCCCTGCTTCTTCGGTGCGTTCAACAGTTCTTTCCACATCACCCTTCGACGGATCTTGGTGTCCGTACGCAGACAGAATTCTTGGCGCTACGACGCCACTGGTGGCGGATTCAGCGGCTCCGTTTTTTTCGTTGCGACCGAAACCAACAATGTCTTGAGAATCACGTACAGCACCGGGATGAAGAACAGGTTGAGAACGGTGGAGAACAACATACCACCAACAATCGCGGTCCCTACCGAATGCCTGCCCAACTTGCCTGCGCCGCTGGCAAAGTACAGGGGCAGCACGCCCAACAGGAAAGCGAAGGAAGTCATCAGGATGGGGCGCAAGCGTAGCTCGGCGGCTTCGATGGCGGCCTCGGTGATGGAGCGTCCGCGCTCGATCAGTTGCTCGGCGAATTCTACGATCAGAATGGAGTTCTTCGCCGAAAGGCCGATCAGCATCACCAGTCCGATCTGCACGTAAACGTCGTCAACCAACCCGCGCATCGAAATGAAGGACAGCGCACCCAGCACCGCCATCGGCACCGCCAGTAGGATGATGAAGGGCAGCGCGAAGCTTTCGTACTGCGCTGAGAGCGTGAGATAGACCACTACAATACCGAGGCCGAAGATGAGGATGGCTTTGCCGGCGGCCTCGATCTCTTCCAGCGCCAGGCCTGACCAACTGAACGTCATGCCTTGCAGCATGTTCTGCCGGGCCAGTTCTGCCATGGCCGCCAGGCCCTGCCCCGAGCTATATCCGGGAGCGGCAGCCCCGTCGATTTCGGCGGAGCGGAACAGGTTGAAGTGGTTGATCACCTGCGGTCCGGCGGCGTCTTTCAGCGCAACGATGTTGCCCAGCGGCAGCAGGCCGTTGGCGTCGGAACGAACGTAGTACTGCCGCAGGTCCTGCGCGGTCATGCGGAAGGGCTGGTCGGCCTGCACGTACACGCGGTAAGAGCGATTGTTGAAATCGAAATCGTTCACGTACTGCGATCCCATGTAAACGCCAAGGGCCTGCGTGACCTGGCTGAGCGGCACTCCCATGGCCTTGGCTTTCGCGCGATCGATTTGCACCAGTTGCTGCGGGTCGTTGGCGGTGAAGCTGGTGAACAGCCCGACGAGGTCCTTGCGCTGGCGGCTGCCGGCAACAATTTTGTGCGCCACCTCGTCAAGGTCCTGCAATGTATTGCGGCCCAGGTCCTGCAGTTGGAACTGGAAGCCACCGAAGGCGCCAATGCCTTGAATGGCCGGCGGCTCGAAGGCCGCCACTATGGCTCCGGGTATGGCGGAGAGCTTGGGTGCGACCCGGGCCACGATGTCGCTGGCGGCGTGCCCTTTGGCTTTGCGCAGGTCGATGGACTTCAACGGGGCGAAGACCAGCCCGTAGTTCGACGAACTGCCGCCCGTGAGCGAGAAGCCAGGGACTGCGAAGGTGCCAAATATATCGGGGTCGGCAAGCAGGATCTTTTCCGCCTCCCGCGAGACGTTCGTCGTATAGGAGAGCGACGCCCCCGGCGGCGCCTGGACGACCACGATGAAGTAGTTCTGATCTTCCTGCGGCACGAAGCCGGTGGGAACGTGAATATACATAAAGGCGGTGGCGGCCAGTCCGGCGAAGAAGAGCACAACCATGACGTAGCGGAATTTCAAGGTTGTGGTAATGACTTTTCCATAGCCGGAAGCCAGGCCGCGGATAACGCGATCGACGGCGTGCGCAAATTTGCGATACGCGGTGGAGAGCCAACCGATATGCGTCCAGTCAAATACCGAATACTTGTATTCCTCGCCGCGCAGCAGGATGGCCGCCAGCGCGGGCGACAGCGTCAACGCATTGAACAACGAGATGGCGATCGCGAATGCGATGGTCAAGGAGAATTGTTTATAGAGAATGCCGGTGGTGCCCGGGAAGAACGATACCGGCACGAATACCGAGATCAGCACCAGCGACGTCGCCACCACCGCACCCGACACTTCCTTCATGGCCGCCGAGGTTGCCACCCGCGGATCGGTCTTGTCCGTGTCGATGTGGCGCTGCGCATTTTCGATGACCACGATCGCGTCATCCACCACTAATCCCGTGGCCAGAGTGATGCCAAACAGCGTCAGTGAATTGATGGAGAAATCGAAGATCTTGATGAAGGCGAAGGTCCCGACCAGCGAAACCGGGATGGTGACCGCCGGAATGATGGTCGCGCGCCAGTCCAGCAGGAAGAGGAAGATCACCACGATCACGATAAGGATCGCTTCCTCCAGGGTCCTGACTACTTCCCGCACCGAGTCGCCAACTACGGTCGTCGTGTCAAAGGCGATGACGTACTTGATGCCGGGCGGGAACGACTTGGCCAACTCCGCCAACGCCGCTTTCGTCTTCTTGTCCACGTCCAATGCGTTGGCATCCGAAAGCTGCTGCACACCGATACCGATGGCTTCATGCCCGCTGTACATCAGGTTCGAGTCGTAATTCTCGGAGCCAATCTCGGCCCGTCCAACATCTTTCAGCTGAACGATGCCGTTGCGGGTGTTCTTCAGGATGATCTGCTCGAATTCCCTGGGATCCGACAGGCGTCCAATCACCCGCAGAGTCACCTGGAAATCCTGCTTGGGATCGGAGGGCGGACGTCCCAACTGTCCGGCCGGAATCTCGACGTTTTGCTCCTGCAAGGCGGCGACCACGTCGGCGGCCGTCAACTGGCGCTGGGCCAGTTTGGTGGGGTCAAGCCAGATCCGCATGGCGTACTTGCGCTCACCAAAGATGATCACGTCGCCCACGCCGGAAACGCGCTTCAATGCATCCTTGACGTAAACGTCGAGGTAGTTCGAGATGTACTGGTCCGAGAGGCTGTTGTCGGGCGAATAGAACCCCGCGGCAAAAACGAAGTTCGGGTTCGCTTTGGTGATGGTGACGCCGGTGTTCTTAATCTCCTGGGGAAGGCGGCCCTGCGCGGTGGCCACGCGGTTCTGTACGTCCACCGCCGCAATGTTCAGGTCGTAGCCGGTGCGGAAGGTCACATTGATGCTGCTGGTGCCGTCATTGGAGCTGGTCGAGGTCATATAGTGCATGCCCTCGACGCCATTGATCTGCTGCTCCAGCGGAATGGTGACCGCCGACTCCACCACCTGCGCATTGGCGCCCACGTAATTGCTGCTGACGTTGACTTGCGGCGGGGCCAGGTTGGGATAGAGCGAAATGGGCAGGGTAGGAATGCACACGGCCCCCGCAAGAATTATGAGGAGTGCGCAGACCGTGGCAAAAATAGGCCTTTGAATGAAAAAGTCAACCAAACGAGAAGTTCCTCTCCTGCGCCGCTCATCACGCGAAGTCTGCTGCCTATCCGATGGTGTTGCCTAGCTGGTTGGTTGAATGGGCACACCGTCGATCAGGAACTGCGTGCCGGAGATGATGACCCGGTCACCGGGCGTCAGACCGCCGGTCACGGCATAGTTATTGCCGATGGTGTCGCCCAGAGTTACGGCGCGCTGCTTGGCGACGTGTCCGTTCCCCTGCTGGGCAGCCACGTAAACGAATGGCTGCCCGCCGATACGCGTAATCGCCAGCACCGGAACGGTCGGCGTGGGCGCCGTGCTCCAAATCACCCGCGCCTTCACCAGTTGTTCGTTGCGGAACCGGTCGAGCGAAGTGTGGATGGGCGCTTTCACTAGAACACCCTGTAGAGCGTTGTCCACCTGCTGCGAAATGAAATAAATCTTTGAACTTTCGATCAGTTCCCCGGCGCTGTTGACGATTTGCACGGGGAGATCCATGCGGATGTCGCCGGCCCGCTCCGTCGGGATATAAACGTAGGCCTCCAACTCCTCGTTCTCGTCAACCGTGGTCAACAAGGTCTGCGACGAAACGTAGTCCCCCAAGTGCACCGGGATGTCGCCGACGATGCCAGCAAACGGGGCCTGCAGGTTGTAGTAGGCCAGCTCGCGCTGCTGCGTGACCTTGGCCGCGGTGGCGGCTTCCCAGTCGGCCTTCGAATTGGCGAATGCCTGCACCGCCTGGTCATAGCTTTGTTTGCTGGTGACTCCGGATTCGTAGAGCACGCGCTGCCGCTCCAACTCGATCTGGTTGTAGTCGTAGATGGCTTTTTTCTGCGCCTCGGTGCTGCGCTGCTCATCCACCGTCGCCTGTTGCTTTAGCGGGTCGATGGTCATCAACACCTGTCCGGGGCGCACGTGATCGCCCGACTTGACCAGGATGCGGGTGAGCGTGCCCGTCACCTGCGGCTGAATGCTGGCGGAACGCCGCGACTTGACCGTAGCCACGTATTCGTCCGCCCTGGGTACGGGTTCAAGGCTGATGGTCTGCGTCTTTACCGACATGGGTTGCGGCGCAGGTTGTTTCGCTTCCGTCGTACTGCTGCACCCCGAGTTGGCCAATATCGCGAACAGCACCAGCGCCGCTTGCGCCATGATTGCGAGCTTTTTCACGGTTTCTCCCCGGCTAACAAGTATTGAGGAAAGGATGCTTGTCGGCGGGCGAAAGGTTCACGAGTTTTATCCGGAACTCGACGACCCTCAGAATCGAATCCCCAGGCAGGTGTCTGGCCGGTTGACGGAAATGGCACGAAGGTCACACCGGCTGGTATGTCGCGCCAGAATGGCATGGTTACTTTAGTGCGAAAACGTCCGTGACCTCACAGACCACCAGGGCAGGGCTTACCTATCATTAGCACCGTATGCGTGGACATCAGCTATGAATTGACCAGTAAGACGCCTTCTACCTGAAGGACAGGAATATCAGATCATCCAGGAAGAGTCGGTCGCCCAGCGGACTTCAAGAGCAATACTATCCGCAACATACTGCTCGCGGTCGCAAATCGAGCGAAGGGATATGCACATAATATGCACTTAAATCGATGCCTAACAGAAAAGAGAATGACTGGTGTTATCGTCGCTCTAATGGCCCTGACGCTGCTGGCAGGATGCGGCAGCTCTTTTAGCCCCAAGTCATCGGAGCCACCAACTCCCGCGTCGCTGAACGCCGACAACCTCAACCTGATCTTCGTGGTAAGTGAGGATTTGGCTTACCAGGCTTCCGGAGACGTCAATCCCAGCACCGCAAACCTCACCAATCAGGGTTTACAGCGATCGCTCCTCATGGCCCCGTTCCTGCAACAGCAGGTACTGGGAATGCAGAACGTAACCGGCATCTACGCGCTCGAACCGATGACCCATTTGCAAACCGCAGGCAAGTATCCCGACATTGTCGCGCTGGAGACGATTCAGCAGTTCGCCATGCTGAATCAGACCAGCGCGTCGTATCAGGGCAGCGGGCCGGTTACCGCAAACAGTTATCCTATTTTCGCGTCGTATTCGTTAGAGGCCGCATTACCGCCCGACGTTGCGCCGCCCGCGGTCCTCTGCGCGGCTTGCCAGGGTCTCGATTTCCGCGACCAGCACGACGACAACGAAGTTCTGGTTAGCGGTATCGTCAAGGCAAACGCGCCGGGGTTTTATGTTTTCTCCGCGCCATGGGAGACCGTGAGCGCCGTAATGGCGAACCTCAACCAGCGCGAAGGTTACAACCTGACCCTTCCGGCGAGCTACATCAGTCCCAACTATATCTATGCGATTTCGATCGCACCGTCGGGAAGCGCCAGCCTGGTCACCTACGACAGCCACATTACCCCGCCTGCCACCTACCCTGTCCTGCCTCCGCCGCCGCTGGTCAGCACTGCCTGCAACACGCCGCAGACGCAGACATTTTTCAGCAGAGCAGTGACCGGCGGTCAGGATGGCGCCGTAATCCCGGCGGGCACCAACACCAACGAAACGGTTTACTTTGTCCGGCACGCGGAGGCGCATCCCACTAGCTGGTGGGACGACGGCAATTATATTGGCGCGGGGCAGTGGCGCGCCCTGGATCTTCCCAACGCATTACGCGACAAAATCCAGCCTACGCAGGTTTACTCCATCGATCCCGCGGTCGGCAACCCGGGCGAAGACGGTAGTGTCGCATCGTCGTATGTCAGGCCTTCGTTGACCGTGGAACCGTACGCCATCGCCAACAACTTACCCTTGAATCTGGCCGCCAGCGTCCCCGTTTTCGCCCAGAATCAACAACCGTTATCCACTTTGGCTAGTGCTTTTTTCTTTACCGGGGGCACGTTCTCTAACCAAACGATACTGGTGGGCTGGGAGCACGATCACATCCCACCGACCGTCAATGCGCTGCTCACGAGCTATCACGCCAACGACCAACAATTGGCGCCCAAATGGCCGGACACCGACTATGACACCATCTGGACGGTGAAGCTTGACGCCGTGGGCAACGTGACGGTGAACAACGGGATGTGCGAAGGCATCGATTCCGGGACGCTGCCGAAAACGCCTCCGCAATTCTGAACGTGTGTAGGCGCAGTGACTAAACGCGGATCATTGAGTTTGCCGAAAGTTGTAAGAAGGACTCACAATGAATAAGCCTACCGTTGTTTGGCTGCCGTTCCTGGCCTTGGCCATGACACTGCTGGCAGGCTGCGGCAGCTCTTTCAGCCCCAAGTCATCAGAGCCGCCAACTCCCGCTTCGCTGAGCGCCAACAATCTCAACCTGATCTTCGTGGCAAGCGAGGATTTGGCTTACCAGGCTTCCGGCGATGTCAACCCAAGCACGGCAAACCTCACCAATCAGGGATTACAGCGGTCGCTGCTCATGGCCACGTTCCTGCAACAGCAGGTGCTGGGAATGCAGAATGTGACTGAAATTTATGCGCTCGAACCCACGACCCATCTGCAAACGGCAAACCATTACCCCGACATGGTGGCCCTTGAGAGCATTCAGCAATTCGCCATGCTCAACCAGGTCACTATGTCCAGTGACCAGGAGGGCTTCACGCCACGTGCCAACCACAGCTTCCCGCTCAATGCGTCCTATTCGCCAGCGTCGATACCCAGCGGATTTCCTGTCCCGTCGCCATTCTGCCCGAATTGCCAGGGGCTCGATTTCAACGACCGGGAAGGCGACAACGAGGCCCTGGTAACCACTATCGTGAAGAACAACCCGCCGGGCTTCTATGTCTTCTCGGCGCCGTGGGAGACCATCAGCAGCCTACTCGCAAATATCAATAAGCTCGGAGGTTATAACCTCACTCTTCCGACGAGCTATATCAGTCCCAACTTTATCTACGCGATTTCGATCACGCCGTCGGGAAGCGCCAGCCTGGTCACCTACGACAGCCACATTACCCCGCCTGCCACCTACCCAGTGTTGTCCCCACCATTGGCCAGCGCTGCCTGCACGGCGCAGACGCCTTTCAGCATTACCGTGACTGGCGGTCAGAATGGCGCTGTCCTTCCGGCGGGCATCAACACCAACGAAACCCTCTACATCATCCGCCACGCCGACGCGCATCCGCAGCTCTACTGGGACGACAACAACTATGTCGGCGCCGGTCAATGGCGCGCCCTGGATCTTCCCAACGCCCTGCTCGGCAAAGTTGATGTTGACCAGGTATATTCGAACGACCCTTCTCAATTCGGCCCAGGTTCGGTCTTATATTCGAGCGACGGTTCCGTCAGGTTCTCGCAAGACCACAACTGGTCGACGGTTGCGCCCCCGTTGACCGCTGTACCGTACGCCATCGCCAACAACTTGCCCTACAATGTGGTCACCAGCTTCGACCTCTCCGATAGCAACGTCGGCCAGGAGACCAGTACTTTCTTCTTCTTCGTCAACGGCGGCCACTTCTCCAATCAGAGGGTGCTGCTGGCGTGGTCTTTCCAATTCATACAGCCAACGATCTTACAGCTGCTCAAGAGCTATAACGCCGCTCAACAGGCTCCACCTTCCGACGAGTGGCCGGACAACGACTACGACACCATCTGGACGGTGAAGCTTGACGCCCACGGCAACTTGACCGTGAACAACTCCCTGTGCGAAGGCATCAACACCACGCTGCTGGTCACGCCTCCGCAATTCTGATGGCCGCCCGAATCGGAAGGAACGGACATGCAGATAAGAAGATGCTCAACAGAGGCGAGAACGACTGGCGTTATTGTTACTCTAATGGCCATTTCGATGGTCATCTGCAGTAGCGGTTGCGGCGGTTCCAGCGCAGTACCACCAGACCCGGCGCTCAGTTGTGCCGGCATCGCCCGGCTTAGTCTTCCCAATACTCAGATCACCAAAGCAGAATTCGTGCCGGCCAACTCTACACCTTCCACGACCTACCCAAATCTGCCCGATATGCCTGAGAATTGCCTGATTCAGGGAACCGTGGACACCCGGATTGGAGTTCCTGCGCCTCCGATGGATCAGTTTGGCAATCTGACCGGAGGAACAGGAAATCCAATTTATGCCATTCAGTTTGAATTGAGGATGCCTACGACTTGGAATGGTGACTTCTTTTTCACGGGAGGCAGTGGGAATGACGGTGTGGTAGCGGAGGCGGTTGGTCAGACCCTGGGCGGGGGCACTGCCTTTTTGCCGGCACTCTATCGCGGGTTCGCAGTTATAACTCAGAATTCAGGCCATACCGCCACTACGAACATTGATCAAAATGATGGGTTTGGATATGACCCCCAGGCTAGATACGACTACGGCTATCAGCAGACCGGGACCTTGACCCCTATCGCGAAGTCCATCGTGAAGTCGTATTTCGGCACTAGCCCCGCCCACTCGTACTATATCGGGTGTTCCAACGGAGGGCGGGAGGCTATGGTTGCCAGCCAGCGGTGGGGCAACATGTTCGACGGAATCGTGGCTGGCGATCCCGGCTTTCGGCTTCCCCACGCCGCAATTGCTGAGGCATGGGATACACAACAATTTGCCAAGGCAGCCTTGGCTGTGGGAACCACATTGGACCCCAATGGAAATCCTGTTCTTATCCCCGGCGCAAGCGAATCGGACTTGGCGCTTGTAGGGCAACTCGTGCTTCAGGCTTGTGACACCCTCGATGGACTACAGGACAATATGATTTTCAACATGGCGGCCTGCAAGAAAACATTCGACCCGGCCAGCCTCAGCACGCTTCAGTGCCCGGGAACGAAAACCCCGACCTGCCTGCTTCCTGAGCAGATTTCGGCGATTCAGAAAGTGTTCGCGGGGCCGGTGGATTCTCAGGGGAATCCACTCTACTCCGACTGGCCGTACGACGTGGATATCAGCGACGTTTATTGGAGGATGTGGACGGTTGGTTACATATCAGCGCCAAACAATGTTGTCACCATAAACTATGCCGACAACGATACCCAGGGTGCGCAATCAGCGATGTATCTCTTCTCGACGCCACCAAATCCTTCGTTGAGTATGTTCACCACGCCAATGGACGATTTCAATAGCGAGATAAATGCCACGGATCCTACCTTCACACAGTCGGCAACGACCTATATGGAAGCAACCTCGACGGACCTGGATACATTCAGGGCCAATCATGGAAAGATAATCTTCTATCACGGTGAGAGCGACCCTGTGTTCTCGATGTACGACACTGTGAAGTACTATGAAAATCTGACATCCAAGTATGGAAATGACACGGGGAGCTTTGCCAGACTGTTCCTGATTCCCGGGATGAACCACTGCGAGCATGGGAGTTATGCGCTCGACAGCTTCGATCCCCTTACTGCAATCGTCAACTGGGTAGAAAAAGGCACGGCCCCCGATTCCATGATTGCTGGCACGTCACCGAACAGCACGGCCCTGCCTGCTGGCAGAACCCGCCCCTTGTGTCCTTATCCGCAGTTTGCTCAATATACGGGCGGCCCGGGAGGCAGTGAAGATGCCGCGAGTTTCACGTGTGTAGCGCCCAGTGATTAACTTCTACTTTGGCAATCAGGTCTTGCGTTCCGCGAAGAATAGGAGACCCTGACTCCTCCGCCTGCTGGTAATCTTGTCTATTGGTGCCTACGTCTTGACCTCGAGCAGCCACATCCAGGAACTCGTCCGGCGGCGGCGGTCGAAACCGTGGTGTGGATGTGTATTGCCTTCTCCGTCGTCTTGGCAGACATCTTGCTGCAAGTGCAGGAGCAGCCGCGTTCGCGTCCCGCCGCCCGCGCCGCCAAGGCGGTTGCGGCGTAAGAAGGGGGGCCCCCCACTCAACGTTCTTCTGGTTGGGTGGGTCTCTTTCATTCTGACAGCGCCCACTCGGCAACTTTAGTGTTGAAGGCTCGTGCTATCGTATGACTTCCCACTCATTCGCAAACCCGCGAATGAGTTGGGGCACCCGGCTACGGCTTCGTCAAGGACTATCCCGCGGAGAAGTTCTATCGCGACGTGAAGCTGTATGCGATTGGCGAAGGCACCAGCGAAATCCAGCGGCTGGTGATCGCGCGGCAGTTGTTGAAAAGTAATGGCGAGCGCCGATTCTAAAACGAGGATTCCCTCCCCTATCGTCAGGCGACTTAGACCGGTATCGGTCAAGTCGATGTGGCGGCGTAACCTGCGTAGGCTTCTCAGAAGCCGGTTGTTTTGGTTCAATGTCTCGCTGGACTTCGTTCTTTGGGTTGCGCTTCCCGCCCTAAGGAAGATGGGATTTACTAAGGCTCTAACCATCGAACTCGCCGAATCAATTCCCACTGCCATCTTTGGTTGGGCTGTCTGGTACTTCGTAGAATATTGGGAATGGTTGAAGTGCAAGCTTGAGCCGCAGGGCCGTTGCATCGGTAAAGCCGGTTTCGACAGAGCGCTCTTTCCAGAGGAGTCAAAGGAGAATGAGTACTTCGTCTTGCAAGTCAAGATTGCAGGGATGAAGCCACTCTGCTATCCGAAAGTACGTGATGGCCAAGAAGTGTGCGAGGTTCCGGCATATGAGGTTTGGTCGTTTTTGGAGGGCCCTTGGACGTTTGAAAACAGCCCGAAACCCGCAAGCCGGACGTTACATTTCGTCAAACGCTTCGGCGCAGGGGACAACTACGACCGCATAAATCAGTTCTCAACAACAGAGCTACGCGATTATGCGCAGAGTAGTGGAAAAAGGCTAGAAGATAACCCCGCCACTTGGGTCACCGGCTTGCAGAAGGACGATGAAAAGAAGACGGTTGTAATTGGCTTTGAAAATGTCACATACTTCCAGTGCTACGTTCTGTGCAACGAGGAGTGGTTTCAATTCCGCAAGTTCCCGATTGAAGAAAAGTACCCCTTTTACCTCCTACAGAGCGCATTGCCAGATATGAAGAGGGGCCTATATAACGTCCTTGAGCATAACCCCGCCAAGTTAGGCCTTGAGGTCATCCTGAAGACCGCGGACGGTAAGATCGTCCTGCAGCAAAGGTCGGGTGGTACTGCGACCAATGTCGGCGACATCGTTCCATCCGTGAGCGCGGGGTATGAGCTGTGCGATTTTGAAGCGGATGTGGTGAGCGACGGCGAGCAAACCCTCCTAGAAAACATGCTCGGCGAAACTGAGAGGGAGCTTGGACTGGACCGCGAACAGATCACGCGGTATGCAATTTTAGGTTTACTTCATATACTTTCGAGTAACGAACTTAGTTTTGTTCTTCTTATGGAGACCTCTCTTACCTGCGATGGGCTTATAGAACAGCTCAGGAGAAGGATCGCGGAATACGAGCAAAATAGGGAGAGCCACGTCGAACTGAAAAAGGCTTCGGAGCACTTCGAGTATTGGAGAATTCTCCCTGTCGAGGCTGACCAGGTGCGCGATTACAGTCTGGAATGGGAAGCATACTGCGAGAAAAAATGGTCCAGGGTGGAAAGATGCGTTTACCCGTTGTATTTCTACTTGCTTGCCACGGCTAATCCAACAATGGTGCCTTGGAAGTACGCAAGCCAAGCTGACGGAGTGACAGCTTGACCGAACCTCACCCCGACGGCGCCGCTGGCCAAGCCATTCGGTGTGTCAAAGGGCTTGAAAAGAGCGTGGATCAAGTGGGCAGCGTTAACCATATCCCGGAATTTGTCCGCCGCATTCGCTCGGGAGAGCCGCGTGCTTTGGCGCGCGGCATTTCCATCGTCGAAGATCACGGCGCGCAATCCACCGAACTGCTGAAGGCGCTGTTTCCCTATAGCGGCAAGGCGATACTGCTGGGCATGACGGGCTCGCCCGGCGCGGGCAAGAGCACGCTGGTGGACCAGGTAGCGCACGCGTACCGCAAGCAGGGAAAGACGATTGGCATCGTCGCCGTCGATCCCACCAGCCCCTTCAGCGGCGGCGCAATTCTCGGCGATCGCATTCGCATGCAATCGCATTTTGCCGACCCCGGAATTTACATCCGCAGTATGGCCACGCGCGGCTCGCTGGGCGGATTGGCCAGCACCACCGCCGATGTGGCCACGGTGCTCGACGCCAGTGGTCGCGATATTGTCATGATCGAAACCGTCGGCGTCGGCCAGGACGAAGTGGACATCGTGCGCCTCGCGGATGTGACCGTCGTCGTGCTGGTGCCCGGCATGGGTGACGATGTGCAGACCATCAAGGCCGGCATCATGGAGATCGCCGACATTTTCGTCATCAACAAGTCGGACCGCGATGGCGCCGAGCGGGTGGAGCGCGAGATTCGCGCCATGCAGACGCTGGCCGTGCGCAAAGACAATTGGACGCCTCCCATCGTGAAGACCGTGGCTAGCACTGGGACCGGCACAACCGAATTGCTGGCGGCAATCGAAAAGTATCGCGCTTATCTGGAGCAGGACGGCCGCGCCCGCGCCCGCCGCATCGACAACTGGCGCGAGCGCATCGCCGAGATGCTGCGCGACGCGCTTTTCCAGCGGGTGCTGGCGTATTACCTCAGCGAAGGCGAGGCCACCCGCTATGCCGCCGAAGTTGCCGAACATAAGCGCGACCCGTATTCTCTGGTGGAGAAGATCATCGACAATTTAGGGAAGCCAGAATGAATCAGATTGACCATCTCGGCATTGCGGTGAGGTCGCTGGCGGAGGCCAGGAAGTTCTACGAAAAGCTCGGCCTCGAAGTGATGCCGGAAGAGACGGTGGAAGCCGAGAAGGTGCGGCTGGCCATGGTGCCGATCGGCGAAAGCCGCCTGGAGTTGCTGGAGCCGACTTCGCCGGACTCGCCCATCGGAAAGTTCCTTGCCAAACGCGGCGAGGGCCTACACCATGTCGCGCTGCACATCAGCGATCTCGCCGGCACGGTCGAGCGGCTGAAAGCTTCGGGAACGCGCCTGGTCTCGGACGAGATCAAAATTGGCGCGGGCGGACATCGCTACATTTTCGTTCACCCTTCCAGCGCGGGAGGCGTGCTGCTGGAACTGGTGGAAGACGCTCAAGGGTGCGTGAGTGGCGAATGTGGGCGCTTGTGACACTTTTTACTACCCTCATTGGAAGAGCGATTGTGCGGCTCGCTCCTGTAATCCTCGTGGCCCTGCTCTCAGCCGCGCAGACTGGCCCAGTGGCGGACGACTTTTCTGTCACACTGGAGCGAGTTGGCTGTCTCGGAAGCTGTCCTGACTACAAGGTCACCATTCTCGCTAACGGCTCTGTGGAATACGAGGGGCGGGCGTATGTGCGAATCGAGGGCACTCGCAGGAGCACAATTCCCGCGTCCACAGTTCAAACGCTGGTTAAAAAGCTGCGAGACGAAGACTTCTCCCATTGGGAGGAAAAGAAGCAGGTGTGCCTCGATTTTCCCGAGGTGCATATCACTGTCATGATGAACGGACGGCGCAAGCATGTCTTGGAAGGATGTAACTCGCCCGGAAAGGTCCTTGCACTCGCCGACGAAATCGACAAGATTTCGGGCACGAAACATTGGGTGGGCAGGGTGCGCTGATCTTTCGGCAGTGATTACTTCAATGCTGCGCTTTCTAAGTTGAAAGAATGCTGATCCTCGCCATTGACACCTCCAGCCGTCACGGAAGCATCGCGCTTTGCCGCGGCGACGGCGATAGTTTCGAAGTTCTGCAACTGACTTCACTCGAAGGCGGCACCTACTCGGCGGAACTGCTGCCCCGAATCGCGGAAGCGCTCCAGCAGAACAATCTCAGCAAGACGGACGTCGATGGCTTCGTCGTCGTCTCCGGTCCCGGCTCGTTTACCGGCTTGCGCGTAGGCCTGTCCACGGTGAAGGGACTTTGCGAAGTGCTGCGCAAGCCGCTGGCGACGGTCTCCATGCTGGAGGCCATGGTGCTCACGCATGGACGGGCGGGCGAAAGCACGGTCGCTCTGCTGGACGCGGGCCGGGGTGAGATCTACGTCGGCGAATACCGCTTGGTTTCCGCCCGCGCAACTCTGGCTCGCGAATACATTGCAAAGCTCGACGAATTTGCCGCGCAACCTCCGGCAGGCAGCGGTGATCTTCTCACGGTGGACGAGAAAATTGCCGAAGCGTTGCAAGCCGCGAAGCGCAACGTCATTTTGGTCGCGCCGGTCAATGCTGGCGAGATTGGCCGCATCGGCATTCGCAAGTTGCTAGCGGGAGAAACCGCCGATCCCGCCACCATCGACGTCAATTACATCCGCCGGTCCGACGCGGAGATCTTCTCGGCGGCGAAGAAGACGCCGTGCTGATCCGTGCGGCCACTCCTGACGATGTGCCTTCGATCCGCGCGCTTGAGCGCCAGACCGAGACCGCGGCACACTGGGCAGATCGCGAATATGACGCGTTGTTCGCCGCGGAAGCTCCACCGCGAATCACGCTGGTCGCAACCTCCGAGGAAGACGCTGGCTGCGTGATCGGCTTCGTCATCGCGCGTTGTGCTGGCGCCGAATGGGAAATTGAAAATGTGGTGGTAGCTCCAGAAGAACGCAATCGCGGTCTCGGCATCAAAATAATTAGGGAGCTGCTGCTGCAAGCCCAGTCCGCAGGAGCCACTTCCGTGCTATTGGAAGTGCGGGAATCGAACCTGGCGGCCCGCCGACTCTATGAAAAGCTTGGGTTTAGCCAGCAGGGGCGGCGGAGTAATTATTACCGGGAGCCCGAAGAAGACGCACTGTTATTGTATTTTTATATTACAAATCTGCGACAATTTAGTCTTGAAGCAGAATAGGTCCTATGCTAGCGTTTGCATTTTGCATCTCTCCGGAGGTTCACTGAATGGCAACTCAGGTACGCGATCAGCTTCTTGCCAGTAACGATGAATTCCGCCGCCTGGTGGATGAACACTCGCAATATTCGCAGCGCCTCGATAATTTGATTCAGAAAAAATATCTTTCTGAAGATGAAAAACTCGAGGAAGTGCGACTCAAGAAGCTGAAGCTCCGCCTGAAAGACCAGATGGAGAGTTTGGAACAGAAGTTCCGGACCGGCCACTTGGTCGTTTAGTCAGCATCAAGCCTTTCCTCGCGGCGGTAAAGACCGGATTCTTTGTCGCCCCGCCCTAGCTATACCTCCTGCTTGAAGTTTCCCAGTACCTCCAAGTCCTTCGATTTCCCTACTGTGTATTTCACAGCACACCACGCGATATACGCCCAGGCTCTATAATCTAAAGGACCCATGGTTCGCGACGGCATCTATTACGGATTGGCTTTTATCGCGGTGGCCGTGCTGGTGGGATGGTTGACCCTGCCCGCTTTGGCGGTCATTCCGTTGCTGCTGGCCGCATTTTTCCTGTGGTTCTTCCGCGATCCCGAGCGCCCGATTCCGGCGGCAGAAGGCGCCATTGTGTCTCCCGCCGACGGCAAGGTGACGGAGATTTCCACCTTCGCGGAAAATGGCGAGCCTCGGACCCGGATCAGCATTTTCCTGAATGTATTCAACGTGCATGTCAATCGCTCCCCGGTCGCTGGAGTCATCACCGAGGTGAAGTACCGCAAGGGAAAGTTCGGCAATGCCATGGGAGCCATTTCAGCCGAAGAGAACGAGCAGAACGTCGTCACCGTCCAGGGGGATGCGGGTACTGTGGTGTTTAAACAGATCGCCGGGCTGCTGGCCCGCCGGATTGTCTTCACTAAGAAGATTGGCGATCAAGTGGCGCGCGGCGAGCGGGTGGGGCTGATCAAGTTCGGCTCGCGCACCGATGTGATCTTCGCGGCTGAAGCTGAGATGCAAGTGCGCGTGGGCGACCACGTGAAGGGCGGCTCCAGTGTTCTGGCTGTGGCCCAGCGTCGCGCGGTCCAGCCTTCCTATCAGAATGTGGCGGAGGTGCGATGAGCGAGCAGCCGGTGCTACCGAGAGGCGATTCGCATGAGCCGCGCCGTATGCGCAAGGGATTGTACCTCCTTCCTTCCGTGTTCACGGCTGGCAACATAGCGGCAGGGTATTACGCCATCTCGCAAGCCATCCAGGGCACCGCGTCCGATCCGTGGCACTTCGATCACGCCGCCAAGGCCATCGGCTTCGCCATTGTGTTCGATTTTCTCGACGGCGGCATCGCCCGGCTGACCAACACCACCAGCGCTTTTGGCCGGGAACTGGACTCCATGGCCGACGTGATTGCATTCGGGGTTGCGCCAGCGGTCCTGGCGTGGATGTGGGGTTTCCATCTGCTGCCGCTGGCCGGCGATCCCGACATTCGCAACCGCGTGATTCAGTTGGGAGCCATTGCGACCTTTGTGTTTCTGCTGGCCGGCGCTTCCCGCCTGGCCCGGTTCAACATCCAGGTGAATCCCCAGCCCTCGAATCCCGGCCGCCCGGGACGCAAGTATTTCGCGGGAATGCCCATTCCGGCTGGGGCAGGAGCGGTCGCGGCCGTCGTCCATCTGGTGCAAGGCAATCCGCTGCCCTACTGGTGGCTTTCCATCGGATGGGGCGTCTTCGTGTTTGCGCTGGCCTTCCTCATGGTGAGCACCTGGCGGTTCTTTAGCTTGAAGGGGATCGACTTTCGCCGGACCCAGAATTTCCGCTGGCTGATCGTGATGGGCGCAGTCATTGCGCTGATGTGGTTTTCTTCCCAATACGTGCTCTTCCTGCTGGCGCTGATCTATATCCTGTCAGGGGTGCTGGCCCGGCTTTCGTTCGTATTCCGGCGGCCCACCGCGCCGCCTCCTCCACGGCAAGACGAGGCCTGGCACGCTTGATGAAAATGAGCCAAACCGCACCGCTGGTGTTTTGCCCGACGGACGACATTGAGGCGCTATGTTTCGCGTAGCCATTGTAGGCGCCGGCACCCTGAAGGGGCGGGAATTGAAGGACGTCCTCAGCGACCGCAATTTCCCCGCGACCGACATCCGTCTGCTCGATGACGATGAGTCGCTCGGCCAACTCGAGGCCGTAGGCGAAGAACCCACCTTCATCCAGGGCGTCCTTCCGGAGCACCTGGAGAACGTGGACTTCACCTTCTTCGCGGGAGATGAAACCTTCACCCGCAATACCTGGCCGATGGCGCGCAAGGCCGGCAGCGACATCATCGACCTATCGTACGGACTGGAGAACGAGAAGGATGTCGTGCTGCGCGCGCCCTGGGTGGAGCGCGAGTTGGGCCTGGGTCCGCGCGTGGACTTTACCCCAGTGCCGGTGGCCATTGCTCATCCCGCCGCCGTGGTGCTGGCGCTGTTGCTGCTGCGCGCCCAGAAAGTGGGCAAAATCGCGCGCGCCGTCGCTACCGTCTTCCAGCCCGCTTCGGAGTACGGCAAGTGCGGCATGGACGAATTGCACGAGCAGACCGTGAACCTGCTCTCCTTCCAGCAGTTGCCCAAGTCGGTGTTCGACGAGCAAGTGGCCTTCAATTTGATTGATCGTTATGGCGAAAAGGCGGTATCGTCGTTGAATTCAGCGGAGAGTCGCATGCAGCAGCACTTCCACAAACTGGTGGGCGAGCGGTTGGCCGTGCCTTCGTTGATGCTTCTGCAAGCACCTATCTTCCACGGTCATGCCTTCTCGCTTTATCTTGAGTTGGAGCAAGCGGTGCAGACGGAAGAGTTGACGGCAGCGCTTTCCGGCGAGCACGTTGACCTGCTGCAAAGCGGGGATGAGTTGCCGAGCAACGTCAATGCGGCGGGACAGGAGCAAATCCAGGTATTTGCGCGTCGCGATGCGCAACAGCCTGCCGGCTTCTGGCTATGGGCGGCATCGGACAATCTGCGGATTGCCGCCCTGACTGCGGTGGAATGCGCCGAGAGCATGATCGCCGCCCGTCCGCGAGGGACCGTTCAGTGACCACATCGCAAATCGCGCGCCGGACCATACTTGTAGGCATCGCGGTGCTGCTGCTGGCCACCGGCGGTTGCGGTTACCACACGGGTGGCCAGGCGGTCCGCTTGCCTACCGACCTGCACACCCTGTATGTGCCTACCTTTATTAACGCAACCTCAATCTACCGCATCGAACAAACCATCACGGAAGACGTCATCCGCGAATTCCACGACCGGACCCATTACCGCATCGTGACCACCAACGCGGATGGCGCCGCCGATGCCACCCTGAACGGCACGGTCACCGCTGCCACCATAAGTCCTATGACTTACGACCCTGCCACCGGACGTATCTCCTCGGGCATGGTGTCGGTGTCGATGAAGGTGTCGCTGGTCACCAGCAAGGGCAAGGTGCTGTGGGCGAATCCCAATTACTCCTACCGCGAGCAGTACCAGGTTTCGCGGGATGCTCCCAGTTTTCTGGAGGAAGAGGAGCCGGCCTTGGGCCGCATTGCCAGTAGTTTTGCCAAAACCCTGGTCAGCGACATCCTGGAGGCCTACTAGGTGCGCAGTTTCGCCGTTTCGGACCGCTTCGTCGCCGACGTGAAAGCGCGCAAAATGGCGCCGGGCTATGTCTTCATCGGCGATGAGGCTTTTTTCCGCAAGCGCTGCCGCGACGCCATCCTGCAACATCTGGTGCCGGCGGAGGTGCGCGAACTCAGCGTCTATGACATGGACCTGAGCGAGGTGGAACTGCAGCACATTCTCGACCAAGCGCGCACTCCCTCGCTGATGTCGCCCTTCCAGGTTTTCTTCATTCGCGGCGTCAAGAACCTTTACGGGCGGGGCAAACACGATGACGAATTTGGCGCGATCGACGATTACTTCAAGGATCCCAACCCGGATGCGCTGCTCATCTTCGTGGCCGATCACATCAACATTCCCACCGACGTGCGCCGTATGGACCTGAGCGACAAAGACCGCTACGACCGCATCCGCGAAACCCTGGGCGAGTATTGCAAGCTGCTCGAGTTCGCCCGCGTGGACGAAGGCGATGCGGTGAAGTGGGCGATGGAAACCGCCAGTGCCGAGGACGTGAAGCTGGACAACGATGCCGCACGCGAATTGGTGGACTCTCTGGGCGGCGACATGATGATGGTCGCCAACGAACTGGAGAAGCTGATTCTCTTCGTCGGCGACAAGAAACGGATAACGCTGGGCGACGTCGAGACCCTGGTGCTCGCCGCCAAGCAACGGTCATTCTACGAATTGACCGACGCCATCTCGGCGCGGGATCGCGCCCGCGCCCTGGCCGTGCTCGACGCCATCCTGAGCACCGGCGATGGCGACGAGGCAGCCATCGGCCACCTCTACATGCTGGCGCGCACCTTCCGCCAGATGCTGGTCATCCTGGAACGCAATGTGCGCGACTCGCGCGCTTTGTGGCAGGTCCTTTGGCAGGGCTTCCGCATTCCGCCGTTCGCCGCGGAAGACATTATCCGGCAGGCGCGGCGCTACAAATCGCGTCGCGAACTGACCAGCGCCATTCGCCGCGTGGCGCGCGCCGACTTGGCGTTGCGCTCCAATCCTCCTAGCAAGCGGCTGATCCTGGAGAACCTGGTCCTTGACCTGACCGCTGAACCGAAGTTGCAGGAGGCTGGCTGGCTGCAAGGCGAGCTGCCGGTGTAACGATGGATGTCGAGTCGTATCTGCGCCGCATTGAATATGACGGCCCGCGCCAGCCCTCTTCCGCTGCGTTGCGTGGCTTGCACCGCCAACATCTGTTTACCGTTCCGTTCGAGAATCTCGATATTGCGCTGAAGACGCTCATCTGGCTTGACCTTGCTTCGCTGTATGACAAGATTGTGCGGTGTAATCGTGGCGGCTTCTGCTACGAACTGAATGGGCTGTTTTGCGGACTGCTGATCGCCCTCGGCTTCCGGGTCCAAATGCTTTCCGCCCGGGTGCGCCGCGACGATGGTGGCTTTGGCCCCGAGTTCGATCACATGTTGCTACGGGTTGATTTGGAAGAGCCGTGGCTGGTGGATGTGGGATTCGGAGATTCGTTTGTCGATCCGATCGTGTTTCGCGCCGGCGGCGCCGACCAGGTGAATGGGCATCGCTACCTCGTGTCGCCGTTTGAAGCCGAGTGGCAGTTGCTGCGCCAGGATGACAAAGGCGAGGTGCCGCTTTACATTTTTCGTGACGTGCCGCGGCAGCTTAGCGAGTACGAGGAGATGTCGACCTTCCAGCAGACTTCACCGGAGTCCGGCTTCACCAAAGGTTGGATTTGTAGCAAGGCAACACGCGATGGCCGCATCACCTTGGCCAACCGGCGGCTGATCATCACTGCCGGAGACCGCCGCGAGGAGAGCATGCTTGGCAGCAACGATGAAGTGCGCCGATGCCTGCATGATTATTTCGCAATCGAGTTCGAGGACGCGGCGGACTTGTCGAGGCTCGGCGACTTTCCTAAAAGCTAGAGCAAATCACAGTCGCGACAGCGCCAATTTAGCGGCGTTGTAGCCACACATGCCGTGCACCCCGCCGCCCGGTGGAGTGGAAGACGAGCAGAGGTAGATATCGCTGGCCGACGTTGCATACTGCCGCCGCGTCGGACGAAACAGGAATTGCCGAAGATTCATCGCTCCGCCACCGATGTCTCCGCCTACCAGATTGGCGTCCATGCTTTCGAGCGATGCCGGAGTGAGCACCCGCCGCGCCAGAATGCAGTCGCGGAATCCCGGCGCGAAACGCTCGATCTGCGCTTCCAGCCGGTCGAGCATGTCGAACTGCGAACCGTTCGGCACGTGGCAATAGGTCCACGCGGTGTGTTTCCCTTGCGGGGCGCGCGTCGGGTCGAACAGACTGGGCTGCGCCAGCAAAACAAATGGGCGCTCGGCATGGTGTCCATGGCGCATGGCTTCCTCCGACGCAGCAATCTCTTCCAGCGTGCCTCCCAGATGCACGGTTGCGGCGCGCAAGCATTCGGCGGCCCGCCACGGAATCGGACCCGACAAGGCGTAGTCAACTTTAAAGACGCCGGGGCCGTAACTGTACTTCTTCAGCTGCCGCCGATATTCCGTTGACAGCCGCTCGCCCGCCATCCCCAGCAACTGGCGCGGAGTCACATCGCAGAGGGTGACAGCATAGTCACCCATCGCGGCGAGGCTCTCAATGCGGGTGGACGGATGAAGCGTGCCTCCCAGGGTGGCAAGGTATTCGCACAGCGCGTTGGTGATGGATTGCGCGCCACCGCGCGGGATGGGCCACCCGACGGCATGCACTGCCGCGCCCAGCACTACCCCAAAGGAGGCACTCAGCGGCTCGTCGAGGGCAAGAACGGAATGTGCAGCTAGTCCGGCGAAAAGCGCCTTGGTCCTGGCATTGCGAAACCAATGTTCGGCAATCGCAGTTGCCGACGGAAATCCGACCAGCCCCAAATGCGCGAGCAGCAAGGGATGCCGGGTAAGCAAATGGACCGGCCGCAGCACCTCGGGAGCGAGTTCCGCCCAGCGCTCGGCAAACGGACCCATCAGCCTGCGCCACTGCTTGCCGTCTTCGCCAAGCGCAGCTTCCGCGGCGTCAAGATCGCGCTCCAACATCACCGCCGTACCGTCGTCGAGCGGATGCGCCAACGGCGCCGGCGGATGGATCCATTCCAGGCCGTGTTCGCGCAAAGGCAGCGAAGAGAAGAATGGCGATCCCGCCGCCATGGGATGCACGGCGGAACCGAAGTCGTGGAGGAAGCCGGGCAGGGTGAGCGCCATGGTGCGCGCGGCGCCGCCGGGCTGCGCCTCGGCCTCGAATACATCCACGTGCAAGCCCGCCTGGGCGAGCACGATGGCCGCCGCCAGACCGTTGGGGCCTGCGCCAATCACAGCGGCTCGTCGTGGCGTCGCAGGCATAGAGAATAGTTTAGCTTGCTGCTTGCGCCAATCCAAAAAGCGGCGGCGGATAGGACGCGGGTGGCAGTCGTCGGCTAAGCGTTACTGCCGCGGCGGCAGCGGCTCCGGGTATTGCACAACGTCAACTTTGCCGTCGGGAGTGCGTTCCAGCGCCGGAGCATACAGTCCGATCAGCTTGCGCTTCCACCACATTCCCGTGGCGCGCTTCTCCGCCAGCGTGGTGAACCAATATTGCCAAAGCACGGCGCGAAGTTGCTGCGGCGGGGCCTGGGGAAACGGATTTCCGGCAAACAGCGCCAGCACATCGGGAGAGCCCGCCAGCAGACGCTCTTCGGTGCTGGGCACGATCATGTTCTCTCGCCACGAGCCCAGCGACGCGAACCACAGGTTCCAATCGAAGCGCGGCTGATAAGGCGCATAAATCCCCGGCCGTTGACTCGGTTCCTGCGGCTTGTAGCGGAACGGATAGGCCACCCAAGTTTGCCCGTCATTCGAGCCCTGGAACTCGATCTCCCAACGGCCGCGCGTCATCACCGCAAACAGCCCGTAGCGATTGGCGATACGAAATGGATCGAGCGCAGCAACCGGCGAGACGGGCATTGGCAGGCGGGGGAAAATAATCCAGATCATTTGCGCGGTCGTGGCGTAGAAGATCCAGATCAGCATCACGCTGACCAGGGACAAGCGCAGCACCTGCAAAGGCCGCAACGACTTTCGTTCGGGAAGCGAAGATTGAGAATCCTGCGATTCCACATCTTTCTCCGGCAGAACGCCGGTCTGCGGAATGGGAATGGGAGTGGGATTGATGTAGGCGCGCCACCGCGCCGGCATAATCCGCAGCAAGAAGCGGTCGTCCAGCAGCAGAAAGCCGAGCACGAGCACCAGATAGTTCAGGAAGGTGTAGTTCGCGGTGAGGATTACCGGAATCTGCCAGGCGGTAACGATGAAGAAGCACACAATTCGCCAGCGCCGCGGCAGGAACAGCATGAACACCAGGCCGAGTTCGAGCCCCAGCGTAGCGCCGGTGGCGAAGGCGTGGAACCAGTGCGGAAGATGCTGCACATACCAACCAATCCAGGTGGGCAGCGGGCCGTTCTCGTAGTACTCGTCCATGGCGGTGAAATTGCGCCATTCGGCATCGCCGCTGGCCAGCTTCACCATGCCCGACTCGAAGTAGATGCGGAACCACTCCCATTGCAGCAGAAACAGGCTGGCACGCGAAGGCGGATGCGCTCTGCCCAGCCCGGGAAGAAATCCCGGTGGCGCGAAAAACAGGGAAATGAATCCTGCCTCCAGCAACATGCCGTCGGATTGATAGCCGGAAAAATCCTGCGCGGCGCTCACGAAAGAAAGAAAGCACACCAGGCAGATGAACAGCGTTGCGCGCGGCCACACGTTGCAGATGACCAGCAGCGAAGCGATCATCCCGACCCAGCAGATTGCGCCGAGCATGTGCGGGCCGGTGGAGAACCACAGCAGCGTCGGCGCAAACCAGAAGCGGGCCACCCCGAACTGGTGCGCCACGGCTTCGAGGTATTCGTTGGAGGGAAGAATGCCTTGGGCGCCGATGAGTCCCCGGATCTGAAATACGAGGGAGAAGAAGGCGGAAAAATAAATCACGCCGAGCGCCCGCAGAAAGATCCAGCGCGGAAGCAGGCGGTCCGCCGCCCCATACTCCGGATCGAACCACCGGCGGATGAAAGACCCAGGCCCCAAGTCCATGGCGGTCGAATTATATCGAGGACGCCGAGACGGCGTCTTGCGGTGCAATTGATCAGCGCGGTAACAAGCGCAAGCGACGGACCGCCAATCCGAGCATGCGCGCGTCGTCGCTCAAGCCGGCGGCCGCGGGCGAACCCGCTCCGCTCACGCGCAATCGAATGACAACCGGAAGCGCCTTGCTCAGCGCCTTCTGGCTCAACACCAGCCGATAGGTCTGGTACTCTGGTGCGCCGCCTTTGGACCGGAAACTCCACTTGCCGGCAACTGTGTCGTTCACCAGCACTTCCACATCAACCGCTGGATTCTTTTCGTTCACGAACGCTGCGGCGATGGCTTCCATCACCAGGTCCGACTTCACCTCTCCACTAAGGTCGATCGTGAGGCCGGCTTGTTCCGCCGTCCATGTCCCCCAAGGCTCCGGCTTCCACCAGCCGCCGGTTTCATAAGGGAGCGCATTGCCGCCATCACTGAAGTCGATCCACTGACCAAGTTCGTAAGGGCTGGTGTTGGGCAGGGCCGCCAGATAATGGCTGTAGTCGATGTGAAAGCGTTGCAGATGCGGCAGTGCCGAAGGAATGCGAGGATCAAATGGGTAGAACGAAGTACTCGGCGGAAGCAGAATGGCCTGCACGTTGCCTTCATCGGCATACACAATGCTCAGCGACAGCAGCGGCCAGTCCGCGTGCATCGCACGCATCGGCTGCCCGCCCAGTGTTGGCCTCGACAGCAGACTGCCGTTGAAAGGTACCAGCCCGGTTTGGGTCCGCAGTTCAGAGCGCAGGACAGTCAGCATGAGCGACCACTGCACGCTGGCGACCGCGCTCCATGCTGATTGGCAGATGCCCAACATCGCGGCAATAACAAACAGTCGCTTGTATTTTGCCGTGTCCAGTTGCAGGAGATTGAAATACACTGCCAGAAAAGCGGCTGCCAACATCAGCGGAACACTGGCGTTCATCGTCCGCGCAACAATGTGGTCGTCGAGACTGGTCAATTCCGGATGGATAAGAATGAAAGCTGGAATCGCCAATGAGCAGACGATGGCGAGTCCCACCAGCAGTTTGAGCGTCTTCTTAGAAATCGCTGGAATCACCACGACCAGCGCGCACAGGATCAGCACTAGCCATGAGAGGCGCGCCCCAACATGGCGGTAGTGAAATACGAACAGCAGGCCCTTGAAGAAATCCGCACGCTGCGTGGGATCGCGAGGAAAGATGATCGCCAGCAGGGCGAAGATCACCCCTAGGCTGTACCAAACACCGAAGCCGAATGTCAGCCATTTCTCCCGCTGACTTTTCGCAATCGCACGCCGCCGGTAAATGCACGCCCCGACCAGCACCAGTCCAAACATCGCCATGGTTTCGTAGCAAAGAATGAGCGGGGCCGACACGATGATCATCGCGGCAAGATCAAACCATCGGAATTCGCGCGGATATAGCAGCCCAAACAGCGCCGCCCAAAACAATGCGCTCATCAGGTGAGTTTCGGAAATCAGATAGCCTTCGCTGTTCATCGTCCCCGCGAAGAGCGAGAGCAGCGGGAAAAGCACGTAGCGTTTGTCGCGGGCAAAGCGGTAGCAGAGCACGAGGCTGAGCGGCTTGAAGGAAAACAGTGTCACGCCAAAGACGACGGACAGGACCTTCAAGCTGCGAACGCCCAAGCGCGCCGCCAGCAGCGTGGGAAACTGCTGGTAGGTGAAGGAGCCGAGACGCCCGGCGAAGAAATCGTTCCAGGTATTGCTGTTTAAGTGGGTGATGTGGTTTTCGGCGAGCAGTCTAAGCAGCAGCCACGAGCCATCGCCGAACAGGTGCCGGCCGGTTGCAATCGCAAAGCTGGCCTGCAAGAGGTACACGGCAGCCGCCACTGCCAACAGCGCCATCACGCGTGTGCCCATCGAACGCAATCCGACGGGCCGTTCCGGCGCAATCACTGTGTTGTCCATGTGATTCCACCATTGGTTGTCGCCCAGCGAGTTCCGCTGTCGGAGGCGACAACTCCGTGTTGCGAATCGTCGAAGCGAATGGAAACGATGGCGCCGTTTTCAACGTTGGAATTCGTAGCGAGTAAAACTTTGCTCCAATGTTCGCCGCCATCGGATGAGTGGAAGAGCGTACCGCCGTTGCCGCCAGCCCAAACGTCGTTCCCAATGACCGCCACCGCATGAAACGTGGTGGGTTGATCGTCGAGCGCGCGGGTCCATTGGTTGGCAGCCATCGAGCGCTCAAGGTGGCCGCTCGGGCCGATGCGCCATTGCGGCCGCACCGCGCTCACCGCTTTCATTGCCATGCCTGATTTGCCGAACAATACCGGAGCGCGCTGCTGTAGTTGCAGCGACTGCGCGGCTTCACTTTTCTGCGCGGCTTCACTTTCCACGTATGAACGCTGCGGACGGCCCTCGGGCGCCGCCGCACTGCTGAGGCCACCGACAGCGGCGCCCGCAGTTGCTGATGAAGCCGTCGCTCGCGGAACAGGCTGCGCCGCTGGCGCGGACGGGAACTGATCGGCGGCATTACGGGCGAGGGTAGTTTGTGCAGGAACTTTCTTAGCTTGCACCGCCGGCGTGGGGCGCGGGGCCGTTTCGGCGAACATCTCGGCAACAGGGGTCTTCGCGGTAGTTTCCTGCGAACTTGGAGTGGCCGCGTTTTGCTGCGCCTGTGGACTTGCCGGCGCCGGACGATTGCTGGCAACCGTGAGCGGCGCGGTCTGGTATCCGCTGGTAGCGCGCCAGTACTTCAGAACCAACCCCGCAGATACGAGCACCACAGCGGCGGCACTCAACACGGCCCACCGGGTTCGAATTGTCCATCTACGGCGAGAGGCCGCAGCCCGAGCAGTATCCAGGCGTGAAGTAGCGGCGTAAACCGGCATGGTGGCCACTCGACTGATGGAAGCGGCAGCCACCAACTCCTCCTCGTCACCGACCTCATCTTTCGCCGCCTCGCTCGCCAGGAACACGATCTCCCGGCATTCCACGCACTGCGCCAGATGGTGCGTTACCGCCTCGCTCTCCGGCGGAGCCAACGTGCACTCCATGAACGACGTGAGCACGTCAGGCGAAGGATGAACGTCGCCCACCGCTTGCCGGGCCAGCGCGTTTCGCAGCGGCTTGGGAATTTCCTGGTTCATCCTTGGTTCCCGCTCTTCTCTTTATAGAACGATAGATCTTCCGTTCCTTGCCTTAAAGTTTCGCGCACGGGCACGCGCAGATCGCGGACATCCACGTCCTGCATGGCCTCGTCCGCCTGTCGCGAAGACATTCCCGCCGCAATCATGCGTTTGCGAATGCGTTTGCGCAATTCCGACGTCACGCGTTCCAGTTTGCGGCTGATGGTGGACTCGTGCACGCCTTGCAGTTTGGCAATTTCCGCCAGAGTGCGGCGATCAAGATAATAGGCGGCCAGCAGGAAGCGCTCTTCCGCGGAGAGCGCCGCCAGTTCCTCCGCGGCCGCGGTCTCGGCGCGAGGATCGGCGACGCTGAGGTCCGTCTCCCCGGCTGCGAACTGAGCGCCCTCGTCCAACGCCGCGTCCAGACTGGTTTCGCGCCGCGTAGCCCGGTACAGGTTGACATACTCCTGCGCGACCACCGTTCGCAACCACCCTTGCAGCGAACCTCGTCCCTGATAGGAGCGAAGCTTGGAAGTCCGCTGCTGTCCCTTGGCGTCCACACCATAGAGCGCCGCATACAGCGAGTCCGCCAAAGCGCGGGCGGCACTTTCTTCCTTCGCGATCTTGTAGGCCGACTCGTACAACGTAGCTCGATAACGATTGAGGAACACTTCCCAGGCGTGATTGTCGCCGGCGGCGCAGGCGCGCGCCAGCACCAATTCCTCCAGCCGCAACGTTGCAAGAAAATCGCGCACCGCGATCTCGGACGCGGCGTTATTCCCATTCCCATTCCATTGACACACGACTTCCGCGAGAACCTCTGCGAGGTCGGCCGGCGACATACCAAACTGCGGCGCGCCACATTCCCCGTAGTGATGCGCAGAGAATTCCTTGATCACCGCTACCACCTGCGGATTGAGCGGAGCGGAAACCGGAGCGGAGGCCATCAAGCGAATCGTATCAATTCGGGCGCAAGAAAAACACTGTGCAGCGTTCTCTGCTTAGAAGAGACGCTCCAGCGCCTCCGGAGGTCAACCATGAATTTCAGAATCCTGGCGTCGTTCGCATCGGCCATGCTGGCGGCAACATTCGCTGCCGCTGGAAACCCAGCCCATTCCGAGCTGCATGTCCTGTCACCCGTTACCCGAGGAAACCTGACTATCTTCCCAGTCGTTGGAGGCGCGGAGAACGATACCGGCCGCCTGCTGACGCTCGATGAAGGGCTGCGCTCCGGCGCGGTTGTGGTAACCGAGGCGGGTTCGCTTCGGGGATTGATACGGCCAGGCTCAACGCCTCCGCGGCAATCCGGGGCGGAGGTGAACCGCCTGGTGCTGATCAACAACTCCGACCATCCGCTGCTTCTGCTCGCCGGCGAGGTGGTGACCGGCGGCAAGCAGGACCGGGTGATCGGGGTGGACCGCATCGTTCCGCCCAAGTCAGACCCCATTGATCTGTCGGTATTCTGCGTTGAGCCGGGGCGCTGGGTGGCCTCGTCGGAGCACTTCGGCTCCATGAAATCGCAGATGGCGCAGCCCAGCGTGCGCACTCCGGCCATGGCCGACCGCAATCAGCAGAAGGTGTGGGCAGAGGTGGGCTCGGCGATGGCAAGCATGGCCCAAGCAGTTCCGCAAGCCAGCCCTACGATGCAGGCGTCCACTTCCTATGCCAAGGCAATGGAGAATCCGGATGTGCAGAAGAAAGTTGAATCCGTCGCCGCCGATTACGACGGGATGCTGCGCGAGTTGAGGAGGGAAGGGGCCAAAGGCGTGGTGGTCGCCATCAATGGCCGCATCCTGTGGGCCGACGTCTTCGCCAGTACCGAACTGCTGGAAAAATACTGGCAGAAGCTCATCCGGTCCTATGCGGCCGATTCGCTGACAACCGCCAGCGAACGCCGGCAGGCCGATCAGAAGTCGGCGCAGCTATTTCTCGACCAGATGCACGGAAACCGTGAGGTCACGGAGACGGAGCCGGGTCTGTTCCGCCGCACCGAAATCAGCGGCGATGGCTATCGGGTGTTCAGCTTGACCTCGCTGGTGTCGAAGCCGGAGTACACCGTGCACCTTGCCAAGATGGTGTACAGCGGCGATGATCGGCCGAAAGCGTATCCGGTAATGTACCGCTAGTGTGCCGGGTGGCGAAGGACCCTGAGGGTGTGCGGTTTGAGGTAAACCTGCATCCAAGCAACACCGGCTTGGATGGGGCACCCAGCCGCCCGCCCTCGCACCCATTTTGGGAATCCGACACACTTTTTAACAAACATGTTCTGGATCTGCCCCCCCCAAGTCTTACGCTTAAAGTTGAACGGAGGAGTGATATGGATTCCAACTTCGGGAAAACCATTGCAGACGTTAAGCAAGGCCTGAATTCGGTGAGTCCGAAAGGGAAGCTACGATGGTGCATGGCGGCGGTGGGATGCCTCGTCCTGCTACTGGGAGCGGCCGCGCTCGCACAGGAGGATTCGGAATGTCAAGTGTTGGCCCGTGAAGGCCCCCAGTGCGAGGTCGAGGGATGTAGAACCCCGCCAGCCTATACGGCAATCCAAACCCTGTACGGGACTGCATGCTACGACGTTAACCAATATCAATGTCCAGCTCCTTGCCAAACTACCACCTATGACAATGCCACGCCCGTCCCCAATCTCGTCTGCGTGCCTGATAACGGGTGGAATATCTGCAAGGGTGACCAAGGTTTGGGTCCGATTAGTATAGTCCGCGAAGAGCGACGCTCCGGTTATTGGCTGACAAATGTGAACCTGCCGGAGTGCACAGGAACGGGATGGAGACATGTCCCCATTCAAGCCGTCTTATAGTCCAGGAGGATAGTATGCGCAAAAAGATCGTCTCGGGAATCGGGTTGCTCCTCTGCAGCACGTGTACGCTGTTTGCGGCGGAGAACCAACAAGTGTCCGCTTTGGATTTGCATGGCCAACCGATGACAACGCAGGCGCAGCGTCACACAACGTTCGGACCTGTGCTGTGCGATGAATCGGGATCTACCTATCTGCGCTACACACCCCAAGAGGGAAGTGCTTTTTCTGCTGGGATAACTCGGATCGACTCCAAGGGTGCTGTGACAACTATCCCGATTGGCGCACTGCCGGAGTTGAAAGGGACCAAGTACTTGTTCGCTTTTGCGGTCGGGAGCGATGGGTCCTTGTATGAAATCCTTCGTTCCGCGCACGATGAGAAGGGGAATCCTGCCAAGGTGTACTATGCGCATTTCGCGAAGGATGGGACGACGCTGATTACGAAGGCTGCGTTTGATATCGATTACGTTCCTTATGCGCTTGTCCCGCTGCCGACAGGCGATTTCTTCGCAGCGGGGGTCCTGATGAAGCACCAAGACACCAAGGTGCAGCGTGAGCCGCTCGCCGGTATCTTCTCATCGAACGCGAGGCTTAAACGGGCCTTGCCCAATGAGGGGTTAGTTCCTACGTCGGAGGCCGAACGCAATCAGGGCTTGGTCGATCCGGCGATGCAGGGCGGTGTCGCCAGACTGGGTGGGGACGGCAGTATCTACATTTTGTTGGATACTAAGCCAGCCAAACTGAGGGTCGTCACTCCGGAGGGCCAAGCGCTTCAAGAGTTAACCTTGGAGGGGCCGTTCCCGAATGCCAGCCCCACCAGCATGGTGTTGTCCGGCAACCGGATGGTCGTTCAGTATTATCGCGAGGATAACGATCCGCAAAATGCTTTTGCTGTGGTCGCGTACGATCTAAGGACGGGCGCTACGGAACGCGTTTATCGTCCGACCTTCCGAGGTCTCTTCATCGGTTTAGAAGGCGATAGCGTCAGGGTTTTGATGCAGCAGAAATCGGTCGGGGTGCTCGCAATCGGGACAGCGAACCTCGACTAGTAGTGCAACGAAATGAGTGAGTATGGAGTTATGGGTGCCCATCCTCCCGCCAACTACGGGAAAGACAGGCACCCGGTTTTATTTGGATTCCTCGAAGGAGTCGGCACCCTCAGGATTCGAGCTATCCCTGCACTTAGCGCGCTACTGCACCTCGAAGTCGGCGGTTCGCGGCTGCGAGGTGTTGCCGGCGGAGTCCATCGCCTGTAGCTCAAGACGATACGAATCCGGCGGAAGCGTATCCACCGGCAGCTTCAATCCCACCGGAACCAGCGGGCGGTTGGCCCGGCCTTTCAGTGCAATCCTGAGTCTTAACTTGTGGGTGGGCCACCCGCCGTCGCCAGCCTCAGGAACATAACGAAACTCGGTACTCGATTAACGATGCCCGCCACCGCCGCCGTGAGATCCTCCGCCGCCAGCTGACTGCTGCATGTGCTGCATCTGCTGCGTGTGCGTTTGCTGCAATTGCTGAGTCTGTTGCTGGTGTCGCTGCTCCACCTGCTGCTTTTGCACTTCATTAGCCTGTTGTCTTGCCATCTGCTGATGTTCGTTGTCTTGCTGCTGCTGGAGTCTCTGCCGATCCTGGGCCTGCTTCGCGACTAGCTTCTCCTGCTGCTGTTGATATTTTTGGGCCTGCTTCGCGTTCCCCGTGTTCGGTGGAGCGGGCCGTTCGATGGGTGGCAGGTCCTTAGGATGGACTGCCATGTTGGCGTGAGGAGTCGCAGCCACTGGAGGCGTGCCGTGGTTCGCAGAAAACCGTTGTTGGGGATTATTGCGGGCCGACCACGCATGTTGCGTCTGAGCGGCTACAGGCCCAATATGTTTTTCATGGGCAGCAGCCTCTTCTTGAGACGTGGGGCGCGCATCGATCCCGCCCTTACCGCCGTTGTAACTGACATGGTTGACCGTGGTCTCGTTCACCCGAGTGTTGTAAACGTTGTGGATCGAGTTGACGTTCACGTTATTCATGGTCGTGTTGTAGAAAAAACGCCCGTTGTTCCAGCGTCCGCCCTCATAACCACGACCGAAGTAGCCGAAGCCATAGTTGACCCCACCATAAAAACCTACGCCCAGGCCCCAGTAGCCTTCATTGAAAAAAAATCCTTCGCCGCCCCAACCCCAATAGCCCGGAGTCCAGAGGAACCCGACTTCCGGAGCCATCACCCATGTGCCCGGTACCCAGTAATAGTCGCCATCACCCCAAGCCCAATACCCAGGCGTCCAGATATAACCGTCGCCGGGGCAAAGAGGCTGCTCGTAAGCCGGTAGCTCAGGGGGTGCGACAGTGATAGCGACGCCGACTTGCGCGAAAGACGCCGTCGCCAGGAATGGCATTGCTAGTGCCAACAATAACGAAAGAATGACGCGGATACGCATAATGTCTCCTCTTGCCGATTGTCGATCGGCTGCCGCCGTTTCAATGGCGATTTCTCGTCCCTGGCCTGTGTTTGACACGTCCGTTCCCTTTCAGTCAAATGAAGGTGGCCCGCATCAGAAAGCAGGTCAAGATTCCCGAAGGGTGTTCTTCATGCGGTAAGCGAGCATGCTTCATGGTCGCACGGGCACGCAATCTCGACCTCCTCGGATCCCGCTTCCTTACAGGCCTGACTGCAGTATTTTTCGCCAGGTTGCACCATGCATCGGCATGGTAGGTGCGCACACTTGGTCTGCTCATTTGTCGTCATCATTGTTCTCCTTTTCCAACCAACGTCTTAAGTCGGGATCTCCATTTTGGGTCTCCGAGTGGCCGACGGTATACGCACGGTTTGCATTTTGGAGCCCCGCGCAACCATTAATGCATTGGTGGGGCCGTCGGGTCTGTTCACATTTGCTCAAATCCCTAGACCTTAGTCGCTTGGAGTCCACTATCTAGGCGGGTGGCCGGCCTTTCAGTGCAATCCTGAGTTCTAACTTGTGGGTGCCCCACCCTTCTCGCCGTCCTTTGGCGAGAGGGTGGGAATTAGAACTCCGTGGCAATCTACTACCTACTGCACTTCAAAGTCCGCGCTTCGCGGCTGCGAGATGTTGCCGGCGGAGTCCATCGCCTTTAGCTCCAGACGATACGAACCTGGCGGAAGCGTATCCACCGGCAGCTTCAGCCCCACCGGAACCAGCGCATTGCCAGGCTTTGCGTCAGCGGCCGCAATACTACTCTCCATCTTCTTATCACCGGATTTCCGGTCGATGACGCTCAGCTTGATCCCGACTTTGGGGGGCTTGTCGCTGGTCAGAAGGGAGTCGTAGATTTCTACATAAAATCCGGCGCGATCGCTCTTCTTGAACTGGTCGCTGCCGGATGGCACGAGCTGCAATCCCTGGGTCACGAGGGGGGTGCGGTCCTCGAGCAGCGCGGCATCCAGACGCTCTCCCATCTGCGAAACCGGATGAATCTCCTTGCTCAGCGCAACCGCGCTCAGGGTGAATTGCTTGCCGTCATAGGGGTCAATCACCAGCGGCATCTCCAGTTTCGCGAAGCTGTCGGCGCCGTGGGGGTTGAACACCACCTTCAGGTTGTAATGACCCGAGGCAACATCGAATTGGGTGTCGTAATGCGATGGCTTGGCGTTGAATTCCTCTACTTCCTTCTTGTCCTCGAAGGTGAGGCTGAGGGTGTCGCTGAAGCGCGCCGCCACGGTTCCATCCAGCGTGTAGGCAACGCCGACTACATTGAGCGTGCCGTGCAGCTTGCCATTCTGTTTTTCGAACTTGATGGTGTTCGGCGGGATCTCGATGGCCAGGTTCACGCGGGCGGTGTTCACCGAAGTGTAGAAAAAAGGGGCCAGCATGGAAGCAGTAATGGTCCCCGGCTGCGAACCGGTAAGGCGGTCCTGCAACTGCTTTTCTTCCGGCTTGCCCGCCAGCAGGTCCGTGGGTCGCACATTGCAGTATCCACTGCGCCAGCGCGAGACCGTTCCGCTGCGCTCGACCTTGACCTTCAGGGTGTGGCAGGCGCCTTCCTCCGACGGAGGCGGCGCATACCCCAGCACGTAATACTCGGTTTGCTCGCGCGCGATTTTCTGCATACCGCCCAGCAGATCGTTGGAGTTGACGATCACGAAACCGCCCGTCCCCTGGGCCAGTTGATAGAGGACTTGCTGGTTCTCGACGACGCTCGGAATGGTGGGAATGAGCTGGTGGGACAGATTGTAGGGGTTGGGATATATCATCGGGGTGTTCACGGAAGCGCTGCCGGTGCGACTGCCGCCCGTTCCCGTGCTGCCACCACCGCCCTTGCCGCCCCCGCCCGTTCCGGTGCCGCCACCGCCCCTGCCGCCGCCGGTTCCTCCACCTCCGCCACCCCCATGTCCTCCACCACCACCACCTCCGCGTTGCACGTACACCAGATGCGCGGGCTGGTCGTCTGCCGAGTAGTCCAGGGTTGCAGTCACCAGCCGCGCCGGCAGCTCGTCGGGAATGGTCTGCAAGCGCGCCGCCCCAGGCGCCATGCCAGTGCTCAAGCCCCGGACATCAATCGGGTAAATGGCGACATTGGCCTTGTTGCAGGTGTCAATGACCGCCATCAGTTCCGACTGCTGTTCAAAGTAATCGGGATCGCCGGGCGTGAGGGTCAAGCCCGCGGTCAGCAGGACCAGGCTCTTTCGTCCCGGCACCGAAGCCAGGCTCTTGCCGACACTGCGCAAGGCGAGGAGCAGGGTGCGCGCGCCAAAACTGGCTTCGGCATTTCCCAGTTGCGGCGCGCCCAGCGACGCAACTTCCACGGGTGGCGCGTTGGGTGACACGCTGGAAAACTTAAAGTTGCGCACCACTTGCTTTAGCCGCTGGGCGTCGGCCGTGAAGTTGAGCGCCACGTTCAAGGTGCCGCCGAAATTCATGACTGCCATGTAGCGGTCGGGCCCGGCGTTGGCTTCGACAAACTTCGCCGCCGCCTCGCGCGCCCGGGACTGGTCCAAGGCGCTCATGGTGGAGTTGTCAAACAGCAGCACCAGGTAGTGGCGATGACTGTCCGAGGGAGCGGAGGCGCCAGATTCGGCCGAGAAACTCTTGATCGCCTGCTGCTTGTCGTCTTCCCAAACCTTGAAATCCTTGGCGGTCAGATCGCTGATGTAGTTGCCCTTTTTATCGGTGACGACGGTGTCCACCAGGACCAGCCGGGTTTCCGCCTTGAAGACCGGGATAGAGCCGCCGGCGGCCGGCGAGGCCTGGTTCTGCCCCGGCTCCGCTTGGGCTTGGGGCGGCGTCTGCTGGGCCTGCGCCAAGCTGGTGACGTCCACGAACGTTAAGCCCATGCCGGCGATGGCTACCATCAGTGCTGCTAACCACAAGCGACGCGTTTTCATATAACACCTCAGTACGTACGAGCACTTACGGAATCTCGATGGCGCCGTTTTGCGCCGTTAATTGCCCTTCCTCATCCCGCACCACCAGCCGCACCATGTAGCTGCCCGGCTTTACGTCGAAGCTGCTTTTCAAAGTCACTCCCGCAGCCAGCTTGGCGCCCAGGGTCTCATCTTTCCAATGCATCTCCAGCGTCTTCTGATCGCCGCTGACAAAGTTGCCGTTACGGTCGAACAATACAGCGGTTACAGTGACACTATTGTTGTTGCGGCCGTCCACTTTGCGATAGTGCAGGTGCTGGACGTCGAGCTTGACCAGGACCGAGAGCTTGGCGTCGTTGTCGCTGGTCTTGAAGAATTGGGTGTGCAACTCGACCGGAAGATCGTGCAATTCTTCCTGGGAAAAAACCTCATCCCGAATCTGCTGTTTGGCCTGCTCGGCCGCACTGGTTGCCTGCCTGGGAGCATAGTAACCCTTGCGGGCCTGGATATTTAGCTTTTGCCCTTTGACCGTGACCTTCAGATTGTGAAAGCGGCCATCCAACTTCAAGTCTTGTGGGGAGAAGGCAAGCAGGTAAGAGTATTCCGGGGGCGTAGCCAAACGCCGCAGGCCCCCTTCCAAGTCGTTGGTGTTCTGGATGAACGTGCCGCCGGTGGCATCCGCAAGTCCCGCCATCACGTCGGCATAGGCCGACGCTTCCTGATGGGTGTACTGCATCATTTGTCCGGCAATGCTGGGGCTCGGCACCCGACCGTTGCTGGCGTTGGGAGTTAACGTGTACAGACCCCGGGCATCCAGTGCGCTGATGATGACACCCGAATGCAGCGCCCGGTCGGCAATTTCCATCTGCTCCTGCAGTTGGTCAGGATTATAAAAACCCGGCGAGACCAGAATAATGCTGCGCTGGCCGGGCGTGGCGGCCATCCGTTGCACAGCGCTCTTCAATGTGTCGAGAGCGACCTGGGTTTCATGGTTGCCGAGATCCAACTCGCGCATGATGGCCGACTGTGCCATCTGCTGCGCGGCGGCCTCCTGTCTGGGATCGCCGTCAAATGCGCAATCCAAAGTGTCCTGGGTGATGAGTCGCAACGCTTGGGGATCATTCTTGTTCTGTACCTGGTCTGCCACGTAATACGTCACATCTGGGCATTCCTGTGCCCCGGCGCCGGTGATCGGGCGCGGCTGCAGGTGGTCCAGGGCATCTTGCAACTTGGCGCGGTCGTCGGTGAAGTCCAGTTGCGTCTGACCGGACGTAGTAAAGATGGCCACCCGGTCCGTGGACTGCAAGGTCAGCAGATTGCGTTTAACCGCATTTCTCACCTGCGCCAAGTCGCCAAACTTCAGATGAATGTCGTCGAAGAGGAAAATGACGTAACGCAGTGGCAACCCGGGAGCAGCGTCGTCGAGGTCGGTTCCCGCATTCGTGTGCTTTGCGACTGGCTTGGCGCCTGCCTGGTCCATGGAGAATTTCGTGATGACCTGCGGCTTGCCATTGTCGGTAAGCTGAAAATCCTCTTTCCGCAGGTTGCCCACGACATTTCCCTGAAGGTCGCGGACCACGGCCCGCACTTCGACCAGATTGACCTTCACCTTGAAGGTGGTCGAGGTCTCTTCCCGCGAGGACATTTCCGGCACATTCGCGTTGGTGGTTTGTGGCGTGGCAGGCGGGCTGGGCGGCGAAGATTGCGGCGTTGAGGCAGAGCTGCTGGTCGCTGAGGGCGGCTGGGCAGCCGGCGCGGGAGTCGTGGATTGTTGCGCCGCCATCCCCAGCCCGGCCAGCACCAGCACCAGCAATGTGACTACGGCGGCCCGGCACTTGGTTTTCATGGCTGCTGCCTCTTTACCGCGGCTGCTGTGTCGATAGTAGGAACCCTGGCGGCAAGAATTCGACGCTCAAGATGGGTCGCATAAGGACAGATTTCTTTCCTGACGAGGAATAAGAGGCAAGAGAGCACAACAGACTCCGGTCGAGCCGCTCTGAGTAGTGGGCTAAAGCATATTCCGAAGCCGGGAAAAGCGCCAGCACAGCAGTCAGCCGTCACTGCGAACATCTATAATTGAGCTGTTAGCTGCTGGGCCGGACGGTCGCTGCCGGCCCGCGAACACTGGTCGTCCGTTTCGGCGGCCTGCTTCGGCAGGAGATCAGGTTGCGCGGGCAGGCAGAGGAAAGTCCGAACTCCACAGAGCAATGTGCCGGATAACGTCCGGGCGGCGGCGTTCAAGCGCCGTTGACGGAAAGTGCCACAGAAAACATACCGCCCCGCCTCACGGCAGGGTAAGGGTGAAAAGGTGCGGTAAGAGCGCACCGCGCCGTCAGTAATGACGGTGGCAGGGAAAACCCCACACGGAGCAAGACCAAATAGGGGAGGAGCGTCCGCTTCGGCGGAGGCACGTGCCGGCTCGGCGCGTCACAACTTCCGGGTAGGTCGCTAGAGCCGCACAGTAATGCGCGGCCCAGAGGAATGACCGTCGTGCCGCTCTTTGTCTTCGCCGCCTCAGCCCCTGGGTCCGGCGAGGAGAAGGAGCGGCACACAGAATTCGGCTTACAGGCCCGGCAGCTATCTATTCTTGCAGCGCGTACGATCGGATACGCCAACCCCTCGAACTACCCCCGCCAGACGTGCCCAGAGGCCGAAATCGGCCGTTGATTTGTTGTAAGCTTTAGCCAGCGATGAAACCCCCACCCACGTTTCGCCCGCCCGAAAATCGCACCCGATTTATCAGCGGACTCTACGGCGACCTGATGGAGAATGGCATTCGCTATTTTTTCCCCGGAGCGACGTTGGAACGGCTGGCGGGCGGCCCGGAGCGGATGCCGGGCCTGCTGGGCGCGGTGCCCAGCGGCGGTCAGGTCGAGTTCGAATGGATGGGCGAGGGCTACTCGCTGAGCGCCAGTTCCAAGCTGTCGGACCATGAGCGGCGGCTGCTGCGCAGTATCGGCATGGTGCTTTCGGCGCGCTATCAGCTGATCACCAACCAGGCGCTGGCGGCGCAAAGTTTTCAGCTCTTCCGCGGATTGCCCGAGGACCGCTTCATCTCGGCCTTCCTCGATCCTTCGCCGCACACCAGCGGCGAGGCCGTTGCCGGCGTGCCCGACCGCATCGCCGACGCCATCGAGGTGTTGCGCACCAGCAGCATGAGCACTTACGAGAACCGCCGCATTGCCACCGGCGTGTTGCTGTTCGGCTCCATGCCAGAGCCGTGTCATGAGCCGCCGCAGACGCCGGACTGGGCCATGCGCTACTCGCACGAGCTGACCAGCATCCGCAGCTTCCATCGTTTGTGCGACGGCTTGCAGACCCTTGCCCTGGTTGACCGCGACGGCCTGCTGTCGGAGTTGATCGATGTGCACGAGTGGGCCGAGCCCTATCGCGACATGCCGTTGCCCATCCCGACCTCGGCCCGCTACGGCGACCACTGCCGCGCCACCTTGTGCGGCGGACACATCTGCCTCATCCTGTCGCCCAATGGCGAGGTCAAGATTTTCTCCGATGGGGTGCCCGTCTTCCGCTTTCTCGACGGCAAATGGCGGTTGGTGGATGCGCGCTATCGTTACGAGATGTGGAAGAACGCGATCGGTCATACGGAGCTGGCGGAGCGCCTGTTTGCCGTGGCGCTGAACCTTACCGAGAGCCGTCGCGGCGCCCTGTTTGTGGTGCTCGACGATCCTGAGTCGGCGCGCGCGCTGGTGTCGCAGCCCGATCTGCTGGAGCACTTGAATCACCAGCCGGTGGCGGAGGGAATCTCCAGCAAGGACCAGTTGCATTATCTGCTGCGCGACAAGAGCATCTTTGACTTCCCTTCCACGGTGCTGGAGAACATTGCCCGCATCGATGGCGCGGTGGTGCTCTCTTCGCAGGCCAACCTGCTGGCCTTTGGCGCCATTCTTCACCATCAGTCCAGCGAAGAGGCCATCAATCGTCCGGTGGAAGGCGGACGCACCACCGCCGCCATCGCCGCTTCGCGCTATGGCACCGTCCTGAAAATCAGCGAGGACGGCCTGGTCTCCATGTATCGCGAGGGACGCTGCCTGTGGGAGATGTAGTGAGTGGCTAGGGAATAGTGGATCTTGTTCGAAGGACGGGCGCGATTCAAAACCTAATCCGTTGGTCGCTATCGATTGCAATCCTGCTCCTGTCGGTCATTGCCGCAGCCGCCGAGACCGCTGCCGCGCCCGTACCCTGTCCAGCCGCCAACAACTTGGCCGGCGCCGATGTGGTCGCGCGCCTGACGAGCCGCAACGCCGACCGCGCGCGCGACTTGCTCAGTTTTGAAGCGACACGCGACTACCAATTGCACTACACTGGCTTTCCGTCGCCGCTCACCGCCGAGATGCAGGTGAAGGTTTCCTACACCGCGCCGGGCACCAAGCAGTTCACGATTGCATCCGAATCCGGCTCCAAGCTCATCCTTAATCGCGTCTTTCACCGGCTGCTGGAATCGGAAAAGGAATCCGGGTCTGACGAAGCCAATCGTGCGGCGGTGGCCCTTACCACCGCCAACTACACGTTCTCCTTGTTGGGTTGTGCGCCCGGCGACGGCCCGCCCCTGTACGTCATGCGGGTGGAACCTCTGCGCGACACCAAGTATCTGTACCGCGGAACGGTGTGGATTGATGCGGCCGACTTTGCGGTGACGCGGATTGAGGCGCAACCGGCCAAGAATCCGTCATTCTGGACCAAGCGCACGGTGATCGATCACGAATATCAAAAAGTTGGCGGCTTCTACCTGCCGGCGCTGAATCGCACCGTCACCGACGTCCGCCTGGGCGGCAACGCCGTGCTCACCATCCGCTATCAGGACTACAAGGTGTCGGCGGCAGGGAACGTCGCGGACCCGCGATGAAGAACAGGTTCCTCAGGGGCTGAAGCCCAATCGTTGTTAACCCCGCTGCGGCACGGCTGAAAGCCGTGCCCTGATACAAGGCGATCCAGGAGATGGCTAGATGGCTTCTCTTTGCTAATTGCTAGTTGCTAGCTCTGCCCGGAAATCTTCAGCTTCAACTCTTCGGGAATGCGGTCCCGAATCTCTTCGGGAAGCTTTTCCAGTCCGCGGCGGGCGCCGATCAGGGCAACATCTTTCACCACCAGCGGGGCCGGGGTCGCGACGGCGACCAGCAGCCACAGCAGCATGGAGAGCAGGAACCCGCCCAGCGCGCCGATTTCCAGCAGAAACGCGTGGCTGGGTTTGAAGTGGCGAATCACGCCATAGGCAAGCAGAAAAACGAACATGGAGATCGAGGCCAGCGCCATGAGCCCGATATCGATGCCGCGATGCAGGCGCTGGCGGGAGCGGCAGAAGTCACACTCCGCCAGGTGCGCCGCGTAGTCACCGCGCATTTCGGGAGCGAGACCAGAGATGTCGTAGCGCCAGCCGGCAAGGATTTTGCCGATGACGCGATCAGTACATGGTGTCATCAACCCCGCCGAACCCTGCCCCGCCGCAGCGGGCACGCAGGGCGGAAACTACAGTTGGACCGCGGGCAGCGGTTCATGCTGTGCCGCGAGCAGCAATCGGTTGCGCAACAAGCTGCGCTGCTCGCCCAAGGCACGCTCGGCTGTCATCCGGGCGATCTCCGGATGATTGTTGGTCTCCGAAAGGTGCGCCAGAATGAGGAACTCGGCACTTCCATCATAGTCGCCGGTCAGGAATTCCGCGAGCTTGCCGTTGGAGAGATGGCCGACCTGGCTCATCACCCGCTGCTTGACGCTCCAGGGATAGGGGCCGCCGCGCAGCATCTCGAGATCGTGGTTCGACTCGATCATCAGCACGTGACAACCGCGCAGATTATCGCGAACGCTGGCGGGCATATAGCCCAGGTCGGTGCAGACGCCGATTTTGATGCCGCCGCTGCGGAAGGTGTACCCCACCGGGTCCGCGGCATCGTGCGGGATGGTGAACGGCTTCACCGTGATGTCGCCAATCTCGAAGGCGTGGCCGGAGCGGAACAGCTCCCGGCGCTCCAGGCTGACGCGTTTGCCGCTGCAATCGCGGGCAAACTTCTGATACGCCTGATAGGTCTCGCCGGTGATGTAGATGGGCACCTTCAGCCGCTTGGCCAGCACCCGCAGGCCGCCGACGTGGTCGCTATGTTCGTGGGTGACGAGGATGGCATCGATAAGGTGCCAGTCTTCTCCGCACAACGTCATGCGCCGCAGAAGTTCACGGCAGGAGAGACCGGCGTCCACCAGCAGCCGCGTCCGGGAGCTGGAGACGACCGTGCAGTTGCCTCCGCTTCCGCTCGCCAGCACCGTGATCGACACAGCCATGCCGCGAGCATAACTGGAACGGAGTGTTCGCGGTAGTAACAAGATGGTTAACGGGGACAGTAGCCAGTAGTCAGTAGCCGGTAGCCAGTGGTCGGTAGACAGCATTGAGGCATCAACTTTCAAAACTGTCATCCCGACCGAGCCCGCCGCGACGGGCGAGCGGAGGGACCTGCTGTTCGCCGTTTCCCTTGTGAAATTTTCCCCGGCCGGAGATCCCCCTCCGTAATCCACAACCGCACACAGCATTTCAAACGAAATCGCTGCGCCGAACCTCATTCGGCATTGACCCCGCTTCGCCATCAATGTCTAAATTGAGGGAACGCAATGGCCACCACCGACTACAGCCTGGAACGCGGCCTGCCCGTCAGCATGGAGGCCGAGCGCTCAATCCTGGGCGCGATCCTGCTCGATAACTCGCTCTACGATCAAGCCGCTGAAAATCTCACGCCTGACGATTTTTCTCTGGACGCACACCGCCGCGTGTATTCGCGCATGCGCGACTTGCAGGAGTCAGGCCGTCCGGTGGACATGATCACGCTGGTCGAGGAACTCGACCGCCGCAAAGAAGTGGAAGCCATCGGCGGGGTGGCGTATCTGTCGTCGCTGATCGATGGCGTGCCCGACCGGCCGTCCATCGAGCACTACGTGCGCATCGTGCGCAACAAGGCGCTGCTGCGCGGCCTCATCAACCTGTCGCAGAACGCCATTGCCGAAGCCATCGAGCACTCCGACGAAGCCGAAGAGGTGCTGGGCCGGGCCGAGCAGGCCATCTTCCAGCTCTCGGAGAACCGCATTGGACAGGGATTCATGAACATCCCGTCCATCATCAAAGGTTCGTTCGGCTCGCTGGAAGAGTTGCTCGATCGCGGCCAGGAAATCACCGGCCTGGAGACGCACTACACGCTGTTCGACAAGCTGACCAGTGGGCTTCAGCCTTCCGATTTGATCATCATCGCCGCGCGTCCCTCGATGGGCAAGACCGCGCTGGCCATGAACATCGCCGAGAACGCGGCCGTGCTCGACGGCAAAGTGGTGGGTGTGTTCTCGCTGGAAATGTCGCGCGAGGCGTTGCTGATACGGATGCTGGCCTCGCATGCCCAGGTGGATTCGCAGGCTTTGCGCCAAGGCTTTCGTTCCAAGGACGACATACGCAAACTGACCCGCGCCACCGAGCAGCTCTCGCATTCCAAGTTGTTCATCGACGATTCGCCCGGGATTTCTGTCAGCGAGATGCGCGCCAAGGCGCGCCGCTTGCGGCAGACCGAAGGTCTCGACCTGCTGATCGTGGATTATCTGCAACTCATGTCGGCGGTGCCCATCGGCGGCAAGCGCTTTGAAAACCGGACGCAGGAAGTTTCGGCCATCTCGCGCGGGCTGAAAGCGCTGGCCAAGGAGTTGAAAGTGCCGGTGGTCGCGCTGTCGCAGTTGAGCCGCGCTCCCGAGAGCCGCGGCGGCGATCATCGGCCGCAGCTTTCCGATTTGCGCGAATCCGGCTCCATCGAGCAGGACGCCGACGTGGTGGCCTTCATCTTCCGCGAAGAGGTGTACAAGAAAGACGATCCCGACCTCGACGGCATCGCCGAACTCATCGTCGCCAAACAACGCAACGGCCCCACCGACATGATCAAGATGGCGTTCGTGAAACGCTATACGCGGTTTGAGAACCTGGCGAAAGAGGGGGAGTACGGGCAGTAAACTCAACTTCACCGATACCCACATGAAGCGCAGAAGAGTAATGAATCTACTATTCAATCGGGTTGACATATTCAGCGTAATTGAACACCGCAAGCAGGAACTCAAGAAAGCATTCCGGAGCGTCACGAATTCGGAACTGGATTCCGATCCTATTGCTCTCGCAGCGAAGCTGATCGAGCAATTCAGCTTGAGTGTGCCAGTCCTTGATGAGGACAAGAAGTATGCGCTTACAAAGGAAACACAAGTTGATGTCAGCCATGACTTCCGACGACCCATCTCCAATCGCGATAAGCCGTTTTACATTGCCGGAACGGAAGTCAGAGTCGTAGTCCCATTTCAGGGCGACGCTGGAGTCTTTGAAGTACAGCCTACGACATTTAATCTTAACCCGCCGTTTGGCGAGATTCACGAGAACGAACTTCACTTGGTGTACCAACTCACGGATGCGAGATTCGACGTAGAAGGTGCTGCCAATCGGACGATCGGCGAAATCAAACAATACCTTCAAAGCCTACGGGGTTCAGCAGAGCAGTTGAAGGATAATTTGCAACAGCTTGTGAATGCCATGATTGAGCAGCGGAAGCGGGAACGTGGAACGCACTCCCAGATTGTCGCTAGTCTGAAGATTCCTGTGAAGCAGGTTTCAACGAAACCGATGCCTTCTCCTTATTCCACAACTGAGAACGCAGTAACTAAGAAGCCGCAAGACGAGTGGGATGTGTTCATATCACATGCAAGCGAGGACAAAGAAGCAATCGCTACGCCGCTGGCGGAAGCTCTTCAGGAAAAGGGCTTGCGTATCTGGTATGACGATTTCTCGCTTCGGTTGGGCGACAGCCTTCGTGAATCCATTGACCGTGGTCTTGCGCGCTCGCGATTCGGTGTGGTGATTCTCAGCGGCTACTTCTTCGGGAAGCACTGGCCGCAGCAGGAACTGAATGGACTAGCGACCCGCGAAGTTGGTGGAGAGAATGTAATACTCCCCGTGTGGCACGGCGTGGGTTTTACAGAAGTGCGCGGCTATTCTGTAACCCTGGCAGATCGGAAGGCGGTTCAGACCAAAGATGGATTAGCGCACGTCGTCGAGAAAATCATGGAAGTCGTACGAGAAGCGTCGCATTAGAGTGAGCACCATTCGAGCATATCACTTCGTTCCTGCCAAGTACGCGCTAGATGAGGTAGTGGCCGAAATGTGGGTTGACTGGCCGGAAGAGGCAGTAAGCGGCGGGAACTAGAGGAATTTGGCGGTGTGGAAAACAGGCTGGTGCTTAGGGCTTCGCCGTATGAGACGTGCAGATAACGCAGGAGCACTTAAGGTTTGTAAAATGCCGGACACCAAGCACGCGCTTCCCCACACGGTCGGCGCGTAAATAGATTTGCTCGAAAAGCGCTGTTTCCTTGTTCTCTAAATATCTGCGCAAGGCGTAACTGCAAAGGTCAGCAACCTGCACCATTCGAGTGAGACTGCTATCTACAAACAGCGGCGTCTCTACGATGCGGTCGACCTTCGTCCAAAATGTTCCCTGCTTCCGAAAATGACGCATTAGTGCAGTGTGTTTTCGGGCGATCGTCTCGTTGTTATCGTGAACAAGGAGACCATGGCTCTTTTGCCCCTTCCCCTTTTTGGGTCCGGTATTAACGAGGTACTGCTCAAATCGTGACACCACTTGTTCAAATGCTTGTTCATCAACGCTCTGTCTCGCTTTCACGGGATCAAAGTAAATCTTGTCGATACACTCCGCAAATAGCTTCGCATAATCCCACTGCCCAATCATCGTGGCGACATCTGTCGTTAGCGCTTTTCGTTCATCGAACGTCAAGTGGATGTATGGACGGGAATGTGCGTAGTTCTTTTTTGTTTGCTGATATGCCTTGCTCTGCTTCGTTTTCTGAAGCCGCAACAACTCTCTCGTTCTTTCACTCTCGACGGCGGAACGGCGGTCTTTCCAGCTCAATTTGGAGAAATCAGCTATTTTCGTTTGTTCGAGATATGGCCTCATGATCCATGTGGTGTGAAACTCCTCATGTTCGAGGCCGCACTTTTTGAGAATAGCGGTAATAGATTCATCCGTCTTGTTCCACAGCAAAACAGGAATGGAAAGCCCAGCTAGTACGAAGTGCGAGGTGTTTCCTGGGATGCTCGAAGTGCCAGATTCGTCGATGTAGCAGAGGTACATTTAAGCCAAAAAAGAAGCGACTGGGCTTTTGGGGCATCGCCCCAAACCGAGACGCTTAGCGACTCATCCCAGACGCAAGGGTAGGCTCTGCCCTTTTGATGCCGCTGTCAACCCCTCGATGCTAATATATATGGCAAGAAAAGTGCGATATGGTCGTATCTCATTACATATAAATCACTTGCTGGATTCCCAGTTTGGTTCCGAACAACTCTGCAAACGTCCAAACGTGATCGGTGAGACCCGCTTCCATTGCAGGCGTCACGCGAAGGCTTGAGTGTACGCGGCAGAAATTATAGTACGCGAAGTGTAGGGCGATTGCCGTCGGGTGACCCTCCCAAGTTTCTTTTGCTTGGGTGGGAGTGCCGCGATACAAATCTATTTCCACCATCGCGGTCACGAGCGTGAACGTGAGAAAAAACAGTGTCGCCCATCACGGCTATGCGCCAACCGCTCGCGCCTGGAGATTTGTCTGTGGACCAATGTAGCGAGCGCTTCCGAAGCCGAGAATCAGATAGCCGATGCCGCTTAGCAGAAACAACAAAATGATGCCGAACACCGGGCTCTGGCCAAAGGCTTTCGCGATGTCCATGGCCACAATAATAGCGATTGCGATGTTGACCACCGGAATGAAATACAGCAGCAGCCACCATCCCGGCCGGCCGGCAATCTGCAAGAGGATGTAGGCGTTGTAGATAGGAACCAGGATCGCCCATCCCGGCTGTCCGGCCTTCACAAAGACCTTCCATCCACCGATGACGACCACCGCCACCATGGCCAGGATAACCATCAGCATGGTGCTTCCGAAGAGAGCGGCCATAAGACCGCCGGCGGCAGAATCCTGCTGCAGTAACAGTGACGCAATTCCTGAGATCATGTTTTCTCCTTTGTTAGGCCAGATCACTCGCGGTCGCGGGTCTTCAATTGGGATTGCGCCCGAAGCATACACCTAGCCGGCAACCCTGCCAATCGTAAAGAGTACCGCTGAGTACGACCGCTCCTCTCGACCCACGCACACTGCCATTCAGTGCAGAACGCCGCGGATTCATTGACTTTCCATGGGGTTCCCACCCTCTCTTCGTCTATAGTTCTTACAGATGCGAGAACGTTACCGCCGCTGGATGCACGACTGGGAAGCGCGCATGACCTCGCGCGACAACAATCGCGTGGTGCGTCCCTTCGAGTGGGGCCCGGAATGGGCGGCCCGCTGGCCTACGCTGGAGAGCTTCCCTCCGCCGCAGGACCAGAGCGATAAAGCCACGATGCTGGCCTACTGGTCGGCAGCCAACGACCACATCGTCGCCAACAGCGACCAGTTCTACGCTTACAAGGTGCCGTCGGATTTCCGGCTGGAAAAGCGCAAAGTCGAACTCTTCCACACCGGCAGCGCCGCTCCCAAGAAGCAGCCGAAAGACGAGCTGGGCACCTTTCTGCGCTTCACCTCGCCGGTGGAGTCGCCCTACCGCGAGAACAATTGCATGAACGCGCGCTGGTTTCCGGCGCGGGGACGGCGCGCGGTGATAGTCATTCCGCAGTGGAATGCCGACGGCGTAAGCCAGAACGCACTGTGCCGCATTTTCAACTTGCTTGGCATCTCGGCGTTGCGCATGAGCATGCCGTACCATGACATCCGCCGCCCGGCGGGACTCACGCGCGCCGACTACGCGGTGTCCGCCAACATCGGGCGCACCATTGACGCCACGCGCCAGGGCATCATCGACATTCGTTGCTGCCTCGATTGGCTGCAGCAGCGCGGCTACACGCGTTTTGGCCTGGTGGGAACCAGCCTCGGCTCCTGCTACGCGTTTATCGCGGCGGCCCACGACGCGCGCATCAGCGTCAATGTTTTCAACCACGCCTCGACATCGTTCGGCGACGTGACCTGGACGGGACAATCGACCCGCCACATCCGCCAGGGAATCGAAAGCGTGCTGACCCAGGACGAGCTGCGCCAGGTCTGGCTGTCGATCAGCCCGATCGTGTACTTCGACAAGTTTGAGCGCTGGCCGAAGAAGTCGCTGATGATCTATGGACGCTACGACCTGACGTTCCTGCCGGAATTTTCCGCCCAGGCGGCGGGCGAATTCCTGCGCCGCGGGCTCGACACCACCATCAAGGCGCTGCCGTGCGGGCACTACTCGCTCGGCGAGAGCCCCTACAAGTACATGGACGCCTGGCACATCTCGCGTTTCCTGGCGAAGGCGTTTGCCGGGTAGAAGGTCACACCCTTATCTGCATTCCCCGCGCTACAATGTTGGCGATGAAGATTGCACTGGGATCGGACCACGCCGGCTTCGAGCTGAAAGAGAAAATCAAGCAGAAGCTGTCCGCGCAGGGCGTCGCAGTTGACGATCGCGGCACCGACTCGACCGCCTCGTGCGACTATCCCGACTTCGCGCGCGCGGTAGCGGAAGAGGTCGCTGCGCACGGCGCCGATCTCGGCATCCTGGTGTGTAGCACCGGGATTGGCATGTCGATCGCCGCCAACAAAGTCCCCGGAATTCGCGCCGCGAAAGTTGACACGGAGTTCGAAGCTGAGCGCTCGCGCGAACACAACGATGCCAATGTGCTGACGCTGGGCGCCTCGGTGATCGACGAGGACGCGGCTTTCAAGATAGTGGATAAATGGCTGGCCACTTCCTTTGCGGGCGGGCGGCACGAGCGGCGCGTGGAAAAGATCGCAGCCATCGAGCGCGAGGACGAGGGGCAGGCGGCGAAGGCGTGATGCGCGTGGGTCTATGAATTGTCATTAGGAGCGCCCGATTTTGGGGACCCCGGCTGCGCTCGTGATGACAAATCCGAGGCCAACCGCCGCGCTCGCCAGCATCACAGAGTGTTTGGAGAAGGAAGGAACGCAATCATGAAATTAAGTGCAATGGAACGGCTGCTGGCGGAAGTTGATCCCGACATCGCGCGAGCGATTGAGAATGAAGAACGCCGCCAGCACGAAGGCTTGGAGCTGATCGCCTCGGAAAACTTTGTGAGCGAGGCCGTGCTGGAAGCGGCCGGCTCGGTCTTCACCAACAAGTATGCCGAAGGCTATCCCGGCAAGCGCTATTACGGTGGATGCGAATTCACCGACGTGGTGGAGAACCTGGCGCGCGACCGCGCCAAGCAGCTTTTCGGCGCCGAGCACGCCAACGTGCAGCCGCACTCCGGTTCCACCGCCAACATGGCTGCTTACGCCGCGGTGATCAAGCCTGGGGACACCGTTCTCGGATTGAACCTGGCGCATGGCGGGCACCTGTCGCACGGGCATCCCCTGAACTTTTCCGGCAAGACGTACAAGATCGTTCCCTACGGCGTGAACAAGGAAACCGAGGTCATCGATTACGACGATCTGGAGAAGATCGCGGAGCGCGAGCAGCCGAAGCTGATCATTGGCGGAGGCAGCGCCTATCCGCGGTTTATCGATTTTGCGCGCATGCGCCAGATCGCCGACAAAGTTGGCGCGATCTACCTGGTGGACATGGCGCACTTCGCCGGACTGGTTGCCGGAGGCGCGCATCCTTCGCCGGTGCCGCACGCGCAGATTGTCACCAGCACCACGCACAAGACGCTGCGCGGTCCGCGCGCCGGATTAATTCTGTCGAAGGCGGAATATGCCGCGCTGATCGACAAGGTTGTGTTCCCCGGAGTGCAAGGCGGCCCGCTGGTACACATCATCGCGGCCAAAGCAGTGTGCTTCCACGAGGCCCTGCAGCCCAGCTTCAAAGATTACGCGCGCCAGATTGTGGCCAACGCCAAGGTCCTGGCGCAAACCCTGGCCGACGAGGGCTTCCACATTATTTCCGGCGGTACCGACACGCACCTCATGCTGGTGGATGTCTTCGCCAAAGGAATGCTGGGCAGCGAAGCCGAGAACGCGCTGCATGAGGCTGGCATCACGGTCAACAAGAACGCCATTCCGTTCGACACCAATCCCCCGATGAAGCCGAGCGGCATCCGCATCGGGAGTCCGGCGCTCACCACCCGCGGCATGAAAGAACTCGAGATGCGGCAGATCGGCAAGTGGATCTCCGAGGCGCTGCACAACCGCACCGACAAGGACCTACTGGCGCGCATTCGCCGGGAAGTGCTGGAATTGGCGGAAGCATTCCCGCTGTACGCCTCGCGCCGGGCGAAGCACGCGGAGGCGGTGAAGGCGTAAGGGGCAGGGGCAGGAAAGCTCTTCAGCGACCATCTCCGCGGTTCCGGCGATCGCGCTGCTGGCGAATGTCGCGGAGCGCTTTATCGGTGTCGGCGGCAGACAGCTTTTTCCCGCGGCGGAATACCCATGCGCCGCGTTCTTTCCTAAGCGGTGGTTTGACGGTGATGCGCATGTTGGAAGCTTAAAGTGATACGACCCATATATCAAATAAGCTCTTGGCGTCCCCGGCGGATGATCTTAGTGCACATTTGAGTTCGAGCCCAAGGTCGGGTAAATGCCTCTGCACTGTCGTCCTCCGGTTTACACTTGAGTTAGTGCGAATCGCCATCGACATCCGCCGCATTAACGAATTCGGCGTGGGGACCTACACCCGCAACGCCATTCGCACGCTCGCCCGTCTGGACCAGGAGAACGAATATTTCCTCATCGGCATTCCCGGGAAGCTTCCCGGGACCGAAGGATTACCGGCGAACTTCAAAACATTACCGGCGCAACCCAACGAGTTCTCGTTCTCCAGCTACTTCGAACTGCATCGGCTGCTGAAGCGCTTCCAATGCGACCTGTTGCATGTGCCGCATCTGTTCTGGAAGCCGCAAGGCATACCGTGTCCCTACGTGGTCACGGTGCACGATCTGTTCGATCACCTGTACCGCGTGAATAGCCATTCCACGCTGAAACGAGATCTTCATTTCAGGTTCACCAAGCGGGTGCTGCATCGCGCGGCGCGCATCTTCGCCGTCTCCAATTTCTCCAAGAAAGACACCGAGCGCCTGTTTCGCGTCCCGCCGGAGAAAATTGAGGTCATCTACAACGCCATCGACGAACGTTTCCGCCTGGGACACGCCAGCGTGGCAGAGCGCGAGTTCATTGCCGAGCGCTACCAGGTGAACTATCCCTTTCTGCTCTACGCCGGCCGCATCAGCCCGCACAAGAACGTGGTGCGCATCATCGAGGCTTTTTCCGCGCTCAAGACCGAGTTGGTCAAGGAGAAGCAGTTTGAGGACCTGAAGCTGATCATCATTGGCGATGAAGTCTCCAAGCATCCCGACCTGCGCCGCGCGGTGGTGAAGGGGCGGGTACAGAACGATGTGCGCTTCCTCGGCTTTGTGCCCATCGAGGTGCTGCGCATCTTCTACGATCAGGCAAAGATCTTCGTGTTTCCGTCGCTGTATGAGGGATTCGGACTGCCGCCCCTGGAAGCCATGGCGCACGGCACCCCGGTGGTCACGAGCAACACTTCCTCCATCCCGGAAGTTGTCGGCAACGCCGCCATCATGGTGAATCCGGAGAACGTGTTCGAAATCATGAAAGCGTTACACCGCGTGCTGCTTGACCAGAGCGTCCGCGACAAGCTAAAGGCGCGCGGCCTGCAGCAGTGCGAAAAGTTTTCCTGGGAAGCCGGCGTGCGTCGCATGCTCCAGGTTTATGGCGAAGTGGCGCGACCAGCCTAGCCGCTTCCCCCCGGTGTCACAAGAGCAATTCCGGAGTTCCTGCATCCGGCGGTGTGTGCCGGGTGGAGCACGCCAGCGCCGTGTGGATGCCGCGCTAGCGCTCCAGCTTGCCGCGACCGGTGCGGCTTCCCGTACAATGCCTTGTTGCCACCGCGAGACCATAGGTGCGCGCAGTAACTTCATGTGTGCACCGTAGCTTTTTCGGCCTCACCCCTAAAGGAGCCACACCATGAGCCACATTCAAAGCCAAAGCAACGGCGCCGTCCGGCGCATCACGATTAACCGCCCGGAAAAGAAGAATGCGCTGACCGCAGAGATGTACGAGGGGCTGGCCGACGAGCTGGAAAAGGCGGAGGCTGCTCCCGAGGTGCGCGTCGTGCTTCTGCACGGGGCCGGCGAGGCGTTCACCGCGGGCAATGACCTGGTCGACTTTCTGCAAAGGCCGTGGAAGGGCCAAGACCTGCCGCCCGCAGTTCGCTTTATCCGCGCGGCGGTGAACGCAAAAAAGCCGATTGTCGCCGCCGTGCACGGAGCGACGGTGGGAATTGGCACCACCATCCTGCTGCACTGCGACCTGGTCTATGCCGCCGACAACACCATGTTCCTGATGCCCTTCCTCAATCTCGGCATCGTTCCCGAAGCCGGCTCCACTGTCCTGTTGCCTTTGCTCGTGGGCCACCAGCGCGCCGCCGAATTGCTGATGCTGGCCGTTCCGTTCACGGCGCAGCGAGCTTATGAATTAGGGCTGGTGAACGCCGTCGTTCCGCTTGGGGAGTTGCTCCCCACCGCGGCGAATGCGGCGCAAAAGCTGGCGGAAAAGCCTCCGGCAGCGCTGCGTACCTGCAAGGAGCTGCTGAGGCGCACCTACAGGACGGAAGTCGATCGCGCTATCCAGGAAGAAGTCGCCGTCATCTCGGGGCTGTTGGATTCGCCAGAAAGCCGCGAAGCGCTCAGCGCCTTTGCGGAGAAGCGGCAGCCTGACTTCAGCAAGTTCTGGTGAACCCGCGTCCTGCCGTCGAGTCACCTCTTCTATGAAAATCAATATGACTTGCGCTGTGATAATTCAGAATCTTGTAGCTCTATCCTTAGCCTACTAGGCGAATGTACAACATTCAAAATGACTTAGCTTGGTCGTGACGGTTTGGCCAGCCGAATGCTTCTATCTGAGCCAATTCATATCCCGCTCCGACTTGGATTTGGGTTATGTGTCGGAGCACTTTTACCGATGGCTAGGTCTCTGTCGCTCGCCCTGAGAGCGTAGACGGCTGTGCTGTTCCCATCAGGCCAGTGGGTTCTGTCGTTAGGATTCTCTTTCATGCGGCTTTTTCAAGCTTAGAATTCCGCGCAGTCAGATGTCAGACACGAGTCAACTTCTGGAGGGAGAAAAAGATGACACGACTTGGACGCCGTTCCCGTTGGTTATTTTCAACCTTAGTTCTGATGGTCACAATCCTGCTGCTGGCGAGCGCGGTGCCTGCAGGGGCACAGGTCGCTTCCGCCGGGCAAGTCAATGGGGTGGTGACAGACAAAACCGGTGCGGTGGTGCCGGGTGCAACGGTCACACTGACCGACACGGCCACGCAGGTTGAGCGAACCAGCACTTCCAACGCTGCGGGCCAGTACGTCTTCGTCAATGTACCCCCGGGGACATACAACATCACGGTTGTTAAGACAGGGTTCAGTAAGTCTGTTATTGCAGCCCAGACGGTGAATGTCGGCTCGCCGGTTACGGCCAATATCACCCTGGAGGTGGGCGCGGCGACGCAGACGGTTGAAGTGGCAGCGACCGGGGTCGAGTTGCAGACCATGAATGCCACCATCGGCAATACCGTCAACGGTGTAACGTTGGAATCACTCCCCAGCCTGGGACGCGACGTCAGCACCTTTATCACCCTGCAACCGGGCATCAGCCCGGATGGCAGCGTGGCTGGGACCGTGGTGGACCAGAGCAGTTTCGTGCTCGATGGCGGAAACAACACCAACGACATGGACGGCAGCATGAGCGTGTACACGCCCAGCTTTGCCGGTGACCCAACGGGAGGCGTTTCCAACCAAAGCAACGGTGTGGCTGCCGGACCTACGGGCGTCATGCCGACGCCAGCCGATAGCGTGGAGGAGTTCAAAGTCAGTGCAGCCCTGCAGGGCGCCGACTTCAACAGCTCGTCGGGCTCACAGGTGCAGGTCGTCACCAAGCGCGGCACCAATACCTGGCACGGAACGGTTTACGAGTACTATCTGGATAACAACTTTAACGCGAATACCTGGGTAAATAACCTCAACGGGTTGCCCAACGCCGACTATCATTACAACCGCTTTGGCGCGGCGGCTGGCGGCCCCATCCTGCCCAAAATGCTGGGCGGAAAGACCTACTTCTTCGCCAACTATCAAGGCTTCCGCTGGCCCAACGCTACCACCATCGAGAGGGCGGTGCCGTCAGCGGCCATGCGCGAGGGATTCCTCACCTTCAACGGGGTGCAGTACAACGTTGCCAACTTCGATCCGCTGGGCATTGGAATCAATCCCCTGGTGCAGCAGTTCTGGAACAAATACATGCCGGCCTCGAATGAAGCGAGCTGCGGTCTCAGCCGCTGCGACGGCGTCAACATCCAGGGATTCACAGCGAACATGTCCATTCCCCAGAACGATAACTTCGGAGTTGCCCGGCTTGACCACGACTTTGGCGATAAGTGGCATTTCATGTCAAGCTACCGCTACTACCACCTGACCCGCGCTACGACGAACCAAAGTGACATTGGCGGCTTCTTCTCCGGCGATACGCTGGGCGTAGCGTCTGCTGTGTCCAACCGCCCACAAACCCCGTGGTACCTGGTGGCCGGGCTGACCACCAACATCAGTCCCAGCATCACCAACGATTTCCATTACAGCTTCCTGCGCAACTTTTGGCAGTATGGCTCGGCGGGAGCCCCGCCGCAAATATCCGGTTTGGGAGGGGCGTTGGAACCAGGTGGCGAGTCGGCGACCCAGGCCCTCCTTCCCTACAATGTGGATACCCAGAACACGCGTACCCGCTTCTGGGATGGCAAGGACCACATGTTCAAGGATGACTTGACTTGGCTGAAGGGCAAACACATGTTCCAGTTCGGCGGTCAATACCAGCACAATTTTGACTACCACCAGCGCAGTGATAATGGCGGCGGTATCGACTACTTTCCGACCTATCAGCTGGGTACGAACTCCGGCGCCGGCTCCGGAGTTGACCTGACCGGCTATACGCCGCCGGGCATTTCCGCGTCAGATCCAAACTGGGGCCGGGACTACGCAATGATGCTGGGCATCGTCTCCATCGCGCAGGTTGCCTACACTCGTTCGGGATCGAACCTGACCTTAAACCCGCCGCTCACGCCTGCTTTTGACCAGAGCACCATTCCCTACTACAACCTGTACTTCAGTGATACCTGGCGCATGAAGCCACGGTTTACTCTGACCTACGGTTTGGGCTGGACACTGGAGATGCCACCGACCGAAGCAAACGGGAAACAGGTCGAGTTGGTGGATTCCTCCGATCATCCGATTAGTTTGCAAAACTACATGAACAACCGGGAAACCGCCGCGCTGGCAGGACAGGTATACAACCCCGAAATCGGGTTTGCCACGATTGGCAACGTGGCCGGCCATCCCAAATACCCCTACAATCCTTATTACAAGGAGTTTAGTCCCCGCGTGGCAGCCGCTTTTGACGTCTTCGGCAACGGCAACGATGTCGTCCGCGCCGGTTATAGCCGAATCTATGGGCGACTGAACGGAGTTGACTTGGTGCTCGTGCCCCTGCTCGGCGACGGCCTTATTCAGGCTGTACAGTGCGTGGGCGCCTTGGCCCCGGCCTATCAGACGGCGACGAACTTCGGGTGCGGCGGCAGTGGCGGCGCCACTCCCTTGACCGCTTTCCGTGTTGGCGTTAATGGCTTGGTAGCGCCGCTTGGACAGGCGCCCAGTCAGACACTGCCGCAGCCTATTTTCCCCGGCATTAACGGACCCGAGGCAGGAGCGGCCGAGTCTTTGGATCCCAACTTCCGGCCCAATGTCGTGGACTCGGTTGACCTCACCTATCAGCACCAAATTTCACGCAAGGTAAGCATGGAAATGGGCTACATTGGGCGTTGGATCAACAACGAGTACCTGCCGGTTAACATCAATGCGGTACCCTACATGATGACGCTGGGCGGCCAGCGCTTCGACAAAGCCTACGCCAACCTGGAAATACAATACTGCGGAAACGGAAGCGTCGCGGGGCTTGCTGGTGGCAGATGCGCGGGCAATGTCGCTGCGGTGACGCCGCAGCCGTTCTTTGAGGCGGCCTTGGCTGGCACCGGTTACTGCAATGGCTTCGCCAACTGCACCCAAGCCGTGGCGGTCAATGAAGGTAGTAACCTCTCAGTCCAGAACGTATGGAACCTGTGGAGCGATCTCGACAACGGAGGTACCGCTCCCGGATTCAACTTCCCGCATTCCATGCTAAACACGAGCGGTCAGACCAGTAGCGGCGTGGCGGTCAACGCCAGCATCGGCTACGGCAACTACAATGCTGGTTTCGTTAGCCTGAAGATGGCGGACTGGAGAGGCCTGACCATGCAGTCGAACCTCACTTGGTCCCGGGCGCTGGGCACGGGAGCCGAGGTTCAGGCAACCAGCGAGGCCACCCCACCCGATCCCTTCAACCTGCGCACCGGCTATGGCTTGCAGGCGTTTGACCGCCCGCTTGTCTTCAACACCTTCTTTGTGTATCAGCCGTCGTGGTATAAGGGGCAGCACGGCTTGGCCGGGCATCTCCTGGGCGGCTGGACATTTGCTCCGGTATTCACCGCTGGCAGCGGTCTGCCCATGACTCTGGGCACCGCCAACGGGGGCGGCCAGGCCTTCGGCGAAGGTGACTCCTCCAACTTCTTTGGCTATGGGGTCTCGGAAAATGCGATTGTGATGGGACAGCTTCCCCAGGTTGGAGTGAATTACACCAAGGGGTCTAACGGCATCGGCACCTCCGGTTACGGGGTCAACCTGTTCACCAACCCGGAAGCCGCCTGGAACGATATCCGGCAGCCCATTCTGGGTCTGGATACCCGTGACGGTGGCTTCGGCGTGGTGCGCGGGCTCCCGTACTGGAACGTGGACTTCAGCATGAAGAAGCAGTTCGCGATTACCGAGCGGGTCAACTTTGAGGCGCAGTTCGTCGTCACCAACGTCTTTAACCATATGCAGTGGGATGATCCGGCTGGTGATTACATCGACACCAGCAATCCGTCGTCCTTCGGCACATTGCCAGGGCAATTCAGTACGACTTCGCCCCGGCAGATGGAGTTCGGGTTCCGCGTCAACTTCTAACCCCGGGGTTTGAGACGCGAGCGCTTCGAATCAACCGACAGCGTCGATTAACTCAGGCCGCACCCCTCCGGTGCGGCCTTTTTTTCGCCGAGAGCGCAACAAACTCGAATTGCGACGGTCCCCCCGTGACCGCCGTCACAGACAGCGATCTTGTGCCGGTGGATACTGTAGGGACAAACCTCGATCACAGGAAGCGAGTATTCTTCGCTTATTCTTCGCTCGTTACCACCATGCTGCGGACCATTGCCATATCGGTCGCTCAAGCCGCGGCCATCCTGCTCGGCGCCTGGCTCTGTGTTTCCCTGACCCGCTATGTCTTCGAGAAGGACCCGTTCTATACGGGGCCGCTGCTCATCCTCCTGTTTTACTTCCTGCCGATCGGCGTGGCGGCGCTGCGCAAGCACAATTCCCTGCTGTCCATCATCGTGACCAACCTTTGGCTGGGCTGGACCGTCATCGGCTGGATCGTCGCCCTGATCTGGGCTTGCGACACGAATGTGGAAGCGGACTACGATTGAGCGTCCCCTCCTTCCTCCTGGATTCAGTTTCCAGGCTGCCATGGGTGATTGTGGTTAATTCTGGTTCCTATGGGTGGCCCCATAGGCCCATGCGACACTCATGATAAGAATCCTGGAACATTGGCGACGATTGGCTCGTAGAATACAACGTAGATTTGTGTTCTGATTTCGAGCGGATTCGTCTGGAACGCCTGCGTATCGCACAGCCGAGGAGGTGAACTCATGCTTCATCGCGCGCCATGGCTGCTGGCAGCCGCTTTGCTGCTTCTCATCGTTACACCTCAAACCCTTCACGCCCGGAATGGAGACCAGGTTCATATTGGCCAAAGCATTACCGTAGGCGAGAACGAAAATGTAGGGGACCTGGTTTGCATCGGCTGCTCGATTCGAGTGGCGGGCTCATGCGGGGATGTGGTCGCCATTGGTGGAAGCATCGTTGTGGATGGCAAGGTGCGGGGGAGCGTGGTAGCAATCGGCGGAGGCGTCCTTTTGGGTGACAACGCGGCGGTCTCCGAAGATGTGGTCACGGTGGGCGGACGCTTATCGCGGCATCCCAACGCGGTGGTGCAGGGCGATGTCAGTGTGCAGTCTGGAGCGTTCATTCTACTGGGAATATTCCTTGTTCCCATGCTGCCGTTGATCCTGATCGTGGCGCTGATTGTCTGGCTGGTCAGGCGCAACCGCAGGCCGATGCCGTCGCCTGCCGGCCTGCACCCCTAATCTCAATCCGGTCCGAAGCGGCCCGCGGATATAATGAAGCCACCTGCCGGGACCTGGAATCGGCTCGCGTAATCTTGCAGTCCTGATTCGGAAGCGGCAGATCCTGGGCTGTTCATGTTGCCGTTTACGCCCCCAACTCGTCTGCAGAAGAAACGAAACCGCACCCCCGCTCTGGTCGCGCTCTCCATTTGTACTTTCTTTCTGTTTGCCGTTATTTTCGCGCAGGCCACTTTCAAGCTGACCTTTCTGCAGCCCGATACCAGCGAGGAGACGCTCATCTTCGCGGCCGTTTCAGCGCTGATCTTTCTGTTATTCGTGGCGCTCACCTTCGTTTTGCTGCGCACCCTGCTGCGGCTGTACGCGGAGCGCAAGACCGGGGTACTCGGCTCCAAGTTTCGCAGCCGGATGGTCATGGGAGCGTTACTGCTTTCGCTGGGACCGGTGATCTTTCTGTTCCTGTTCTCCTACGGTCTGATCAATCGCTCCATCGAAAAATGGTTCTCCCGGCCGGCGGAGGAGGTGCAATACCGCACCAACGTCATCATTTCTCTGCTGACGGAATACGCCTCTACCAATGCCAAGGTCGAGGCGCAGCGCATTGCCGCGAGTCCCGACGCCCAGAAGTCGTTCCAGACGGGAAATTTCGGCCTGGTAATGGATGAATTTCGGCGCAGTGAAATCACTCTACAAGGCGGCTTCGCCTTTGCCGTCGTGGATGATCGTGCTGAGGCCAGCTTCCATGCTCCCGAAGCCTGGCCCCTGCTGCGCCACAACCTGCCCCTGAAGACGGCCTTGCCGGGTGAGGCAAAGTCGTTTGAGGTCCTCGGCCAAACTTATGTCCTGGGCCGGGCTCGGGTGGGACCGAACGGACAAATCCTGGTAGCCATGCCCTTGCCGGAAAATTATTCGGCCACGCTGCGTGACGTGGAACGCAGCCAGCAACAATACAGTGAGCTGCGCGTGCAGCGGCGCCGTCTGCGCCGCACCTATATGGGTTTTCTGTTGCTGCTTACCGTCGCCGTGCTGTTCGCCTCGACCTGGCTGGCTTTGTACATGTCGAAGATGGTGACCCGGCCCCTGGTCGCCCTGGCTGAAGCCACCCACGAAATTTCCCGTGGGCGCCTGGATTACCGCGTGGACGTGCAGGCCGGCAACGAAATCGGACAACTGGTGGAATCGTTCAACCGCATGGCTGCCGACCTGGAAGCCAGCCGGGGAAACATCGAGGCCTCGCGCCGCGACCTGGCCGACGTGAACGTGCAACTGGAGCAGCGCACCCGTCACATCGAGACCATTCTGGAGAGCGTTCCTTCGGCGGTGTTTTCGCTGGACGCCTCGCGCCAAATTCTTCATGCCAACCAGGCGGCACGGCGTCTGCTCCGGCTGGGCGGCGACGCGCCTGATTCCGGACAAACTCTGCACGACCTGTTTCCCGCGGAAACCGTCTCCGATCTCGAGCACCTGCTGCGCAAAGCCGACCGCATGGGAACCACTACCAGCCAGATGGAGATCGTCACGGCGCGCGTCAGCCTGAACGTGGCGGTGACGGTGGCCTCGCTCGATCCGCCGCCGTCGCCCGCCAGCGATGGTCACGGCCAGCGCATGGGATACGTCATGGTGTTTGAGGACCTTACCGATCTGTTACGCGCGCAGAAGCAGACCGCCTGGCGTGAGGTAGCCCGCCGCATTGCTCACGAAATCAAGAACCCGCTCACCCCGATTGCCTTGTCCGCCGAGCGCATTCGCCGCCACCTCGAACGCGGGACCCCTCCGGACGCGGCCTCGCTCAACGTGATTCGGCAATGCTCGGAAACCATCGGCTCATCGGTGGAAACGGTTCGCACCCTGGTGGATGAGTTCTCGGCTCTCGCCCGCTTTCCGGCGTCGAAGCCGCAGCCCTCCAACATCAACAGCATCGTCGATCAGGCGTTGGCCATGTTCGATGGCAGGCTCGAAGGGATTCGAGTAGAGAGGTTCCTCGCGCCCGATTTGCCCCCGGTCCAGGCCGATCCCGACGCCATGAAGCGCGCCATTGCCAACCTGGTGGACAACGCCGCCGAAGCCATGCAGAACTCGTTGCTGAAGGAAATCCATATCTCCACGGCCCTGGTGGGGGAGCGGGACTCGGTCGAAATCGTGGTCGCCGACACCGGACATGGCGTCACTTCCGAGGTGAAGGAGAAACTATTTCTACCGTATTTCTCTACCAAGAGGCGCGGGACGGGACTCGGTCTCGCCATTGTCAGCCGCATCGTGGAAGATCATCACGGATCGATTCGCGTGGAAGAAAATTCTCCGGTCGGGACCAGATTCATCGTAGAGTTGCCTTTGGCCCAGGACATGGTTGCGGCGGCGGGTCAGTGAAATGCAAACCATTCTGATCGTGGATGACGAGTCCCAAATCCGCAGCTCGCTGCAAGGCGTGCTGGAGGATGAGGGTTTCAAAACGCTACTCGCGGGCAGCGGCGAGGAGTGCATGGACACCCTCCGCCACAAGTCGGTGGATGTCGTGCTGCTCGATATCTGGCTGCCCGGCATTGACGGCCTGGAAACGCTGGAGAAGCTGGTCGAGCCCGAGGACCATCCTGAAATCATCATGATCTCCGGACATGGCAACATCGAGACCGCGGTGCGGGCCACCAAACTGGGCGCCTTCGATTTTCTCGAGAAGCCACTGTCCATCGAGCGCACATTGATCGTTCTGAAAAACGCCATCGAAGCCAAACGGTTGCGCAGCGAGAACCTGGAATACAAGAAGCAGTTTCAGGTGCGAAGCGTCATTGTCGGCGATAGCATCCCGATGAAAGCGCTGCGCCAGCAGATCGCGCTGATGGCCCCGACCAACGGACGCGTGTTGATCTACGGCGAGTCAGGCACCGGCAAGGAACTGGCGGCGCGCGCCATCCACGCGCAGAGCCTACGCAAAGACGCCATGTTCGTCGAGCTCAACTGCGCGGCGATTCCTGAAGACCTCATCGAGAGCGAGCTGTTCGGACATCGCAAGGGCGCATTCCCCGGCGCTGCCGCCGACAAAGAAGGCAAATTCCAGAAGGCCGACGGGGGAACGCTGTTCCTCGACGAGGTCGGCGACATGAGCCTGAAGACGCAGTCGAAAGTGCTGCGCACACTCGATGAAGGGCGGTTTGCGCCCGTCGGCGAGGAAGAACTGATCACCGTGGATGCGCGCGTCATCGCGGCCACCAACAAGGACCTGGAAGAGGAAATCTCCAAGGGAAACTTTCGCGAAGATCTTTTCTACCGGCTGAACGTGATCCCGTTTTATGTGCCGCCGCTACGCGAACGCAAAGAGGACGTTCCGCTGATCGCGCGCTATTTCCTGAAGGAGTTTTCCCAGACCTACAATCGCCGTCCCAAGGAGATCGCCGACGATGCCCTCGATGCCCTCATGCGCTATTCGTGGCCGGGCAACGTTCGCGAGCTGCGCAACCTGATTGAGCGCATCGTGATCATGAATCCCACGGTGGTGAAACTGGAGCGCAAGCATCTGCCTACCCTGGTTTACCGCGAGAGTGGCCGCCGCACCATGGGCGATTTCTCCAGCCTGCACCAGGCGCGTGCCGCCTACGAACGCGACTACATCCTGAAGAAGCTGGATGAGAACCATGGCAGCGTCAGCCGCACGGCCGAGGTGCTGGGACTGGAACGCAGCCACATGTATCGCAAGATGAAAGCGCTGGGGATTGCCGTGAAGGAATAGGAGCTAGGGGCTAGGGATTAGGGCGCATCAGAGATTTGAGTTTGTCATCCTGAGCGGAGGCGGCGCCGGGTTTGCGCCGCCGGAGTCGAAGGATCTGCGGTTACCCGTTAGGGGCTTCAACGCGATCGGCCCGAACGAGATTTGTTCTTGCTATGAGATTGCCAATGCCAATGAATGCTAACAATACCTGGTTCCGGAGCGTGGCCGTAGGATGCTGGCGCGGCCGCGTGCGCCTGGCTGTCACTTGCGTCATCCTGCTCGCAATCGGCGCTTCCACACTGGTTTTCGCACAAGACACATCGGCCGTGGAGGAAATCCGGGCCGGCATTCTCGCCTACCAATTTTCCAACTACCAGGGCGCGGCGGAGCACTTTCAGGCTGCGCTCAAACTTGATCCGGCCTCCACCCAGGCGCGGGTGCTGCTGGCAAATTCCTACGCCCAGCAATTCATTCCCGGCGATGAATCGGCCGCCAACACCGAACTGGCGACCCAAGCGATCGGCGAGTTCAAGACCGTTCTCAAGGATGAGCCGTCCGATCAGCAGCGCTACCGAAGCACGGTTTCCATCGCTTCCTTGAGCCTCAACCTGAAGCGCTGGGATGACGCTCGCGAGTACTACATGAAGGCCATCGAGCTAAATCCAGACGACGCGCACAATTATTTTTCGATGGCCGTTATCGACTGGACCCTGGCCTATCCGCCGCGCGTCAAGATGCGCGACGACATGCACTTGAACGATAGCGAAATGATTAGCGACCCCGCCGCCTGCGTTTCCTTGCGGACGCAGAACCAGCATTACGTCGAGGATGGAATGCAATCGCTGGAGAAGGCGCTTCAGCTTCAGCCCGACGACGACGATGCCATGGCCTACATGAATCTGCTGTACCGCGAACGCGCCGAATATGAGTGCGACCAGCCTGACGCCCGCAAGGCTGACCTGAAAGCTGCCGACGAGTGGGTGGACAAAGCCATTGCAGCCAAGAAAGCCAAGGCCGAAAAGACGACCGAGCCGCCGCACTGAGAGTAAGTTCAGAGTGAGGCGCATGCAGTAGTATCGGGGCTGTGATGAATGTGCTCTGTAAGACCTGGTTCGTTGCTTTTCTGTCGGCGGTTGCAATACAACCACTCTTGCTTGCTCAGTCGCCGGAGCCTTCGCACACTATCGGGTGCGAGGAAAGCCATCGCGTCATCGCGCCCAGGAATCCGCGCATGGGGACGGACGGGAACATCCTTGCTGGGCAGGCAATCGTTCAGGCGAGACTTGTTCTCGACGGGAATACGAATGTCAAAGTTGTCGAATATCCCCGCTCGTTAAAAAATTTCGATAGCTACAACTCAACGGTCATTATCCAGCGCGGTCAGGAACGGAAAGAATACCCTATCGGGCGGCTGATCAAATTCGGGTCGAATCTCCGCGTGGTCGAGATTGCCTCGCTGTGTACGTCCTCTAACCAAGGAACGGTATTCCTTGCCTTTGAGACACCATCAGTTGCCGCGACTGAAGGTTTTGCTGTAATCCGGTTCTCTCCAGGGGCAGTTGATGTTCAAGCCTTTCCAATGGCTAACCAGGGCCGAATCGTCATCAGCAAGGCTGAGCCGGACAAGGTCGAGTTGTGGTCGGCGACAGGAAGTGCAAGCCAGATGGATTGTGATGCTTGCAAAAAGCATTACGCGGTACAGGACTGCAATGTTGGGCCGCAAAGCGTCGAGTGCAAGCAGCGCTCGGGGCCAGGGGAAGTTCTGTTCCCGGACAGGTTCATGGGCGCACGTATTGAGGTTCGTTGACGGATTGGTGGCCCACCCAACCAAATGGAAGATGACCGTTGACTCACTTATACTCTTGCGGGTGCGCCGTCCAAGCTGGTTTTGCGTGGGCGGGGATTTTTTCTCAACGAACACAACACCCGTCCAACCAAAGCACGATTGGGTGCGGCACCCGCGGAGCTACCGCGTGCAACTTGAGCTCAGCACCTCCAACTCGGTGACGTCCAACGTGAAGGTTTGCTCACCCTCTGGCTTCTGACCCTGCTCGCTTTTCCCTTCTTGCATCTTCGACCTCGACGGATGCCCGGAGACGCTCACCGTGTGAAACATTTGCTTTGCCAGGTCCACTTTCTTGCTGGTGAGGTCCCACGTCCGGCCATCCTGGTCGGCGACGTAATAGCCTCCCGACGTGCTGCTCTTCTTCAGGCAGCCGGTCACGTTCACCAGCAGAGGCGTGGTGACAGTTCTCTGCTGGTTGGTCTGACTGTGCTGCGGGTTGTCCTGCGCGAACAGCAGCACCCCGCACAAACTCAGCAAACCTAGGCTGGCCCAAGCTGTCTCATATCGGATTCGATGTGACCACATGACTGCTACTCCTTCCAACCAATGATAGAGCAAGCGGCCGGCTGGCCCTCCCATGCAGTCTGGGATTCGGGACGGGCGACCCACCCAACCAAATGGGGATGACCGTGGAATCGCTTGTACTCTCGAGGGTACCCCGTCCAAGCTGGTTTTGCTTGGGCGGGGATTTTTTCTCAACCGAACAAAGTAGCTTGGAATCACACCAGTCCGTGCTCTACAGATCCGGATCGGGCTTTTCCTTCTGCTTGGCCCTGGACATGTTCTGCATCTGAGTGCGCCAGTCAGTCTCTTGCACAAAGTCGCGCGAATCGCGCCAGCCGGCACGCACTTTAACGAAGAGTTCCAGAAAAACTTTGGTATTGAGCAGTCCCTGGATTTGCAGCCGCGCCGCCGTCCCGATTTTCTTCAGCGTCGAGCCTTGCTTGCCGATCAGGATTGCCTTCTGCCCTTCACGCTCGCAGTAGATGGTGGCCGCGATGCGCGTCAGTCTAGCGCCCTCTTCGTACTGGTCAATCAGCACCGTCGTCGCATAGGGCACTTCCTGCTCGGTCGCCAGCAGTACCTGCTCGCGAATCAATTCCGCCACCAGAAATCGTTCCGGCTGATCGGTGAGCTGGTCTTTAGGAAAGTACCGCGGGCCCTCGGGAAGCGCCTTCATCACCGACGCCAGCAGGGCGTCGAGGCCTTCGCGCTTCATCGCCGAAATCGGTATCACCTCGGCGAATTCATGCCGCTCTTTGTATTCAGCAATGAGTGGCAGCAACCGTTGTTTGTCGAGCATATCGATCTTGTTCAGCAGCAGGAAGCAGGGCTGGCTGCCCTTCTTCACGATGTCGAGCACGAACTTGTCGCCGGCGCCGAACCTGGCCGTAGCATCCACGATCAGCAGCAGCAGATCGCAGCCTTCCAGCGCGTCATACACTTCCTTCATCATGCGCCGGTTCAGCGAGTTGATCGGCTTGTGAACTCCCGGAGTGTCCACCAGAACGATCTGTCCAGCGGGACGTTTGGACTTGCGCTCGACGTTAATGATCCCCTGAATGCGGTTGCGCGTGGTTTGCGGCTTGCGAGTGACGATGGCAAGTTTTTCGCCGACCAGCGCATTCAGCAGGGTGGACTTTCCCGCGTTGGGGCGTCCGATGATGGAGACGAAGCCAGATCGAAATGCCATCAGCTTCGCACCTGGCTGGAGGCAGAACTGGTCTGCAGGCTGACCCGCACGCGATTGACGCGGCGTTCGGTGGATTCCAATACTTCGAAGCGCAATCCGTTCTCCTCGAAGACTTCACCCGCCTTGGGGATGTGTCCGGCGAGTTCGCTTACTAGCCCAGCAATCGTGGTCGCCTCTTTTTCATCGGGCCGCACGCCCAGCAATTTTTCCAGCAGGTCCACATCGGTGTTGCCGTTGAAGATGTACGAGGACTCGCTCTCCTTCACGATCTCAGCCTTTTCGTGCTCGTCGCGGATCTCGCCAACGATCTCCTCCACCAGGTCCTCGATGGTGACCAGGCCGGCGACTCCGCCGTACTCGTCGATGACGATGGCCATGCGAATGTTGTCGCGCTGCATCTGGCGCATCAGCTCGCTGCCCAGTTTGGTTTCGGGGACAAAGTACACATCGGGCTTCATCAAGTCGCGCACGGTTTTGGTGCGCGCGTCCGTGTCCAGGACCTGCAAGAGGTCCTTTGCATTGACAATGCCTTTGATATGGTCGATATCGCCTTCATAGACCGGTATGCGCGAATAGGGATACTTCTTTACCAGTTCGGTGAAATCCTCGATGGTGGTGTTGATGGGGACCGCGACAACCTCGGGCCGGGGCCTCATCACCTCCCGCACCGTCTTGTCGCCAAATTCCACGACCGACTGGATAAGATCGCGGTCGCCCTCTTCCAGGATGCCTTCTTCCTGCCCGGCTTCGATCAGCGCGTCCACGGCCTCCGACGGATGCTCAGGCTGCGGTCCCGGATGCTCCTTGGAGAGCGACGCAACCGACAACGCGAAGCTGAGGATGAGGGTCACCGGCACGGCAAGATAAATGAGTGCCCGCAACACCGGGACCCATCGCACCAGCCACTCGCCTCTGGTGCGCACGAAAAATAGATACGGCAGCAAACGGTTGAAGATAACGATGATGAAGATGAGACTCACCGCCGCCTGCACCAGGTCCAGCACGACCCAGCGCTTTTCCATGAACAGCGCATAGCCGATGAGCACGCCAAGGCTGGCCATGCACATCTGGGTCAGCACCGCCATCGAGAGCGCGGCCCGATCGCGGCTCACATGCAGCCTGGGCTCGACGTGCTGCTCGTACGCGTCTATGTTCTCCTGGAACTCCCGCCCTAAAAACTTGCCCATCTCCGCGTACAGCCGGTCCACGTAGGACACCAAGGCCAGCAACGCCATCAAAACCACCAGCAGGATGGATAACAGCAGGCTCATCTCCGGGCGCCTCCGCGGCGGCTGGAGCCGGCAGCTTTGCCAGACGCCGTTCGGCCAGCGGCGTGCCTCGTAAGGCTGGCGTGGGTGCGCTCGATCAGTCCAACCGGCAAGCCGAGTTGGCGACGCAGGGTGGTTTCGCGAGTCTGCATCTCGCCATCGTCGGTTTCGTGGTCGTAACCCGCGAGATGCAGTAATCCGTGCAGGATAAGGACCTTCACTTCTGCTTCGGTGGAGTGGCCGAGTTCGGCGGCATTGGCCGCGGCAATTTCTACCGAAATGGCAATGTCGCCGAGCACTCTGGGGCTGAGAGAGGGGAACGTCAGTACGTCGGTCGGTTCATCCTTGCCGCGATACTCGCGGTTGAGTTTCTGCATCTCCTCGCTGCAAGTGACGAAAATGACGACGTCCCCGCGCAGTCCGACCGCGCGTTGCGCTTTTCCTGCAAACAGAGCCAGCGCGCGCTCGCGAACATCGGGGAGTTCGTGTACCAGGAGAAGCATTTTTCGCTCAAGTACAAATGGGAGGGCACGTTCAGCCCTCCCATATCATGGTAGCAAGGATTTACTCGGAAACGCGATTTTGTGCGGGGGAAGGCGCTTCAGCCGAAGGTATCTCCGCCAGCGATGTCTCCGGCTCGACGCTGGTCGCAGGCGCCCGCTCGCTGCTGCGCGCGGCGAAGCCGTTGCCATTCTTGACTTCCAGCGACAGCGACAACTGTTCGTTGCGCCCTTTGTAGTCGTCGTACGCCCGGATGATTCGCTGTACCAGGTGATGGCGCACCACGTCGCCTTCATCGAAGTAGCAGAAGCGGATGCCTTCCACGTTGCGCAGGATCTCGATCGCCTCCACCATGCCGCTGCGGCTGGCGTTCGGCAGGTCGATCTGGGTGATGTCGCCGGTGATCACCGCCTTGGAGTTGAAGCCGAGGCGGGTCACGAACATCTTCATCTGCTCCGACGTGGTGTTCTGCGCTTCATCCAGAATGACAAACGCGTCGTTGAGCGTACGCCCGCGCATGAACGCGATGGGAGCAATCTCAATGATGTTCTTCTCCAGGTAACGGTCCACCTTGTCGGGTTCGAGCATGTCGTACAAAGCGTCATACAAAGGACGCAGGTAGGGATCGACTTTTTCCTGCAAGGTCCCAGGCAGGAAGCCCAGGCGCTCGCCGGCTTCGACGGCAGGGCGCGCCAGCACGATGCGATTCACCCGCTTCGACAGCAGTGCCGCGATCCCCATCGCCACCGCGAGATACGTCTTGCCGGTCCCCGCGGGTCCGACGCCGAATACCATGTCACTGTTTTCGATGGCCTCGAGGTAGCGCCGTTGGTTAATGCTCTTGGGCTGCACGCTGCGCTTGCCAAACGACCGCTGTTTGCCGGCCTCGGCGAGTCCACGCAAGGTGGCTGTCGGGTCCGAGGTCAAGACGCGAATCATGGCGCCCAGATCGCCGTTCACGAAAGTGAAACCGTTGCGTAACAGGTGTTGGTAGTCGGTAAATACCTGCTGGGCCCGGCCCACGTCGCCCGCCGCTCCCTCAATCTCGATGGAATCGGGCCGCATGGCGATGGCGACATTCAAGCCATCTTCCAGCAGGCGCAGGTTTTCGTCGCGGGTACCAAATAGGGTTTCAATGTTGGGGATTATTTCGATGTTCTTTTTCATTTAGCGTCGGAAGTCAGCCTCCGTTTGTATCGGACCGCAACTCCCTGTTGCGGATTGGAACCTTGGGCTCCGAAAGCGGGATGGACCGGCGACAGACCAACCGCTTCGGTCTGACATTGGGATGCATGGCAATGTTGTGCAGTGGTAGGGACTAAGCCCGGAAGGTTGCCCAAGCGAAAAACAACTCTCATTGGCCGCTAGCGTATCCCCGAATGGGGACAGAGTCAAATCAATAAAACGTAACTGGATAACGATCCGAATTCTCTCCCTTTAACCCAACCAGGCATCCATATTATTTAGATGGCGCCATGAAGAAAAGGGAGCACCGTGCCGGGCAACTTGTATTATGGTCTGGTTCAGAATGATTGATGGCACTTCAGTGGAGCATCAGACTGCAAGTTCGAAGAGGCCAGCCAGCTCGCTCGCTGCGGTTGGCCGCTTCGGGATGGAGCTAAGCCGGTCAATGGCTAGACAACGGTTCCTTTGCCGGTTACTGGTTTGGAGCGCGACGTTGTGCGTCGCGACCGCTGTTTTCGCCGCGGTCGCCGTTCTGACAGCCAAAGTCGAGCGAATCGGCGCCTTAAGTGTGCCCGCAGCTTCTGACGCGCTGAAGCAGGCGGTCGAAGAAAAGGGATACCGCATAACCCTCGATGGCGGTTGGATCGCGGAGTTCTGGTTTGCAAAACAGTTCAAGACTGCGGCGAAGGATGTGCCCGGTGCGCTCTATCCGGAATTGGCGAATGCAGAGTTCGTTGGCGTGGTTAACCTGCCCAAGGGAATGGACGATTTTCGCGGACAGGCAATTCCTGCCGGCGTGTACACCTTGCGTTATCAACTGCTGCCGCAGGACGGCAACCACCTCGGCGTCGCGCCTAATCCTGATTTCCTGTTGGCCATTCCAGTCGCCAGCGACCCGGATCCGGAACAGGGCTACCTTTACAAGAAGCTGGTTGCGCTGAGCGCCAAGACGACCGGTACGAGCCATCCGGCAGTAATTGCGATGGACACAGCGGGCGAGCCGGGCAGTGCCGTGGCAGATAAGCAGGGAACGGTGGTGTTTACCGTAGCTGTTCCATCCTCGGGTGCCATGGGAACTGAGAAACTTGGCATCGTGGTGAAAGGCGCCGCCGGGCAATAGGGAGAAGAAGAGCGTTCCCGTCCAGTAGATCTGTGCCACGGCAATGTTCAGGTTTCAACTGGCACACGATTTTGATCCCAAACTCACCTCCCAGTGATTCGCATCCACTTTTCCAGAAAATAAATGTTCCTAGGGCTGCTCTCGACCGCTGTCTTTCTCCTCTGCGGTGTTGCGGAGTGCATCACCGCGATGAGAATTGCCACACCGCTCCTCGCGGGTCTCCGATGCCAGCTAAGCCACTGGTTTCGCTGGTCATACAGAACAGGAGCGCTCGCTACAGCCGGCAATCAACGGATTTCTAGTTGCAGAACGCAACGAATCACGTCGTTAAAGAATGCAACGCAGGGCATCGAGGCGAAACGCAACAGAACGCACAAGGCAAACAATCGTCGCCACTTGCACGCGCTCATCGCAACAATCTTCCTCATTCGCTCATTTGGTATGCCGAATGCCTTAAGAAAAGTGTCAAGCGCGAAGCACTCAAGCGCTGGCAGAGAAAAAAGCCCTCGGATGCGAGGCAGGAGGCGGTTATGACAGTTCTTCTGGTTCTCATGATGTTCGCAATCTTCCTTACCATTGACTTTTTCTACTCCAAAGCGAAACACCCCGTGCTTCAGGTAGCCCCGGCAATGCGCAAGCAAGACGCGGCAGCGCGCTTGAAGCCCAGCCTGGTGGGCGGCTTCTCAGTCCCCGGCAATCTTCGCTATCACCCCGGACACACCTGGGCGTTGAGCGAGAGTCCGAACCTGGTGCGAATCGGCATCGACGACTTCGCCTCCAAGCTGACCGGCAAGGTCGAGCACATCGTACTTCCGCAGCGTGGGCAGTGGATCCGTCAGGGACAAAAGGTATGGAGCATAGTGCGCAACGGCGTCAAAGTTGACATGGTTTCGCCCATCGAAGGCAGCGTGGCCGACATCAACGAAGCCGTGGTCAACGATCCGGCGCTGGCGACAAAAGATCCCTACGGCGAAGGCTGGCTGGTAACCGTGCAGTCTCCCGATGCCAAGACTAACTTCCGCAACCTGCTGAGTGGCGCACTGGCGCGGTGGTGGACGGAAGAGTCCTCGATGCGGTTGCAGCGCGTCGTGCCCAGCGCGCTCGGCGCCTTGGCCCAGGATGGCGGCGTGGCCATCGACGATCTCGCCAGCACCATGCCGGACGAGCAATGGACCAAGATCACGCGCGAGTTCTTCCTGACCTAGCCCCTCGCACGGATAGAATCAACGCCCCGGAGTGCACCTCCTGCTCCGGGGCGTTTTTCTTGTTCCTGTCGACTGCGATGGGAAATGATCGTTTCAATTGATGTGCAGCCGTTATCATAAGAACCCAGAAGCAGGAGCCACTCATGAGCAAAGTTCTTCTCATCGGCAAAGACTCGGAGACCACCCGTTCCATCGCGCAAGCTCTTGGCAACAAAGACTGCCCAAGTGAATGCGCGTACGGTGGGGCGGACGCCATCCGCCGCTTGCGTCACGAGTCGTTTGACGTGCTCATCACCGACCCGGAAACCACCATTGAGGAAGACCTGGCACTGATCGAGGAGGTGCGCCAAATCCGACCCGGGGTGAAGACCATCGTTCTGGCTCCGCACGCCACGCCGGAAGAGGTCATTGCCACGTTGCGGGCGCGTGTCTTTGTCTGCATCGGCGCTCCGTTTGAAGCAGGCGAGATTGCCAACTTTGCGCATGAGGCCCTCTCCGATGCCGACTGGCGCACCGACATTGAGGTTTTATCGGCGCAACCTCATTGGGTTTCGCTGCGCGCCAACTGCCGCATGCTGACGGCCGAGCGTGTGGTGAGTTTTCTGCGCGAGTTGTGCTCGGAATTGCCGGAGGACACGCGCAACGACGTGATGATGGCCTTCCGCGAGATTTTGCTGAATGCCATGGAACACGGCGCGGATTTCAATCGGCATAAGGTGGTAGAGGTGTCGGCGGTGCGTACCGAGCGGACGATTGTCTTCTACGTGCGCGATCCCGGTGCAGGCTTCCGCCGCGATGCCATCGCGCACGCCGCGGTGGCAAATGCTCCTGAGGATCCTGCTGCTCATATCGAACACCGGGACGAAATGGGCATGCGTCCCGGGGGATACGGCATCCTGCTGGCGCAGGGCGTCGTGGACGAATTGATCTACAGCGAAGCGGGCAACGAGGTCCTGCTGATCAAGCACACGGCATGAGGCGTTAAATGGACGATGGCCGTCCGGCCGGCTTCTACAGCCAGCCCGTTGCGCGGGCGATGCGCGCTGCTTCCACGCGGTTGGCGGCATCGAGTTTGCTGACAACCTCCGATCAGTAATTGCCGGTCGCCCCTCAACATATCACTTGCTTGGAAACAGATAGTCGAGCAAATAGATGAGCCACAGCACGGCGACTGCGATCCAAAGCGGCTTAAGGAACCTGTTGGGTTTCGCAGGTCCCATCTTTCGCCCAACCCAGATGCCCACCGCTCCTATCGCATTAAGTAGGACGAAGCACGCGATTCCTAGGAACAGTAGATCTGACCCGCGAGAGCCGCGCCTGTAAGCAATGAACAGGCCTAGCATTACGCCACAGTTAATTAGAACGAATTTCCCTAGTGGTCTTTCGATGAAACTCTTTCGCATCTTGTTACTCATTGTCTACCCGATCCCTTGCCTGAGTCCGGCCGGCTTCTACAGCCAACCTTTCGCGCGGGCGATGCGGGCAGCCTCAACTCGGTTGGCGGCGCCGAGTTTGCTAATGGCCTCCGACAAGTAATTGCGCACGGTGCCTTCCGACAAATTCAATTCCGTGGCGATTTCAGCGCTGGCTTTGCCTTCTCCGGCGAGGCGCAGCACCTGGCGCTCGCGCTCGGTGAGCGGATCGGCTTCGTCGGTCCAGGCCTCGGCGGCGAGTTGCGGATCGATGACGCGCAGTCCGCGATGCACCCGGCGCACCGCATCGGCGAGTTGTTCCGCGGGCATGTCTTTCAGGAGATAGCCCGAAGCTCCGGCGTCGAGGGCGCGGCGCAGGTATCCAGCGCGCGCGAACGTTGTAAGAATGATGACGCGCACCGGCACGCTGCGGCGCTTCAGTTCGGCTGCGACCTCCAACCCCGTCAGCGTGGGCATTTCGATATCGGTGATGAACACGTCAGGGCGGGTTTGCTGCACCATGCGCAGGGCTTCGTCGCCGGAGCCGGCGCGGGCGACGACCTCGATGTCGTCTTCCATCTCGAGCAGCGCGGCAAGCGCGCCCAGGACCATGGCTTGGTCTTCGGCGAGGACGACCCTGATTTTGTCGCGCTTGGCGACGGACATGCCTTTAGTTTCGCAGAACCGAGGCCAAGGGCGCGAGAGGCAAATGAATCACCAGCCGGGTGCCGGCGGCGGTCTGGCGCTGCAGCGAGCCTCCGATCGCCTCCAGCCGTTCGCGCATGCCGCGCAGGCCGTTGCCCTCCGGAGTATCGGCGCCGCAACCGTTGTCGGCAATCTCCAGCGTGCATAGCCGTTCGTCTCGCGCGAGGCGAACACTGCAGGTTTGCGCCTGGGCGTGGCGCACCACGTTGGTCACGGCTTCGCGGAGCGCCAGGGCAAGCACGGTTTCCTGGGCCGGGGTGAGCGGGACTTCCGAGGCTTCGCAATCCACGGTGATGCCCGCGGTTTCCAACGTCTGGCGGGCGCGCAGCAGTTCGGCGGCGAGTCCCTGGCCACGATATCCGCTGATGGCTTCGCGCACGTCGGCCAGCGCGGCGCGCGAAGTGTGCTCGACGTCCTGCATTTCCTGCTTGGCCCGTTGCGGATCGCGGTCCACCAACTTGCGCGCCAGCTCGGCCTTCAGGGTAATGAGCGACAGCGTGTGTCCCAGCAAATCGTGCAGGTCACGTGCAATGCGTTCCCGCTCGGCGACTTTGGCGAGATGTTCGATTTCGTCCTGCGCAAGCTGAAGTTTTTCTGCCGCACAGTGGCTGATCGCCGAGTAATGGCATCCGAATCCCACGATGGTGGTCAACAGCAGCAGCGATCCCCAAGCACCTAGGGGCAGATGAAGCCGGTAGGCGTAGAAGGCGAGAACGGCGACCTGCAGGGCAATCAGCACCGACACTCTGCGCGGGTTGGGGTGGAAACCGCCCGCAGCCGCCGCGTAGACCAGAAATGCTGTGGCCCCGCCGTTGAGTGGGATAAGGATTGCCGCCATGGCAGTCATGGCCAAGACGCACGTCAACCTGTACGGATCGCGATGCGAGAACGCCTGCAGGTATATCAGAATGAAGACAAGTCCAAGAAAAGTATTTGCCACCCAGCCCAGCAAACCTGTATGCCTTGACACCGGGTCCACGAAGAACCAGATCATGAAGGGGAGCCACAGGAGCGGCATCCAGCGATGGCGGTCGTCGCTGGGATAAATCTTCCACCAGATTGTGCGAAGGTTAGCCATCGTCTGATCGGTTCCTATTGTTGTCTGGAATGGGCCTTGGGCACAACTGAGTACCAGATTACGGCCACCGCGGTAATCGCCGCGCTCAGCCAATTCCAGTGACCACTGAGAGTGAGCGCCGTAAAGATAGCCATGGCCACAGCCCAGACGATCCATTGCGCAGTTTTGCTTTTCATGATCACCTTCCGGTTCGACTCTAGCGATCGCCTGTCAAATTCGATAACGGCCACATCAACTGGCAACTGGCAACTGATTACTGACAACTGCATTCTCACCCATACAACTTGCCTTCATCCCGCCAGTAGCCCCAGGCGGCCAGTCCCAGGCAGATCAGGCTGAACCACAGCAGACCCTCGACATGCGGCCAAGTGGAAGCTGGTACCATCCCCATGCCGACCACATTCAGTGCAAGCTGACTCATGTGGAAAGGAGGCAGAAGGTTGGCAAATATCCGCAATCCGTGGGGCAGCATGAAGAGCGGGATCCACAGCCCGGAGCAGAACGCCATCGGCAAGTAAATCAGATTGACCACCGCGGGCGCGGAATTCGGTTTCGCAAAGTATCCGATCGCCAGCCCCATCGAGCTGAAGGGAATCGAACCCGCGACCAGAATGCCGACCAGGCGAGCGGCCGTCGTCAGCGGCAGGCGCACGCCACCGAATGCCGTCCCAACGGCAAGCAGTAGAAGCATGATCACCGTGCTGAATACAACCGCTGAGAATAGCTTGGCGAAAAAATAGGCGGCAATCGGCATGGGCGAAGCGCACTTCACTTGCAGCCAGCCCTGGCCGCGCTCGATCGCGAGGCTCACCCCGAAACCAAACAGCGAGACCGCCATCACGCCGAAGCATCCCATGGTCGCCAGCATGTAGACGGCGGTTTCATTGCGGTTTACAGGGTTTCCCGATCCCAGCACGATGCCAAACAATACGTAGAACATCAGCGGAAATGCGACCGTCGAAATCGCGTACACCGGGATGCGCACATTCTTCAGCAACTCATACTTCGCTTCCTTGTAGAAGAGCGTGATGGTCCTCGCCGGCGAGCGGCGGGTCACGGCGAGGGTGGCGGGAAACGTGGTGGCAGCCATGTTAGTTCCTTTCCTTCCAGGAGTCGGTGTTATGGTTTTGCGTCAGCGCCAGAAACGCCTCTTCCAGGCCTGCATTGGTGACTTCCAGATCGCCCAGCCAGGAATCGCGCTGCAACAGCTCGCGCACCACTGGTTCGGCGGCGTTCACTTGCAGCTCAAAGGCGTTACGGTCAGCCTTGGCGCTCAGCACGCCGGGAATCTGCCGGACTTCCTCGAGCGATAGCCGACTGGTGCAGCGGATCTGTTTGCCCATGGCGCGCGCCTTAATTTCGGCGGGTGTGCCTTCGGCCACAATCGCTCCCTTGTCAAGCACAAGAATGCGATCGGCCAGGGCATCGGCTTCATTCAGGTAATGGGTGGTAAGCAGTACCGTCTTGCCGCGCCCGATGAGGATGCGAATTTGCGCCCACATCAGGCGGCGCGCCTCCACGTCGAGGCCAACTGTGGGCTCATCCAGAAAAAGCAGGTCGGGATTGCCGCAGAGTGCGATGCCAAACAGCACGCGCTGCTTCTGGCCGCCGGAAAGCTCGCCGTAGGGACGCTCTTTGATGTCTTCCAGCCCCGCGATCTTCAGCGTCTCTGCGATGGGCAGAGGCGCCGGATAGTAGGACGAAAACAGGTCAATGTGTTCGCGTACCTTGAGCGTCTCGGGCACGCGCCCAACCTGAAGCATGGCGCCGACCCGAGTTTGCACTTGCCCCAGATGAGGATCGGATCCCAGCACCGAAACGCTGCCCGAGTCGGGACGCGCCAGACCCAGCAGCATGCGCACTAGCGTGGTCTTGCCGGCGCCGTTGGGGCCGAGCAGGGCCAGCAATTCGCCGGCGTAAATCTCGAGATTCAAGTCGCGCAGCGCGACGACCTCTCCATAGCTCTTCTTCAGATTGCGGCTCTTGGCCACACTGGCCGGCCGGAAGGCTGTGGTGCTGCCTGGCATTTCGGCTAAAGCGGTTGACATGGTTCGCTCCTGTGGCGCACGGTTTTCTTCGGCCCACGCTGGCGATCATCGGTCACTCCAAGCTCTGGCGGTAGTGCGGATTGTCAGCGATCAGGGGTGACAAATGTCATTAGGCCGCTGTTCGCGGTGGCGATCAGCTATCAGCTCAAGGGGGGCAAGTAAATCCCAAGCGCTTAGGATTATCACAAAGAGAATCCATGGCAAGGCGTGATGAATTCGAAATAGCGACTGAGCGTGCCAAGAGACGGCGCAAGCGCATCCCTTCGGCCATTGCGGCCCACTACGACCGCAACCGTGGACGCGTCGTGGTTGGCCTCGGCCCGGACTTGGACGTGACCTTTTCTCCTCATTCGGTGCAGGGGCTGGAGAACGCCAAGGCCTCGCAACTCGAACCCATCGAGATTACGCCGTCTGGCTTTGGCCTTCATTTTCCGAAGCTGGATGCCGACGTTTACCTGTCAGCGTTGTTCGAAGGTGTCTTGGGTTCCAAGCGCTGGATCGCGGCCCAACTCGGCACACTTGGAGGACGATCCCGGAGCGTGGCCAAAGCCGTAGCTTCCCGGAACAACGGCCGGCTGGGAGGCAGGCCGAAGAAGGCCGCCGTCAACCACAAGCCTCGGGTCTAACACGCCAACGTCTTTCTTTTCAGTCAAGTTGCTGGCTGCCCGATCAGGGTGCGATTTGCCGCCGGATCCAAAATACCCCTCCGGGTGACCTCTGTCACATTTGCAAGTGATAGCAATCACGGCTCCTGGGACACCTCAGAGGCGACACTTACATGTAAGAGTGAGGGGCCCGGAGCCAAAGCGTCACACCCTGCCTTATGCGACCGTCGGCCGAGGGGAGAGAGGTCCGCCATGTTGCTTGCATACCGCCTAGTAAAGCTGATCGAGAGCCATTCCGACGGGTTGGCCCGCAGCCTGCACGACCGTTATCGCCAGTGCGATAAGTGCACGGCCTATGCCAACGTGCCTGACAGCGAGCTCACCGAAAAAGTGTATGACGTGTATCGCCATCTGGGCGAATGGCTGCTGGGCAAGACCGAGGCCGATATAGAAAGCCGTTATCTGGAAGTCGGCGCGCAGCGGGCGGCACAAGGCGTGCCCATTAGCCAAGTGGTCTGGATGATTTGCCTGGTCCGCGAGAACCTTTGGGACTACCTGCAAAAACACGCTGAACTGGAGCATCCGGCAGAGATTTTCGGCGAGATGGAACTGCTGGAAATGCTGGACAAATTCTTTCATCTTGCCATTTACTACGCCGCGCTGGGGCATGAGCGTGCCAGCGCCGGCTACTCCGTGAAATCGGAAACCGTTTCGGCTTAGAAAAGGATTTGGGTCTATGTCCTGGATTGATCAATACCGCAGCAAGCTGGTTACGGCGCACGAGGCGGTATCGTGCGTGGAGTCGGGAATGCGAGTGTACATCCACCCCGGTTGCGCCGAGCCAGAAGCCCTGGTCGAAGCCCTGATCGGCCGCGCTCCCTTCGTGAAGGACGTAGAGGTTATGCACCTGCTCACCATGGGTGCGTCACCCTATTGCGTGCCCGACATGGCGCCGCACTTTCGCCACAATGCACTGTTCGTCGGAGGTAATGTGCGCGAGGCGGTCAATGATGGCCGCGCTGACTACACTCCAATCTTTCTGGGCGAAGTGGAAGCCTTGTTTGAAAGCGGCGAGATGCCGATCGATGTCGCCTTCATCCAGGTATCGCCGCCCGATTCCCACGGCTACTGCAGTTTTGGAGTCGGAGTGGACTGCACGCTGACCGCCGCCAAGTGCGCCCGCTATGTGGTTGCCCAGGTCAATGGAAATATGCCTCGTACCTACGGCGACAGCTTCATCCACGTCAGTGAAATCGACGCCATTGTGGAGCTCTCGCGTCCGCTGTGCGAATTGAAGGTGCAACCCAGCTCGGAGCTGTTCCGGGCCATTGGCGGGCGGGTGGCATCGTTGATCGAAGACGGCGCTGTCCTACAATGTGGGATTGGCGGCATCCCCGACGCCGTTCTGCCCAACCTGATGGACCGCAAGGACCTCGGCGTGCACACCGAGCTGCTCTCCGACAACATTATTCCGCTGATCGAGGCGGGTGTTGTCAATGGGCAGCGCAAGAACTGGAAGCCGCGCAAGGTCATTCTCGGCTTTGTGTTGGGCACCAGAAAGCTGTTCGAATTCATCGACGAAAATCCCATCTTTGAGTTTCACCCCTCGGCCTATACCAACGATCCCTTCCGCATCGCGCAGAATGACCGCATGGTAGCCATCAACTCGGCCATCGAGGTGGATTTAACGGGGCAGGTGTGCGCCGAGTCGATCGGGTCGCACTTCTACAGCGGCTTTGGCGGGCAGCTGGATTTCATCCGCGGATCGGGGCGCTCGAAATATGGCAAGCCGATCATCGCGCTGCCAGCGACCGCCAGGAACGACACGGTATCGCGGATCGTCCCGCGCCTGACCAATGGCGCTGGCGTTCTGACTACGCGCGGCGACGTGCACTACGTGGTCACCGAATATGGAATTGCTTATCTCCATGGACGGACCATCCGCCAGCGGGCCGAGTCGCTGATTCAGGTAGCACATCCCAAGTTTCGTAGCGAGCTTTACGACTATTGCGAGCGCCAGCGCTGGTTCCAGCGCAACGCTTACGCAGCGGAAGTGAGAGGGTAAGGAGCCAACTATGTCATCGCAACCGCGCGGTTACGTGATCATCGATGCGGAAGAATGCAAAGGGTGTGGCCTGTGCGTGGACTCGTGCCCGCCCGAGTGCCTGCTGCTGGCGCCGGAGCTAAGCAAGTATGGTGTGCATCCGGCGCAATACACCGGCGAGGACTGCACGGCTTGCGGAGCTTGTTTTTACTGCTGCCCTGAGCCGGGAGCCATTACGGTGGAGCGGCTGATTCCGGCAAAAGCCGCAACCGCGGCCATTCCGAAAACTCAGGAGGTGACCCGTGAGGCAACTCTGTAAAGGTAATGTCGCCATCGTCAAAGGTGCGGTGCTGGCGGGCTGCCGGGCTTTTTATGGATATCCCATCACTCCCGCCAGCGAAATCGCGGAGTACGCAGCACTTCTGATACCGGAAGTCGGCGGCACCTTCCTGCAGGCGGAGAGTGAAGTTTCGGCCATCAACATGGTGTACGGCGCATCGTCCGCCGGCATGCGGGTGATGAGCGCCTCGTCAGGTCCCGGACTGAGCCTGATGCAGGAAGGCATTTCCTACATCGCTGGATCCGAGTTGCCGTGCGTCATCGTTGACGTAGTGCGCGGCGGACCCGGCCTGGGCAACATTGCACCCGAGCAGAGCGACTACTTCTGCATCGTGAAGGGAGGCGGCCACGGTTGCTATCGCAACATCGTGCTCGCGCCCTCGTCAGTGCAGGAGATGTTCGATCTCACCATACTGGCTTTCGACCTTGCCGATCGCTATCGCAATCCGGTGATGATCATGACCGATGGCTACGTCGGCCAGATGATGGAGCCGCTGGACATCAAGATGCGCAAGATTGAGCAGCCGGAAAAGGACTGGGCGGTCAAGGGCAACGCGGAGACGAAGAAGAACGTGATCACCTCGATCTTTCTCGAATCCGACGTGCTGGAAGCGCATGTTAACAAGTTGGAAGCCAAGTACCAGCTGGCGCAGGAACTGGAGACCCGCTGCGAAGAATATCTGACGGAAGATGCCGAGGTGTTGCTGATTGGGTTCGGCATCGTGTCGCGCGTGCTGCGTTCCACCGTGGACCAGTTGCGAGCCCAGGGGGTAAAGGCGGGCCTGTTCCGTCCAATCACGCTGTGGCCCTTCCCCTCACGCGAGCTCTGTAAAACGGCAGAGCATGTGAAGTCGGTGTTGGTGGTGGAGCTGAACACCGGAATGATGGTGCAAGACGTGAAGCTGACGCTCAACGGTACGGTGCCGGTGGAGTTCTATGGACGCACGGGCGGCAATGTTCCCGCGGCGGAAGAGGTTACCGCGCAGGTGTTTGCGCGCATGTCGGCCTTAGTGTAGGACGTTGGTCCCCCATTCTTCTGCCGCAGTTGCGGAAGGGTGACTACGAGGAGGAATTGTGAACGGCTACGAAGTTATCCATGAGAAATCGCCAGCATTCTATGATCGCTACGAACGCAAAGGGGAGCTTCAGCAGCAGACACATTACTGCCCCGGTTGCGGACACGGCATCGTCCACAAGCTGATCGCCGAAGCGCTTACCGATCTTGGTCTTCAGGACCGGACCGTCCTGGTGAGTCCCGTCGGTTGCTCGGTCTTCGCCTACTACTACTTCGACGTGGGCAACGTGCAGGTGGCGCACGGACGCGCGCCCGCCGCAGCGACCGCGCTGAAGCGTTCGCATCCCGAGTCCATCGTGATCGCATACCAGGGCGACGGCGACCTGGCGGCCATCGGCACCGCTGAAATTGTGCACGCCGCCAATCGCGGCGAGAACATCTGCGTGTTCTTCGTCAACAACTCGGTCTACGGCATGACCGGCGGGCAAATGGCGCCGACTTCGCTGATCGGCGAGGTGACCACGACTTCGCCCTGGGGACGCCGTGCCAGCAACGAAGGCTTGCCGCTGCACGTGTGCGAACTGCTGGCCGCGCTGGAAACGCCGACGTACATCGAACGAGTCGCGCTGAACGACATGAAGAACATCATGAAAGCCAAGCGCGCGGTGAAAAAGGCCCTGCAGATCCAGAAAGACGGCGGCGGCTTCTCGCTGGTCGAACTCCTTTCGCCGTGCCCGACTATCATGAAGATGGATCCCGTAGTGGCGCGCAAATGGGTTGGCGAGACCCTGGTAAAGGCGTTTCCGCTGGGTGTATTCCGCGACCGCAAGCCGGACTTGCCGCCCGGTCCGAAAATCCCGGTGAAGACCGTCGCCGAAGCGCTGGAAGTGGAGGAGGGCGCTCCCGAAATCGCATCCCCACGCCGCCATCATACCCGCGACTTGACCGTGAAAATCGCCGGCTTCGGCGGGCAGGGCATCCTGCTGATGGGACAGTTGCTGGCGGAAATGGCCCTGCGCGAGCACATGGAAGTAAGCTGGCTGCCCTCGTACGGTCCGGAGATGCGCAGCGGCAGCGCGCACTGTCACGTTTCGCTGTCGCACGAGCGCATCGGCTCGCCGGTCATCTCGCAACCCGAAGTGCTGGTTGCGATGAACGAACTCTCCCTGCATAAGTTCGCGGCCAGCGTGGTTTCGGGCGGACTGATCCTCTACAACCACACCGAGCTGCCCGTGGGCTTCAGTGCGCCACAGGCGCGGATCGTGTGCGTGCCGGCGTCGGAGATTGCCGACCGGTTGGGTTCGGCCAAGGTGGCTAATGTGGTGATGCTGGCGGCGCTGCTGGAAGAGACCGAGTGTTTGCCCGCCGAGTCAGCCATTTCGGTGCTGGAGGCGACGGTGAAGAATCCCAAGCTGCTCGAACTCGACCGCCAGGCCATGAAAGCCGGACGCGATTACGTGGACACGGAAATTGAAGTGGGCGCGGTCTCACAGCCAGACGGGTACTCGTACTGAAAAACTCGCAGTGAGCAGTCAGCGAAAGCCGTCTCCGCTCGCCGTCCTAGGCGGAGACGGTTTTTTGTCGGGGTCGACCAACGCTTCTGCGGTTCCGAAGATAGCCGGTCCTCTCGCAGCTTGTAATTCCTTACATCCCCACGCCGACCCAGCGAATCCAATTTCGAGTCACGAAGGCGACTCCTTTTCTCGATCGCTCGGGCACTGGCCTCGTCTCCGGGTAGGCGGCACGAGTGGTGGCGGGGGTTTTTACCGTTTCCTCCCCTTAAGTCCGGCCGAAGCAGAACGGTGTCAGGCAGGACTACATCACTCGTTTGTCCACGCCAAAACTCAACGCGCCAGGCCGATCAGGAAAGCAGCCAGAAGGATCAGCACCAGCACGGCCCGCCAGCGTCCGCCTTCGGGCAGCGGGCCGCCGCCGGAGACACGAGGCGGGACCCAGAAAAGGGCCACCACCGCCAGAATCAGCGCGGGCACAAACAGGAACGCCAGCAAAGCATATTGCGCCTTGCTCTGCGAAAACAGCCCGCCTTGTCGCAAAGGCGATGCCAAGGTACTTCCCAAGAACCAACACAATATCGCGCTGCCCAGTTCTGCAACCGCGCCAAGAATGCGTAATATGAGAGGCGTCATCGTGATCGATAGCAGTGTAGCAGTTCGACTGCAGCCAGCCGAAGCACCCTACTGGGAGCAGACTCCAGGTCCGGCGGATAGTCGAATGGGTTCTAGCGCGCGGCAGGTGGGCTCGGCGCCGCAACCCTCGTCAGCTTCCACGGTTTCAGCTTGGGCATCCCGGGAGGCATGGACATGGCGCTCATCTTGAGTTCGGCTGCGGTTTCGCCCGTCAGCCGCATGGTGAAGCGGTCCGTCTCGTTGGTGTCCGGGTTCTTCGTGGTCAACAGCAAGCCGTCATTGTTGAGGGCCGCCTCTTGGATGACCTCGGTGACTTCGGTGTCACCCACGCTCTTGAGTTCGCCCGCGTCGTTGAATTTGAGGTCATTCGCGCGGCGTAGTGACCCGGTAAGCGTTTGGCCTTGCAATGCCAGTTGCACTGTCAGCCACGGACGCTCCTCAAAAATTCCAATCCAGGTGCCAGCGTAACCCGCCAACGGCGACTTTTTCACGGGCTGGTTCGGTGTCGTCGGCCGCGAGGCGGTTTGCGACCAGCCAACACTACTGAGCGCAATCGCTATCATGATTGGAATCGCCAGACGCTTCATCGACATTCCCGCTACGGATTGTACTCCCACGTCACCTCCAGCGATGGCGCCGTGAAAGGCCAACACGCGTTGACCTTGTCGCAGTCCTGGTAATTGGGCAGGCAAGCCATCGGCGTCATAGCAGCAGCAATAAGTAGCATTGAAAAAGAGGGGAACGGGAGCGTGTTCCCCTCTGCCGACGAGTGGCGTCGCGGCGAGTGGCCACCCCTCCGCGCCTACAACCAAATCTCAACCTTCCCCGACGGCGGGGCTCCAACTGTGACGATCGCCTTTGAAAATCCGGGCCGGAGCGGCTTGCCGGGCGCGTTCTTCCTGGTGGCAGTTCCAGCACAGCGGCCGCATGTGCTGCAGCGTCGCCTGTAGCTCGTCGAGATGCATGTGGCGCAACTCGAACAGTTTGTGCTGCTCATTGAGCAGCGCCAGCCGGCTCCGTCTCCAATCCGACGGAGAAAGGCCGCGCTCGCAAATTGCGCAGCTCTTGCCTTCATACCATTTGCTCAAAAGGCGATTCACGTTCTCCGGAGAAGGATTGATTTGCGCCAGGCATTCCTGTCCGCAATCGCCCTTTTCCGGCCAGCGTGAGCACGACTTCAGCCGCGAATGTTCCTTGCCTCGCAGAGCGGTCCAGAACGCGTATTCATGGTCAACCTCGATGTCCACCCGCTGCCCCGAGTCCGGGCAAAGCGCCGACTGCCGGCCGCGGTTCTGGTAGTAATTTTGAAGACTTAACGCCACCGGCAGACCGGTGACAAGAATTGCGCCAAGGAAGAATAAAACGATCGGAAATAGAGTGAAAGTCAACATAACTCACCTGCGGCAGGGCACCGGCCCGACAACATATTTGTAAGCTGCCTTATCACCGGGAATCAGTGACGCGGCGCACATGCGCATGTGACGGATCGGAAATTGGGCGCCCGGGCCGTGCTTCTGACGCGGGGATAATGATCTCCGACTGGATGAAATCTCCGGGATGGGGCGGGTTCTTCATCGGCACGGCGTCGTCTCGTCAGTCCTAGTGGTCGCCACTGACTATCCACTGACCACTAGCCACTAAATGCAAAAGGCCGGCATGCAGCCGGCCTTCGCTTTCGGAAAACAGGAAGCTACTTCTTGGGGGCGATTGCGTCCTTCGCGGCCTTGGCCACGCGGAACTTCACCACGACCTTGGCAGGAATCTTGATCGCTTCGCCGGTCTGCGGATTGCGGCCCATGCGCGCCTTGCGATTCGACTTTACTAAACGGCCCAGACCCGGTACCACGAATACGCCGTTCTTCTTGGTCTCTTTGATTGCCACTTCCGCGAGCGACTCGAGAAAGGCGGCAGCCTGTTTGTTGTTCAACTCGTGCTTCTCGGCCATGTGACGGACCAGTTGGGTCTTGGTCATGCCTGTTGCCATTAGTAATCCTCCTTGAAAAGTTGAGCGGTAAAAATGCTCAAGTTGAGCGTATCTTACACCAACCTCATTCACGTGGGAAACATTTTCGCCATATTTTATGCGGTTTTTCCACAGGTCGTGCTCGCAAAGCCACTGCCCATGCGGGTCCGGCGGACCCGCGCTTGGGTCAAAGTGCCATAATGGGAGATTGGGGCCGATGAACTGGCCCGTGGGGTACCACCTTTGAGCTGCGCCATTTGCAGTGACCGCAAGGAAAAACGCTTTTGCCTGGCAGTCCATGGACGCATCTGCCCGCAATGCTGTGGTGAACAGCGGGAGCTCACGCTCGACTGTCCCTCCGAGTGTCCTTACCTGCAACAAGCGCGCCAGCACCAGAAGCCGCGACAACTGGAAGACGCTCCGCCGGAGGAAGTATTTCCCAGGGTCGAACTCTCCGACGAATTCCTCCACGATCGCGAGCCGGTGGTTTCGGGAATTCTGCAGACGATCGGCAAGCTTTCACGCAGCGACCGTAGCTTGACTGACCGGGAAGTGATTGCAGCCTTGGCCAACCTGGCCGCAAGCTACCAGACACTGATCGGCTCGGGCCTGGTGTATGAGCAAGTGCCGACGGGCCTTGCGCAGCAGGCGCTCATCGCAGCGGTGCGGCAACTTCTGGAAGAATTTCGCCAACTGGAGCGAGAGCACCTCGGACACACCACGCTGAGGGATGCCGACGTGTTGAAGGTGCTGGTGCTGGTGTTGCGGTTGGCGCACCTCCACACTTCCGGGCGGCCGCGCTCGCGTGGATTTCTAGATTTCCTGCACCAACAATTTCCCGCTGCGCAATCCTCAATCGCCGCCGCGGACGAGCCGGGCAGCCGCATCATCATGCCCTGAGCGCCAGGCGAACCTTTACGATCACTGCCGCCGCCTGCACCACATTTCCTGTTTGAACTGCGCGGCTGATACTATCGATTTTCTTTGCGTATGCACGTCGCTCACGGGACCATTCTATTTTTCGCGGCCCTCCTCGCGGGCGCCATCAATTCGGTGGCCGGAGGCGGCAGCTTCGTTTCCTTTCCCACGCTGTTATTCGTCGGCATCCCGCCCATAAACGCCAACGCCACCAACACGGTCGCGCTCTGGCCGGGACAGCCCGCCAGCGTCTGGGCCTATCGCACCGAGTTTCGCAGCCTGCCGCGGCGCGTGCTGGTGCCGCTTACAGTGACCGGCATTCTCGGAGGCTTTCTCGGTGCTTATGTTCTGCTCATCACCCCGCCAGCGACCTTCATGAAGTTAGTGCCGTGGCTGCTTTTGATCGCCACCCTGATTTTCATGATGAGCGGACGGATTACGCGCTGGGTGCGACAGCGGGCCGAGCACGGAGAACATCACGAGTTCGCCACCGGCCGCGGGATTTTCCTGCAGCTGTTCATCGCGTTTTACCTCGGTTACTTCGGCGCCGGCGCGGGCATTCTCATCCTCGCCATGCTGGCCCTGCTGGGCATGGACCACATTCACACCATGAATGCGCTCAAGGCCTGGCTGACCACCGTGTCCAACGGCGTGGCCACAGTCCTGTTCGTGGTGACGCCGCACGTCGTGTATTGGCCGCAGGCGATACTCATGATCATTGGCGCCATAACCGGCGGCTACTTCGGCGCCTACTTCGCGCGCAAGACCAAACCGGAGTACGTGCGCGCCATCGTCATCGTCATCGGCTTCACCTTGGCCATCTACTTCTTCGCGCGCCAGGTTCGGGGCTAGACTAGCGGTCCAGCATTCAGCACTTAGCAGTCAGCATTCACAAATGCATAGCCGAATAGAGGGAATTGACAGCGGCTATCCAAGGTTGTACTGTTCAACAGTTGAACTGGAGGACATGCCCTCATGGACGTCGTCGCCGTAAAAACGAAGTTTCAGATTGTGATTCCGCAGCACATCCGCGAGCAAGTCAAGGTGGAGATCGGCGACCTTCTGGAAGCAGGCGTGGAGGGCGGGAAAATCACCTTTACGCCCAAGAGCCTTATCGACCGGCATTTGGCAGAAGGTCTCGAGGACGCAAAACAGGGCAGGACCCATGGCCCTTACGCCAACGCCAAGGATGCGATTAAGGCGCTGGAGAGGCGTGCCAAACGCCACGCGAAAAAGCGCGGTCAATGAAACTCCGGTTTACGGAATGAGCGGACAAGGACTATGCGGGCCTGCCGGTCGCTATCCGCAAAGCGTTCGCGAAGCAACTGCACTTCCTGCTGGTCAATCTCCGGCACCCGTCACTGCACGCGAAAAAATACAGCCAGGGCATGGATGTGTGGCAGGGCAGAGTAACGAAAGGATGGCGGTTCTACTTCAAAATCGAGCGGGACGAATATGTCATCCTTTCCATTATTCCGCATCCTAAGTAATCGGCATACCGGGCTCTAACGAAACAACTCATGGGTTACAGAAATTGCGGAACTGTTCTACCGTCGGGCAGTCTCGGCTCCCTTAACGCCCTCCCGATAGCGCAACTTCATTATCAGCAAAGGCGCGCTGAGGAAGAAAGTGACCGCATTGGGCAAGATGATGGGCAGCGAGTGGATCATGAAGCCGTAGCTCACCCATAGCAAAAGCCCTGCGTTGAGGCTGATCAGCATCAGCAGCGAGAGATCGCGGACGGACTTGCTGCGGAAGGAATGCAAGGCCTGAGGAAGATACGCCAGCGTGCACAGCGTGCCCGCGGCAAAGCCGGTTAGTGATTCGAGAAACATACCCCAGCGTACCATCGCCGCGGGCTTGGCGACGCCCGTGAGAGCTAGCCGATCTTGAGCACGATCTTGCCGTAATTGGCGCGCTCCAGCAGGAGGCGGTGGGCCTCGCCGGCTTGCTCCATCGGCAGGGTGTGCCCGATCTCGGGATGCAGTTTGCCCTGTTCAATCCACGGCTGCATGGCTTGCAAACTGCGGCCGATCAGATCGTGGTCCTTGGCCAGGATGCTGAGCCACAGGCCGTGGGCGCTGAGACTCTTGGCCATCATGGCGCCGGTGTCGAACTGGTGCCGCTGTCCGGTCGCGGTGCCATAGATGATGACCCGCCCAAAGGGCCGGCAGCAGCGCAGGCTTTTGGCCGTGTGTTCGCCGCCCAGCATCTCGAAGACTGCATCCACACCCTCGCCGTTGGTTAGCTCCTGGACGCGCTGCTCGTAATCCGTCTCGCGGTAGTTGATGCCGTGGTCAAGCCCGAGCTTTTTCGCCCGGTCAAGTTTTTCTTGGGACGACGACGTTCCATAAGTTTCGATACTCAGCAACTGTCCGATCTGAATGGCGGCCGTGCCCACTCCCCCGGCGGCGGCATGGATCAGCACCCGACGCCGCTGCAGATCGTGGCGAAGGACCGGCTCGAAGGCGTCGGGCGTGAGCCCGGCCTTCCAATAGGCCAAATAAGCCGTCAGGAAGTTCACTGGGAAGGCAGCCGACTGCTCCGAACTCCAGCCTTTCGGCTGCGGCCAAAGGAACTTGGGTTTCATGGCGATCTTCTCAGCGGCCGCGCCATATTGGGTGTAGCCCATTACGCGATCGCCGGTGGCTTCGACCACTCCGGCGAACTCGCGCCCGGAAATAAACGGCGGCGGCGGAGTCCCGCTGTAAGTGCCGCGGGTCGAAAGCGTATCGGCAAAGTTGATGCCCACCGCTTCCACGCGCACAATCACCTCGCCCGCCTTGGGCTGCGGATCGGGCATGTCGCGTACTTCGAGAACTTCGGGACCACCGGAACGAGTGACGACGACGGCTTTCATACCTTTGATTCTACGACGCGGGCAGCACTGTTGGCGGTAAAGGGGGAGGTCCCCACGCGCGTCGGCTGGCATTCGATTGGGAGGCTGTGATGGCGACGAAGGCTGGAAAGTCTAGCGCTTCGGCTCGGCGTGCAAGTGGGCAGCCCCGACTTGGGCGGCATACTTCTCAATCCAACGTCGTTGTTCCGGGGTTTCAGGAATATCGATACCGCGGACAGCGCTCAGCAATTTAATGGCTGCTTCGGGCTCCCAGCCTTTGTTGATCAAAAGAGAAGCGGCGATCAATCCGGTTCGGCCAATCCCTTGGCGGCAATGCACGATCACATTCTTGCCGGAAGACAGGGCTTCGTCCATTAGCTGCACCGTCGAATTTAGACTTGCCTCCGAATCTGGAACGTGACGATCCTGGATGGGCAGCGATAGAAATGCCATGCTCTGAGCTTTGGCGTCGCGGGCCTCGTCCTGAAGTTGCAATTCGCGCTCTTCGTCGGGGGTGAGAAGCGAAACAACAATATCGACCCCAGCTCGCCTCCAACCCTCGAGCTCGTCTTTGAGCCAATCACCACCGCGCGGACGTGCGGCAAGGGCCAGCTTGCCAGGCCACGGCCCGTTTAGCCAATGCAGTTCATTTCTCATGTTTCGGTAGTGTCTGAAAAGTGCGTTGGGCAGATATTTTGAGGTTGGTGAGTATCATTGACGCTCTATTTTGTCCAACATAGACAAGGCACGGTTCTCACCTCCGAAGAGAAGAGCAAGATCGTGTCTAAACCAATCCTCGAAATGGGACGCGACAATAATTGGGTTTCCGGCTCCGCGAACGAAATCCGCCTCGCGCCAGTCGTGCGGAGTCTGGCGTCCTACATAAAGACTGAATGAAATCCCTAAGAAAGGCATTGTGTAGACACGAAATCCGTGCGTGCGGGTCGGATAGGGGTGCATCATGAGCTTTACGAACTCGCTGTTGTGAGTGGGCAGCACGACGAGAAGAATGCAGTTCTCCGGAAACTCAGCGATGCCCGTCAGATACCTTCGCAGCTCCTCTCCGTAAGGCCCAAGGTCGATTGCCGGTTCAATGCTTCTTCCGCTCCAATTGTGGATCGCTGCGCGCCAGTACATGCTCGCAGCGAAGTATGTGAGTGCGGGTATGTCGATGCCGGAAATTCCGGCTGCATCATAGACGCTTGCGACGGGTGAAGTAAGGCTCGGTTTTGCGCGAGCGACCAACGATGACAGATGAAAACTCTTCCCGCGCCAGCAATGCTGCAAAACCCACTCCTCCCCTTTTGCGGAAAAGCGCTGTTCGCAACAATGGCACAGCAGATATGTTACGTATTGACTTGACGTTTGGACAGCAGAGAGATCGGTCATCCGGACTGGATTCGGGTTCTTGGACCATCCCGAGCGGATTGCCTCGTCACGAATAATTCTGTAAGCCGCCGCCGGGAAGAAATGGCCGCGGCATAATTCTGCGGTATCATTCAGGCACAATAAACACTTGCCGATTCTGCTCACAAGGCACTTTTCCGACGTTTCGTCGTCGCTTGACGTAGCGATCCTTATGCCAATGGCGCGGGCACCTGCATAAACTCCAGCGCGCGCGCGATGTAGGTCTTCATATCGCGACGGTGCATCACGGCGTCGAGCATGCCGTGTTGCAGCAGGAATTCGCTGCGCTGGAAGCCCTCGGGCAGCTTCTGGCGGATGGTCTGTTCAATCACGCGCGGCCCGGCAAAACCAATCAGGGCGCCGGGTTCGGCGATGTTCAGGTCGCCCAGCATGGCAAAGGAAGCGGTCACGCCGCCGGTGGTGGGGTCGGTCATCACGGAAATGTAAGGCACTTTGGCATCGTCCATGCGGGACAGCGCGGCGGAGATTTTGGCCAACTGCATCAGACTCACAACGCCCTCCATCATGCGCGCGCCACCGGAGGCGGACACTATGATCAGCGGCACCTTCTCCGCGGTGGCTTTCTCGATGGCGCGAGTGATCATCTCGCCTACGACCGCGCCCATCGAGCCGCCAATGAAGGCATATTCCATCGCGCTTACAATGACTGGCTTGCCGTGGAGCGTGCCGCGGGCGTTGATGACAGCGTCATTGAGCCCGGTATCGCGTTGCGAGCGTTGCAGGCGATCGGCGTAGGGCTTGAGGTCGGTAAACTTCAGCGGATCGGTGGAGACGATGTTGCCGTCTGTCGTCTCGTACTTGCCGTCGTCCAGCAGGTACGAGAGGCGGGTGCGCGCATCAATGCGGAAGTGGCGCTCGCATTTCGGGCAGACATGGAGATTCTGGTCGAGGTCTTTCTTCCAGATGATCTGGCGGCACTGGTCGCACTTGACCCAGAGGCCTTCGGTCTTTACCCGCTTCTCCCCCGATGTGTCGAGTTCGCCGTGTTCCCGCTTGAACCATGCCATAGGTAATCTTTGTATTTTATGATTTAGCTTCGTTGCTGTTCGGCAACGCCGCCCTGACCTGTTCGACAGTCAATTGAGGGTCGGCGACCTCGACGATCAGCTCATCGTAGCGTTCGTCGCGCAACTCAATGACGACCGTATTCTCGGGATTGTGCACATCCCAAAAGACCCGTTTGCCGTGCTGATAGAACGTCCCGGCGGTCAGCACCCCGGGGATGTTGGTTCCCGGCAGTCTAATACCGTGCCACCAACCCCGAGCAACGGACGGGTCGGCCCGAATCCCGGCGACGTGTCGCAGCGGGATTTCGAGAGAACTTTTCAGCGCCCAGAGCTGGTCAGCTCCGCGGACGTGCAATTCGAGATTGCCACTCGCAATGGATAGATCAACCATTCAGGTAAGGATTCAGTGTAGCCGACGGGGAGAGAGGTTGTCGCGCCAGGAGACTTTGAACCAGCCTGGGCACGGCGGCGACACCGTCTCTGAAAGGCCGGCCCTGCCCGCACAAGCCGGATACATTAGCCCGACGCGACAGCCCACGCGACTACTCATTGCGCAGGGTAACCATGGGATCCACCTGGGTTGCTCTGCGAGCCGGAATATACGTCGCGATAATGGCGATTGCCGCCAAAAAGGCGGCGATGGCAGCGAAGACGATCCAATCACCCAAGTTTATGCCGTAGAGCAGGCTCGCCATTACTCGCGTCGATGCCAATCCCGCGACCAGGCCGACGCCAACTCCAATAAGAGTAGTAAGCACTCCTTGACGAAGAATGAGCCGCAGAATGTCTTTACGTTGCGCACCCAGCGCCAGGCGAATACCGATCTCGCGCGTGCGTCCCACGACCGCGTACGAAATCAAGCCGTACAAGCCAATCATGGCGAGAACCAGGGCCAGTGTGGCGAAACTTCCGATCAGATAAAACGGATAGCGTCGCAGGAACACGGCGGGGGACTGATTGACGATCTGCTCCATCGACTGCGGCTTCACGATGGCGAGCTGCGGGTCCATTCCGCGCAGTATGGCCCGTGCTGAACTGATCAAGGCCGCGGGCCCCTGATTGCTTCGAATGACATAACCGAGAAAGATTGTGTATCCGGAATCCTGGTCCAGCGGGATGTAAATGGCGGGCGATGGCGGGGCCGCGAGGCTATCTTCAGCCACGTCACCAATGACCCCGACAATCTGACGGAACGGTTCATTGGGCGAAAAGGTAAACCGCACGTGCTGCCCGATCGGGTCCTGCCCGCCGGCGTAACGCTTTGCCCAAGCCTGGTTGACGATGGCGACCGGGGGAGCGTCCGGCGTGTCCGATGCGGTGAAAACCCGGCCGGCTATGAGCGGGACCTTCATTACCGCGAAGTAGTCGGTTCCCACTCGTCTGCTGGTGCAAGCCTCCTCCTGACCTTCCGTGATGGTCCGGCCTTGCACTACGAAACGGTTGCTGCTGCGGTTCTCGGTGGCAGGCAGTCCGCTTACCGCCGAGACGCTTTGCACCCCCGGCAGGTTGCGCAGCCGCTCGACAAACTCATGCTCGAAGCGAAGACCGCTGGGATTGGCAAACGGCCACGCCTTTGTCCCCGGGTAAGACAAACCTGGCAGATTAACCCCGAACGTCAATAGATGTTGTGGATCGAACCCCGGGTCTTGCCTTAACAATTTGTGGAGACTTTGCAGCATCAAGCCGCCACCGATCAGCAGTGCCATGGAAATGGCGATTTCGCCAATCACTACAACCCTGCGAAGGCGCGCATGAGCGCCGCTGGTTCCACCTCGCGATTCGTCCTTTAATACTTCGCTCAGCGGAGTTTGCGAAACGGCAAGACCCGGACCCACGCCGAACAGAATGGCCGTAAGGACGGTTATGCCACAGACAAAACCCAGCACCGGGAAATTTATACCGGCGTCAGCCAGGAATGGCATCGATTGAAGCTGCACATCTGGGATCGCTCCCAGCAGCAAACGCACGCCCACAATCGCTCCCAGCACGCCGAGGATTGCCCCCAGCGCCGAAAGCAGCAGGCTTTCGGTAAGCAGTTGGGCCAGCAAATGGAAGCGGCTGGCGCCCAGCGCCGCCCGCACCGCAAATTCCCTGCGGCGATCAATCGCGCGAGTCATTAACAGGTTGGCAACGTTGGCGCAGGCGATCAGCAACACAAAGCTCACCGCTCCAAACAAGATCAACAGCAAGGGTCGAACGTTGCCGACGATCTCGTCCTGCAAGCTTCCCAGGGTAACGAAGACGGAAGCGTTTTGCCGGGAATATTCCTGCGCCAGTTGGGCGTCGATGCCTTGCATCTCGGCGCGCGCCTGCTCCAGGCTGACCCCCGGCGCAAGACGTCCGATGACGTTGAGCCAGCGTAGGTTTCGAGCCGTGGCAGTGTACGGGTTGGGGTGCAGCGGGACCCAGAGGAGCGCCGAGCCCTCCGGCGCAAATTCGAAATTCCGCGGCAGAACGCCGACCACCGTGACCGGCTTGTTGTCCAGGCGAATGGTGCGTCCGATGACGTGTGGATCAGCAGCAAAATCGCTTCGCCAGAAATCGTAACGTAGGATCGCAACCGCTGGGCCTTGACCTTCCGGAAGGTCTTCTCCCGCGACAAAATCGCGGCCCAGCAGAGGTTTCACGCCCAGCGTCGAGAAAAAGTTGGGCGTCACCATGGCGCTGAAAATGGTTTTGGGATCACCATTGCCGGTCAAAATAAAGCTATCGTCGAAAAACCCCGCGAGCGACTCGAAGCTTTTCGCGGTGCGCTTCCAGTCCAGGTAATCGGGGTATGAGGAAACATAGCTGCAGCAGGGCAACTGGCGGCGGTTCTCGCCGAGGGTCACCAACCGGTCGGGTTGTCGGTAGGGCAAAGGGCGCAACAGCGCCGGATACAGGGCCGAAAAGATGGCCGTATTAGCGCCAATCGCCAGGGCCAATGTGATCACCGCGACCGCGGTGAAGCCGCGGCTCTTGCGCAACATGCGAAGTCCGTAACGGAAATCCTGCTTCAGCGTTCCCATGGTTTACAAGCTCGTCGGCCTGCTTGGCCTTCCGGTCACCCAGAATCGCCACTTATGCACTTCACGTCTTTGGTATTGCCGGTTCCACTTCGATCTTGTGGCGCGTTCAAATCGTAGCAGACTCGGTAGATCGTTCCTGGGCGGCGATGCAGATCTCGCGAACCTCTTTTCCCCCGGATTGGTGTTGGCGTGCGCATTTCTATAGAATTTGCGGTTCCACTCATTGGAGGAAAGCTGATGTCCTGGATGAGAAACGCAATCATAGCTCTTCTACTCACATTGACCACACTTAGTGCCGCGCAAGCAATTCCTGAAGGCCGGCTAATGCGTTTTCCGGATGTCTACAAAGACAAAATCGCCTTCAGCTATGGAGGCGATATATGGCTGGTTGCCAAAGACGGCGGAGTTGCGCGCCGTGTGACCAGCCATCCCGGGCAGGAACTTTTTGCCAAGTTCTCGCCCGATGGCAAGTGGATCGCTTTTACCGCACAGTACGACGGCAACTATAACGTCTATGTCATGCCCTCGGAAGGCGGTGAACCCAAACAATTGACCTTTAATCCCGGAGGCGGCCACCTCAATGAACGCATGGGCTTTCATAACCAGGTCATTACGTGGACGCCGGACGGCAAGCACATCGTCTTTCTCACCCGTCGCGACACCTTCAACGACTGGTTCGGCCGGCTCTATAGCGTCAGCGTCGAGGGCGGACTTCCCGAGCCGTTGCCGCTCGACAAAGGCGGACTGACCTCGTACGCGCCTGACGGTAACCGCATCGCCTACAACCGCATCTTCCGGAACTTCCGCACCTGGAAGCGTTACCAGGGAGGCATGGCCCAGGACATCACAATTTACGACCTCAAGAGCCACGCTATCGACGTTGTGCCGCACGAGGATTGGACTGACACGTTTCCCATGTGGCGCGGCGACACCATCTACTTCGATTCCGATCGTGGGCCCGAACATCGCCTGAACCTGTACAGCTATAACCTGAACACGCGCGAGATCAAGCAATTGACGCACTTCACGGAGTTCGACGTGAACTGGCCCAGCCTTGGGGCCGACGAGATCGTGTTCGAGAACGGCGGGTTTCTGTACCTCTTCGACCTCAACACCCAACAGGCCCGCAAGCTGACAATTTATCTGCCGGGAGACCGCGAACAAGCCCGGCCCCATTGGACGAATGTCAGCAAGCTGATCACCGCTTTCGACATCTCACCTGACGGCAAGCGAGCGGTGTTCACCGCGCGGGGCGACGTCTTCACGGTTCCGGCCAAGGAAGGCAGCATCCGCAACCTGACGCGGACGCCGGGAATTCGCGAGAAGTACGCGGCCTGGTCGCCGGATGGACGTTGGGTGGCATACATCTCGGACCGGACTGGCGAAGACGAGCTGTACATGACGCCACAGGACGGTCTTGGTCAGGAGGTCAGGATCACCTCGGACGGCAAGATGTTTCGCCTGCCGCCGGTCTGGGCGCCCGACAGCCAGAAGCTGGTGTTTGCCGACAAAGAGGCGCGCCTCTTCTATGTTGACGTTCAGGAGAAAAAGCCGGTCCTCATTGACAAGGGGCTTTACGACGACATCAACGATTACGCATGGTCTCCCGACAGCCATTGGGTCACGTACGCCAAGACATCGGACAACCGCAATCATGTGGTCTATCTCTACAGCGCGGATGACCGGCAGAGTTCGCCGGTTACGACCAGCGCCAGCGACAGCTCGGCGCCTTACTTCGATCCCGAAGGCAAATATCTCTACTTCTTGTCCAACCGCGACTTCAACGAAGTGCTGGGCGTCTTTGATATGGAGTTTGCCAACCCCAAAGCGGGACGGGTGTATATCGTAACCTTGCGCGCGGATGAGCCTTCACCACTTCTGGTGTTGAGCGACGAGGTTACCAGCGCGCAGGCGCCTGATGTTCTGCTGACGCCGACCCCCGGCAACCAGAAGCCAACGGGACAACCGCCGCAAACCCCCAAGCCGAAGACCAAGACTCCGGCGGCTCCGCAAGCTCAGACTGAAACCAGTGAAGCGAAGACAAAAGCCGAAACTGCCGCGGCCGAGCAGAAGCCTGGAACACGCCCTCCGCTGAAGAACTTCCGTGTGGACCTGGAGGGCATTCAGAATCGCATTGTGGCGCTGCCGATTCCGCCGGGCAATGTGCAGAACCTTGCGGCGGCCAAGGGCCTCGTTTTCTATGTCGTGTCTCCCATCCAAGGGCTTTCGGGTCCGTTGCCGGGAGAACAACCTGCCCTGCACGCCTTCGACCTGAAGGAGCGCAAAGATCATGTGCTAGTGGAGGGCGCCGACCAGTACGTGTTGTCCTTTGACGGGAAGAAGATTCTCTATGCTGCTCCCAAGTCGGGGCCGCAAGAGGCAGAGTCGGAAGAAGGAGGGGGCGGCGGCCCGCACATGTATGGCATCATCGATGCCAAGGTACCTTCCGGTGAAGGGGACGGTCACGGAGGCGCCGACAAGAGCTCGCTGGCGAAGGTTGGCGATGGGGCCCTTAAACTCGATAACCTGAGCATGGAGGTGGATCCACCCGCCGAATGGAAGCAGATCTTTAACGAAGTGTGGCGCCAGCAACGCGACTATTTCTTCGAGGCCTCCATGAATGGCGTCAACTGGGAGCAGCAGCGCGATAAATATGCGCAGCTCCTGCGTTATGTGGCTGATCGTCTGAGCCTGACCTACGTCCTCGGTGAAATGATTGGAGAGCTTTCCAACTCCCATACCTACGTGGGTGGGGGAGACTATCCCGAGATCGACGGCGTCAATGTGGGATTGCTGGGCGCCGACTTTGCGCCCGACACCAGTAGTGGAAGGTACCGGATCGCCAAGATCTATCCGGGCGAGAACTGGAACGGCAATCTGCGTTCGCCACTGACCGAGCCTGGGGTGTTGGTCAAAGAAGGCGACTACCTGCTGGCCGTCAATGGCCGTCAACTGCGGATCCCTCAGAACCCTGACGAGTTGTTCATCAACACCGTCAATCAGGCGGTGACGCTCACCGTCAACAGCAAACCCACGGCGGAGGGCTCCCACAATGTGGTAGTGAGGCCGATTCCCAACGAGATCGGTCTGCACGAACTGAACTGGATTGAAACCAACCGGCGCAAGGTGGAACAAGCCAGCGGTGGCCGCATTGGATATGTCTACCTGCCCGACATGAGTGCGGCCGGGCTGAACGCCTTCGTCAAGCAATATTTCCCGCAGATTCGCAAAGAGGGAATGATCTTCGACGTGCGTTACAACGGTGGCGGCTTCGTCGATCAGATTATCTTCGAGCGGCTGCGGCGCGTGCTCTCCGGCATGGATTCAGCCCGCAACTGGCAAGGCGACACCATTCCGCCGAACGTCTTTTATGGGCACATGGCTTGCATCACCAACCACTATGCGGCGTCGGACGGCGATTTCTTCAGCTACTATTTCAAGGCTTACAAGCTGGGTCCGCTTATCGGCGAGCGAACCTGGGGCGGTGTGCGCGGAATTCGCGGGGAGATTGACCTGATTGACGGAGGATACATCACCCGTCCGGAGTTTTCGCTGTATGGACTCGATAGCAAATGGCTGATCGAGAACCGCGGCGTGGAACCCGACATTGTGATTGACAATCGGCCCGACCTGGTAATGGCCGGCCATGATCCCCAGTTGGAGAAGGCGATTGATGTGGTGATGCAGGAGATGAATGCGCACCCGATGAAGTTGCCGCCGCGGCCACCGGATTTGCCCGCCTATCCGACGGGACCGGGCTTGTAGAGCAGTTCCAGCGCGCATCTGAGGTTGTCTTACCGCAAGGGGGACAAGTCTGCGCGCGTGACCCTTCTCATCACCACGCGCACCAGGAGTGAGCAACCTCACGTCCCTGTGTGACCTGGAACACGGCGGCCTGGGACCCTTCTCATCTCATATATCTACTAAGCAGCTCACGAAACCGCCCAGCCCAGGGACACTTATGAAGAAGGCAGAAATGCATCGAGTTAGCAATACAATCAGCCACGATTGCCGGAATAGGTGGTTGCGAATCCGGCTATGAAAGCGTTTAAAGATGCAGGCCATCTCTTCCGTTTGGCATCGGTCTTCCTGGTGGGCGGCGTTTTGTTCCTGGCGTTCCGGGGGGTCCTTGTCCCGCGCAGTTTTGGGCAGTACGGACATTATCGGGGCAATGCAATCAAGGACACCGCAGCGCTGCCGATTTCCTATGCCGGCCATCAAGTATGTGAAAGCTGCCATACAGACGTCCTCGAAGTGAAAAGCAAGGGCGTGCATAAGGGAGTTGCCTGCGAGGCGTGTCATGGGCCGCTGGCGACCCACGCCGATGATCCGGCCTCGGTGCAGCCGACGAAGTTGGACACCGCCGTGCTGTGCGTTCGTTGTCACGAGGCAAACCTAGCGAAGCCGAAGAACTTTCCCCAGGTCGTCTCTGCCGAGCACTCAGGCGGGGCGCCTTGCGAAACCTGTCACCAGCCGCACAGCCCGGCCATCGTTGCGGTTACGGGAGGCAGCCAATGAGTATCACTCGCCGTCAACTGCTTATTCTGTTACCTGCTGCCGCGGTCGCGTGGAAGAGCATCTTGGCGGGAACGCCCGAGACTTCACCCAACTACAACATGACGGAGCACTGGTGGGGAATGTTGGTGGACATCACCAAGTGCATCGGCTGCGGCAGTTGCGTCCGGGCTTGCCAGATGGAGAACCAGGTTCCTGACGGCTATTTTCGTACCTGGGTCGAGCGCTATCACGTCTCCGACTATGACATTGAAAATCCCAAGGTGGATTCGCCGGATGGCGGCAAGAACGGGTTTCCGCCGGCGACGGTAAGCGACGGGAAGAACTTCTTCGTTCCCAAAATGTGCAATCACTGTGCCGACTCGCCTTGCACTCAGGTGTGTCCCGTGGGCGCAACCTTTGTCAGTCCTGATGGCGTGGTGCTGGTGGACCAAAAATACTGCCTGGGCTGCCGCTATTGCGTGCAAGCGTGTCCGTACGGCTGCCGTTTCGTCGATCCGAAGAAGAAAACCGCCCAGAAATGCACGCTCTGCTATCACCGCATCACCAAAGGGCTCACGACCGCCTGCTGCGAAAACTGCCCGACGGGCGCTCGCCAGCTTGCTGACTTGAAAAATCCCAACGATCCAATTCATGAGTTTTTGAAAACTCACGCCGTGCAAGTTCTAAAACCTTACCTAGCCACCCGCTCGAAGCTGTTTTACAACGGCTTGGATGGCTCGGTGCGATAAGGAGCTCCTGTTGCAGATCCCGGTTGAAGGCTTCATGTACCCGAACGAAGTGGAGCTCCAATGGAGCGTACTGATCGTGCTGTATCCGTTCCTCACGGGACTGGTGGCTGGCGCGTTCATTCTGGCGTCGCTGGAACGCGTGTTCATGGTCAAGGCGGTCAAGCCCACCTATCGGCTGGCCCTGCTGACGGCGCTTGCCTTCCTGATCGTCGCTCCTCTGCCCTTGCAGCTGCATTTAGGACATCCGGAGCGTTCGTTCGAGATGTACCTAACGCCCCACCGATCTTCCGCGATGGCGATGTTTGGCTTCGTGTACCTGTGGTATCTGCTGGCTGTGCTGGTGGTGGAAATCTGGCTCGACTATCGGCGCGACATCGTGGTGATGTCGCAATGCACAACCGGTTGGAAGCGATTGGTGTACCGGGTGCTGACGCTGGGTTCCACCAACATCAGCGAGCGTTCGCTGCATATCGACGAGCGAGTGGGTTGGCTGGTCACTGTGATCGGTATTCCCTCCGCATTCCTGCTGCATGGCTATGTCGGCTTCATTTTTGGCTCGGTGAAGGCGAACCCGTGGTGGTCCTCGCCGCTGATGCCGGTGGTGTTCCTTTTCTCCGCCATGGTATCGGGCATTGCTATCGTGATGTTGCTTTATATGCTCATGTGCCGGCTCCGCCGGGAGCCGATTGATATGGACTGCGTGGACACGGTGGCGAAATATCTGTTCTACACCTTCATCATCGACTTCAGCCTGGAGATGCTGGACCTGATCCACCGCATCTACGAAGCCGACGAATCGTTCCGCAGCCTCGATTTCATGGTCCACACGCGCTTGTTCCTGTCGCAAGTGGTGATTCAAATTCTGTTAGGGACCGTGCTTCCGATTTTGCTGATTGGCGTGACCCAGGTGGTGAAGCTGGCAGCCGAGCAGCGCAAACGGATTTATGTGGCTGCCGGATGCTTGACCATGATTGGCATTTTCGCCATGCGCTGGAATGTCGTCATTGGCGGCCAGCTATTCTCCAAGAGCTTTCTCGGCTATACCACCTACAAGATGGGCTTCGTGGCCCGCGAAGGATTGTTGACGGCGATCGTGCTGACGGTCCTGCCGTTCGTCATCCTGGGGGTTTTGGTGAAGCTTCTGCCGCCCTGGCCAGAGAAGAAGTCGGCGATATCGTCGGTCGCGGTTGCGGCCTACGGAGCCGATTAGAGATCGCAAATCGCCGCTTCAAAAATGGCAAACTGATGCGTGCGCTGGACAGGGCACAACCATGCTTGCTCGGCGAAGACATTTTCGTGCACCAGGTTGTGATAAATGACATAAACCTCGCGCGGAAAAGCCATCACAGAACGATGCAGGTTGGCCAGCACCTCGCGCAGCACATATTCGGGAAAAGGGTTGAACAGGTAAAGCACAACGGCTTCGCGAGGAAATTCAAAAGAGCGGGCATCGCCGGCGTGCGACTCAATGGCGTAACACTTCTGCCGCCGGCTGCGATACCGCGCAATGTTCTGCTGCGCGACCTCATTTAATTCCGCAAGCAATTCCATGCCAATGATTCGCCGGAAGGGATACTGCGATGCCATCAGCAGAGTTCGCCCCTTGCCGGAGCCGAGATCGACGAACGTAAAGCCATCCACAGCGACCGGCAGGGAATTGAGAATCCCGTAAAACAGCGCGGGTTCCGAAGGTTGATACTGGCCTCCGGAAAGCAGCTCGCGAAGACGAGTGCGCAAGCTTACGTTTGCCCAGGTCGTGTCCACGCCGTGCTCGAAGTCATAATCGATGTCGCCATAGCGCGATTTGCGACGGGCGGGCGTGAGGTCCCGCAACAACTCAACTGCGCCAGCCGCATACCAGCGCACAGCGCCAAGTAAGCCGCGACTGCGGAATGCGTCGCTGAGCCAAGCCAGCGCACCAGATTTGTTGTGATTGGATTGTGGTCTTCGCTCCGCCACAGGAAGATAGTAATTGGGAGCGGCGCCATGCGACAGTTTCGCCGTATAGCACCGCCGCCGGAATTACGCCAGATCGAACAGCAGGAATTCTGCCTCGCCGTTGCTGGCCGCGCTGGTCAGTTGCAGCCTGGTTTCGCCGCTGATCGCCACGCCATCGCCTTTGGTCAGCCTAGCGCCATTTACGTCAAGCTCTCCCCAGACCAACTGTACCCAGGCGTGACGGCCAGGCTGTAATGCGCGCTCAACTTTCTTGCCATCTTCGAGCAGGGAAGCGTACACGTTGGTGTCCTGGTTGATGGTGGTCGAGCCCTCGCGCCCGTCGTGCGACGCGATCAGCCGCAGCTTGTTCCGCTTCTCCTCGACCGGGAAGGTGCGGTCTTCGTAGCTGGGCTTCAGACCTTCCGCCTCAGGCAAGATCCATATCTGCAGCAGGTGGACTGGCTTCTTGGACTGATTGACCTCGCTGTGCATGACGCCCGTGCCGGCCGACATGCGCTGCACGTCATTCTGCCTGATAGCAGCACCGCGTCCGGTGCTGTCGTGATGGTTCAGCTCACCCTCGATTATGTAGGTGATGATCTCCATGTCGCGGTGGGGATGCATCCCGAAGCCTTTGCCGGCGCTGATCCAGTCCTCGTTAATGACCCGCAAGTCGCGAAAGCCCATGTGCTTGGGATCGAAGTAATCGGCAAATGAAAAGGTGAAATGCGTATCCAACCAGCCGTGGTTGTTATGCCCGCGCTCTTCGGATGGCCTGATGGTGATCATGATGTTCCTCCCGAACCAGATACCAATAAGATGCTTTAATGTTGAAGAAAGATTCAGGGCTGGCAAACCACCTCAAGCGGAGAAGCTCGATTGTTTCCCCAGCTTCCGGCAGAGATCGCCCAGCCGCTCCTGCTCTTCTGGGCTCAGCACATTGAGGAATTCCACAATGGCGGCGGCATGCATGGGGAAGATGTCGCGCAGCAGGGTCTTGCCCTTGGGGGTTAGCGCCACAATCAAAACGCGCCTGTCCTCCGGGCAACATTGCCGGCGCGCCAGACCTCGCTTCTCCAGATTGCCCACCACCATCGTCAAATTCCCGCCGGTAGTCAAAACCTTCCGGGCGACGTCCGACAGTGACATCGGTCCCAAATGATAAAGCGCTTCCAGGACAGCGAATTGTGTCAAGGTCAAATTGGAGTCATTGAGACTTTGGGAAGCGTAACTGCGGGCTGAGTTGGCGGCGCGCATTAACTTGACATAGGTGCTCAGTGCCAGACGCTGCTGCGTTCGATGAGACTGGATTCGGGTCACGATTGCCTCTGCTAACGATAGTACAACATTAAAGCAATCAGCTCACCCACTCCGTCCCGGCAGTCACTTCAGTCCGGCATTTTCCGCCGCCAGTTTTGCCGTCGAACTCCAGTCCATGTCCTCCATGCCATGGCCAATGGCGGTCAGCATGTGATCGCGCACTACACTGGCGAAGGGCAGAGGTGCATCGACAGCTTCAGCCGCGGCCAGGGCAAGCCGGACATCTTTCAGCCCCAGTCGCAATTTGAAGCCTGCCGGCTGATATTTTTCTTCGGCGATGATGCCGCCATAGGTCTTATATACCGGGGCGGCGAACAGGGAATTGGTCAGAAACTCCACGTAGGCGTGCGGATCGATGCCGTACTTGCGGGTGAGGGCAATCGCTTCTCCCAACGACTCGATCACTGAGGCAATGAGGAAGTTGCCGCTCAGCTTTACCACGTTCGCCATTTCCGGCTTATCGCCGATGACGAACACACGTTGCCCCAACACCTCCAGTAGAGGCTTGCAGCGTTCAACCGCCGATTTGTCGCCCGCCGCGACCACAAACAGCTTTCCCGCCTCCGCGGCTTCGGGACGCCCAAACACGGGGGCTGCAATGTATTGCTGCCCGCGCTTGTTGTGGTCTTCAGCCAGCTTTTGAGACAATGCGACGCTAATGGTGCTCATCGAGATGTGCACCGCGCCGCGCGGCAGATGGTCCAGCACTCCTCCCGAATGCAATACTGCCGATTCAACCGCGTGATCATCGGCCAGCATGGTGATGACGGCCTCCGCGTCTTTCACGGTCTCGCCGGTCGATTTGCCTACCTTGGCCCCTTGGGCGCGTAGTCCGTCCGCTTTCGATAGAGTTCGATTCCACACCGTGACGTCATGCCCGGCGTGATGCAGATGACCAGCCATGTGGCTTCCCATGTTGCCTAATCCAAGAAATGCGATTTTCATTGCGAGCCTCTTTCCTATTGACGTGCAGGTTGCACAGATGCAGTGAAGGCGCTCTCGGCTGCGTCGAAAAATCGTGGCTGCCAATGTGGTGGCGCAGCTCGTTACGCCGCAGATCCGGTGCCTATGCCGCATTCGCGGTATGATGCATCAGTTCCATGTCCGCGAAGCCAGACCAATTATCCACCCACGAGGAACGGCGCAAGTTCGGCCAGTCTCGCCGCGACAAAGTCAGCCGCGTCAGCCAGGGTGACTGGACTGCCAAGCGCCGCGACTTTGGCGTTGTGGATTTATTGCGCAAAGCACAGCGCGGCCGTGTCCCCAAGCTGTTGCCGATTAAGTTTGCACGCATGGCGGCTTCGCCTTTCGGGTTCTATCGCGGGGCCGTGCCGGTAATGGCTGCGGACCTTGCTAAGCTGCCGAACACCGGCATTCACTCGCAAATTTGTGGCGACGCGCACGTTCGCAACCTGGGAGCTTATGCCGGCCCGGACGGACGGCTCATCTTCGACATCAACGACTTCGACGAAACGATCTGCGGACCTTGGGAATGGGACGTGAAGCGCATGGCGGCGAGCCTGATGCTGGCTGGCCGCGAAGCCAACAATACCGAGAAGCAGTGCAAGGAGGCTGTGCTCGATTTCGCGCTCAGCTATCGCGAGTCGATGCGCACCTTCTGCGAGATGACGGTGCTCGAACTGGCCCGCTATCAGGTGTTCCGCCACTTGAATATCTCGCCGGTGCTCGCCGTGTTGCGTAAGGCTGAACGGTCAACGCCCAGGCACAATCTCGATCAGTTGACTGTGCGTCACGATGGTAAGTATCGCTTCCGCGAGCACAAGCCCTTGCAATTTCACCTGCCGCGCCGGACCGCGGCGGAGGTCATCGCCGGATTGCGCCGCTATATCGAGACGCTCTTGCCCGAACGACAACACTGGTTCGCGGAGTATCACGTTGAAGATGTAGCTTTCCGCGTGGTGGGAACCGGCAGCGTCGGCGTGCGCGACTATGTTGTCCTCCTGTTCGGCCGTACCCTCAACGATCCGCTCTTCATCCAGATCAAGGAAGAAGACGTCTCTGCGTATGCGCCTTACGTTCCGCAGGGCCGCGTTCTCATGAACCAAGGGCAGCGGACGGCCCAGGGACAGCGGGCCATGCAGGTGCAATCCGACATTTTCCTGGGATGGACGGCCATTGCCGGCCGCGACTATCTGGTTCGCCAGTTGCGCGATTACAAGGGCGTCATCGAGAACGAAGATCTCGAAGGCAACGGACTGGTGCAGTACGGACGCGTTTGTGGCGAAATGCTTTCCAAGGGACACGCTCGCTCGGGCGATTCCTGCGCCATCTCCGGATACCTCGGCAACAGCGACAAGTTCGATAAGGCCATGGTTGCTTTCGGCGTCGCCTATGCCGACCAGAGCACCAAAGACTTCGACGAGTTTAAGCAGGCGATTCGCCTCGGCAGAATCCCCACCGCGCCTTCGCCGCTATCCCCGGCTAAACCAAACCGCGCCAGAACAAGAAGGTAGTTCCGGGAAAACGGGATTCCTTCGACTTCGCGCTGCAAGCCAAGCTTGATGCTAATTGCCCCGCCCTAACTGCCTAGAAGTTCATCGCTCCGCGGCCGATAGCCATTGATGAAATCGTGGGCGCTCATCCGCTTCTTGCCTTCGACTTGCAGTTCCCGAACCTCAAGGGCCGTACCTTGCGCGAAGCCCATCAGCAAACGACCGCTATCGATTGCGAAGTGACCCGCCGGCGCGATACCAGGCGTGGAAACAGGTATTGCCGAGTGGACGTGCAGCATTTTGCTGCGAAAGCTGGTGAATGCTCCCGGCCATGGTTGAAATCCGCGCAAGCGGTTCCAGGCATCCGGCGCACTGCGCGAGAAATCGATGAGCCCGTCTTCCCGCTTGAGGATGGGAGCGAGCGTGGCCTTGGCATCGTCCTGCGGACGCGGCGTTATGGTTCCGTTCTTCAGGCCGGCGAGGGTTGCGATCATGAGCTCGGTGCCCGCTTGTGCCAGCCGCGGAGCCAGCGTGAGCGCAGTATCTTCAGGCGAGATTCGTTCTTCAGTCTGTAGCAGAATGTCCCCAGTGTCGAGGCCGGCGTCGATGCGCATGGTGGTCACGCCGGTGATACTTTCTCCTGCCGCAATCGCCCACTGGATCGGCGCGGCCCCACGGTACTTGGGCAGCAGTGACGCATGAAGATTGATGTTGCCGAGCTTGGGCAGATCGATCATCCACTGTGGGATGATGCGGCCGTAGCCGACCACGATGATTGCTTCCGGCGCAATGCTTTCCAACTGTGTGCGAAATTCATCGTTGTGCTTGATCTTCTCCGGTTGGACGACCGGGAGGCCGAGCGCGAGCGCAGCTCGTTTCACCGGCGACTCCGCCAGCGTCATGCCGCGCCCGCTGGGGCGATCAGGCTGGGTTGCGACCAGCTTCACGCGGAAGCCGGCGGCCACCAGCTTCTCCAGTGTGGGCACCGCGAATTGCGGCGTTCCGCAAAAGACCAGGTCCATCATGAGCGCGCTACCATTCGCCCTGCTTGACCAGCTTGCGGATCTTGCGCTTCATCATGTCTCGCTTCAGAGCGCTGATGTGGCTGATATAGAGCTTACCGTTGAGATGGTCGGTTTCGTGCACCAGCGCGCGCGCCAGCAATTCTTCTCCGCTTACCTCGATGGTTTTACCTTCCACGTTTTGCGCGCGCGCGGTAACCGAGCGTGGCCGCGTCACCTTCTCGCGGAATTCGGGCAGACTCAGGCAGCCCTCGTTGGAAGTGAGACGCCCTTCGGTGTGGATGATCTCGGGATTGACCAACACGATCTTGGCGTTGGGATCTTCCTTGAAGCTGACATCAATCACCGCAACGCACTTGCTGATGCCGATCTGCGGCGCCGCCAGACCGACGCCGTGGGCAGCGTACATGCTCTCAAACATATCTTCGACAAGCTTGCGCAACGCATCGTCGAATACGGTGACGGGGGCTGCCGGTTTCTCCAATACCGGGTCCCCGAATTTCACGATTGGATAGAGCATTTAAAAGTTTCGCAACTGTTGGCAGTAGCCTTGGAAATTCCGTTGCACTTCCAGCAGCGAATCGCCGCCGAACTTTTCCAGTGCGCACCGGGCCAGGGTCAGCGCAACCATCGCTTCCCCCGCGACTCCGGCGGCCGGAACGACGCACACATCCGACCGTTCATAGGCGGCCTTCACCGGCTCGCGAGTGGCGAAGTCCACCGAGCCCAAGGGACGCCGCAATGTCGAAATCGGCTTCAGGTAACCGCGCAGGCGAATCTCTTCGCCGTTGGAAACCCCACCTTCCAAGCCTCCTGCATGATTCGATCGCCGCGTGAAGCCGGTGAACGGGCCCTTCTGCTCGCGCTCGTAACCTATTTCATCATGCACCGTCGAACCCAGGGAAGCCGCGCCGCGCACCGCATCGCCAATCTCCACCGCCTTTACGGCCTGCAGCGACATCAGAGCGGCGGCGAGTTGCGCATCCAGACGCTCGTCCCAATTCGCATAGGTGCCAAGTCCCGGCGGCACGTTGTGAGCCACCACTTCAAAGATCCCGCCGACAGAATCTCCCGTGCGCAGCACAACGTCCACCTGCTCTTTCATGAGTGTTTCGATTACAGGGTCCGCACAACTGAGCAGTATCTCTTCTTTCGCTGCCAGAGCGCGGATCGCTTCCCAATCGACGGGCGCTTCCAGCCGGGCACCCCCGACGGCGATGACGTGACTCAGTACCTCGATGCCAAGCTCGCGCAGCAGGAGTTTAGCGATAGCTCCAGCAGCGACTCGCGCCGCCGACTCGCGGGCAGAGGCCCGTTCCAGCACATAGCGCGCTTCGGAGAAGTTGTACTTCACCGCCCCGGCAAGATCGGCGTGCCCCGGCCGAGGCGAAGCCACACGCTTGTGCTTGGCGGGATCGCCCTCCTCCACCGGCAGCGCCTCCGTCCAGTTCTGCCAGTCTTTATTCGCCAGCAGCATGGCAATCGGCGAGCCAATCGTCTTGCCGTGACGCACTCCGCTAAGGATGTGTGCCTGGTCGCGCTCGATGCGCATGCGTCCGCCGCGACCATACCCCTGCTGTCGCCTCCACAGTTCGCGGTTCACGAATTCCAGATCGATCGCCACCCCGGCGGGCATGCCCGAGAGCAGCGCCACCAGAGCTTCTCCATGCGACTCACCGGCTGTCGAAAAGCGCAACATGGCAATAGGAAAGGCTGATTGTAGCTGATGGCGTCGGGATTTAGCAGTGGGCCGTTAGCGTGAGTCCGTGAAGTGCCGACGGATAACTTATCCAGAGCCGTCAGGCTTTCAACGCTTCGTCAGATTCGAGAATGACTTGGGCCATGGCCTGCCGCTCAGTATGCGTGATCGAAAGATGGGCGCGGACTGCCCCGAGTTTCTGGAAGAACTCCGCCGCCCTGCCGTGAAAGGCCACCGTGGGCCGACCACCTGGGAAGCGCCTGACTTCCACATCGTGCCAGGTTACGCCTCGACTCCAGCCGGTTCCGATGGCCTTCATGGCAGCTTCCTTGGCGGCAAATCGTCCGGCGTAGCGCTCTGCCTTATTGGCTTTGGACTCGCAGTAATGAATTTCGTCGGGGGTAAATACCCGCTCCAGAAAGCGACGGCCAAAGCGCTCGATTGAGGCCTTGATCCGATCCACCTCCGCAATGTCGATGCCGGTTCCTACGATCATTCAGCTACCATCCCAGTATCACCAACCTTCAAATGGGCGCCTGACACCAGTTTCCAACAAGGTAACATATTGAGAATAATGGTGTTTGTCATTTTTCTCGAGGGCTGAATCGGCGCCCGCGAGCAGGAATTGCTTGGGCTTTGCGGCATAGGCTGATATGATGAAGGGGCTCGATTGATCGACGTTTGTACGCAGCAGTTCCTGCTTCACCGCACTCCCTGCCGCTTCACATCCCGATCGAATTGCGCTATATCAACATCGAAGGAACTTGTATCACTATGGAACAAGGAACGGTTAAGTGGTTCAATGACGCGAAGGGCTACGGCTTTATCAGCCGTCAGAATGGGGAAGACGTATTCGTTCACTATTCCGCGATTCAGACGGAAGGCTTCCGCAGCTTGCAGGAAGGCCAGGCTGTCTCGTTCAACGTAGTCAAAGGGCCCAAGGGTTGGCAGGCTGAGAACGTACAGGTTCTCTAAGATCCCGAGCTGAGACTCTACAAGAGGGCGGCCAAACGGCCGTCCTTTCTGTTGGAAGGCAGCAATTAGCAGTGGTAATTATCCCTTGAAATCACGTAGCCATCGGTCTAATGATAACAGGACAGCCAAATGTCAGAACAACCTATTCTCGAACTCGACAGTAGTGGCAATGTCGCCGTTAAACCCGTTACGGGATGGACGACGGGGACAGTAGCCGGAATCGCCGTTCTTCTAGGAATTCAGTACGCAGAGACGCCAGAGGCACTTGGAAGAGGGGACAACAATCAAATCCAATTTGTCTTGACGCCTCAACTGAGCCTAGATCTTGCGGAGAAACTGACCACATTGGCCAACAAGGTGATTGGCGATCAATCTCATTCCGCGAGGCCAGCGAATTAGAATTCATTGGGAGCCAACCTCCATGCTCGTATCTGTCATCGCAGTCGTTCTCGCCGCACTACTACTGTTCTGCTCGGCATCTGTGGCTCAAAGCCCAAGCCCAAGCCCAAAGCCGAGCGATCCATGTCCGGTATTTCACCACCAGAACATTCCCGCTACGCAGTGGGACTTTTACCCGTCAATCGGCATTGTCAGCGGAGGAGCCGAAGCCGGCGTAGAGTCAGAAACGAAGGACTGGAAAAAATCCACTGAATGCGTGAAAGAATGGGTTGCTAAAGCCTGCCCTCATCCCCACTGCTCCTATGACGACCAAAGGCGCCTTGAGATGTGCACCGAAGGCTTGAATGACAAAGACTGGTGCGACGCGCTCCGGAAACGGCTGGGGGTGGAAGCCAGTCTGAAGGAAGTTCCGCACACACCTGAAAAGGCAAAATAATCGCCGTTGTCTAATGATATGTTGAGGATACAGAGCTATGCAATCCGTCGAGAATCAAACCGTTAAAGCAACCACAGTGTTCATGGACAATCGGTTTTTCATCAACTGCAAATTCACCGATTGCAAACTCATTTTCGCTGGCGGAGATACGGGCTGGGAGAATACCCATTTCACTAACTGTCTGATCCAATTCCAGGGATCGGCGCAGCGAACGGTGGGTTTTCTGCAACAGTTCAACATGATGACGGTTGACACGTCGAAAGCCGTCAAACAGCCATCGCCAAACTCTGCTATCAATTAGGCGTCGTTTTTGGAAGTTCCTCATGCTGACTGGCCTAGCCTATCTGATAATGAAAACCGAACGGGCGAAGGTACACCTCGATTCGCTCAATCGTGAACTGACTGCATACTGTAAAGAACCGTATACCGTCGTCAGGTGGAATGATCTTCAGAACTCTCGAAGTTTCCGCAAGAGCCAACTTAAGCCACTCAATCATATTATCGGGATGCTGTTGGGGGAATTCCTTTACTGCCTCCGATCTGGACTCGATCAATTGGCTTGGTCTTTTGCGCTTCCCGCCGCGCAAAAGAAAAACTCCAATGTGATCTGTTTCCCCATCTTTGAGAGCGTCCAACGAGGGGAAGACAGGAGGAATTTCGCTAAGGCTCTGGCATGGTTCCCGCCTGAGATTGCGCATGAAATTGAAGCTCTTCAGCCGCACAAGGGAATTGGTCCGCCTCAGGATCATCCCCTCTGGCAACTGAATAAGCTTTGCAATATCGACAAGCACTGCGTTATTCCGATCAACAGTAGAACGATTCCGATTTTTGTCCCCAACAATCCTGCGGTGCTTTTGCGGCATTATCCGCTCGAAGACGCAATCGAGGTAAGTGTTCCCATTCAAGACAAAGATCAACTGGACATCGAACCAGATTCATCGTTCTTCATAGAGTTTGGCGAATGGGATTCCGACTTCCGCATTCCCCAGCACAGACTCACCGATATACACGGATTCTTCGAGAGTAGTGTTCTTCCCCGATTCAAGAAGTTTGGCTTGGACAAGCCCGATCCGCGCCTGCGGATTGAATTCCAGGGGGTTACGCGAGACGCGACGTACAGTAAATGATTGACTATGGCACACCACGGCGAGCACGCTCTTTTCCGGAGGGCCGGGTGCCTCATCGAGCCAGCCCTAGATCACCGCACCTGTTTCTCACACTCCCGCCGCAGCCACGCCTTCGTAGTGTCTCTGCGTGCACGGCAGCTTTGCGGCGTAGCCCAGTACAAGGAAAAGGGCGGTCGACAGGAGGCAGATCAACTGGTTGGGCGGCAGATTTGAGGGGTGCCGGAAAAACAAACCGAAGCATTGGAGCAAACTGATCGCCGAGCAGGACGCCCGCGGGCAACGTAGTCGCATCTCAACTCCATCCTGGATAGCCTGGGCATTCGGTAAGGCGTCATCGAATCAAGATGTTGCAAGGACATCTACGTCCTCCTCCCACCCGCCATAAATGCTGTTCTCGACTGGGGACGACCCCAGTTTGCGCGGCGTGGTGGGACTCCGAACCTCCGACGAACGGGCTGACTGAACCGTCGAAGTTGCAGGAAAGGCCAAGCTCTCGGAACCCCGTCAATGGGGCGTCTTCTCGAATTCCTGCTCAGAGACCCACACCATTGAAGGGACCGGCGTCTGGGTCACGAGTCTGGCTGTCAGAACGCTGCCCTTCCGGGTCGCGATCTCTGTATCAGCGCCACAAGCGAAGCACTTGATCGTCCCTTCGTAATCGTCATAGGCCTCGTCGAGATCTATCTTGAACCCGCAACCAAGGCAGTTGATTTGCATCATATACTCTCCTCTTTCCCCTACCGAGTCTCACAACACGCAGGCGATGGCGTTGAGCTACCCGCCCACCACAAGCACAATATCGGCCTTATCGTGGTTTCCTTCACTGCGGTACCTCTGCTCTTTCCTGACGTGCTTCGAGTCTGCCAAACCCGCTGGCAGTGCTCACTTTTGCGATGTTTCGTTGTCCTTCCCATGAAAGGGCTGTTTTAACCCTCGGCCAGAACGGAGCATGTGATAGGCCACTCCCGTCATCTCGATAAGTGACTGAAAAAAATCAGACTTGCTTAAAACGTGGCAGTAACTCGGTAAATGACTCCATAGACCCAACTCCCTACGATCATCCAATCTCTGCGAATTATGGGGCGGCCAAGCCTCCGCGACTTTCGAATGTGTGGGATAGAAGAGTTGATGCAATCCAAAGCGCGTGTGTCGAAGTAATCAGTTCCCACTCATTCCAAAACCAGGAATGAGCGGGGCAGCCGGATGTTGTTGCCACGCAAGACACCTCGACTAGAATTCGCCTCTCAGGTACATTGCTGATTACAACTACACTTGCTGTTGGAGGGCCGCCCCATGCGGAGAGCACTGCAATTGGCCGTAATTGCCGCTTTGCTGAGTTCGGCGATTGCGCAGAACCGGGCAAGTAAGACTCCCACCGGACACGACGGGACCGCGAGAAACAAGATCGGCACCTCGGCGCTCTGGCAAATGCCGTCCACGTTCCTCGCCAATGCCCACAAAGCCTGCGACAACGCTCCTCAACCACCCAGCTTTGCGGAGTGCTTTATCGCCCAGATGGCGAAGGCGGGAGCGCCTGGCGCCGCGGTGGCCTTTACGAAAGTGCTCTACCGGCAGAGCCGAGGCGACGTGGGTATCATGAGCGGGTTTAACCCCGTCGGTCCGGTGGATGTCGCCTGGATCGTTTATCCCTTGCGGGCGAATACCAATAACGGCCTGCTGCTGGTGAACGGCTCTCCCAGGATCGTGAATGCCGAAGATCTCAAACTGCTCGACCAGAAGGGAATGGAACAGAGCTTTCAATTCCAGGACCTGCAGAATCAGTTCCCCAAAGTTGGCGTCTGGCCCGGCGACCGCGATGGAACCACTTGGCCCAACACGCAACAGGGTCCTAACAACGGATTGCAATTCATTCTAGGGTATCCGCTGATCAATGGCTGCCACGCCTGCGCCCACGCAGGAACCGCACTGTTCACCTGGAACTTTGACGCTCACGGAAAGTTTCTGGGGACGACCTTCATGGGGCTTACTCCGGCTCCGTTGCCGGGTGCGAATACTCCGCCGGCGAGTTCCGGACCGAGCCAGCCCTAGATCAGCCGCACCTGGTCTCATACTCCGGCCGCCGCCACTCCTTCGTAGTGTCGCTGAGTGCGCGGCAGCTTCGCGGCATAGCCCAACATCAGGAAGAGCGCCGTCGAGAGCAGGCAGATCGCCAACCGGAGGCGGGCCAGCGGGAGCGGCGCCAGGTCCATGAACTTGCCAAAGCGCCACGCGCCCCAGTTGATGACCTGCGTCGGTACCACGGTCCAGATCGCCACGTAGAACCAGGCCCGCTCGGCGCCCTCGCCTACGGTGTCGCGCTTGGCGCGCGGTGTCCAGTCCAAGGCCGTCGCCAGAATTACGGCCAGCGCCAGCGGATAGTAGCCGTAGCGGTAAAGATCGTGCAGCAGCCAGCGGCCATTGATAGAAGCCACGACCAACCCGATAAGGTTGAGCGCGTAAGGAACGATGATGTCGATCCACGCCGCCGTGTAGCACACGACGCGATACGGCAAGTTGGGCTGATGCACGCCATAGTGCGTGATGTACGGCGCCGGCTCACAACCGGGAATGCGCCCATTGAAGCCGCGCCACGCCACGACCGCAAGCACGATGGCCAGCCATATCCAATGGCGGCGGTCCGGCCCGTGGGTGTACAGGTCGTAAGTGAGCGGATATCCGGGCAGGACCCAGAAGACCCAAATCCAGATGGGAGCGTGCAGAACGCGATAGTACCGCTTGTTGCGTTCGCGGAAGACGGCCTGTTTCATCGGTAATTGATGGTAGCGCAGGAAAGGAGAGATTCGCTATTCGGCAGTTGGCACTTAGCACTTGGCACTTGGCACTTAGCATTTAGCAGCCTAGCACTTGACAGTTCATTCATCCCTTCACAATTGTCATCCCGACCGAGGACTTTAGCCCGAGCGGAGGGACTTGCTTTCGCGTTGGTTTAGCAGCGCACCGAGTGCCAACCGCTAAAACAACTCCTGCGCGTTGTACAGCAACTGCCCATCCACGAGCCGCGCTTCTGCCATCAGTTTGTGCTCGCGCAACGGTCGCTTGTCGTCGTCAATGTGCAACACGGTATGACCATGCGCGGTAAGGTAGTCGCTCACCAGCATGCGATGGCACTGGAAGTACACGCGCTCGGCGCACATGATGGCGGTATTGCCTCCGGCGGTGATCTCTAACAACCGCTCGACCCCCTGCGCGAATTTCTCCGTCAGCATGTAATCGGCGTAGTTGCGGAATGAGTCGTTACGGAGGCCGGTGTTGGGCGAGTCATCGCGGATCTTCTTGCGCCGCCCTCCGAGTTCTTTCATCCATACGTAGGCAATGCCATGCTTCGGTAGCTCGACTTCCAGCGATTCGCGGTTGAAGTGCGGCATCCGGCGCGACATGGGAAATGACCGGATGTCCACCAACGTAGAAATGGCGCGCGCCTTGAGCGCCGTCACGAGTTCGTCGAGCGTGTGCGTGGAGTGCCCGATGGTGTAAACCGTTGCCACTTACTTCGACGTGCTCTCCAGGGCGGCGATGATGGCTTCTTCCTGTTCCGGCTCGACCGTGCGCAGATCGAGCAGCACACGTCCTTCTTCCACGCGCGCGATGATCGGCGTCTCCCACTGGCGGAGCCGCGCGCAAAGTTCATCGGCGTTGTGGCTTGCGCTCTTGACCGCAAGCACTCGCGTTGGCAATGTTGATCCAGGCGCAGCGCCGCCGCCTAGCACCGACCGCGACTCGGCAACTTCGACCAGCAAGCTCGGGCAGTTCGCACGCAATCGGTCTGCTATCTGCCTTGCGCGTCGCTCCAGTTCGTCTTCGGAGAGGCGCATCATGCGCAACGCCGGAATGGAATCGTAGTCCTCTCGGAGATACGCGAGCAGCGTGGCTTCCAGCGCAGCATAGAACATCTTGTCCACCCGCAGGGCGCGGAACAGCGGATTGGCGCGGACCTTCGCCACCAGCGCGGGATCGCCGCTGATCATGCCCGCCTGCGGGCCTCCCAGCAGCTTGTCCCCGCTAAAGGTCACGATGTCCACGCCAGCGCGCAAGCTATCGGCGATCATGGGCTCGCCTCGTACCCCAACGTTGCGCAGGTCGAAGATCTCTCCGCTACCCAGATCCTCCATCACCGCGATGTTGTGCTTGCGTCCGAGCGCGACCAGTTCTTCCAGCGAAGGCTGTTCAGTGAAACCGACGATCTGGAAGTTGGAGCGATGAACGCGCAGCAACAGCTTTGTGCGTTCGGAGATCGCGCTCTCATAGTCGGCAATTCGCGTGCGGTTGGTAGTCCCCACTTCGCGCAGCACCGCACCCGACTTCGCCATAACGTCGGGAATGCGGAACGAGCCGCCAATCTCGACCAGCTCGCCACGCGAAACCAGCACCTCTCCGCCCTCTGCCAGCGAGTTCAGCGCCAGCAGTACCGCGGCGGCATTGTTATTGACGACGATGGTGGAGACGTCGCGATCGGCGGTGTTCAGCAGTTTCGCAAAGAGGCGACCCACGTGAACGTCGCGCTTGCCGCGTTCGCCGGTGCTGAGGTTGAATTCGAGGTTCGAATATCCTTGCGAAACCTCGGCTACGTGTTCCAGCGCCGCCCGGCTGAGCGGCGCCCGTCCCAGGTTGGTATGCAGGATGACGCCCGTCGCGTTGATGACCGGGCGCAGCGAGTAGGCCAGCGACTGTCGCAACCCTTGCTTCACGGTCGGCGGCAAGTCATCGAGCCGCGATTTGATCTCTGCTTCGTCGAGCTTGCCCGCGGTGATGTCGGTGCGCAATTGCTCCAGCACCGCGCGGGCTGCCGCGACAGTTGCGCTTCGGCCTTCGCGCTGAACCAGGGCCTCGATCGCAGGATGGCGCAGCAGTTCGTCGAGCGACGGCAGCAGCCGAAACAGGGCGGATTGGCTCATAGCTTTCACGGCTGGGAGTTTTCGCGCACTTCACCCCTGACAACTAACGGCTGGCTACTGCTTCGGTGGGACGTACTCCTTGGGCTTCTCCGCGCCTTCGCCAAAGAAGTAGGCATCCATCTGCTGCGCGATGAATTCCTGGTGTTCCTTCTTCCAGGGTTGCAGGCGATATTCGTTGAGCAGCATCTTCATGTGTTCCTGCCACTGCTCCCACGCCAGCTTGGAAACATTGTCGTAGATGCGCTGTCCGAGTTCGCCATCGAACGGCAGCTCGTCCAAACCTTCCATTTCGCGCCCCATCTTTACGCACTTCACCATGTGTGCCATCGAGAACTCCTCTTTCCCGCCCACGGCGGCATAAATGCCAACGCTTGATTCTAATGGCGCAGACGATAGAACCCAAGTAGCCTCCCCTGGAGCCGAAACCTGACTTCGCGACGAGGCCTTGCAAAGTCGATGTGACCTATCGCACTATAACTTACACTTCGCGCGTGGTATTGGCGGCATATTTTTTTCGTCTGATCTGTCGATCTTTAACCGGTCCAATCGTCGATACAAATGGCACCACCCGCGCCGCGGGTAGGAAGGAGTGAGGATGAGCAAGGTAAGAGTACTGGTCGGCACACGCAAAGGCGCATTCGTTCTGGAGTCGGACGGAAAGCGCGAAAAGTGGGACGTCAGCGGTCCGCATTTCGCGGGCTGGGAGCTCTACCACATCAAGGGATCGCCCGTGGACCCGAACCGGCTGTATGCGTCGCAGTGCAGCGGCTGGTTCGGGCAGGTCATTCAGCGCTCCAATGATGGCGGCAAAACCTGGGAAACGCCCGGCGGCGAAAAAATGCCCGAGCCTAGCGCCATGCCGCCGCCCGCGAGCAATAAATTCGTTTACGACAGTTCTACGGAGACCGGCAAACCGCTCACCACGCACCAGTGGTACGACGGCACACAGCGCCCGTGGGAGTTCAAGCGTGTCTGGCATCTCGAACCGTCGCTGACCGATCGAGACACGGTTTACGCCGGGGTTGAAGATGCCGCCCTCCTCCGCTCCACCGACGGAGGAAAGAGCTGGCACGAACTTCCCGGACTGCGCGGCCACGGCACCGGGCCGAAGTGGCAGCCGGGCGCGGGCGGTATGTGCCTGCACACCATCATTCTCGATCCCAGCAATCCCGGCCGCATTTACATCGCTATTTCGGCGGCGGGCGCCTTCCGTACCGACGACGGCGGCAAAACCTGGAAGCCGATCAACCAGGGACTGCGTTCGCAATACATCCCCGATCCCACGGCTGAGATCGGGCACTGCGTTCACCACGTCGCCATGCACCCGTCGCGCCCAGGCGTGCTGTTCATGCAGAAGCACTGGGACGTGATGCGTAGCGACGACGCCGGCGACTCGTGGCACGAGGTCAGCGGCAACCTGCCCACCGACTTCGGCTTCGTGATCGACGTGCACGCGCACGAGCCGGAGACCATCTACGTCGTCCCCATCAAGAGCGACGGGGAACACTTCCCGCCCGAGGGAAAGCTGCGCGTGTATCGCAGCCGCACCGGCGGAAACGAATGGGAGGCGCTCACCAAAGGCCTACCGCAGAGCAACTGTTACGTGAACGTGTTGCGCGACGCCATGGCCGTGGACTCGCTCGATTCCTGCGGCATTTATTTCGGCACCACCGGCGGGCAGGTGTACGCGTCGGCGGACGCCGGAGACAACTGGGCCCCCATTGTGCGCGATCTTCCGGCGGTGCTTTCGGTGGAGGTGCAGACGCTGCCATGATCCGCGTCATACTGCCGCAACATCTGCGGACGCTGGCGCACGTTGGCAGCGAAGTGGAGCTTGAAGTCGAGGGTCGAGTCACGCAGCGCTCGGTCCTCGACGCGCTCGAGGCCCGCTACCCGGTGCTGCGCGGCACCATCCGCGATCACGTCACCCAGCAGCGCCGGCCATTCCTGCGCTTCTTCGCCTGCGAGGAGGACCTGTCGCATGATTCGCCGGACGCGCCGCTGCCCGACGCGGTCGTATCTGGCGCGGAGCCGTTTCTCATCATCGGGGCCATCGCCGGCGGATAAGGGCGGTTCCAGAGTGGCTACGGTCGCAAACAATGCGAAATGCGGGAAGTGCGGATTTTCAAGTTCGCGTCCAGGACCGTTATGTTTGTCAGCCGGTGTTGACTATCAATCCCAGGTTCTGGGCGCAGGATTGATGCAAGTCCAAATTGCTGGTGAGACGGGGATGTTACGACGGTGATTTACTTGAGCACGAATGAACGCTAGTTTTGGCGACTAGGGAAAGTTTTTTTTCTTCGCGCCACCATCCCCAGAGGGCCGAAAGACAACCGGCTCCGAAGGCAATGGGGGCGGCGCGAGCAAATCGCGAGATGTTGAAGGGTTCGAGGCCGGGCGCAAAGGAGATGGCGAGCATCAGTGTGCCAAAACCTAGGCCAAATATAAGAACGAAGCGAAGACGACCTTTGGAGCGAATGCGATTCCACTGCTCTTCTCCGGCGGTACCGCCCTTCAGCCCAAGCGCCCAAGCCGCCAGCACACATCCGATCAGAAAGGCAGTGCCGCCTGCCGCCGGGCGCCATCCTTGCAGGAAGGCCGAAACGGCAAAAGCAAACGTTGCGAGGGCAAGCTTTCCTTTGTCGCTCATACGAGTCCAGCCTCAAACTATCAGCCAATTGCACCACAAATCTCGAAACACGGATGTGATGCAGGTCACCAGTTTGCAGTTACTGTCGCCAACAGCCCTTCTCACCACCAACCGCTACGCCCTATTCTCCTAGCCAGGCGCCGTAGGGCCGCAGCCGCTCGATGTGGTCGCAGATGATCTTGAGTGCGCCGGTGAGCGGCACCGCCAGGACCAGTCCCATCGCGCCCCACAGCCAGCCCCAGAAAAGCAGCGAGATGGTGACGGCCAGCGGGTTCAGTTGCAAGCGCTTGCCCAGGATTTTTGGATAGAGCACGTTCATGGCGATCAAGTGCAGCCCCAGGACCACGGCGACCACGATGAGGAACGTGGCCGTGGTCAGGTGCCCCAGGTCTGCGATGAGCGGCGGGATGATGGCGAAAACAACACCGAGATAAGGAATCAGGCTTAGAAATCCGCTGATGATCCCGAGGAAGTAGAAATAGGGCAGGCCCAACATTCCGAACACGGCAATGCTGCACACACTCAGGAAGATGCCAATGATAAAGTTGCCGACAATGAACGACCGGATCATGCGCGCAATCAGACCCAACATGACGTAAGCGGTATTGCGGTTCTCCATGCTGAACAGCATCACCGAGGCGGAGCGCACGTGGTCTTGCCAGCTCAGCATGAAGAAAACCAGGAAGGGTACAAAGGTGACGGTCAGCACCATCTCCGACACCGAGCTGGCATTCCTGCTGACCAAGTCGGTCCAGTCGCTCGACTGGCGGACGGTTATAGTTTTCTTGTCCGCTTCCGAGGAAGGCAACACCGTCTCGGTGGTCTGCTGAATCTGCTCGGCTTCGGCGCGCATCCGCCCCGTCATCTGCTGGATCCTGGCCTTGTATTGCGGCAACTCCTGCATGAAATCCATGGCGCGGCTATAAGAGAGATAGGTGGCTGCGCCCCCGGCGATCACCAGCAGCAGCACGGCTATTAGCGACGCCAGGGCATTCGGTATGTCAAACCTGGTGAGCAGGTCAACCAGCGGCGCCAGGACAAATGCGATCAGGATCGAGACCAGGACCACCACCAGGATCACCTTGGCAACATAAAGCAGGGTCAGGACGGCGGCGATCGCCAGGATAAGCAACGCCGATGCCTGGAGGCGCAGAATACGGCGGCGCTCCTGCTCGGCGACCGTCGAGCGATCAATCGACACCTGCGGAATAGAGGCGGGATCGCCTGCCGCATTGGCATCCACATCGGGACCGGGGTCTTGCGCCCGCTGTGGCTCCATGTTGTCCAACAGCTTGTCTGGCATTTCGCCTATGGTACTCGCACAACCCTCAGATTCCGACCATGATATTTTTGCTGGGTCAAAGATCTAAAGATGGGAAATACTTTTACGACAGCGCAGCCAGTCGATCAACCTCGCCGCATCCTGGCGTTGGATTTCGGCGCGCGCAACATCGGCCTGGCGGTGAGCGACGAACTGGGGGTCACGGCCCAGGGCCTGCCTACTCTACGCCGCAGCAACAAGCGCAACGATCTGGACCACCTGCGGCGTGTGATCAAGCAATTCCACATCGCTGAGCTGGTGATGGGACTGCCCCTGCGCATGAGCGGCAGCGAAGGCATCCAGTCGGAGAAGGTGCAGGTGTTCGCTGAAGAATTGCGCCGCAAATTCAAGCTGCCGGTCCATCTGTTCGACGAACGGCTGACGTCGGTCGAGGCCAATCGCCTGTTGCGCGAAACCGACATGAGCACTCACCGCCGTGCGGGAGTGGTGGACCAACTGGCGGCGGTGCTGATCCTGCAATCGTTCCTGGAATTCCGGAAGAACAGGGACCCTGTAGCCAAGCATGAACACGGATGATCACGGATTCTCAAGGACTATGGTTACCCCTAAGGCCACTTCTGTGCACCATGGAGGGTGCGGTTGATTTCAATGACCTCTGCGCGGATTCGGTATACGGCCAAAAAGGGCAAACCTGGAAATACCAGTTCGCGAGTGTCCACCTTGCGGCCCGGACGACTACGGTAGGGAAACTGCGTGAGGGAGCCAACGCCTTGGTGGATTGTGAGGGCTACACGCCGGGCTGCTGCCGGGCCGTCATGTTCCTCGATGTAGTCGCAGATGTGGGTGAGATCGCGCGCTGAGGGTCCTGTCCAGCGGATACGCATCAGGCGGGATATCGGCTATCAATGAGCTTGCTTACGTCGTCGTGTTCCATGAACTCGCCCCGGTCGGCGGCGGCCAAGCCTTTCTCCACCTCGCGCAGAAACCATTCATCGTAGTCCACGAAACGCTCTACCGCCTCTCGCACGATTGCCTTCGTGTCCCGGCCCTGCTCGGCGGCAAGCCGGGTGAGTTTGGCTTGCAGATCGGGAGTGAAATCTACTTCCATAGCCTTCAGCGTATGACGCCGAAAAATAAGTGTCAAGCGCGAGTTGATGGACTCTGGGCTACGCTCTTTGTCTTGCCGAGCAGCGCACAGGTGCCGCACATCATCTAAACTGCTGTATTCCATGCGAACCTTCTTCAAACTCGTGGTGGCGGTCGTACTGGCCTTTGCTCTGTGGTTTGCCTGGGCGGCCCTGCTGCCGCTGCGACCTACCGAGACCAAGTTCGTGCTACTGCGTCCGGGCTGGAGCACGCGCCACATCGCGCGAGATCTGCAGCGCGAAGGCGTCATTCGCAGCTCGGCAGCGTTTCTCATGCTGCAATACGCCGAAGGATTGAAGACCCTCAAGGCCGGGGAGTACAAGTTCGACCAACCCGCCAGCGCGATGCAGGTTTGGCGTCGCCTGGTGCGCGGCGATGTCTATGCGCGCACCGTCGTCATCCCCGAGGGCTATAACATGTTTGACATCGCGGCCGCGGTCGAGCAGGCGGGCCTGGGTTCGGCAGCCGATTTTCTCATTGCCGCCAAGGGAGATGTACTTCTCCTTCGCGAGATCGATCCCAACGCGCAGACGCTGGAGGGATATCTCTTTCCCGACACCTACCAGTTCACGCGCATCGATTCCGCTCATGACATGGCAGCGGTGATGGTGCATCGGTTTCGGCAGGAAGCGCAGAAAATCGGGCTGCTGGGAAACGCGGATACTCATCGCGTCGTGACCATGGCCTCCATCGTGGAGAAGGAAACCGCGGTGCCGGAAGAGCGGCCCATGGTAGCTAGTGTGTACTACAACCGGCTGGCCCGAAACATGGCGCTGGGGGCCGATCCCAGCGTGGTCTACGCGGCCTTGCTGGCCGGACGTTATCGCGGCACCATTTATCAGTCCGACTTGCAATTCGACTCGCGCTATAACACCTACCGGTATCCCGGGCTGCCTCCCGGCCCGATCGCCAATCCGGGAGTCGCCTCTTTGCAGGCCGCGCTGCATCCCGCCCAAAGCGACTTCCTCTACTTCGTCAGCGACAACAACGGCCACCACCGTTTCGCCCGCACTATGGAAGAACATGCGCGCAATGTGATCGCGTATCGCCGCGCGCTGACTGCCAGACAGTAACGCCATGACGGGCTGGCGGGGAACGTGTCCGTTATCAGTAGGTCTGTGGACGCCGATTTAACGGGCTTTTGACCCCGTTAAGTGAGACAATAGAGTATGACTTACTATCGAGTTGAGTTTCCGGTCGGGACCCCCAAGCCGCACCACCCCAAGCGGTTTCGCACCGAAGAAAAGGCGAAGCAGCACGCACGAAAAGTCCTTGGCCTAACCGAGGAAGGCATCCTGGCATCGAAGGTCGCGATTCTCCCGGTCAACAGAAATGAAGCGCCATTATCATGATCTGCCCTAGCTGTGGCGGCGAATTGTCGAGAGTCTGGCAGCCTCAACAGGCGGCCAGCTCGCAACCCGTCGCGCGAGTGCAGTGGCATTGCGGGACCTGTGGCGGAACCTACACCCGGGAGCAATTACGCACCCCAGCGAAGCGCCACTCGCATGCCCCAGCGGAGGAGCCAGCCCTGGTTAAATCCTGAGGGTGCCGCGACTTGTCTGTGAAATGAACCCGCCGAACGTCGCTCTTTGACCTATGGGTCATTGACCCCACTTTATCCCACATGCTATAAAGACTCGCCTTTTATGCTGTGCCTGTTGTGTGCCCGAATGTGCACACGAGCAGGTGCAGGTGTTCCCGACGCGGCCAAGCCTCAACACTTCTGTCTTGAAGTGGAAGCGCGTTTCCGGGATTCCAGCAGGTCCATGCATGGTTTTGCTGGCGATCTGCGAAGACGCAAGCCAGGACCCTGTGCGCCTGATCGGCTGGGCGGTAATCGATCTCGTGGAAACGCTGCCTGCGATTTATGGCGGGAAAGCGCAGCAAATCTAATGTCATTTTACGGGTGCGTCCCGACGAAGCGGGTGCGGCCCATCGGAGGAATCATATGCACACTTGGCTCGCCGCCCTGCGGCGGCTGTCCCCTGCACACGTCCCGTTCAGAAGCCCGATCAAGCTGCTGAGCGCAACCCTGGTTATGCTGATGCTGAGCGCTACGGCTGCCTTTGCCCAACCCGAAGCTGCCGGAGAAGCCAGCCTAAAGCTGCCCGATTTGTCCTCGGTCAACTTCCTCGGCATGGATGGCCACAAGATACTGCTGATCGGCATCCTTTTCTGCTGCTTCGGACTGCTGTTCGGGCTGGCGATTTACATGCAGCTCAAGAACCTGCCGGTCCACCGCTCCATGCGCGAGATCTCCGAACTCATTTACGAAACCTGCAAGACCTACCTGATCACGCAAGGCAAGTTCATCCTGATCCTGTGGGCCTTCATTGCGGTCGTTATCATCGCCTATTTCGGCTGGCTGGCGCCCGTACCCGGCAAGGCGATTGGCGTTACCGTTCCGGTCATTTTGGCCTTCAGTCTTCTGGGCATAGCCGGCAGCTACGGCGTCGCATGGTTCGGCATTCGCGTCAATACTTTCGCGAACTCGCGCACGGCCTTCGCCGGTTTGCGCGGCAAACCGTATCCCATCTATGCCATTCCACTGAAGGCCGGAATGAGCATTGGCATGATGCTGATCTCGGTCGAGCTGCTCATCATGCTTTGCATCCTGTTGTTTGTTCCGGGTGATTACGCCGGCCAGTGCTTCATCGGTTTCGCCATCGGCGAATCGTTGGGCGCGGCCGCACTGCGTATCGCCGGCGGCATCTTCACCAAGATTGCCGATATCGGCTCCGACCTGATGAAGATCGTCTTCAAGATCAAGGAAGACGACGCGCGCAATCCCGGCGTCATCGCTGACTGCACCGGCGACAATGCCGGCGATTCAGTTGGTCCCAGCGCTGACGGCTTCGAAACCTACGGCGTCACCGGCGTGGCGCTGATTACGTTCATCCTGCTGGCGGTGAGGGACCCCAAGGTCCAGGTGCAGTTGCTGGTTTGGATCTTCATCATGCGCATCATGATGCTGGTCTCCAGCACGGTGGCCTACTTCCTGAACGAAGCGGTTGCCAAGGCCCGTTACGGCAACGCCGACGACATGAACTTCGAAGCGCCGCTTACCTCGCTGGTATGGCTCACTTCGATCATCTCGATCGTTCTGACTTACATCGTGTCGTATCTTATCGTGCCTATATTGGGCGGCGATCAGACACAGTGGTGGAAGCTGGCAACCATCATCTCCTGCGGAACGTTGGCCGGTGCCGTGATCCCTGAGTTGGTGAAGGTATTCACCTCGACAGAGTCGCGACACGTGAAAGAAGTTGTGACCTCGGCTGACGAAGGCGGGGCTTCGCTCGGCATTCTGTCGGGCTTTGTGGCCGGCAATTTTTCCTGCTACTACCTCGGCTTCACCATGGTGTCCCTGATGGCGATAGGGTCTTATGTCAGCCAGTTCGGGCTGGGTGAGTTGATGCTGGCTCCCGCGGTATTCGCCTTCGGCCTGGTCGCCTTCGGCTTCCTCGGCATGGGGCCGGTAACCATCGCCGTGGACTCCTACGGTCCGGTGACCGACAACGCGCAATCGGTGTACGAGTTGTCTCTGATTGAAATAATTCCGAACATTAAGGGCGAGTTGCAGAAAGACTACAACATGACCGTGAACTTTGAACGCGCCAAGCACCTTCTGGAAGAGAACGATGGCGCCGGCAACACGTTCAAGGCCACGGCCAAGCCAGTGCTCATTGGCACCGCTGTCGTCGGTGCGACCACCATGATCTTCTCCATCATCATGGCGCTCACTCATGGCCTGTCGGAAAATGTGGGCAAGTTGTCGCTGCTACACGCCCCGTTTGTGCTCGGCCTGATCAGCGGTGGCGCCATCATCTACTGGTTTACGGGCGCGTCCACGCAGGCGGTCACCACCGGCGCTTACCGCGCGGTGGAGTTCATCAAGGCCAACATCAAGCTGGAAGGGTCGGACAAGGCCTCGGTGAGCGACAGCAAGAAGGTGGTCGAGATCTGTACCAAGTACGCGCAGAAGGGCATGTTCAACATCTTCATCGCGGTGTTCTTCGTGACCCTGTCGTTTGCGTTTATCGAGCCGTTCTTCTTCATTGGTTATCTCATCTCCATCGCGACATTCGGCTTGTATCAGGCCATGTTCATGGCCAACGCCGGCGCCGCCTGGGACAATGCCAAGAAGATTGTGGAAGTCGAACTGAAGCAGAAAGGCACGGCGCTGCACGATGCTACCGTGATCGGCGACACCGTAGGCGATCCGTTCAAGGACACGTCCTCGGTTGCCATGAACCCGATCATCAAGTTCACCACCTTGTTCGGGTTGCTGGCGGTGGAACTGGCCGTGCAATTGACCGCGACCCAGGGCTCCGGGCTGAGCCACGTACTGGCGGTTGCTTTCTTCCTGGTGTCGTTTACCTTCGTGTGGAGGTCGTTCTACGCCATGCGGATCGTCAAGGCTATCTGATTTCAATCCTGCCAACCACAAAACGCCATCCCACGGGATGGCGTTTTGCATTGGCGCTGGCGTGGACTGGAGCGGGCGGCAGCGAACAGTTATACTGCCCGCCATGTACGAACTGCAGCGGAAGATCGAGTCTTACTATGCGATGGGAGCAGAAGCAGTCGGCCTTCCCGCTGCCGGCGAGGCCTTTGCGCGTTTCCGCGATGCCCTGACCGCGGGCGCAATTCGTGCTGCGGAAAAGGCCGAAGGCCGCTGGCACACCAATGAGTGGGTGAAGCAAGGGATTCTGCTTGGCTTTCGCATCGGCAAACTGGCGGAGAGCGGAGACCCGCGCGTGCTCTCGTTTGTTGACAAAGATACCTATCCGATTCGCCACTTTGCGGCCAGCAACTTGGTGCGCGTCGTCCCCGGAGGCTCGTCGGTGCGCGCTGGCGCTTACGTAGCACCTTCCGTCATTTGCATGCCGCCGATGTTCATCAACGTCGGCGCTTATGTTGACGAAGGCGCAATGATCGATTCGCACGCGCTGGTCGGTTCCTGCGCTCAGGTGGGCAAGCGTGTCCACATCAGCGCGGCAGCGCAGGTTGGCGGCGTGCTGGAACCGATCAACGCATCGCCCGTGATCATCGAGGACGACGTACTGATCGGCGGAAACTGCGGCGTCTATGAAGGCACACAAGTCGGCGCGCGCGCCGTGCTGGGGGCCGGCGTGATCCTGACGCGGTCCACGCCGTTGTTTGACACCGTGCACGGCGAAATCTACCGCGCGACTGCGACGGAACCGTTGCGCGTGCCGGAGGGCGCTGTGGTCGTGCCCGGCGCGCGCGCCATCACCAAGGGCAAAGCCGCGGAGTGGGGACTGTCGCTCTACACTCCGGTGATTGTGAAATATCGCGATGAACGCACCGACCGGGGCGTGGAACTGGAAGACATTTTGCGCTAGGAAGAGCGGACCGTGATCCTTGGGGCTAAAGATCGCTGGTAAGTAATGTCCCCTGCGGGGTGTTTGGAATTCGGTCCGTATGGAATTGTCATTACGAGCGAAGCGAGGAATCTGCTGTTGTCTAGGCTGTAACGACAGATGGTGAAAACAGCAGATCCCTCACAGCCGAGACCGTTCGTGACGACAATCCAAAGTGCATTACGACTCTATGGTTCAATCCACCAAACAACGAGAGAACGTCGCGCTGCTGACAGCTGCCATTGTTGGGCTCGTCGCTCTGTTGTGCTGGCGCTTCGCTGGACAGGCGACCGTACTCGTCGCCGTGCTGCGCTGGACCGCGCTTGCCGCTCTCGTGGTCTATGGCTGCTTCAGGCGCACCCTGACCGCGTGGATCTTCATCGCCATGCTGGTGGGTGCGACTGTCGGGCACGATTTCCCCAACGTCGCCACCAATCTGCGCGTGCTGGCGCTCATTTTTCTTCGGTTGATCAAAACCATCATTGCGCCTCTGATTTTCGGCACGCTGGTGGTGGGCATCGCGGGCCACTCCAACCTGCGGCAGGTCGGCCGGCTCGGCCTTCGCTCGATCATCTACTTCGAGATCGTCACTACCATCGCGATCTTCCTCGGGCTGGCAGCCATCAACATCAGCAAGGCGGGGGCCGGGGTGCAACTTCCGCCTTCCACGAGCGCCGAGTCAGTGCCGCCAGTCAACAAGCTGAACGCGCAAGACGCTATCCTGCACATCTTCCCCGAAAATATTGCGAAGTCGGTGGCTGACGGCGCGGTGCTGGAGGTCGTCGTCTTCAGTCTGATTTTCGCGGTTGCCCTGGCCATGATCAGCGAGCAAAAGCGCCGTCCCATGCTGGCGTTCTGCGAGAGCCTGAGCGAGGTGATGTTCAAGTTCACCAACCTCGTCATGTACATAGCGCCGCTCGGCGTCGGCGCCGCCGTGGCCTACACTGTGGGACACACCGGGATTGCCGCGCTCGGCAGCTTGGTGAAACTTCTGCTGACGTTTTATGCCGCCCTCGTCGTATTCATTCTCGGCGTCCTGCTGCCGGTCGCAATGATGTTCCGAGTCCCCTTACGTGCGTTCGTCCGGGCGGTGACGGAGCCGGTCACCATTGCTTTTGCCACGACCAGTTCTGAGGCTGCCCTGCCGCGCGCCATCGAGGCAATGGAGGCCCTCGGCGTTCCGCGACAAATCGTCGCTTTCGTCATTCCCACCGGCTACAGCTTCAACATGGATGGAGGTTCGCTGTATCTTTCTGTGGCGACGATTTTCGTTGCCCAAGTCGCGGGCATTCATCTTTCACTGGGGCAGCAGCTCATGATGATGTTGACGCTTATGCTTACCAGCAAAGGGATTGCGGGCGTCTCACGCGGCGCTTTCGTGGTCCTGCTGGCGACGGCTGCTTCCATCGGTCTGCCCAGTGAGCCGGTGTTTCTACTTCTCGGGATCGATCCAATTCTCGACATGGGCCGCACCGCCGTCAATGTGCTGGGCAACTGCCTGGCGTCGGTGGTCATGGCAAAGTGGGAAGGCGAGTTCGGCGCAGAAGCGGCGTCCCCTGCAGTAAAGGAAGCGGTGTTGCAGTAAAGTGTGGTGTGGCGAAGATTAGCAGCGTCGCTGGCTGACGCTAACCCGCTGGAAGAGCCGGGGGCCTGACTGTGCTGTTGATCTGCTGCGCCCGCATTTGCAGGTGCTTCTCGCGGAAGTGTCCGACGGCGCGCTCGCCCCAGAGCTTCACAAAGTAATGGTTCAGACCCGCTCCGATCGCGGCGCTGACCAGCGGAATGAGACGCGCTGTCCACTTCTCCACAATTTCCGCGCTGGCGCTTACCGCGATCCGTTGAATGACCCGGGGGACGAACTTCGACACCAACTGCTTCTCCAGTATTTCGCGGCTGATGTCCACGCCCGCCGCGCTGGCCGCCGCCACCCACAATTCCGCTTCTTCTTCCTCGGTGTTGTAGGGGAAGCCGTAAATCAGGCTGAGCTTCTGGATCATGCGCAAGGTGATGGCCGCCAGGATGCCGAGATCGGGCAGCATGGTGAACACGCCTCCCATTCCCAGCCCCGCTCCTTCGACGGTGGCCAAACGCGTGTGAGCACGGACGGTCTGTGCCGCAATGTGGTCCAGCATGGCGGGATCGACCGAATACACACCTTGATATGTCAAGGCCGGCAGGTCATACGCCATGCGCAGATGGTCGAGATACTTCTCGGGGTTGACCTTGACGGTTACGTAGGCTTTCATGAAGGCGCTGCGCACGGCAGCTTCCACACCGCGCCTCATCCACGATTTTCTTGTCCGGTCTGTCATGCTCGCGACTCAAGTATAGGCGTTTTGTCGAACTCGCAGCCTTTGTGCGGTGAAACTTTCCCGGCACTCCTGTGCTAGCATCGGAAGTTGCAGATGCCAATAGGAAAACTCCAGGTTGTACCCCTCGGCGGACTCGGCGAATTCGGCATGAATTGCATGGCCATTCGCTGGGGCGATGACATTATCGTCATTGACGCCGGGCTTATGTTCCCGGAAGCCGAGTTGTTGGGCGTGGACATCGTTGTCCCCGATATTACCTACCTGATCGAGAATCGCGCTCATGTGCGCGCGATCGTTCTCACCCACGGCCACGAAGATCATATCGGCGCGCTGCCCTGGATTCTGTCGGAATTGAACGTCCCGGTTTACGGCACCGAATTCACTCTGGCCTATGTGGAAGGCAAGTTGGAAGAGCATGGTCAATTGGACAATGCCGTGCTCAACGAGATCAGAGCTGGCGAGCGCTTTAAGGTGGGCCCGTTCACGATCAATCCCATCCAAGTCACGCACAGCCTGGTGGACTGCGTCGCGCTGGCGATTCATACGCCGCTGGGCACGCTGATCCACACCGGCGACTTCAAGGTCGATCCCACGCCGACCGACAATCGTCTCTTCGATCTGCATTCCTTTGCCGAATACGGCAAGGAGGGAGTGCTGGCGCTCTTTCAGGATTCCACCAACGTGGAGCGCCGCGGTTACACGCCCAGCGAACGTGCCGTGCGCGCCCGATTCCAGGAGATTTTCTCCCGCGCCGAGCGGCGCCTGTTCATAACCTGTTTCTCCTCTTCCATCCACCGCATTAAGCTGACGATGGAGCAGGCCTTCGAAAATGGGCGCAAGCTGGCGCTGGTCGGCCGCTCCATGATGGAGTCGGCGGAGATCGCGCAGGACCTCGGCTACATCGAGGCGCCCGAGGGATTGCTGATTCATCCCGCCCAGATTCGCGATTTTCCGCCGGATAAAGTTTGTGTGCTCATCAGCGGCACGCAAGGCGAGCCCATGTCGGCCCTGTCGCGGGCGGCGGTTGACAATCACAAGCACGCGCGCATTCAGCCGGGTGACACGGTGGTGCTCTCGTCGCGCATCATTCCCGGCAATGAGAAAGCGATCTACCGTGTGGTGGACCACCTGTTCCGCCGCGATGCCCACGTCATCTACGACGATGGTTCGTCGCCGCCGGTGCACGTCAGCGGGCACGCCAGCCAGGAAGAGCTGAAGCTCATCATCAATCTGGTCAAGCCGCAATATTTTATTCCCATCCACGGCGAGTATCGCCAGCTCAAGTTGCACGCCGAAATGGCCGGTGCCATGCACAACTCGGTCGGCAAGGTGATGATGATCGAGAGCGGCGACATTCTGGAATTCGACGAGATGGGTGCGCGCAAGGCCGGCCGTGTTGCCGTCGGCCGCGTCTGCATCGATTCCAATTCCATGGGCGACGTAGTGGAGGACCTGGTGATTCGCGATCGCCGTCACCTCAGCGAAGACGGCATTGTGTTGCCCATCATCGCCATCAACAAGCTGACGGGCAAGGTCGAGGCACCGCCCGAAATCGTGATGCGCGGCTTCTCCGGTAACACCGACGAGGATGGTTTCCTCGATCAGGCGCGGCAATCGGTGATGAACACCCTAGAGTCGTCCAGCGATGAAGAAAAGGGCGACTACGGCATGATCAAGGAAAAAATTCGCCAAGACCTGAAGCGCTTCATCGTAAAAAATACTTCGCGGCGGCCGTTGATTATGCCGGTGATCCTGGAAATTTGATACGAAGGAAACTTCCCGGAATGCCATCGTAAATGATATCATTGAGAAGACAGTAATTGACATCGGTTGTGTGAGCGAGCTCCGCATCAAACTTGAACATGTTACGAGACTGATGCCGCCGTAGGAGCTGATATGGCGTTAGGAAAGAAGCAAGAGACTCGAACCACCACAGTGCGTCTGCCACGACCTCTTTATGACCAAATTAGAGGGGTCGTTGAGAAGGAAAAGGGAGTGTCCGGCTCCGGCAGCCTCAATGATTTCTTCATTTCCGCGATTAAGGCTTATTTGCAGATGTACAGACGTCGTCAGATTGACGCTGCATTTGCAGGTATGGCCGACGACACTGGTTACCAAAACGAAGCAAAGTTAATCGCAGAGGAATTTGAGCATAGCGATTGGGAAGCCCTCAGGTTGGAAGAGAGAGACTTAGAGGGAGAGCCGGCCTATGCCACAAGCTTTACGCGGTGATGTCTTCAAGGCTGACCTCCAACCGTCGCAGGGCTCGGAGCAGGGTGGGATCCGTCCCGTGGTAGTGGTCAGCCGAGACGCTCTTAACAAATTCAGCCCCATCGTAATCGTCTGCTCCATCACCGGCGCTGAAAATAAGACCAAGATATACCCGTCCCATGTTAAGGTTTCGGCGGGCACTGGAGGGCTGTCTAAGGAGTCACTTGTCCTCTGCGAGCAGGTGCGAGCCATAAGCAAGACGCGCTTGAAAGAGCAGCTTGGCGCCTTCGATAAGCAGATCATGACCAGCATCGAAGCCGCGCTGAAGATCACCCTCGACTTACCTTAAGAGACGCCGCCGTGGTTCCCCATGACCATCGTCCCCTGGCAAGGCCGCAATCCATCGCACAACGCGCGCCTCCTGGCCTGGCTTCTGCTGTTGCTTCCGATTGCCGTCATTCTGCTTTATCCACTGGCCAACGACTATCTGCAGGCGGCTTCTCTGCTAGAGCGCATTTCTGATCCGAAAGCCACGGGCTGGCTGGCCAACTACGAAGTGCATCCTGTCGATGTGCGTGACAGCACGTTCACCTTCCGGGGCAAGCCGGTTCCGGTGCATGTCTACACGCCACGCGGAGTAAGCTTCGCGCCCGGCATTGTCATTATTCACGGCATGCACCGGCTCGGGATCGACGATCCTAGGCTGGTGAATTCCGCGCGCGCGGTGGCGGCGAGCGGGTTCTTTGTGATGACGCCTTTGGTCCCGGGTATCGCCGATTATCGCGTGGAGGGCGAGTCGGCTGAACTCATTGGCGTGGCCGCACGCAGTTTCGCGCAAGAACTCAATGTGCCGAAAGTCGGCATTCTGGCGATCAGTTTTTCCGGAGGCTTGTCGTTGCTGGCCGCCGGCGATCGGCAATTCTCGCCGTCGATCGCCTGGGTGGCCTCGGTGGGCGGATACTACGATCTCGCCCATGTTCTGCGCTTCTTTGCGACCGGCGAAGCGGTCCGTCCCGATGGATCAGTCGAGCATATGCAGCCACATGAGTATGGTCCGCTCATCGTCGTCTATGACGAGCCGCAGGATTTTTTCGCTCCGCAGGATGTCCAAGTGGCACATGAGGCCCTCAAGCTGCTGCTCGCCGAAAACGGAAAGGCTTCTGAAGCGCTGACCACGACCATGACTCCCGCCGATCAGGACATTATGCAGCGCATCTATCACAAGCAGCGCGCCAGCTTCGCGCCTGCGATTCTTGCCGAAATCGACAAGCGCCGGGAGGAGTTGGCTGCGGCCTCTCCGGCTGGTCACCTCCAGTCCCTGCAGGTTCCCGTGTTGTTGTTGCATGGCTCCGACGACGTAATCATCCCGCCCACGGAAATGTTGTGGCTGCAGCGTGACATTCCGAAGAAGTATTTGCGGGACGCGTTGATCAGCCCGGCGATCGGTCACGTGGACTTCGGCGCCACAGCCAAGTTGCGCGATCGGCTGGCACTTGTACACTGGATGGCATTGATGATCCACGAAGCGCGGACCGCTGGCGATGGCCAGGACTCGATGCGCCTGCCCGCCGGGCTGTGGCTTGCGTTCGTGGCGAAGATGGTGCACTGACCCAGCCATGGTGAGTCTCGAACAGATCCAACTTGCGCAGAAGAGGCTGCGCGGCATAGCCGCCCGCACGCCGCTCATTCGCTACTTTCCGTCCGCCCGCGGGCAGGGCGCGCCTGCGGATGCCAAAGAATCCACGCGCGGGCACTTGTGGCTGAAAGCCGAGAGTCTTCAACCCATCGGCTCGTTTAAGCTGCGCGGGGCTTACAACAAGATTGCGTCGTTCACAGAACAAGAACGGCAGCGCGGGGTTATCTCGTATTCCAGCGGCAATCACGCGCAGGGAGTTGCCTACGCGGCGCGCGCGCTAGGCGTAAAAGCGATCATTGTCATGCCGCGCAATGCGCCCAAAATCAAGATGGACAGCACCGCCGCTCTGGGAGCGGAGATTGTTACTGTCGGTCCGGCCAGCGCCGAGCGCCTGCAAAAGGCCGAAGAGCTGGCGCGCCAGCATGGCTATATGATCGTGCCCCCGTACAATGATGAGCAGATCATCGCCGGGCAAGGCACAGTCGGGATCGAGATACTGGAAGACTGCCCCGACGTTGACCTGGTGCTGGTGCCGGTCGGCGGTGGTGGGCTGATCAGTGGGGTTTCCGCCGCCGTGAAGCTGAGCGGCTCCAAGGCAAGGGTAATTGGCGTCGAGCCGGAACTCGCTAACGATGCGCAGCAGAGCTTCCGCAAGGGCGAGATCGTGGAGTTGCCCGCCGAGCGCGTTTCCAGCACGCTGGCTGACGGACTGCGTACGCAATCGGTCGGGCGGCTGAACTTCGAGCACATGCAGCAATTCGTCGATGACATAATCAGCGTGACAGAAGATGAAATCCGCATTGCGATGCGGCGGATCATCCTGAGCGGGCGCATTGTCGCCGAGCCCAGTGGCGCGGTCACGTTTGCGGCTTGGCTTTTTCACGGCGACGAGCTGCCCGAGTCGAAGCAAGCGGTCGCCGTGGTCAGCGGTGGCAATGTAGAGCCGCAATTGCTGGCCCAAGTGCTGATGGAAGATAGCAACTAGCAATTAAGCAGCTAGCGACTAGCAATCGGCATGGCGTGCAGGAGTAATAAAGTGCCTCACAAACATTCACGGTGTTGGTATTTCGTTCTAGGGTTCATGGTGTTTTTATCCTCGGCGCTGTTCGCCGCCGAACGCGGGGTCATGTTGCGCGAGGGCATCATCTACATTTCCCCGGACACCTCCTCGGCAAAGTTGTCGAACATCGGCCGTGGCCGTGAGGTTACCGTTATCGAGCGCACACCGGGTTGGGTCCACGCGGTGGGCACGGTGGACGTAATTACCGGCGTCGAGTTCGATGCTGAGGAGGAGGAGAACAACCGCAATGTTACCGGCTGGATTGTGGACAAGGGAGTGATCACGACGGCTACTCCCGATGGCGACAAAGTCCTATTCGGCGAGGCTTTCGATTCCGAGATGGAAGCCAGCCGGCGTGGCGGCCGTCGCGGAGCGGCGCAGGACGCCATGCGGATCTACGCCCGCATCGCCGAATATTTTCCCGCTTCCCCGCTGGCCGGCGAATCGCTTTATCGCAGCGCCGACATCCGCTGGCAAATCGAGGCGGAAGACCGGGCCACCCGCCCCTCGGCGAAAATGCGCGATCCTGCACTGCACATCCCGATCGACGAAGCGCACATGAAGCAGGTCATCAAGAAGTTTCCGCGCACCAAGTGGGCCGATTTGGCCGCCTATCACCTGATCGACAACAAACTCTGTGGCGAATGGGAGGCGCAGGCCAAGTGCCCTGAGAAGGAAGCTGAGATGTATCTGAAGTACGCCGACGAACATCCCCAGTCGCCCAAGGCCTCCGAGGCCCTCTACAAAGCGGCGTGGCGATATTCTGCGCTGATCGTGATCTACACGACCGACAATCAGGCAAAGAAGGCCGATGATTCCGGCGCGCGCGCCATCAGCATCGCCAAGAAACTAATCACGCAATACCCCAGCGACGAAGATTGGTCCGGCCGCGCCGCGCGTCTGATATACATGGTGCAGAACAAAATCCCCACATTTGGGAACACGGTGGAATAGTTTGCCTATTCTTGAAGCGATTATCCTGGGCATCGTGCAGGGACTCACGGAATTCCTTCCGGTCTCCAGCACCGCACATCTGGCACTCGTACCCTGGCTGGTCACCCGGCTGGGACTGGCGAACTGGAGCGATCCCGGGCTCACTTTTGACGTGGCGTTGCATGCGGGCACACTGTTCGCGATTCTGTTTTACTTTTGGCGCACCTGGATACAGATCCTGCGCGCAGCCTTTGGCGGAACAGTCGTCCGCTTTTCCGAAACCAGCGACAACGTGCGCGACTTGACGCCGGAAGAGCAGCGTCGCGAGCGGCAACTGCTGTGGTACATGATCGCGGCAACCATACCCGCCGCGCTCGCCGGTGCGTTGCTAGAGAAACGTATTGAAACCAGCTTTCGCGACCCGAAGCTGGTGGCTTCCATGCTCATCGTTGTTGCCCTGGTCATGTGGCTGGCCGAGCGTGTCAGCCGCTTCCAGAAGCCTCTGCCGCAGATCACTTTGGGAGACGCCATGACGGTCGGCGTTTTGCAGGCTTTTGCCGTCATTCCCGGTGTTTCCCGCTCCGGTATCACGATCACCGGCGGGCTGTTCCGCAATTTCACGCGCGAAGCTGCAGCCCGTTTCAGCTTCCTGCTTTCCACTCCTATCATCGCGGGGGCGGCGCTGCTCAAGCTGCATCACGTGATGAAGACAGGGCTCCCACCGGGCATGGCCACCGGCTTCGCTGTCGGAATGGCGGTCTCGGCGGTGGTGGGTTACGCAACCATCGCGTGGTTCATCCGATACCTGCAAACCAAAACACTGACGGTGTTCATCGTCTACCGCATTCTCTTCGGCATTGCCATACTATTGCTGGGCCATTTCGGCCACTTTTCCGGATAGACTTGCAGCCCTCGAACGGCTCGGCGAGAGGGATACTACTTGCCAACCCTCGGGCCTTTATTTGTCGTCGCACTACCCTGCTTTCTTGGGATAATTACTTGGCTCTGGCGTATCTGGTCCCCAATCGTCTGAAGGACGCTCATTGGGGAGCCCGCATCGGTCGATTCCCGGCATCACGCTTTTTCGTTTGCGGCGGATTGGACGTAAATGTGTGCCCGCGCTGGACGGAGCAGGCAACATGAGTCCTCGCAAACGACGTGGTTCCGTGGCGCGCCCGAACGCCCACATGACAATCGCCTCGCGCGCTTTTACTCCGACGGCCAACCGGCGGCTCAATGAGCTGATCGGCTTCCTGATGCTGGTCTTCGCGGTCCTCCTTGTCCTCGCACTGGTATCGTATTCGCCGCTCGATCCGTCTCTGAATACCGCAGCAACTCCTCCCGCTTCCAGGCCGGCCCATAACTGGATCGGAGTGGTGGGGGCCATGGTCAGCGATCTTGGGCTCCAACTCTTTGGGGTCGCGATATTTCTGGTCCCGGTTTTTCTGGGGTTGTACTCGCTGCGCTGGTTCCGCTCGCGGCCCATCACTGCCCCTTACGCCAAGGTGGTGGGTGCGGCTGGGTTGGTGACCTTCATCTCCGGCTTCATTGGGCTTTTGCCCTGGAGCATTCGCTGGAAGGGAGTTGTCCCTTCCGAGGGACTTCTCGGCCGCATCGTCGCGGACGCGCTCATTCACTACTTCAACCTGATCGGCGCGTATCTGGTTTGCCTGGCCGTGATCGCGGTGGCCCTGTATCTTTCGACGGCGTTTTCCTTTGGAGCTTTGCAGATCTGGTCACAAACGCGCTTCGCGTTCGCCTATGCGGCTCTGGACCGGTTTGCCGACTGGCGACTCGAACGCGCCCGCAAGAAGGCAGCCAAGGAACTGGAGAAGAAGCGCGCTGCCGCCGCCAATGCCAAGCCGGTGGTGACCGCCCAACTGGTTCCCAAGCGGGTCGCTACGCCGGATGCTGAGGTTCCAGCAACGTCAACTCCGGCGGGAATGGCTCCTGCACTGCCGCAGGCTGCGCCTTCGGTGAACCCAACGAAGAGCGGCATTGAGCGTACATTCGGCGGCGACGCTGTCCAACCAGAGGGCGACGGTCAGGAGGCTTCCGGGGCGGCTGTCGCGGAAGACATTGCCGTCACCTCGCGCGCCGATAGCACACAGCACGGCAAGACCACCATGCCGCGCCTGGCCGGCAGCTACAAACTCCCTTCTACCGCCCTGCTGCACCGCCCAGACGAGCACAGCGACATCAACGAACTTGAGTTGAAGAACCTGGCGCAAGTGCTGGCGGAAAAATGCGGCGAGTTCGATGTCCGCGGGCAGGTGGTGCAGATCAATCCCGGCCCTGTGGTCACAACGTTTGAGTTCAAGCCGGAAGCCGGCATCAAGTACAGTCGCATCACCAGCCTTTGCGATGACCTCTGCCTGGCGCTGCGCGCGGAGAGCATCCTGATCGAACGCATGTCGGGAAAATCCACCGTGGGCATTCAGGTGCCGAACCACGAGCGCGAAACCATCTGGCTGCGCGAGGTGGTCGAAGCGCAGGAGTTTCTGGGGTCGAAGTCGAAGATCACCTTGGCGATGGGCAAGGACATCAATGGCCGCATCGTGACCGCCGAGTTGAACACCATGCCACACTTGCTCATCGCTGGTTCTACCGGCTCGGGCAAGAGCGTGGCCATCAACGCGTTCATCATGTCCATGCTCTACAAGTCCACCCCCGAGCAGGTGCGCCTGATTCTGGTGGACCCAAAGCGGCTGGAGTTGGGCAACTATGAAGGTGTGCCGCACCTGTACACGCCCATCATCACCGAGCCTAAGCTGGCGTCGAACGCCCTGCGCAACGCCGTCCGCGAAATGGAGCGGCGGCTGAAGGTGCTGGCCGAGAAGGGCGTACGCAACATCGACCAGTACAACCGGCTCTTCGACAACAGTACCCCCAACCTGTTTGAAGATGGCAGCGAGGCGCATCCGCTGCCTTACATCGTCATCATCATCGATGAGCTGGCCGACTTGATGATGCTCGACGGGCAAAACGTGGAAGCTTCCATCACGCGGCTGGCGCAGATGGCGCGCGCGGTAGGCATCCACCTGATCCTGGCCACGCAACGGCCTTCGGTGGACGTCATCACCGGTTTGATCAAAGCCAATTTTCCCGCCCGCATGTCGTTCCGGGTGGCCACCAAGATTGACTCGCGCACCATTCTTGACGCGAATGGCGCCGAAGCCCTGCTGGGCCGTGGCGATATGCTTTACCTGCCGAACGGATCGGCCCGGGTGCATCGCTTGCACGCGCCGCTGGTGACGGAGAAGGAAATTGCTGCGGTGGTGGAGTTCTGGCGCGCCCAGGGCGAAGCCCAGTACCAGGAGCACTTCCTGCAAGCTCCGCGCGAGGACGGCGAAAGCGGATTCGCGCAAAGCAGCGATGGCAGCGCCGAGGACGATAACGACGAGCTTTACCAGGACGCAGTGCGCATCGTGCTGGAATACGGCAAGGCGTCCACTTCTCTGCTGCAGCGCCGTCTGCGCATCGGCTATGGACGCGCCGCTCATCTGATTGACCTGATGGAGCGGGATGGACTGGTGGGCGCGGCCGATGGCCCCAAGCCCCGCGAGGTGTTGAAACGCCCCGACTGGTTGAACGAAGTGGAAGACGCGATGCGGTAGGCGCTATGGGTTGTGCTATCGTAGGTACATATTCGCTACGCTCGTAGGCGAGCATGTTTCGGAGAGCCCTCGAATGATCGAGGGCTTTCTGCATTGTGGCAAAGAAGCTCATTCCGTGGCCTTGAGCCACATTTAACTGACCAACATCGCCGAGTTATTTTCTCTAATTGCATTCAATCGAATCAGTGGAGGATAATCGGCTGTTGCCGCCGCAGCCAGCGTCGTGGTGTGGCACTCTCTTTTGTGAACCTCCCGAACTACATCACGCTCACCCGCATCTTCAGCATCCCGGTCCTGATTTGGATCTTGTCCAGCAATCGCTTCAGCTCTACCAACGGCGAGCGTGAACTGCTGGCCTCGTTCGTCTTCATCGCGGCTTCGCTGACCGACGCCATTGACGGCTACCTCGCCCGCAAGCGCGCCCAGGTGACCACCATGGGCATGCTGCTCGACCCGGTGGCCGACAAGTTGCTGATTGCCGCGGCCTTCATCACCCTGGTGCAATTCAATCCCCGCACCGTACCCGCCTGGATGGCCGTCATCATCATTGGGCGCGAGTTCCTGGTGAGCGGCTTGCGGTCCATTGCGGCCTCCGAAGGCTTCACCATCCAAGCCAGCGAGCTGGGCAAAACCAAGATGGTGGTGCAGATCGTCTCGGTGGTGGCGGCGATTATCGATCACCATTGGGCGCATCTTCCCTGGTACTTCCTGAGCCTGCCGGTGCATCCCATCGCCCTGCTGTCGATCTGGCTGATGGTGGCGTTGTCGCTGCTCTCGGCCATCGACTACTTCGTGGGATTCTGGAGGAAGATTGACCGCCATGCCGAAAAGCGCCGCAAGCGGCGTTCCTTTGTGCTGAGCCGACGCAGAAAGCGCAACGATGTCCCCGTACTCTGAAGAGCCACGCACTGCAACTGCAGTGCAGTCGTGCGAGTATTCGCAGGAAGAACGCGAACTGCTTCTGCGGCTCGCTCATCGCTCGATTGAGTTGGCGCTGGAAGGACGCGCTATCGACTCGAACGCGCCGACGGCCCACTTGGCCGAACCACGCGGGGCCTTCACCACTTTGCATCTGGAGGGTGAACTGCGCGGCTGCATCGGGTATGTGCTGCCCACCCAGTCCCTCTATGCGACGGTTGCGGAGACGGCCAGGGCTGCGGCCTTGGATGACCCGCGCTTCCCGCCCGTGACAGCAGCGGAGGCGACACACCTGAAGATTGAGATCAGCGTGCTGTCACCCTTGCAGCCGATTCGGCCCGAAGAGGTGATCGTCGGCCAACACGGACTTGTCGTCACCCAAGGCAATCGCCGTGGATTGCTGCTGCCGCAGGTTCCCATCGAGTGGCAGTGGGACCGCGAAACCTTTCTCGCACAAACCTGCCTGAAGGCCGGACTGCCACCGGACGCGTGGCAGCATGGCGCACAATTGCAGGCCTTCACCGCCGAAGTGTTTGGCGAACTCTAAGTCGGTCTGCGGCAGTTCCTCAGGGATGGCGGGACCAACAACACCCGAAAACGTGCCGTTAAGCACCCCCTCCCCCCCGGCACTTATCAATCTTTGTTTTCAATACTTTGCCTGCAAAGTATTCATAACACGAGACTTATTCTAGGCATTAAGTCCTTGTCGCTGAATACTTTGCAAACTTCACGCCAAAGTATTCATAACACGCAACTTAGCTTAATGCATAAGTCATTGCTCCTCAATACTTTGCGTGTTTCCAGCCAAAGTATTCTATCTAAAATAGTTACACGCAAAGTATTGCGAACAAAATACTTACCGAAGCACAAGCCAGTTGCGAGCCTGCCGTTTTTCAAAGATCCTGCCGCAGCGACCGTTCACCATCTGCCCAGCGAAGACGGGCATTCGCGACGCCGGAGACTGACTCTGGCCGTGCCATTTTATCTTGCGGATATGAGTGGCGCCGAGAAGAAAACGCATTCCGCAGAACGAAGGTAACCCCTGAAGAATGCGGGTGCCCCAGACTGCCGCACGTTCCCATCGAATGGCAATGCGACCGCGAAACCTTTCTGGCACAAACCTGCCTGAAGGCGGGACTGTCGCCGGACGCGTGGCAGCATGGCGCACAATTGCAGGCGTTCACCGCCGAAGTGTTTGGCGAACTCTAACGCCAAGCTTCTTGCCGAAACCAAACCACAGGATCGTACACGGCAATTACGGGCTCTCCCGCTGCGCCGCCTCCAGGCATTTCCGCGATTCTTCCTGGTTCCCGAGCGCGCGATAGGCAAGCCCCATGGTGGTATATGCCTTGGATCGCAGCCTGGGGCTTGGCGTGCGAGTGAGAACGATGTTCGATCGCGCGATCGCCTGCTGCGGATCGTTGTGCTGTTGCGCGTAAATGGCGAGGTTCAGGTTGCTGAACGGGTCGAGAGGATAGATCTCGGCTGCCGCGCGGAAATGCTGCATAGCTTCCTCCAGCTGTCCTGAGTTCAGATACGCTCCGCCCAAGTCATCCTGAGCGATGTAGTTGGCAGGGGTGACCTCGATGATGTGCGTCCACAAGACGACATTGTCGCCCCAGTAATTGAGCTGGCGATAAGCCACCACGCTGAGCGCCGTCAGGACCACTATGCTGGCGCCGGCCAGCACGGCGGCAGGAACCTTTCTTTGCTCGGCCCAGTCCGCTAGTCCCCAGCAGACCATGATGAATAGGCCAATGAAAGGCAGGTACGCGTAACGATCGGCCATGGCCTGTTCACCCACTTGCACCAGGCCGATCATGGGCACCATGGTTCCCAGAAACCAGAACCACCCCACCAGCAGATAGCGCCGGCGCCGCTCGCTCAGGACCAGAGCGGTGACGGCCAGTAAGAGAACCAAGGCCGCGAATACCGCCCATGCTTTTAGAGACGTGCCCGGATGCGGATACACCAGCGCCAGATGCGACGGCCAGAACGCCTTTCCCAGGTAGCGGGCATAGCAGACAATCGCGTTGCCCAGGCGGATGGATAGCGGAAAGGTGTTCTTCACGGTGTGCATCGCGCCTGCGGCCTGCTGCGCTCTCATGGTGATGAAGGCACTGGCGCCGCACAAGGCGAGCAAGGGAAGCTTCTCGGCTGCCAGCCAGGAAAAACTTTGCTGAGGGAGGGCGCTCTGTTCGAGAGCGTTCTTGGCCAGGGCAGGACGGTCATCTGCTGTGTCGAACGCCGCCTGATCACCGACGATCGCCATGCGCCGCAACGGCCAGTAATCCCAAAGCAGCAGCACAAATGGAAGGGTGATGATCTGTGGTTTGGCCATCAACCCGAGCGCGAAAAATCCGGCGACCACAGCATAGCGGCCGGTTCGAGGCTCGCGGACATACCAGCGATAAGCCCCGAGGGCGAGCAGGAAAAACAACATGCTCAGCAGGTTTTTGCGCTCAGAAATCCACGCTACCGATTCGACGTTGACGGGATGCAAGGCAAACAGCGCGGCTACCATCCAACTGCGGCCGGTGAAGCCGGTCGCCTGCCGCAACACCCAGAACAGCAGGAGTGCGTTTAAGACATGCAGCAGCAGGTTGGTATTGTGGTGGCCGGCGGGGTCGGCCTGAAAAAGTTGATAGTCCAGGGTGTGCGATAGCCAGGTGAGGGGATGCCAGTTGCCCGCCTCGGTGGTAGTGAACGCCCACTGCAGCGTGTCCCAGTTCAGCCCGGACTTGACCTGCTCATTCTCGGTTACATAAACGTTGTCATCGTAATTGACGAAGGGGTGGCCGCTAACCGGGTAGTACAGCGCAACCGTCGCAATCACGAGCAGAATTCCCAGGGCCCAGGTGTACTTCTCGATTCCATGCCCCGCAGCCGTGCCGAGGTGGGCTGGCGTTGCCGGCTTCGGTGTCAAGCTAACGGAACCCACTACTTCTCCTTGTTTTCGCAGATTGCCTTGTAATTTGCAGCCAGAGCGATCCTATTGTCCGCGCTGGATTTGTTGCACCTCTTGGAGGCATTCCCGCTCATGGGCAGTATCTCCGAGTGCGTGATAGGCCAGGGCCATCTTTGCGTACGCCGCGGCCTTTTCCACCGTCAACTGGGTCATGGCTGGTATTTTCTTGCAGCGCTCGATGCAGGCAAGCAAGTTCCCGTGCCGGCGGTCGTACTCAGCCAGGTTCAAGTTGCTGGCGGCATCGTCGGGGTTGATCGCCACCGCCTTCCGGTAGTGCGCAATAGCATCATCCTCTCTGCCCGCGCGCTGCAGAGCAATCCCGAGACTGTTCTGGGCGATGAAATTAGGTCCGGTGACCTGCACCGTGTGGGACCACAGGGATACATTGTCGGCCCAGTAGTCGAGCTGCACACGGGCCGTCACCGTCAGCGCTACCAACACCGCGATGCTGACAGTTGCCAGCCAGGCGGCGGAAATGTGCCGTTGCTCGGACCAGTCCGTCACGCCCCAGCAAATCATGATGAACAAGCCGACGAAAGGTAGATAGGCGTAGCGATCAGCCATCGCCTGCACCCCCACCTGGATCAAACCGATCATGGGGACCATGGTCCCCACGAACCAAAGCCACCCCACCGCGAGATAACGGCGGCGCCACTGGATGGCGACCAGCGCGGTGACCGCCAGTAGGAAAACCAGGGCCGCGACAACATGTGACACCTTGAGGGAGTAGCCTGGATGGGGATAAAAAAGCGCCAGACGCGACGGCCAAACCGCCTTCCCCACATACCGCGCGTAACAGATAATCGCGTTGCCTAGCCGGATAAAGCGGGGAAAATAATTCCTGGCGCCACCCCTGCCCTGCGCTTGCATGGTAATGAAAGCGTTGACGCCGGCAATGGCTAACAAGGGGAATTTTTCCTCTAACAGAGAGTAGAAGCTTTTTGCCGGAGCCATTGGCGGAACTTCTCCGGACGAATGCTCCGGAGCCGACAGAGCCATGCGTCGCAAGGGCCAGTAGTCCCACAGCAGCAGCACGCAGGGCAGGGTGATCACCTGCGGTTTGGCCATCAACCCGAGCGCAAACAGCAAGGCGACGACGGCATAGCGCCCCACTCGAGGCTGGCGCACATACCATTGGTAGGCACCCAGCGCGAGCAGGAAAAACAGCATGCTGAGGAGATTCTTGCGTTCGGCCACCCAAGCCACGGTCTGGACGTTGATGGGATGCAGGGCAAACAACGCGGCCACCATGAAGCTGCGCCCCGCAAAACCTGTGGCTTGCTTTAGCACCCAGAACAAGAGCAGGACATTCAGCACGTGCAAGAGCAGATTTACGTCGTGGTGTCCGGCGGGATTCAGCTCAAAAAGCTCGTAATCCAGGGTATGCGAGAGCCAGGTCAGAGGATGCCAATTTCCCGCATCGTAGGTCGTGAACGCCCACTTAACGGTGTCCCAGTCCAAACCGGATTGCACGCGCGGGTTTTCCGTGACGTAAACGGAGTCGTCGTAGTTGACGAACGGATGATGATGCACCGGATAGTAAAGTGCGAGGGTCGCAACCACAAGCAGAGCACTCAGGACCCATGTCCGCGTCTCGATCCAACCGAGCCAGCCCTGGCCGAGCCGGGACTGGGATCCCATCGTCGTTGCCGAAACAGCAGAAGTCACTCTTGCTCCCTAGTTTCGAGGATTATATCCGACCAACTTTTTCCAGCAGAAGGCGAGCAGTTGACAGGCGGGCGAAAAAGCAACGCCTCGAGTAGCGCCGAGGTACAGGTCGGCCTATGCGCCTTGCGTGCGCCGTAGTCGATTGCATATAGTCGTGATAAATTGCGGGCGGTTAGCGTGCCAGCATGAGTGTGCCAGTCTGCAAAATTGCAATTTTGTCCCGCAAGGTGAAGATTTTGTGAATATTACCGAGGCACTTAAAATCACCCAGAGCGCGCCCGCGAATGCGCGCCCGTTTTGCGTGGTTCTGGCCTGCGGCTTTACGCCTCTTCACCTCCAGACGTTTCTATCGGCGCACTTGCAGCGGTCGCTGCCCGATCGCAAGGTGGTGGTCACGCCAGGCCTGTACGGAACTCTTGCCGAAACCTTGGAGGCAACCAGCGATGCGGCCATCGAGGGTATTGCGGTCGCGCTGGAATGGTCCGATTTGGACGCGAGACTCGACTTCCGAAGCGCCGGCAGTTGGGGACGTAGCGCCGCCGCCGACATTGTAGCCAATGCGCAGGCCATGCTGGCCCGTCTTGCCGCCGCGATTGGCCGCGTCCCTTCCGGTGTACGGGTCGCGCTGTCACTTCCCACGCTCCCCTTGCCGCCGCTATTCCACACGCCGGGATGGCAGGCTTCCGAACAGGAGCTGCATCTGGAAAGTGAAATATTCGGCTTTGCGGCGGGGGTCACGCAATCCGCGCCGGCGACTGTAATTAATGTGCGGCGATTGCTGGAAGCGCCGCCACCGGGCTCTAGCTTTGACCTGAAGAGTCATCTGCACACAGGCCTGCCCTACACCACGTCGCATGCCGACAGAGTCGCGTCTCAACTGGCGTTGGCGCTGGTGCCCCCTGCTCCGAAAAAGGGCATCATTTCCGACCTGGACGACACGCTGTGGAATGGAATCGCCGGGGAAGTAGGCCCGGAAAATGTGTCTTGGGACCTCGCCAGCCACAGCCATCTGCATGGGCTGTACCAGAAACTGCTGGCTTCTCTTTCCGAACACGGCACCCTGGTTGGCATTGCCAGCAAGAACGATCCCAAAGTGGTGGCCCGGGTGTTTGAGAGGGAAGATATTCTGCTTCGTCCAGAACAAGTATTTCCCCTCGAGGTGAACTGGAACGCAAAGTCGGGCAGTGTGTCGCGGATATTGGAGACATGGAACATCGCTGCCGATAGCGTCATCTTCGTGGATAACAGCCCGATGGAACTGGCCGAGGTGGCCGCTGTCCACCCCGGCATTGAATGCGTGCTGTTTCCCAAGAACGACTACGTGGCCGGCTTGGCGATGTTGCGGCAGTTGCGCGACGCCTGTGGCAAGGAACGGGTTTCCCCGGACGATGCTCTGCGACTTGAGAGCATTCGGCAAGGCGCTGCCTTCCGGGTGCAGGCTGCCGCAGCCGCCACTCCGGAGAGCTTCCTGGCCCAGGCAGAGGCGATAGTGACCTTTGATTTTGGCTGTGCTGCCGAGCCTCGGGTCCTGGAATTGGTAAACAAGACCAACCAATTCAATCTGAATGGAAGACGGTACAGCGAAGCGGACTGGCGCAACTTGACGTCGCGGCCCGGCGCGGTCGTCTTGTCGGCAAGCTACGAAGACAAATTCGGGCCGCTGGGAACCATCGCCGTGGTCGCCGGAGCGGTCCACGGAAAACGTCTGGCGATCGAAACCTGGGTCATGAGCTGCCGCGCCTTTGCCCGTCGCATCGAACAGCAAACGCTTAAGATGTTGTTTGAGAGCACCGGCGCCGAGGAAGTTGATTTCGACTTTGTGTCCACCGCCAGGAACGGCCCTCTGCAGGAGTTTCTTGCATCCGTCACTGGCGAGCAGCCCACGGCGCAGTTGCGCTTGCGGCGCGCACAATTCGATGGGTCGTGTCCCGCGCTCTATCACGCGGTGCGCGAGTTGAGGAGAGCAGAAGCCCATGGATGATACGGGAAAGCGGCTGGCCGGCTGCTTCCAAGTCGTGTTTCCGAATTTGCGGGAAGGCGAAATTCCGTCAGCGTCGCAGCAGACGGTTGCCGCCTGGGACTCGATTGCCGCCATCACCATGATGAACGTGATCGAGGACGAGTTCGCCCTGCAAATGGATCTGGACGATTTGGCCGACTTGGATTCCTTCGCGAAGATCCACACTCATCTCCAGAAACGGCTGCAGGTGGCCTGACCTTGAACCCCTTGCGCCTGCACCATATCGGCTACGTGGTCGCCAGCATCGATGTCGCCATGCCCGGTTTCGTGCGTTCGCTGGGGGCAAACTGGAATGGACAGGTGTTCCACGATCCCCACCAGAAGGTCAAAGTGGCTTTTCTCACGACCCGGCCAGAAGATGCGCAAGTGGAATTGGTGGAACCGGTGGGCGACGATTCGCCGGTGCTGCGGTTTCTGCGCGAAAAGGGTGGTGGACTCCACCATGCTTGCTACGAGGTGGCGGAGTTGGAAAACCAATTGTTGGAGTTTCGCTCGCGCGGCGCAGTCATCGCAAAGCGGCCCAAGCCGGCAGTGGCCTTCAACGGACGACGCATCGCCTGGATCATGACAGCCGAAGGGGTCTTGATCGAATTACTCGAGCAATCCGTCGGTGCTGTTTCGCCATCCGGTGGAATCCTCCGCAGTTAAGTTCAGTCAGCCCCAAACACGGCGGCCGCTCAGGGTTTAATACGACCCCACGAGCCGGGAACGGCTCCAATGTCGGTGCCGTCGGATCCTGCCCCGCGCAAGCTTACGTTGGTCGGCATCGCTCCTCGACGGAGGTAGTCAACCAGGCTGGAAGGGTTGTAGCGGCTGTCATAGGCGCCTCCAAACCCGCTGCGCTTAGCAAGCTGTTGCACCAAATGGACCACCGTGCCCGGGCCGCCTAGCGAACTATCGAAGCTCTCGGGAGCGAGTTGGGGAGCAAAAAACCCCGGATTGACCGTCAAATCGCCATATAGCGAGTTGGGATGATGTACGGTCCCGTTGTCGAATCCTAGGCTGCCGCCAAAGTTACGAACATACGGTGTGGCGATGTTATAAGTAACGTTGTGGTGAGCACCCGCACCGTTATAACTGTTAGCGGCTGACCATTGATCATTGGGGTTTCCATCAATGATGCCCCACGCACCGCCGGTTACGATGCTGTTCATGATATAGCCATCGTGAATCGCCAGGGCAGTGGTTGTGCCCTCCCCCAGAAAAGCACCCCGGCTATTGCCCAATCCGATAAATGTGTCGTGATTGTAGTGGGCGCACGTCGGGTAAACACCCTCGCCGATGACCAGCGACATGATGTTGGTATTGTCGCTCTCCAAAACATGCACATTGTATACATCAGCTGGACAATTCGCGTATCCATAGATGATCAAGTCTCCTTGACCCGGCGATGCCAATGCGCGTTCCGACATCCAGCCGTAGCTAACCGTGGGACTACCTCCAACGACGTCGATAGGTTGCAAAGCCCCTCGCGCGGCAAAATGATTGATCAGTGTACCCGTATCACTGGGAGCGCTCTGGAACTTTACGCATTGGTCATTCCCCGTGAGAGGAATATTCGGATTGTCGCAATACCAATTCGTCAGCCGATAGGACGATCCGGAGCCACCGCTAAAAAACAATCCGCGCTGGACATTCGTCGAGTAGCCTTCAACCGCCGCGCCATCGATTGTGAGATTGGTTGCACCATTAGGAAACCAGGCGAATTTTCCGGCCACTTGCGGACTAAGTTCCGTAATGTTCTGAATGGTCCAACTATCTGGTATGTTACCCGTCGAAAGCGAGAGCGTGTACTGGAATCTGGCATGCACACTAGTAAAGTTGCCGATATAGTAATTTCCCGATGAGTTAGCGGCGCGATGGATGATTTGCCCCATATGATCGGCCTGGACATTATTGATCGTGAGCATGTTGGGCAAGATAGTTCCGCCGCGCATATCCCAACTTATTCCCTCGAAATGCGCGACGTTTACACCGAGATTGCCGGTGAATTCAACCATGCCTAAATTCAGTTGGGCCCCCAAAATCACCGAATGCCCATTGCATTGGTTGTTCGTGATCGTAGTGCAACCAACATAGTCGTTGGCATCATGCTGAATATACAGGTCACCGATGACCGTCAAAGGATATGGGCTGCCCAGGCTCAGTATGCCTCCTGCTACAAAGAAGCCGTTCAGCGTCGCGTCAAAGCCGGGGTTGTTCCACATACCCGATCCAATGGGATCGGTACCACCCGCCGCAAACGTAAGGGTCATGGGCCCGTTCTGTGCGAGATTGAGCGAGCCACCTTCGATGCGCCAGGTCTTCATGCCGCCGCAATTTGCTCCCGGATCTACGTCGAGCGTCATATGGTTGGTCACCACTGCGAACTGGCAATAGGGAACAGTTCCTCCCCACCAATTGGAAGGAGCGCTGACATTTCCGTCGTGGATGGTATGAGGGACGGTTTGCTGTGACCAAGCATAAAAACTACACAAAAGTAAGAGTGAAAAGACACCGACGAGGCGTCCGCATTTCATGACCTTTTAGTTCCTTCCTCATTTATGAAATTGTGCAAGTCTAAGCCGGAATATATAACCCTTTAAGAGATTCCAGCGCATAATTGCGGGGCCAGGAATCTCTGACGGCAACAGTTCTTCCCAGTCCTCGGCACTGCGCACATTTCTGGGACGCAGCTGCGCCGCGAGACAGTTGCTCTCGCCGTCAAGCAGCCAGTCTGGTGATGGCAGGTGGACTCAGAGTGCCCGTTCCGGGCTGGGTCCAGAGCCTCAGGTTATTCCGCCGAATACCCGGTCAATGCCTGGCCGGCGCTTTCATTAGAATCGCGGCCTCGGCGCCGCGCAGGGCTAAACTGCTTATTCCGGCATCGGTCGTGCCGTCGGGACGCAGTCTGTAATACACGCAAAACGGTGCGCATCTGGTCTCAAAGCTCGATAAATCAATGGGTTTGCTGTACGTCGCCCACTCTTCCGGCGCTGTCGGCAGGGTCCCGCCCATGCGCGTCGTCCGCAGCAGGACGATCGCATTGGTGTAGTCACGCCGGGCCAGGGGCGAGCAGTCCATGTTGGCCGTACCGTGCGGGCTGCTGAATTTTCCCAACGTACTGCAAGCCAGCCCGGACCACAGATGAGCGGAAGTTGCAAAGGCCGCACTGCCTGAGCCCCCGTAGAAAAGATCGGGATCGCCCTTACTACATGGCGTAGTAGGCTGTACAAAAAAGCTGTGATTGACGTTATAGATGCAATTGCCATTTGGCGGCTGCCAGCCATTCCCCGTATCTGGAACACCTATATCTACCCGAAAAGCGGGCGCCAGACTGGCGTACACGTCCATGCTTTTCCACGATGGCATGTTAGCCGGGCGGGTGAGCGCGGCATGACCGTATCGCGCTATCTGTACCTTCTCGGTGCCTACGTAGCTGTTGGCAACGCCCACAAACTGAATAGAATTTTGCGTGATATTGGTTGCCACGTTAACGGTCGTGGGCGCCATTTTTGAGGTAGTGACAAGGAATACATCGCCCTCTTCACAATTTCCCGCGGCAGGACAGATGCGGACGATAGTGTCCCCTGGGAACAAGTTGTCGGTCCCGCAGCCTGGGGGAATGCACGATCCCAGCCCGCCCATGTTGTTTGTCATTTGCACCAGTGGCGTTGTGCTGGTGACCTGAAAAGTAAAGGGACTGGGGTACAGCCCGCTGGCGATAGGGGCGGTGAGAGTCGAACCGGAATCGACAAAGTAATAGTATTGGTCGCCAGCCGAATACGATGTCATGGTGGTGATCGTGTAAGTCAGCGCCGTGCTGCTGTTGCCAAAGATATATTGATGCGCCAGTGTAGTCATGGTCCCGCGCGTCGCCCGGTTCCAAACTACCGGCAAGCACGGTACGGTCTGGATGATGATGTCGCAGAATCCATAAGCGTAAATATGATCGGCTGTCCCGTTGGACACTACGAACCCACTGGCAACGTTGTACTGATTTTCCGCCGTCTGTGAGTAGCTGTTAAAATATCCCGGCGAATAGGCAAGTCCAGATGCTTCTATCCACACCAGGTCAAACGATGGGCCTAACCTGGCTATCGTGCCTGCCGCTGAAAATGGACTACCGTTAAGCTCGCTAGATGTAGGATGGCCGACCTGCACATTGGCGGTTACAAAGAATGGGTTGTAAGCAGCGTGCATACTCGCCGTGGTCTCTGCGAATGCCGTAGCCCAATAGCTTTCAAAGTTCGAGGTCTGGAGTGTGTCCAGACAATTTGGTGCGCAGGACAGGTCGGTTTGATTTCCGGCGTTCCAGGCAGCACCATAACCGTAGTTGGTGGTTGCGGCGTTATCGAACATGGTGCCATTGGCCTGAAGACCGAAGGCCGCTTTGTCCGCCGCCCACAGATAGGGCAGAACTTTGCCCGCCAGGGTTTTTCCATCCGTGTCGAGCGCCGAGGGGTTGAGCCAAATTTCGTTGCCGTAGTCACCGTACAGGCCAGTACGCGCCTGATAGATGAAACGCGCGCTGGATGCCGCCGGCGGAGCAGGATTATATTCGTACGTTCCTGCAACGGTACAAGGAGAGCCGCTGCAGGCCGTGGACGCTGACCACGCCGTTTGCGACCATCCACGTAGCAGGCAGCTATGCCCGGTCTGATATTGAACAACCGTTCCGCACTGAGAAATATTGTTTAAGGCGGACAGCAAATTGTCGCTGCGCAGATTGAAGATGGCGGGCTGCCGGCTAGCTCCTGTCGGCGTAAGTCTTACCCAGAACTTCGCTCTGGTTCCATGCACGATGTCCGTTGCCCAGTCAGTAGGAGGGTAGAAACCAATTCGCGCTGAGGCCAGCCCAGAAGTGAGGCCAGCCGTGCCGTCACTCCAGTGCGGTGCAGTGGTGAGATTTCCCCACGCGCCACCACCCTTGCTGTACTGGTACGTCACGGAGCCGCCAGCCTGCGATGTGGCCAGCCGAACGTTGATCTGATCAAACGGCTCCATCAGGCCGACGTAGAGCGTGTCCCCCGCTGGAATGGCTTGCGCCTTCGCTATGTAACCAGTTTCATTGCTTCCCGTACAGTTCGCTGAGCAGGTCAGGGCAAATGTCATCACCGGAGTGGTAGTACCCGTAGAACTCAGCACGGTCGCAGTTTTGCCGTTCAGGAAGGTGGCCCTGGTGAAGCCGGTGAGAGTAATGATGCTGCCGGCGGTGATATTGGTGAAGTTCTCTTCCGCCAAACCAGTCAGCGTGAAGGTGCCTCCTGAATAGGCGACGGTGGTGATGGCCGCTCCGTAGGCGTAGCCGGTAATGTCGGAGACGAACGACGATCCGTTGTAGAGCAATACGCCGTTGGCCGCTTCGTTGGGAACGTAGTAGTGGAACCCCTCCGTCAGACCGTGGGGCTGCTCGTACCAATCGAACTGACCCACGCCAATCAGAGATGAAGCGTGCAGTCCTCCAGTGTCCTCGGTGTAGTGCAGGATTGAACTCTCGTACTTCGAGGCCCCAACCGCATCCCGAATCCAGTACAGGTTGCTGAGATAGGGGACGCTGGAGAAGTAGAGGATGCACCATGAGCCGGGATAGGCGGTAGTGCAGTCGAACCCTGCCGTAGCGTCATTGATCACATAGACGCTGGAACCCAGCCAGTTAACCAGGCATTGGTTGCCTGTCCTGATCGTCCCGTCGAAGCAAGTATAGCTGCCACTGCCTAGTCCAAGGTCATAGTCGTTCAGGGTGACCTTTAGGTCAGGGTTTTGCTGTGCGAACGCAGCCGAACTGACTAACGCACATGCCAATAAGAATACAAATCGATTCACTGGGGGAAACCTCTCTTTAACTTGTACGAATCGCAATTAGCTTTCTGCTGTAACGATACCGTCCGAGCCGTTGCTGTACCCCGATGCTGCTACCCGACATCGACGTGTGCCTGGGTTGCCGTTCCAAGGTGGATGTAGCGATCTCGCTTGGATATCTTGTGCCGGCGGATGACCGTAGTATGAAGATGAAGAATCCGAAGTACGTAATGGCCATGAAACCAGAGGGCCGAGCGCTACGCCGAGCAGTATAAAGCGCAACCGTGCGGCAAAATCTTCTTTTTTCATTCAATCTCCAAGGAGGGCCTTCGCGTCGCTCCCCGATCGACCCGGTAAGCCAAGACTCGCGTCGTCACGCTCAACCGGCATGATCGTCTCGGGCGCTGACAGCGCTGCCATTTTTCGGAGTAGCTCAACAAAATTACCCCTGTCTGGGTATGAGCGAAAGTGCTAAGAGAGGAACACCAGCACTTTGGTAACCGCTAGTCGAGTTACTGAGGTGGTCTATTGGAGGCCATAAGATGAGTCTCTAAGGTGTTGTGGCTCTTTGGTCGCAAGAGCTCATTTCTGTTTCTTACTGGCGGATAACCTTACGAGGACAAGAGATTGTTTGAGATTGCCACACCATGCTCTGAAAGTGCCGCCTGATGGCCCTTATCGTGCCGGCATGATCACCCGAGCGCAGAGTTGAAGTAGTCAAGGGCGCATTCGTGAGCGCTTGCGGCGAGTTGGCTACGATGTTATCCCGATGTGCTTAGGGATCAATACTTTAGTGAGGCCATGGAGCAGGTGCCAGGAGCCACGATTCTTGATTTATCCGGGTCTGGCAAATCTCGGCAGCCTAGGGCGGATGACGAATCCCAACGGTGGGTTGACGACCGAGTCTGTTGCCTTGGTTAAAACTGACGAGGAGGCGTCGGTTGACTCTCTGACGTTTGATAAATCAGGATGTGCGGGCTGCTTTCTTCGAGACGCAACCAATCCGGATACCGCCCCTCGGCCAAATTCCTGAGGAAAACTGATTGCCGCTGCGCCAGGTCATCTGCAAACTGCGCGTGTGGATAGACGATAAGGTGCGAGGCACGGTAGGTCCGCATCAAATCGCGGACCCTGTTCGGGTCCCAGGCTTCAGCAGTGAATTCAGGGCTGGCCAGTGCGACTGTAGGCCGGCGCAGCAAGTACCCGGTACCCTGGCCTTCGGTGGCAACGATGGCAGTGTCCATTGGAAGGTGACGCTCCACCCATTCACTCACCCTGGTTTCTTGGTTCGTCCGTTCGTCGAAATACAAGGCCAGCTTCACATGGGGCGGCGGGTCCCCGTGTCTTCGTAGTACATTGAGGTTGCAGTACCCATAACCAAGGATGAACACGACCGCGAGAATTCGCACCCAAGAAGTACGCCCTGAGCTGGAGACGGGCCATAGGCTGCTGCACAGCCGTCCAATGATTAGAATAAGAATTGGCAGCAAAGGCAGGAAATATCGAGGCGCCCCCACTTCCACAGGCAGGCGCCACTGGGTATACGCCACGGCTACGCAGTAACTGGCAAACATCAGCACCAGCATTACGAGGGCAGAGTCCGTTGCGAGACCTCGCACCTTATGCCGATCAGCCAGGAGCAAGAGGAAGACAGTAACCGCCGAAGCTAAACACGCCGCTTGGACGACAGCACCGTCTCGAGTTGAAAACACGCCGAACGCCAGGTGATACCAAGCGACTGCAAACTGGTGGAGAACAAAACCGATTGGGCGTTCAATCTTGGGCAGCCTACCGCCCGTCCAAGTGCCTGCGAATACCATATTACGAATCACAATGCCGCCAACTATCACCACGGATCCTGCTAACGATGCCAGCCATACTCGCGTTCGCGGGCCTCTCTGAACCACTCGCACAAGGATGAAAAGGTATGCCGCCAGCACAAAAAATAATCCAGCATAGCGTATGCAGTAAGCAAAGGTAATAAGCAGCATGCCCGCAGGAATGGCATAGTAGTGGTTCGAATGCCGGTTCTCGCCTACCAGAAGCAGCACGATTCCGGCAACTGCGACACAAGCGAACAACAAATCGCTCATGATCGCTGTGCTATAGAAAATTGCGGTTCCGTTAAGGACCCAGGCAGCAACGCTAAGCCGCCGGATTCCCTTCGAACTACCTAAAAACCCGGCACCAAACCATAGCAGTAACGCCACGCCTGTAAACCCGGCCACAGAGAGAAAAAAGGCCACAGTCTCGGGAGCTAGGTGCGCCCAGGAAAGTAGATAGATAGCGATGGAATAGCCAGAAGCCTGCGTGGTTTCGCTAGCAGGGACTCTGGATTGCGAACGCTCGCTGTCGAAGTAGACGATGGAAGTGGCAAGCTGATGGTGCCGTAGGATATTGTCAGCAACACTGAGATACTGGTAGGAGTCATTGAAAAAACGCGGATGCAGTCCTCGGACGGACCCGATGCTGAGGACCAACGCAAGCATCGCCCACAGCCAGGGCTCGATCCCATGGAAGATCGGCAGTTGCCGTGGTACTGCAGTGTCGGACTTGCGTGGTCGACTGAGCGGCATGTGTGTTTCGGGTGATTTTACCAAAGCCACAATGTCGCTGGAAGCGTGAGTACCATTTCTGCGATGAAGTGGGTATGATCGCTGCCATGGAGGGTCGTTGCCCTGACCGCAACAGGACCCCCGGGACCGAGGCGTTGAAGGTGCGAATGCGACTTTGTGTATCGATCCTGTTTCTGCTGGCGAGTTCCGCGGCGTTCGGTTCTATCGGCTCCGATCAGCCAAAACAAGTGCAGTGTGGTGATGTCGTGGGCGGCGCTTGGCAGAACCCGTGCCCCGCGATGGGCTCCACCTCGGTAGTCACCGCGGGCGGCCTGGACACCTCCGGAACATCTGGCGCGTACGTGGATGTCAAGTGGACGACGGAGCATTGCAGTTCTTCCGTGGTCGTCTTAATGCGGGATGGCAATCTGGCCCCAGAGCGTCAGGTCTATGGTGACGGCTTAGGAAGCGACGATTGTGGTGCGGGCTTCGCCAAGAATCATCTGGTCCACGTCGACCATCTCTCTCCCAGCTATCAGGGCACAGCCGCAGCGGGATTCGAGTTTGGCAGCAAGGGCTCCCATTTTTTCTATGTGGCCTCCCAGGACAAAAACTCAGGCAAGTGGTCCACCAGCGGTGGCCCGGCTATCGCCAGCGGGGGCTGCAAGGGAACCTGCAAGCCTTTTGTATTCACCTCTCCCGTGCCCAACCTCTCGGGCCATCCCAACTGGGCCATCTGGACGTATGGACCGCAAACGGCTTATCAGGGGCACGACTTAATGATTGGCCTGCAGCAGGTGCTTACCAGCGGTCCCATATCCAAATCTATGTACATGGCCTGGTCTAGCGTCCAATTCGCTGAGTTGAAAGACGCGGCAGGCAATGCGTGCCAATCTAACTGCATAGACGGGCAGGATGGAACGTTGTTTAACATGGACGTGACACTTCTATGTACCCAGCAATACTTCGACAATCCTGCGACCGAATATGCCAACTATATGGTTGACGGCAGGCATCGCCGTGACTGGTGCCATGGCGGAAATTTCGAGACCATAACGGGCCAGTCCACGATTCGCATCAGGACAAACTGTAACGGTCATGGCCCAGATACGTGCGGCCGCAATACCACTCCTGCCGGCCAGTATCAGGTGTCGGCAACTTTCCAGCCGTTGGACGACAATAATTCCGGGGAGAGCGTCGGCCAGCCGGTTACGGTCAGTTATGTTTTCACGGTGAGGCCGTCCGCAACCTTTGCCGTGACCCATCCATCCTGCCTGACCTCAGGAACCTGTCAAGCAATTCCATGCTACCTGGCGAGCAGCAAGATCTGCCCTTCCGGAAAAGATTACACTTGGGAGAATCGAATTCAGTACTGGGCACCGATTGCTTGCACCGGTGGAGCGCAGACCTTCATGGCACGTCTGGGTGGAGAATACCTGAACAACGCAGGTTATTTCGAGAATGGTGTTTATGGGGGGGCGAGTGCCAATTCGAATTGCTACAATTATGACAACGGCAGAAACTTCCTGGCATTGTCCGACTATGCCGGCCTAAAGGGTTGGTCAACACCCCCAGGTGCGAGTACTCAACCAAACGGCCAGCGATACTCCAGCGCGCAAACTTACTACCAACACTGCGCGCTGGTATGTCAGGAGTCCTACTGGAATTTTTTCGCGGGCGTGGGCGCGGCGGGTACGGTTTGGCCGGGCGGACTGCTGCGGGAATGGAATCTCTTCCCAAATGGGGCAGCAATGTATTACTTCCGCTCCGGGGATGAAGTCGCGAAGCAAGCGGCTATCAACTTCGGAAGTTATCAGCCTCCCGGAGGCGGTAAGGCCGGAGACACGCTCTATCAGTACTACTTTGTGGACGCCTATGGCGGCGCTCGCGTGGGGGCTTACATGCTGGATGCCGCTGTCGCAAAGTGGCAGGTTGTAGGCAGCCAAATACCACAAGACGCTCTACAGACTAAACGCTATGTCGACTCCCTGTTGGGAATTCTGGACCAGAACGTCAATTACGATCCTGCGGGACGCCACTACGACACGCCGGCGCATCCCCAAACCTATCCCATGGGCCCGATCTGGCGCAGTTTCATGCTAGGGCTCGACATGGAGGCATTGATCGAATACTACGATTGGCAGGGTGCAGTAGGGCAGCAACAGGATCAACGAATTCCGATTGCCATAAAATCCACTCTTGACTTCATGTGGTCTACATTATGGGCCGCCAAGAGTTCGGGTTTTAACGCTTTCTACTACAACGGAGTGGACATCCCACATAACAGTGCTAATGGCAATGATAGCTATGCCGAGTTAAATAATTTGGTTTGTGGCGCTTACGCATGGTATTGGAGTATGTCCGGCGACAGTACTTACCTCAATGAGGGCGATACCTGCTTCGACGCTGGTATTTCCCCTGCGGCATCTGTCTATTTCACGGGAAAAGACTTCGGCCAGATCTTCAAGTGGACTTTTGACTATATAGGGTGGCGCACTCAGACAGGATATATCCCTAGCACCTTTCCTGAAAAGAATAGGCCGTCTGGAGCCCAGGCGCCTTTCCCCGACACCGTGCCGCCGGTCCCACGGCCGCAGGCCGGCAACAGCACGACCGTCGATCCCTACACCGGCGTGATCCCTGTGACGGTTAATGGAACGTCGGTTACCATTGTCTGGAGCACTTACGAGCAGTTGTCCTCAGCCGAGGTCCTTTATGGATTCTCGAACTCGTATGGATCGATTGCCAAGGGCGCCAGTAGGCCCTGCAGTAGCGTTTCAGCATGCAACACCGGGTGCGCGAGTACGGTCAACCCAAGGGTTTGCCGGCTCTCTTACGTCAACACAGTTATGGTGACGGGGCTGCGACCCAACGCTACTTACCATTTTGCCACGAAGGGCGTTGACCGTGCCGGCAATGTCGCCCAGACTAACCGTCCGGGTGGCACGGCGCGTGATTGGACATTCACTACCGGATCCCAGTAGGACGTACACTGGGTTGCGATCAGGCCGGTCGCTGGCAGGTTAGAGTAGTATTTGGTGCGGGACGGAGTTTCTGGGGTGGCAGGGCATCTCAGCCATGATCAAGCGATATCTCAAGTTATTCGCGATTGGGGTGGCCATGTTTTTTGCATTTCCCTGGGCCCTGATCGCGGGGTTTGGCCGCTTTGGTGAGATGTTCTCGCTCGCCGCGCAGGCGTGCGCTACGGTCCCCGGTCTTCCGGGCGATTACCTGCGGATTGCGTTTTACAAATTGACCCTGGAGCAATGTTCGCTGGAAAGCCGAATTTCGTTCGGCTCTTTTTTTGCGCATAGCAGCACGATAGTTGGGAAAGCCGTCTATATCGGCTCTTATTGTGTCGTGGGTAACTGCAGAATTGGCGATCGCACGCAGATCGCATCGCACGTTCAGATCCTCAGCGGACGACGCCAGCACCCCAGAGATGCGTCTGGTCAGATAGGCGCGGCTTCCGAAGGCGAGTTTCAAATGATTGATATTGGGGCGGACTGTTGGATTGGCGCATCTGCGATCGTGATGGCTCCGGTCGAGGCGCGCAGCACGATAGGCGCGGGCGCCGTTGTGGTTCGTCCTGTCGAAGGTGGAGTTGTTGCGGTAGGCAATCCAGCGCGCGTTATTAACACCCCTTCGACAGTCTCCGTGAAGTAATTCCCCACCTAGGAGCTTACCGCGGTCGGCGTACCGGGATTGTAAGTCGTAGCCACCCTTTGATTGACCAACTGCTCATAGTACTGTTCCAGCCGGGCAACAAAACCATCCATAGAAAACAGCTCCCGGGCCCGCATCAGAGAATTCGATCCCATCTGGCGCCGGAGATCTTCGTTTTGCAGCAAGCGGATGATCGGCGCGGCAAACGCCTCGGGTGTGCGTTCCCGCACGAGGTAGCCGGTTTGCCCGTCCACAATTGCCTCACCATTGCCTCCAACCGCCGTGGCGATCACGGGGAGACCGCAGGCCATGTATTCCAGAATCGCGTTGGAAAATCCTTCGCTGATGGACGACAGACAAGCAATGGACATGCTGGCGAGATGGTCCCGCACATCTCCTTCGCCGTCGGTGAAGAACACGGAATTGGCGATATTCAACTGGCGCGCCAGGCCCGCGAGTTCCGCTCGCGATTCGCCTTTACCTACGAGGAGAAAGGCCGTGCGAGGAACGTTGTCGGCAACAATCTTTGCGGCGCGAAGAAACAGCGAGAGATCTTTGACTGGCCGATAATTGGCAACTATGCCGACCACCGGCGTGCCTTCCGGAATGCCCAGCCTTGCTGCGGAGCTATGGACCGATGGATTCTCGCCATAGGGAGTGAATCGGCCGGTGTCCACTCCCTGGTACATCACGTCAATCCGCGCCGGGTCGAGCGCCTCCATGCTTGAGGCAACTTGCTTAATGGCTTCGGAATTTGCCATCACGCGGGTGGTTCGAGGATTCAGATAATACCGGAAGAGCTTGATCTTGTAAGGCGTGTACCAGTCCATGCTCATGCGGGTTGTGACCGTCGAGGTGCAGCCGGAGCGATGACCGGCCGCTACCGCCAAGATTGCGGTCCTCACCATGAAAGAATGGGCGATATCAATTTGTTGCGCCCGCAGATAGCGTCGCATGGCCACAATCTGCAGAATTCCGGAAGGTGTGTGGAAGCTTTGGGTCGGGAACAGCTTGGTATGGCAGTAATGGCCCATTTGCCGGAACCGTTCGCTGTCGAACAGGCAGCAAAGATGTACGTCGAAGCGATTCGAATTGATGCGTTTCGCGATCTCCGCCACCAGCCGTTCCGTGCCCGCGTCGATACCGACAGTATCGACCAGCAAAGCGACCCCAATTTTCCCCGACTTCATTTCAGTTGAGCCCCGCTGTGCGTCTCTCAATGTCGCTCATGACCCGTGGGGCGAGCCCTCCGGGATAGTGATGCCACCACGCAGCGAGTGACGACGCCGGAGAGGGGGTGGCTTTGGCAAACTTAACGGAACGGCAGTCAGCCGACCTGGACACTTTGGCGCGCTCGGACAAGCTTGGCCTGCCGAGCCACGGCTAGCTGGAAAGTGCCCGACGCACCAATTAACACCCAGATTAGCCCAGAGTAGCCGAGGGTCAAAAAGAAGGCACAGAGGGTCACGACGATGAGCGCCAGGTGCAGAAATAGTGCCATCCGGCGTGTGAGCAAATCCGGGCCATATTTCCGTATTCGCTGCAGTCCTACCTGAGCGCCAAAGAACGCCACGATGAACAAGATAAATCCTGGGATGCCGGTCTCGCTTGACGTTTCTGTATACGTGTTGTGAGGATACATCCACATAGCTTTCCGGCCTTGCTCGTGCGCGTGTTGAACGGCGGCTTGTATGAACTGGCCCGGGCCGACTCCAAACAACGGATTCTCGAAGGTGTATTGCAAGCTCTCATAAAACAGTTGGCGGCGCGCTAACGCGGAGTCTGCGGCTGCGACATCTTGCCGAGTGGCGCCCTCGCCCGGATGAAAGAGAATCATAAAACGTTCCTTCACACTCTGCGGCAGCATGGGAGGGACCACAACAGCCACCAAGACACAACCAATCGTCAGATAGATCCTTTGCCGCATATTGCCGAAGATAAAGAACATCAGCACGCTCACGGCGAACGCGACCAGCCCCATTCTCGACCCCGACCGAGCCGCCGCGGCCAGGCAAATAGCGATCAGTCCCATGGAAATCAGTCGCTGAAGGCCCTTATGCACGGAAACGCTTAACGACAGGAAACAAATTCCCACAAGAAGATACAGACAGAAGAAGTTAGGGTCGCCCAGACTCGCCGATTCCCCCATTCCCAGGCGTGCCGACGAACCGGCGCGTTTCAAAACCAGTCCCAGGATAGCGACCAACCCCATGGAGAGACCGATGGTATACATGAGACGGAAGCTGTCACGGATGGTCCGAATGAACGCAGCCATCACGACCACAATCAACAGCGCTATAACGTTGCCCCTCAGTATCCGCAGACTGTCCAAATGCCACAAACTGGTCGGGACACACGCCGCTACCCAGACGGTAAAGGCAATCAAGACCTTCCCCGAACGGATGCCGAGTATGGCTTTGGTTCGCCCGCTGAGAAATAATCCAATCAGCAGGACGGGCAGAAGAACAATCGCGAAGCGCATCCCGGAGATCAGTTCATTGATCCGGCTGCAGTAGAAAAACACGTACAGCAGCAATACATACTGAAAGAAGCGAAAACGGTCTCTGGGTTCAGAATACGAACGTGCGCGCGGGAGAGTTGCTTGGGAAGGCGCGGTGACAAGTGTTTCAGAGGGCGCGAAGTCAGGGTCGGTTGCGTACTCCGCCGGGGCCGAGGTCATATCCAGAAAACGGGACATTGCGTTATCATATCAATACTACGTCGGCAGATCGAGTAAAAATCCCGAGAACTATCGTCCCGTCTGATTAGATAGGCGCGATCGCCTGGATCGGTATCCGTGACCGCACCGGTCCCGCATCCTGCTGCGCGTGGTTCCATTACGAATGGGAGGAAACGCTTGAAAATCCTTATCACCGGCGGCGCCGGATTTATCGGTTCCAATTTTGTACGTCTGGCCCTCGCTTCCGGGCATGAGGTCAGCGTCCTCGACGATCTCAGTGTCGGAGATCGTCGCTACCTCGAAAATCTGCCCCTACGATTTGTGCAAGGCGGCATCTTGGACGAAGATTTGGTGCGGAAAGAGGTACGTACGCATGATGCCATCGTCCATCTCGCCGCTCAGACCGGTGTGCCGAAATCGCTGGCAAATCCACGCGGAGATTGCCAGCTCAATGTCCTGGGAACGTTGAATATGCTGGAAGCTTGTCGGGCCGCGCAGCAGGGCTCAGAGGGGCCGCGATTCGTGTTCGCATCCTCCAATGCGCCCCTAGGCCGGCAAGTGCCTCCTGCCACAGAAGACAAAGCTCCCCTACCGGTGTCGCCTTACGGAGCGAGCAAGCTGGCCGGTGAAGCCTATTGCCTGGCCTATCACGGGTCTTGGGGTTTGGGTACGGTAGCTCTACGATTCGGCAACGTCTATGGACCGTTTTCCGCCCACAAGACGAGCGTCGTCGCCAAATTTCTGGATGACATTGAAACCAGCGGCTCGATCGTGATCGACGGGGACGGACTTCAGACCAGAGATTTCATTTACGTCGAAGATCTTGCCCGCGCTTTGTTGGCGGCACTCGAGAGTCCGGTCAAGGGGGAAGTCTTTCAGATTTCGGCGGGCATTGAGACTTCTATTCAAACCCTGAGTGAACTTGTTGAAGCCGTAGTCGGGCAGAAGGTCAACAGCACTCACATCGAGGCCCGTGCCGGAGACGTGCGGCGGAATTACTCCGTCATCGCCAAGGCCACGACGATGCTGGGCTGGAAACCGCAGGTTTCTCTGGAAGACGGCTTGCGACGGACCTATGAATGGCGCGTAGATTGGAAATCCAGGCAGTAAGTTCTTTGACCAGTCAATCCGGAATGTCCGACTCGATATGCCGCTGAAATTCTTGTACGTCTTTCCTGGCCTGATGCCCCCACCCGGGGACCCATCGAACGCCGAAATGTATCACGTGGGGGGCGATATAACGGTGGACGTCCTGCTTCCCACCTGGGACGCGAAAGCAGATTCGCTTCGTGCCAGTCTCGGCGAGAACTGCTTTCCCACCTATAAGGTGAATGAGAAGCTGACCTATCATCTTTTCCTGGCCGGCAGATACAAGCTGCTGTCGCTTCGCCAGAAGGCGGCCATTTTCTGGTTTCACGTAAGCCAGGGCCTGCGCGTCGGCCGCGAGAAACGCGTGGATTGCGTCATGGGCTACAGCACTGGCCTGGCGGGGGTGGCGGCGTGGGTCCTGTCGGTCTTATTGCGCGCCAAGTTCATCCTCAGATTGCCCAACGTTCCCGAGAATGCATACCGCTTCAACGCGTTCGGGGGGAATGCCTTTCACTATTCCGCGAGAGTGGACGTTAAGACACGCCTTGCGAGAGTGGTATCGAACCTATTGTTGCGATTCCTGGTGTTACGCTGCGATCGGCTTCACTTGATGTATCCCAACGAACTGCAAAAGTACCCCAGGTTGCAAAAGGTTCCCGCTTGCGTGATTCACAGCTTCACTGCCATGTCCCGGATTCCACACAGCGGCAAGAGTGATGGTTCGGTTCTGCTCATGGGCGCGCCCTGGTTTTTGAAAGGGGCGGACCTTCTCATCCGCGCATTTCGGAAGATCGAATCCGAATTTCCAGACACCAAGGTCCAGCTGCTGGGCCATTTCCCAGATGAACATCTGATCCGGGAGATGATCGGCGACAGTCGGCAAATAGAAATCCTGAAGGCCCGGCCCAACCTTCAAGCCTTGCAAGTCTTGGCCGACTGTTCGATCTACGCCCTGTGCTCGCGGACCGACGCTGCTCCGCGAGTGGTGCTGGAAGCCATGGCTGCCGGCAAGCCGGTCATTGGCTCGCGGGTTGGCGGGGTCCCTTATTACATCCGGGAAGGGGAAACGGGGCTGATTTTCGAAAGCGAAAATGTCGACGAGTTGGCCGGAAAACTCCGGCTACTCCTGAATTCTCCTGAACTGCGAGCACGCTTGGGTCAGAACGGGCAGCGCATCGCCAGAGCTCAATACAGCGAGGCAGAATGGGGCCGGAAAATGAAAGAGCTCATCGAGTTGACTGTTCTTGGCCGGATTAGCGAAGCCGAGAAAAAGCCGAGTGCGAGGGCTACGTCCTAGGCTCCTGCGGATTTCGAAGCCGCTTCCAGCGTGGCCAAATAAAACTCAGTCAGCGACCGGCGGTAGGCCTGAGGTGTGTACTTTGATTCCGCGCATGAGCGGGCCGCCGCCGCCAATCGAGATGCCAGGGCCTTGTCCCGGAGGATGCGCAAGATGGCCTCTGCCATGGCCTGAGGATCGCCTGGTTGCACCAGCAGACCAGTTACACCATCCTCCAGGATCTCGGGAACGCCGCCCGCATCCGTGGCCGCGATTGGAAGGCCGGCAGCCATTGCCTCCAGTACCACGTTCGGCGAGCCTTCGGAGTACGAAGGCAAGGCAAGCAGCGTGCTCAGGCAATAATAGGGTCTTACGTCCGTTTGGAAGCCTGCCATCACGATCCGCTGCCCGATCCCCAAGCGCGCTGTCAGACGCTGGAGGTTCTCCTGCTCGGGCCCGTCGCCTACCAGCACGACTCGGAAATCGGGGGCTTGGTTCATCTTCTCCAGTCGTGCGGCAGCCTGCAGCAGGATGGCGTGCCCTTTTTCAGACGAAAGGCGTCCTACGGCCAGGATCGCAGCTTGGTTCTGCACGCCGAGGCTGCGTCGCAGCCCTTCAACGTCCTCCGCGGGAGCAGGTACGAAGGGCTTCACGAAATTGTGCAGGATGGTGATCTTGCGCCCGTCGACGCCGCGCCTTTCCAATGTTTCTGCAAACGGCCTGCATACGGTTACAACCCGAAAGGCTGCTTGCAGAGACCAGCGGTCTAACTGGCTGTAGGCGCGGTCCAGCCAGTCGCGCTCGGTATACCCGTGGTTCCAGGCAACCCACGGATACTGTCTATGCAACCCGAGCGCTCGCACCAGGAAATGCGACTTGATGTTACGAGATTCGAGGATGTCGGGCCGGTAGTCAGCGATAATTCGGCGCAATTGCGGTATGACCCCGGTGTCCCACCGGCGGCGCTCAAGGATTGTCGCCACCGGCAGTCCGGCAGTCCTGGCTGCCGCTGCAACGGGGCTCTCGCCGGCGCCCCGCCAGTACGTCACCACCATCGTTTCCACGGCGGGCAAACCGGGCTCAGCAACTACTCCGAGCTTGCCGAACTCAATGATGTTGCGCGCGGGTCCGGTTACGGTCGGACTTTCAATCAGTGTGAGCACCCGGATCGTCTGTCGGGTCACCGTCATCTCCTAGGCAAGAACCGGGTTGATCACCATTTCAACCTCTCGATTTCGTCGCGCCGACTCCGACCACATCCGCATCCGGGCGTCTGGCGAGCAGCTCCGTGTAAACACTTAGAAGCCTCTCTCCAATAACTGACCAGTCATACTGCGCCTGGACCAGGCGCAAAGCATTAGCCGCCAACTCGTGCCATGTCGCGGTGTCCCGGTGAAGCGCAGCCGCGGTAGAGATGGTCTCCGCCGGAGTTTCGGCGATGAGAATGTCTTTGCCGGGGGTGATTGCAAGGCCTTCGGCGCCTAAGGGGGTAGAAATGACCGGCACTCCAGCAGCCATTGCTTCCAGCACCTTCAGACGAGTGCCACTGGCAACGCGCACCGGCGCTACTACCATAACAGCATTGCGATAGTGCGGCCGCAGGTCTTCCACCGTTCCAGTAACCGTGATGCCGGGCTGGTTTGCAAGCTCCACAACTTCGGGGGCCGGTCTGGAGCCTACAATCACGAACCGCAGGTCCGGCCTGCGTTCCCGCAAACCGGGCCAGATGGCTTTGGCAAAGAACAAGGCCGCGTCAATGTTGGCGTGATAATCCATGGAGCCGACGAAGACCACGTTCTGCCGTAGTCCCTCGCCGGCGGCGGCCGCGGCAAAGAACGCCGTATCAACGCCGTTGGGAATTTCCGTGATGTTTGCCTGGGGAACCTCCTGCAGAAGCATCTGACGCTCGCGCTCGCTGCAAACCGTGTGCGCATTCGCCAGTTGCAGCACTTCCCGTTCGGCCCTTTTCAGCAACTGCGCCGTTCTGCGAGCATAGAGGCGCCGCGCCGGACTCTCGCTGCTCTGGGCATAACGGCGCTGAACTTCCGACTCAATGTTGTGCCAGTCGCAAATGAGCGGAACATTCGGTGCGATCTGCCGGATGCGCCTGGCGTAAGCCAGTAAATGGACGCCCTCAAATTGAATTATGTCGAAGTGGTCCTCCGCCAGGACGCGTTCGATTTTGTCCATGACTTGCGGGGCGGTGAAATTCAGGATGCTGACCGGCGTGGGACCAAGAATGCCGCGCACCAGGTCGATGCGCCCGTAACCTGCCGGGCGCCTGACACGCACCATTTCCGAATCAGGCAACACTTCCAAGCGCTCTCGCCGGGAACTCCCTACCGGCCCATCCATTTCGCGGTCTAAGCCCAGGTAGGTGAGGGTGTATTTGGCGGCGACTTGTCTCGCTAGGTAGAAATCACGCAAATGCGCACCCGAGATCGTGGGCCAGCAGAATCGAGTTGAGAGATAGAGCGCTCGCATCGCTGTAAGACAGTTTACCGGATCAAGCGTCGCCGGTGCCCAAGGTACACCGAGGTGAATATCTCAAGAGAAGCGCGCTGATGAGTTGTGATTGCGTAGAATCTCGCAGCAACGCCTTGCTGGAAACCAGCTGTGAAGCTAAGCTAACCAAACCAGACCTCTGTCACCTTTTGGTGTGCGAAAGCGGGCTCCGGAGGTCGAATGCGATGTACACGATGCAACGGCTATCGGCTGCAATCCAGGATTTCTTGTCAGACTCGGTGCGAGGAAAGGACGTGCTTGACGTCGGCTGTGTGGACCACACGGCGACGCTCGAGGCCACGGATACCTGGCTGCACAAACATATCGTTCGCAGCGCGAACCGCGTGATCATCCCTTGTGGCTGGTTTCTGGCTTCTCCCGTTCTGATCATCGCTCGTAAATCTGCTTCGTTTTCAAACCTGCCCGTTATGCAGGCAGAGATGAGCGCGTGAGGTGACGGCCACGACTGCGGCATTTCCGGAGACGAAACCACCCCGTCTAGCGATCCAGGCATTCTGGCTAACGGCGTCGAAGTTCATTGGAGTTGTTCTCAACGTCGGGCTCCCGATACTGCTGGTTCGCATCCTGTCCCAGTCCCAGTATGGCCTTTACAAGCAGGCCTTCCTGGTGGTGGCCACGGTGCAGAGCATTGCGAACCTTGGGGTTGGGCTCAGCGCTTTTTACTATTTGCCGCGGCGTCCCGAAAAGGGCGGCCAGATCGCGCTGAACATCCTCATCTACAATTTTTTTGCCGGGCTGATTCCTCTCCTAGTGGCCGCGTTTCATCCCCAGGTACTCGATATCTTCAAATCTCATGAGCTGCAGTCGTTTGCCATACTGCTCGGCATTCTTAGCCTGATCACACTCACTTCGAGCCTGCTAACGCTGATACCGACTGCGCTGCAAGACGTTAAGTATTCGACAATTTTCGTGGTTGGCTCCCAGGTAGTCAAAGTCATCATAACCTCGGTCGCGGCGCTGGTGTATCGCTCCGTCGAGGCGCTGCTGGTGGCCGCGGTCCTCACCCAGGTGCTTTCGACGATTGCCCTCTTCTGGTATCTCTACAAACATTTCGGGCATTTCTGGGGTGATTTCGACTGGAACTTTTTCCGGGAGCAGCTTGCCTATGCCATCCCGATTGGCGCTTACGGATCGCTTTGGGTGGTTCAGAAATACATGGACAACTACTTTGTTGGACATTACTTCGGTCCTTCTGAATTCGCCATCTATTCGGTCGGCTGGGTGGATTTTGCCTTGTTCTCGCTGGTCCTGGAGTCCATTGCGGCGGTGATGGTGGTGCGTGTCAGCGCGCTCCAGCACCAGGACCGCAAAGAGGAAATTCGCCGGTTGAGCGCGGCCGCGGTGAACCGTTTGGCCGCACTCCAATTTCCGACCTGCGCCCTGCTGCTGGTAGCTGGGCACGATCTTATTATCGTGTTTTACACCAGGGCCTACGAACGTAGCGCTCCCATATTCTGTGTGGCCATCCTGCTGCTGGCACTGAACTCGTTCCTGATCGATCCGATCGTCCGGGCCTATATCGGGCTGCGTAAGTTCATCTTGGTTACGCGAATCGCAATCCTGGTGTGTCTCTTTTTCGCGTTAACACCGGTCATTCAACATTTCGGAATGCTCGGAGCTGCTGTGGCCGCCGTCGCCGCTCAGTTTGTCGAGCGCATTGTGATGGGGTGGAAGGTCGCCCGAACCGTAGAGATGACTGCCAAAGATCTGCCCCTGTACAAGGACCTGGCAAAGGTTACCGCGTTGACCGTCGTCGCCGGCCTGGCGGCCTATGCTGTTCGCAACCTCATCAGCCCTCATTTGCTGGTCCCGCGCATCGCCGCTGTATGTGCGTCGGTTGCGGCGATCTACCTCCCCGGGATGTACCTGTTCCGCCTGCCGGGATGGGAGGTGCTTTCCAGGGAGCGGCTATTGGGCTTGATCAGGACGGCCCTGGGAAGAACGAGCAGCGCGAACGCTTGAAACCCGTTCGCACGCGTTGGCACAATTTCAAGAACGAACGTTGCCCATTTTGGGTTCTTGGTTGCAAATAGCTGCAAAGTTGGACATTATCTCGTGGACACCGATCCTCGGAGATTGATATAGTTACCGCGCTCCTTTCGTGTGGCAGACACCCCAGTCTGACCATTCAACCCCACTTTAGTGGGCCCGTAGCCGCACTCGCTATTGCGTCGCAAAACGCAGAGGGCGGTTCAAAGGCGAAGTTCAGTATTGCTCAGCCGAAGACTGGTCCACTGGACGGGGACGAAAGTGCGTTATCGAATTCTGTAAATCTTTCCAAGGAGCTGGAGAAAACTGTATGCGTGTTTTTATCGCAGGGATGGATGGGTATCTGGGTTGGTCGCTGGCGCAATATCTTGCGGCCCGGGGACATCAAGTGGCGGGCGCGGATTTGTTTCTGCGGCGGCAATGGGTCGAAGAGATGGGATCGTGCAGCGCAACACCGATTGTGCCTATGAAGGAGCGGTTGGCCGCTTTGAAGGAGTCGCGCGGGCTCGAGCCGAAGTTTTGGGAAGCCGACCTTCGAGATTATTCGGTGGTGGAACGCATCTTTAAGGAGTTCCACCCGGACGCGGTGGTGCACCTAGGAGAATGCCCTTCAGCTCCTTACTCCATGGTAGATGTGCATCACGCTACGTTCGTGCAGGTCAACAACGTAGTTTCCACCTTCAACCTGATGTTCGCCATTCGCGACCTCCAGCCGGAGGCCCACCTGCTGAAGCTGGGCACTATGGGGGAGTACGGAACGCCGAACGTCGATATTCCGGAGGGCTTCTTCGAGATTGAGTACCGCGGGCGCCGCGACCGGATGCCGTTTCCGCGGCAGCCCGGCAGCTTCTATCACCTCTCCAAGGTGCACGGATCAAATAACATCATGTTCGCCTGCAAGGTCTGGAAGCTTCGCGCCACCGATGTGATGCAGGGGGTTGTGTTTGGCACTCGCATTGACGAGATGGGCAGCGACGAACGGCTGCTGACCCGGCTGGACTTTGACGAGTCGTTTGGCACTGCGATTAACCGCTTCTGTTGTCAGGCGGTGATTGGGCATCCTCTGACTCCCTTCGGCCGGGGACATCAAAAGCGGGGCTTCTTGCCGTTGCGTGACTCCATGCAGTGCCTGACCCTGGCGCTGGAGAATCCGCCCCAAGCTGGTGAATACCGCGTTTTCAACCAGTTCGAAGAGGTTTACGGCCTTACCGAGCTGGCGGAAAAGGTCCTGCGAGTTGCGGGGCAGCTCGGATTGAAGGTCGAGATTCACAACCTGGAGAACCCACGCAAGGAAATGGAAGAGCATTACTACAAGCCCGACCATCAGAATCTACGGGATTTGGGTTACAAGCCGACTCACGATGTCGAAGCTGAGATGAAGATCATGCTTGCCGACCTGATGAAGTACCGGGACCGGATCGAGGGCAAACGGGAAGTCTTGATCCCCAAGATTCGGTGGGACGGAACGAGCCACAAAGTCGAATATTTGAGCGGTCAGGCCGTAGGGGCGTAGAGTCTCTTAACTTTATCGGGCGGCGCTCTTTCCTGAAAGTGGGTTCATTTGCAGCGCCCTAGCGAATGCCAGCGTTCTTGGGGCTGAGCGTCGCCCGAACTTACATCCGCTAAAGATCGGCTTGATCGCCGACCTTGGCCAGGTTCCTTCCGGGCCGACTTTCCAGGACACCGCCGACCTCCCAGACTGGGACGATCGGACATTTCGCCATTTGCATGTGGCCCTGTTGCGCCGTTAGGCGCTGTACCATCAACTGCGGGACCGGATTCTAAGGCTTTTGCACTAGCCATGGCGCTTACTTCAATTCAGGCGATTTGCATCGGGGTGTTTGCGATCGCCGGCGCGACCGTTGTTTACACTCTGTTCGGCTATCCTCTTCTGCTCGGCTGGATGGCCAAGCGCCACGAACAGCCGGTGCACCGGGACGAAGTTCTGCGTTCCGTGTCCTTCGTGATCGCCGTCCACAACGGCGAGACCTTTCTGGAGCGCAAGCTGAGCTCGATTCTGGCGCTGAACTACCCACGAGAACTGGTGGAGATGATCGTGGTCTCCGACGGGTCTGACGATCGCACCGACGAGATTGTACGCAGCTTTGCGCCGCACGGGGTCCGTCTGGTCCAAGTTCCCCGCGGAGGCAAGCCGGCTGCACTCAACGTCGCGGTACCGATGGCAACGGGCGAGATCCTGGCACTCACCGATATTCGCCAGACGCTGCATCCCGATTGCCTGCGCAATGCGATCGCCTGCTTTGGCGACCCCAAAGTTGGCGCGGTTAGCGGCGAGTTGCAGGTCGCCCCGGGCGAGACCCAGGACGAAAACGATTTTGGTGTCTACTGGCGTTACGAGGTCTGGATTCGCACCCAGATGGCGAGGATCGATTCCACCTTCGGTTGCAACGGCCCGTTTTACCTGATGCGCAGGTCCTTGTGGGTGCCAGTCTCCCCGGACACTCTGCTGGATGATGTTTACCTGCCGCTGACCGCCTTCTTCAAAGGCTACCGCCTGCTGCTGGAGCCGACGGCAATTGTCTATGAGCTGCCCATCGCACTGCATTCGGAATTCAAGCGCAAGGTCCGGCTGCAGGCCGGCCTGTATCAAACGCTTCAGATCATGCCTGAGATGCTCACCCGGCGCAACCGCATGCGCTTCCACTTCGTCTCGGGAAAGTATTTTCGCATCCTGCTGCCCTATTGCCTGATCGCCATGGCATTGGCCACGATCGGCTTGCCTCCGCCTTGGCGGACCTTGGCAATTGCGGCACAAGTTGCGTTTTATGGGCTGGCCGCTCTGGACACGATTCTTCCTGCCAGGTTCCCGCTAAAGCGACTGACGTCGCCGATTCGTACCTTTGTGGTGCTGATAAGCGCGACCTTGATCGCGCTACGCGTGTTCTTCGTGCCCCCACAGAGTCTGTGGAAAGAGAAGACGGTGCGTGTCGCCGAAGCCCCGCACCCAAAGTAGAGCAGCTGGACCTAAGACCGATAGCGGCGCTTGATCTAAATAGCTGGTTGCGCCAGCCTGCCCGTACCGGGTGGAACCCTGACTCCCATCGGGACAATGTCGCCGTCCACGAGCTGGTAATCCGGGAGCGATTGCACACCCGCGAGCGTGTCGGTTACGGTCCCGAACCGGTACGTCTTGAGGAGGGTCCGTAGTTTTTCCTCCGTCGAGGCGATATTGACGTAGTATTTGAATCCCTTCAGCCGCGGCAGTTCCAAACGAGGCTGCTGGGGGTCGATTTCGCGCGGATGTATGTACGTCATAACCGGGCGGCCGGCGCGATGATTCTGGCGGAAACCATACTTGATAATTGGCATCGAAAACAGCCGCAGGTAGCCGCCTCCGGAGAAGGGCACACGTCTTCCCAGGGCGCTCAGAACGGATAGGGGAAACACTGTCAGCGCCCCGGCGTCGGTGTGCAGCAGAATCGGATCGCGGGAGAATCCGTCGATACCGCCGTGATCGCGTGGCGCTGGCACGACGGAGACGTCCACGGTAATACCGTTTTCCCGCAGAATAGGATAGGCCCAAAAGCATTCCCGTTTCATGGAAAATCCCGGGGCGCGAAACGATATCACTGTCTGGCCGCTCACCTGACGCAAGACCTCAAGAGAGCGCTTCAGATCCTGCGCGAACTCCTCCGGCGTCAGCGTATACACCAGGCGATGGAAGTGGGTGTGGCAGCCGACCTCATGGCCCGCATCGTTGAGCCGCCGAATCAACTCGGGATGACGCTCGGCCACCCAGCCGACGGTAAGAAAGGTGGCGTGCGCCTTGGCTTCATCCAGCAGCCGCAAAATCACTTCCGTGTCTTTCACGACGTGGCTGGCCGCCGAGTCCCAGGTCTTCGGGTCGTCGTACGGGGTGCTGGCCTCGCAGACGTGAAACCACTCTTCGAGGTCGATACAAAAGGCGTTCAGGATCTGGCCGGTTTTTTCGGAGGACATACTAAGCTTCCTCTGGCGGCTTACGGAAGGTCTTCACCACCTTCGCAGGGTTGCCCGCAACCATAGTGTACGGCGGCACATTGGTTATCACCACCGCTCCGCTTGCGACGACCGCAGCTTTGCCGACCGTCACTCCCGGCATGATGACAGAATTCACGCCGATAAAACAGTGGTCCTCGAGCCGCACGGGCTTCAATACCACCGGCATAATACCCGTCTCACGCAAGTGGTGTGGAGCTTTGATGTGGGTCATGATGATGGCTCGCGCGGTGACCCGAACGTCGTTGCCGATGGTGATGTTTTCCGGATAAGCGGTCTCGATGATGGCATTGGGATCGATGTAGCAATCCTTGCCGATCTTCACTCCGCGAAGCCGATGGAGTGGAAGGATGATGCCACGGGGCGCCCAGCGCACGAGGTTTCCCAGAAACCAATTCCGCCACAGATAATTGAACGCCAAGCCAGCCAGACTGCGGCCTCCTCGTTCAGCGGCCGACACTCGGGCATCGCGCAGAAAGTCGCGCTTCTTCCCAGGGGATGGACCAGCAGCGGGGGGTTGGGGTTTGGTCGCGCCAGGCTCCTCGGCAGGCGCCGGGCCGGATTCCTCCTTGGCGGCGGAAACTTCGATCATGGCCGTTGCCGCGGCATTTCCAGCCTTCTGCCGCTCAAGATAGGCGAGTACATCCGACTCGCGAACCAGTTCGATTCCCCCGAAAGCGCTGGCATCGATAGCGTATTGCTCGATCAATCCCTGCGCTTTCCTGGAGATTCGCAGCCCCGGAGCCCCGGCTGCTGCAGTAGGCGGTGTGCCGTTACCGCGGGAGGCCGGAGTGCCGCTGGAGGCGAGCGCCGCCGGGGCCGAAGCCGTCGTGGCGGAAAGCGGCTGGGCCTGAATGCGCCCGATCAGCGCGCCCACGGGAATCTCTGCGCCCGTAGGATGCAGGATCTCCAGGTAGCCTTCTACTTCGGCCTCGACATCGACGATGGCTTTTGAGGTTTCGATGGAAACCACCACCTGCTGAGGCGCGACCTTCGCGCCGTGCTCCGCCTCCCATGCGGCTATTAGAACCACATCGTCGTTGACGATTTCCCGGGGAATCCTGATCTCAGTGAACGAGTTCACGAACGAATTCACTCGCCTTTCGCACGATCGAGCCGGTATTGGGCAGGCATTGTTCCTCCAGCGGCCGGGAGGAAGGGATAGGACAAGATTCGGCCGTTAGCCGGCGGCAGCGCACGTTGAGGTCGCCAAAGCGCTCCGCTACTTGCGCCAGAATTTCGCTGCTCAGCGACACGAATCCCTGCCCCTCTTCGATCACCAGTAGCTTGCGAGTCATCGCCAGGCTGTCCTCTAAAATCCCGCAATCGAAGGGATACAGTCGCGTTGGCAGGAACAAGTCCACGAGCAACTCCTCTTCATCGAACAACCGCAGCATGGCCTCTTCCGCTTCCACGGACATGCCGCCGATGGCCACCATCGTCAAGTCGGGCGCCAGGTGCGGCTTCAGGCGCGCGGTCGGGAAGGTCTCGCGCGTAAAAAGCAAGGAATATCCCGGCGGAGGCTCGGGGTCGGTAAAGCGCGTGTAGAGAATTTTATTCTCGATCACCAGCGTGGGTGTGGCGATGCTGGCGAAGAGATCGCCATAAAGTTGCGCCGGACTATAGCGGTGATGCAGGCACAAGACGTTGGTTCCGGGCACACCGAGGAAGTGCTTCTCGAGGCTTTGGCTGTGGGTTGGACCGTAACCGCGCTTGCCTCCCATCGGGGTGCGCACGATGGTCGGGACCTGTACCTGCCCGTTGTACATCCAACTGAACTTGGCTGCACCGTTGATCCACTGGTCGGCCGCCAGCGCCAGGAAGTCACCAAACATGATTTCGGCCACCGGGATGAGCTTTGCCAACGCCATGCCGTTGGCAACTCCGACGATGGCTGCCTCGCTGATGGGAGTATTTCGTACGCGGCCGGGAAAGCGCGCGCTCAGTCCCAAGGTGCACTTGAAGGCTCCGCCGTAGGGTGACTCGATGTCTTCACCGATCAGCACCACCTGCTGGCGCTGCGCCAAACCTTCTTCCAGACCGCGGCGAACCGAGTCAACCACCCGCTCCCTGGGAAAGGGTCGCGCTTCCCAGACATTCGCGCCACCCACAGTAGGCACGCCTAGAGCAGTATCGTGGCTGAACGGAGCGGCTTCGGCTTCGGCCACCGCCTCTTCAATCAATTGCTCGACCTCGCGGGCCATCTTCTGGAAGCGCGGGTCCGACGCGTATTGCTCGGCAAGCGTGGCGATGGGATCGCGCTCCCAGTAGGGCGCGACCTCACTCTCCGGCCGGTTGTCGTCGCCCTTGGAGTGGGCCATCAATCGGTAGGTGTCGACCTGGTGAAATCGCGGCTTCGACGTTCTTCTGACCAGGTCCGCGCTGTCGGCTATGGCGCTGAGGAGGGCGGGCCAGTTCCAGGTGTCGCTGTAGGCGGTCTCGATTCCGAAGGCCTCCGCCCGCGCGCGGATGCCTCCAGCCAGGGTCTGCGACTGGTGGGTCGATTGTGCGTAAAGATTGTTTTCGCAGACAAACAGCACCGGCAGCTCCCACTTGGAGGCGATGTTCATCGCCTCATACACAGCGCCTTCTCCCAAGGTACCATCGCCGAGAAAGGCAACCGTGATACCGTTCGTGGCTTTGACCTTCTGGCTGTAGGCGAGTCCCGCGCAGACCGGCACAATCGAGCCTTGCACCCCGTTTGAGTAGAAGCTTTCCTGGTGCAGGTGCTGACTGCCGCCGCGTCCGCCACAAACCCCAATGGACTTGCCCATGATTTCGCCGATCAGGCCAACCAGGTTCTGCCGGTAGGCGAGGAAATGGCCGTGACAACGGTGGTTGGAAAAGACATTATCCTGCGGGTGCAAGGCCCGGGCAACCGCGATGCCGACGAACTCCTGGCCGATGCAGGTATGGACCGTGCCAAATAGTTTGCCCTGCTTGAACAGTTCCAGCAGCCGTTGCTCGGTTTTGCGAATCAGCCAGCCCAGACGAATGACTTCCGCGTATTGCTCCAGCGAATCGGTCGAGGCTGGCTGAGTTTTGGATGTCATGAGAAGACCGGTTAGTAAGGGCAGTTTACCCTGATTATTACTCAAGCCGCAATACAGCCTACTCGTCCAGCAGATGGGTCACATTTTCAACTCAAGCTTGCACGGAGCAGCGTCTGATGCTACAGACGTTGGAGCAGTTCCTGCCATGTCTTGGCCGGTTGGCCGGGGCAGCCACAGCGACTGCGAACACAGTGCTGGTTCATGGCTGGAAAAAACGTCTGTCCTGCAAACACCCGTACGGCACGTTTCCTTGCGCTCAGATAGTTCCCGCCGGTTTGCTTTTCGATTCTGAAGTGCGGGCGCGGTTCGAAGTTGACCAATATCTCGATTCGTCTTCTCCGAACAGCGCCCGTTTGCCTGGCTGCTGGCAGTTGCGCCTGGCTGCTTTGCGCCCTTACGGCGCAGTGGTTAAGGTCTGATCCGCCAGCGCCGCTATATTTCCTACGGCGTCTACCGAGATCACTTGATAGTGGTACAGGGTTGCGGGTAACAGCCCGATCAAGGTAGCACTGTGACTCGTCGCCAGCGATGGATTTGGTGACGTGGCGGAACCGTAACCCGACGTAAGACCGTACTTCACCTGGGTCGTCGCTGGCTCATAGGTGTTCCAGGTGATGGTCGCGCTGGTCGCAGCCGGAATGGCCGTTACTTTGGTGTAGCCACCGCCTCCCATGATGGGCGGTTCTGTGTCCGCATAAGGCCCACTGTAAGGGTTGGAGCTGGGCATGACGGTTAGAACAGCATTAGGCTCGCTGCGTAGCCGCACATAATCAAATGTCCATTGGTATATCTGGCTGAACTCCTTGCCACTCCAACCGGGGGAACCCAGGGGATCAAGCATATGTTGAAAAGCCAGATCTCCGCGACTCAGAGCGCTTGGGTCACCGGTCTTGCTCCAGTACCAGGCATAGGCGGTCGCTACCAGGCCATTCAAATCGGTCCAATCGATACTATCGTTGCCTCCATGATAAGAGTCGTTACTGGGCAAGGATGTGTTGTTGTAGGCAAACGAGAAATGGGTCGGGTTCCAGATTGTCCACAACGCATCCAGCGCTTGCTTTATCGCCACCGGAATCCGGTTGTCCACTACGCCTCGGGAAGCATTCCACTCATAGTAGTTAATGAGTGTCTGCATGGCGATTCCAACCATGAACGGGTGCACGGTATTGACGATGCCGCCGTTGGCTACTTGGTCAAGGTCTCCCAACAACTTGTTAATCCCAATGTCCGTCAAAGGGCTGTGCGGATTGCCCAACATTTCCGATGCGATGCGGTTGTTGTTCATGTAGGAAGTTTCCCGGATGAGGTACCAATCGACCCAACCGCCATAGTTGGAACCGGAACCGCTGTTCGCCATGAGGAGCACAGCGTTTTTCATGTCCCCATTTCTGGTCCTGAAGTAGTTCATCGCCATGCCATAGGCAAACTCGCTGTAGAGAGCAAATGCTCCATTATTGTGAAGGGCATACTGGCCGTATGGGTCGAGGTCGGTCAAAGCACAGTGCTGCCACAAGGCGTGATTGGGCTGGCCTAGTTGGTTGGCGGTGTAGTCCTCTACCTGTTGGTAGACCCGCCCTCCGTCATAGAACCAAGTCTCCTCTTGCCAACCCCATCCCGTCAGAAATACGCCGGCTGCATTTCTGGAGTCGCGTGAGATGCCATTATGGTCGTCGCACCATTTGTGGCCGAGGGTGACCATCTGCGTCTCCCAGTTGGCCCTGCCGGGAATCGGCGGGAATGCCGTGGGAGGGGTTGCGTGGAACGTGGGCGCCGCCACGACCTCGAACTGGTAGGTTCCGGTCGTAGGCACCACGCCGTTGATGTAGGTGAACGTCACCTGATAGGGGCCCGGAACGGTGTTGGCCGAGCTGCGTAGCCGGAAGTTTGCACCCGGCATCACATTGTGGCTGGTGTAGCATCCGTAAAGCCCGGGGTGCGAAAAGTCTCTCGCCTGGTCTCCCCCGTCCGAGGCACTGTTCTCGGAACACGCAAAATGCACGCTGATGGTGTTGGCCGATTGCTGCGTAGCTGGTATCAACCCGGTAACGATGCCGTCGCTACCATTGTTTGGCCCAGTCTGGTTGACCACATCCGTGAATGTTCCAAACGTACTGCCGCCCAACTGATGCAACTCCGCTGAGAAGTACAAGGCCGAACCGGCAAATACGTTGGTCGGGCCGTAGGTGTAGATCAGGAACGACTGCGGAACACCGGTGTCCGTAGGTAGAGTCTGGAAGTTCGGAAGGGTCCTGGTGAGATTATCCGCTGGGCCGGGGGCGGTTGACACCACGCCACTCGCGTCTACTGACGCCACGTAGTAATAGTAAGTCCCGAAATGGTAGAACAAATTGTAGGGACGAAGTCCGGTAACGTGCACCACGTGTTGCGTAACCAATGGATCCATTGGCCCCGGCGGAGCATAACCAAAGGAAGCATTCACACCTCCTGTTACCGGTGGGCCTTTAGGTGGTGGCGGAATTCCACAGCGCGGGCAGGGCGGCGGGGGCGGGGGAAGTGGGGGGATAGTTACCGTCCAAGGAATACGGACTTCTGGTGCATAATTAGCGTCGCGTGCGATGAGCACCTGACTGGTCGACGGGTGAACGGTGGTCCATACGATGTCAGCGCTGGTCTGCGTCACGTTCTCCACGTGCAGGTTAATAATTTCATTCGGATAGCCAGTGGAGGCAGACATACTGCCCGAACTGGTCGAGATGACAAGAAATAAATACAGCACAGACAGGAACACGTTTTCTAGACGATGTCGCATCTTAATTCTCCTCAAAAAACTCCTTAAAAAGGTACTTACCCCAATTTGCGGCAGCTGCAGGTCGTCTCCTCGGCTGCAGCTCGTCCCGCGGTCAGTCCTGACAATCACATCGGCGAATCGCGAAGGATGGTGAGTCCTTGGGGCGGACCAATGAGCGCCTTCTAATGATTAGGTTTGGTTACATCGAAAGAGGGGGATAACACGGGAGGAGTCGCCCGGCCAAACGCATTGTGCAATTTTGGGAAAACTCATGTGTTGTAACGAGCCTTTAGAGTAGGAATTCAGGAGCGCTGCATGTAACATGAACCTTCATCAGATAGGTGATTGATTACTGGTGCACGCACTCTGGGCGAAGATCGACAGGTGCAGTCCAGTTGCTGAGGTAACGACGAATGGCACCTTATACTGAACCGCTAAGACAAACCGAGACACCTTCTCCGCCTCCGTCTGCAGCGCCGCCTGCGCCATCGGGATTCAACGAAGATTGGCTGGCCGTGTGTATTGGCCTGTTCATGTTCGTCTGCTCGCTGGCGTTGCTCTTTGGTTTCGACCTGTTGGGCTGGGCGGTCGCGACGTCCGTATGGACAACTCCTGGTAAGGCGCTCGCCCCAGTGTCGAAAGGCTACGCGACAGTTCCTGGCCTGCTGTCGCTGGGAGCAACTTATGTTTTTCTGCTGATCGTGCTTCTGGTGGGAGCCAAGGCGCTCCACGCCGACCTCAAGCGGTTCGCCCAGGGCTTTACTCTTATTTTTATTCTCAGTTACTTCTGTTGGTTTTTTGGCAGCTGGGCTTATATCGCCGCCACGCCGGACAAAAGGCAGGCGCTCAAGATCGGCTGGTCGCTGAATCTAACCAACGAATCTGGCTTCATCATCGCCCTGCTGGCCGGTTTGATCATCGGCAATTTTCTGCCGCGAGTGTATGACTTCTTGAAAGTGGCAATTCGTCCTGAGCTGTACATCAAAACCGCCATTGTCATACTCGGCGGGTTTCTTGGCGTCACCGCCCTCGACCAGCGCCGGCTGGCGTCAGCAATGCTTTTCCAGGGGCTGTGTGCCATCGTGTGTGCTTACCTGGTTTTCTGGCCTTTGGTGTACTACGTGGCCCGTCGGTATTTCGGATTCAGCCGGGAATGGGCGGCGCCGCTGGCCTCGGGGATATCCATTTGCGGAGTGTCGGCGGCCATTGCAACCGGGAGCGCCATCCGAGCGCGTGCGGTAGTGCCCGTGATGGTCTCCTCCCTGGTCGTGGTGTTCTCCGTGGTGGAGTTGCTCATCCTGCCCTTCGCGGCACAGCACTTCCTGTATCACCAACCCATGGTGGCCGGGGCTTGGATGGGACTGGCGGTTAAGACTGACGGAGCCGCAGTGGCCAGCGGCGCCATCGCCGACGCACTCATACGAGCTAAGGCTTTGAGTGTCTCGGGTGTGAACTTTGAGCCGGGTTGGATTTTGGGCGTCAGCACCACCGTGAAGGTATTCATCGACATCTTCATTGGCATCTGGGCATTTCTTCTGGCTTGGATATGGTCGGCGAAAATCGAGCGCCGTCAGGACGACAAGGTCAATGCCGGGCAAATCTGGCAACGCTTCCCCAAGTTTATCCTCGGCTATGTGGCCACGTTCTTGCTGGTGCTGGCCATCGGCATTGCAGTTCCAACCCTGGTACCCAAGGTGAAGGCGTCCATGGCCCAGGCCAATGTGTTCCGGTCGATTTTCTTCGTCATGACCTTTTTCTCGATCGGAGTGGTGTCCAACTTCCGAAAACTGTGGCAGGAAGGCATCGCCAAGCTCATTGCCGTTTATGTCCTGTGCCTGTTCGGATACATCATTTGGGTCGGGCTGCTGATCTCATGGTTGTTTTTCCACGGCATGCTGCCGCCGATCGTGAAGGGGTGAGATATGAATGAACCTCGCTTGGGCGATGAGTTGCGCAAGATGGAAGACGAGTATGAACCGCTGCTTCCGATCGAACGGAAGCTGATCTGGTACACGTTCGGCGGCGGAATTGTGCTGTTAATCGTCTTGGTGCTTCTCAGTCGCGCTTTTGTATGATCCGGGCTGCGGAAGGCGCTCACGCGCCGCGAGACTCAGGCCGCTAACCTGACCATTGAGGATCTCCGACGTCACTTGCATCGGGTAGCCGATGCGGCGCAGCTCAATGCTCTGGCGGCTTGAGCTCAATTCAACACGACGTTCGAGCTCCACTGGTCCACCAGCTTCCACCAGAGATACTTTTCCCATTCGTCGAAGGCGGCTTTGGCCCAACGGCGGTGTCTCCACCATCGATTGGCGGCATGATACGGGGCCGACTCGGCGGCCACCGACCACTCATATTGCGGCAGTCTCTTGCGAAAAATCGAGATGGCCCTGCGGGTGTGAAAGTCGGAAGTAACAATCAACGCAGAATTCACGTTTTGGCGCTCCAGGCATCGCTTAACATCGACGGCCTCACCAAACGTCGAATCTTCGCGAATCGGGCAGACCTCCGAACCCAGCGGCCCGTAGTTGCGCAGAAAGTCAGCCGCCAGGTCCGCATCAGACTTCCCAAACCGGTCTCGACTAGCATCCGCATCCAAGATGATTCTTTCCGCAAACCCCGCTTTCTGTAAGGCCACCGCATGTTCGTAGCGCGCATCGGTGCCGCCGGCTAGAACCAGTATGACGTCTGCGGGCCGCGGGTCATTCAGCACCAGAAAGGACCCGGTATGCGACAGCAGCCAAACCGCAATCACGATAACGATAACGATTGTCAATACCACCAGGCGTTTGAGGATCATCGGCAGATTTGGTTTCTTCTCCTGCATCTCCTGAACATGCGGAATTGCTATGATACTGGTTAGGCTTGGACTAAGCTTGGACTTCGTAACCTGCGCTTTTGCCCCCTAGACTTCTGAAGCCCTATGACATCGTCGCTATCTCTCAACCGTACTCTTAAGATTGCCCGAACATGGGCCCGCGTGTACCAGTATCGCTCGCTCAAGTTGAGCGGCCTGGCGGCACGGGTCGCCGCCAGCGCCGACTTGCAGCGTATCCACAGGCTGGGACGCGAAATGGAGGAGGTACGGAGGCGCGACCCCACCTGCGCTGCTAAATATACCGATTATAGTTACTGGATGCCTTTCAATGTCGCGCGCATCGGAAGGCTGTCGCTGCACAAGACTTCTCCGTTGCGAATGCTGGATATTGGCTGCGGTCCGGGATATTTTCTCGCGGCTGCCCGGGCGTGCGGCCATGAATGTTATGGTATTGACGCTCCGCCCAGCATTCTCAGCGATGTGGAGAAGCGCGTCTACAGCGAATTGTTGGGCGCGCTCGGTTGTGATGCTCAGGTTTCACCACTCCTCATTGAGCGCTACGTTGCGATGAATCTTCCCCAGCGCGACCTCGATCTCATTACGGCGTTTTGGATTTGCTTCAACCGTCATTGTCAACCGGACGAGTGGGGGGTCGCGGAGTGGCGGTTTTTCGTGGCTGACGCTTTGTCCCATCTGCGGGAGGGCGGGACTCTGCACTTGGAACTGAACGTCAATCCTGGTCGCTATGGCCCTCGTCAATGGTATGACGATGAAACCCTGGAGTTCTTCCGCTCGGTGGGCACGGTCGAGGGCGGCATAGTGCAGATCCGCAAACCCAAAGCTCGGCCATGAGTGCTGAGTCGTCGCACTATTCTTTCTTTAACTGGGCGCACAGATTGGCGAGTTCCCCGAAGCTGGGATCATACCCCTTAATGCACCTGGGTGACCTTCCGCCGCAAGAGAGATGGAAGAGACGAGATTAAGAATACCGCAAGTATCACCAGCTCCGGCTCGATGGGATGGCGGTACCGAGGCTCCGTGAAAGTAATGTAGTAAATCAACGGATAGGACAACAATAACATAGCGAACAGCACCACCCCGTGCGCGCGCCTCTTAAAGGCCAGCAACAATCCGCCGATGGCCAGTAACGACGACGCCAAGAAGACCAGGTTTCTTACCCGCCCCAGCCCTGTCCGAGGAAGACCAGCCCAGGTCCGGGGAAGACCAGCCCAAAAGAAGATGAACCTGCGGGAGCATAGCACCAGGAACCTCTTGGGATGCTGGGCAATCCATGCTTTCGCTTCATCAGCCTGTTCGGTGTTGATCGCCGCTTCGCCCATTTGCTTGAATAAGGTCAAGTTGGAAGCGGCGTGGTAGTTTGAAACCATCCAGCCCTCGGCCTGCGGATTGTTGCCGGCGCGGAATTCATTGCCGAAGTTGTCACGGACGAAGACCGGTTCGCCAAGGACAGAGTAATTGCGTACTAGCCAGGGTGTGAGTACCAACCAGAAAACCACGGCGCTCAAAAGCACAGGTACGACGGTGCGTTTGCTGCGGCGATGCAATTGGTAAGCGAGCCAGCATCCTGAGAAGGGCAAGAACGAAATGACGGAAGTATTGGTCAGGGCGGCGATCCCCCACAACAGCCCATAGCCCAACCACGACGAGAGACGGTCGTCGCCTTCCATCTCCAGCGTGAGCATGAACAGCAGGCTCAGCAAAAACGCGGCCAGGCTCGTCTCCCAAATCCAGGCCACCGAATAGTAGATGGCATACGGCGACAAAGCCCAAACCCATCCTGACCAGAGGGCAACGGTTTCGTTGAAGACGCGGCGAGCGATGCGATAGATGGTCCAACTGGTGAGCGCAGAGAAGACGCTGTTGAACACCAATAGGGCGAACCCAGCGCCATTCGAGAAGACGCCGAGGGCGCGAAACGCCAGTGAAGCCACCCACGGATAGATCGGAGCGGTCCAGGCGGAAGGACCAGTATCGAACCCGTAGGGAGCGCTAAAGCCGTGGCCGGTGGCCAGCGAACGAGCCAGGTTGGCCATCTCGAAGAGGGACCATGGGTAAAGGCTTAGACGGTACGAATGCGCGACGATAATGTAGAGAACCCGCGCCGCCAGTCCGAGCAGTACGATGCAGAGCGGCGAGTGAATAATTTTGAGGGATCTTGTCGGGCGCATAGTTCCGTTAACGCGCTTTCAGTGGTCTATTAATCCAGAATCTCCGTCTTAGCTGCCACGCCCCAGACTACAACGAGAAATTCCAGAGCACCATTTTTTGTTTGGCTGAACAGTAGTAACTACCGGTAGTGCTGCTCGGTCCATTGTGGGTATCGATACTTCAGCATGTACAGGGCCCAGGCTGCCTGCACAGTAGAGTGCCCTGGGTCCCAATCGTCAAATCTAAATTCGAAAATTCCGCGACACCAGCCATGCCAGCAATACCTCCACGAGCCATCCGGGCGTTGATGATCCAGGATAAGTTCTATCCAGCGAGATCGGATGAGGTCAGGTCGGTCCGCCCCAAGAATGAACGCGTTTCTTTGCACATAAGAGTCGTTTACCCGGAAATCAAAGTGCGCATCTCTTGCGATCTTCTCAGCCAGGTGGTTGATCGTGTAATTCAGTTCCTCGGAACCCCCATTGTAGTAGCGGTACATAACTAACGAGAGAAGTTGATGATGTCTCCGACCCCAGTAATACTTCGTGGGAGAAAACATGTTTGCGCGTTGAGAGCTACTGATCATCACCCGGTTAGGGGCGACGGCGTAGGCGTCCCAGAGCGATTCAGCAACGCCCTGGGCTGGTACATGGGTCTGGTCTATGAATGGAACCGGAGCCTGCGGATCAACCATGCGTGCCCAAACGGGGCCAAACACGCCATACACTCCGAAAGGGTCAATTACGTATTTGCTGTGGCGGTATTGGTCCAACATCTGGCGCAGACGCGGATCACCCGACATCTTCTCCATGTCTGCGACCATGAACATCAAAGAAGGATTCCCGAGGATTTCGGGGTGGCTAGACATCCAGTTCGTAGAAGCTTCCAGCGAACGGTCCAGTCGCGCGCGGAACTCGCCGCGAGGCATCCGGTGTGGTGAGTAGTTGTTGTTGAGTACGGCTAGCGACAACAACAGCAGTAGCGCTGCGGCGCCTTTCCATGCCCAGCTGAATAGTAAACGGAGCATATTCCTCTTCGGGCTATTCCCTGTTTCTGCGACCACAGTTTAGGACATTCTATGCATAGTTTAGTATGCGCTGGCCGGGAGTTTGCCCCGCAGGTTTATGGTTCCTAGAGATGAAACCGAGCGATGTCTCAACTGCGAGCGAACTGCGCTTTGGCGACGCGGGCTTCCTCTCGCCCCAGAGCGTCGGATTCGACCATCATGCGCACCAGGCCTTTGAAATCCACGTCGGGATTCCAGTTCAAGGAGCGCCGGGCCAGGCTGGAGTCGCCCCGCAGGTCATGAATCTCGCCGGTGCGAAACAGCTTGGGATCCACTTCGACGAATTCATTCACCACCTCGGCAACGTTGCGGCCGGAAGGCACCAAATCCAGGCATTGCAGCACTTCGACCACAAATTCGTAAACGCTGTGCGATTCGCCGGTGGCGATGACGTAATCGTTGGGCTTCTCCTGCTGCAGCATGGCGTGCATGGCGCGGACGTAATCGCCGGCGTATCCCCAATCGCGACGGGCCTGCATGTTGCCCAGCTTCAGCTTGCTCTTCTTGCCCTGCGCCCAATCAGCCGCCGCCAGGGTGATCTTGCGGGTCACCATCTCGGGGCCGCGGCGCGGGGACTCATGATTAAACAGAATGCCGCCGACCGCGAAAATTCCACGCTCGCGGTAGACGCCACACAAACGGTGAGCGGCGGTCTTGGAAACTCCATAAGGCGAGGTGGGAGCCAGCGCCGTTTGCTCATCGCGCAAGCCGTGCTGATTGCCATACATTTCCGAACTGGAAGCCTGATAGATGCGCGTATCCGGCCTCTGGCGCTCGATGATGTTCAGCAAGCGCGCCAGGCCGCCAACATTGATGTCGAAGGTCTCGGCAGGAATTTGCCAGCTGGTAGGGACGAAAACCTGACCCGCAAGGTTATAAACTTCGTCCGGTGAGGCCTTGGCAAAGGCGACCTCCAGGGAGGCGAGGTCGCGCATGTCGCCATAGAGGACCTCAATCTTGTCCTGAATGGGGTTGAGCCAGCGCATGGTTCCCGTCTCGCGGCGCACCATGCCATAAACGCTGTATCCGAGCTCAAGCAGGTATTCGGCAAGGTAGCTGCCGTCCTGACCGGAAATGCCGGTGATTAAGGCCTTCTTCATAAAACAACCCTCTCCTTAAATTCGCGCACCGCAGCGCGGATTGAGCAGGTACAAATCCGCGATCGTGCGCATCCGCGTTCTTGCTTGGCCGTCGCTCAAGGATATCGCACCTGCGTAGGGATGGTCTGGCACCGCGGAGGAAACTACCGTCCTCCCCTCCCCAGCAGCAGGATTTTGACGGTCGCAAACATGATATAGAGGTCGAGTCCAAAGGAGACGTTCTTGATGTAGAACAGGTCGTAGGCCAGTTTCTCGCGGTTGTCTTCCAGGGTCGCGTTGTAGCCGCGGTTGATCTGCGCCCACCCGGTAGCGCCCGGCTTCACCAGCCAACGCTCTTTGTAGAACGGGATCTTTTGCGCGCACTCTTCTTCCTGCTCGGGAACGAAAGGCCGCGGTCCGACGAATGCCATATCGCCTTTGACGATATTGAACAATTGCGGCAATTCGTCGATGCGGGTGCGACGCAGCCACTTGCCCACCGCGGTGACGCGCGCATCTTCGTGCTCAGCCGGCTTCCACTTCTTCTTGTCCGACCCGTCGTACATGGAGCGGAACTTGTACACGGTGAAAAGGTGTCCGTGTTCGCCAACCCGCTTCTGGCGAAAAATCGCCGGACCCGGCGAGTCGAGACGAATCGCGATGGCGGCTAGCAGCATCAGCGGGGAAGTCAACAGGATCGCGACCGAGCCAAGAGCGATCGAGAACAGTCGTTTGTATATGCGTAGGGCGGTGCGCACGTGAAAACCGGGCGAAAACAGCAGCCAACTGAGACGCAGCGACTCTAACGGAATCTTGCCGGTAACGCTCTCATAGTATTCGGGCCCGTCCTGGATGTACACACCCCGGGCTTTCAGATTGAGCAACGCTTCCACTTGCAGTTTGCCGCGGCGGTCCCCCATGGTCACCAGGACGCGTTGCACGTTCCGCTCCAGGACCAACTCCTCAATGTTGCCATTACACAGGGGAATGCCGGGGACTGTGGGCGCCTGCTGACCGACGAAACCCACGACCCGAATACCGAGTTCGGAACGATGGGCGATCTCCGCCATCAGCGGCTCTGCCAGGGGCCCGTCACCGTAAACGATGGCCCTCTCGGAAAAACGGGCGGAGCGATTGAGCACAAAAAAAAGCCGGCGCCAGGCGGGAACCGCGACGCCGACAATGCCCACCCCGACCCACAGGGTGCTGCCACCCAGGCTAACCTCGGGAAACACGTAGTAGAGCACTGCCAACGCGACGAAGGCGCAGCCCAGAACGCCCACCAGGCGGGTGATCACCTCTCGCCGGTTGGCGAGCACAAACGAATCGTAGAGATCAAAGTAGTACATCAGGATGAGGAAGACGGCGACCACCAGGCCGATCCGCCCCAGGCCGTTTTCGTACAGCAGGTAAATACTGGCGTCGGATGCCGTCCCTGCCCAAAATTCCACCGCCAGCACGAAGCCCAAAGTAACCAGTATGACCTCGGTCACCGTGAGCAACAGTGTGCGGGTGGGAAAATAGGCATTGAACAAACGAATCATGCCGTCGCCGCGGTTACCTTGTCCGTTTCCTTGTTGGGTTCCTTCTTGGCTTCCTTCTTCGACTTTCCGGATGAGTGGTTGCCGCCGTAGTAGCGGTCGTAATCGATGTTCAACATGGAGGCTTGGTTGAAGACCACGCCCAGGAGTTTGGGCTTCTCAATGGATTCTAGCGCCTTATCCAGGACCCTACGCCGGGTAAACCCTTCGCGCACCACCACCAGTACCCCATCACACAGACGTGAAAGCGAAGTAGCGTCGGCCATGGGCAACATGGGTGTGGCATCGAGCAATACCCAGTCGAAGGTCGACGAGATGGTGTCCAACATCTTGGCGAAACGGTCCGATTCCAGAAGCGGCAGCGGTTCTTCCATGCCGTGGCCTGCCGAAAGAAACCACAGCGGCAGATCGTTGACCTGGTACAGCGAATCTTCGAGCGAGAGTTTGCCCGCAGCCCAATCCGAAATGCCGCGCAAGGGCGAGTCCGTCAGCAAACGACTGGCGCTGGGCCGGCGGAGATCGGCTTCGATCAGCAGGGTGCGCGCATCGTGACGCCGCGCCAAGGTCAGAGCCAGGTTGACAGCCACCACCGACTTGCCCTCGTCGCCCACCGAACTGGTGATGAGCAGCTTCTGCAGCCGCCGCTTGTTCTGCATGTGCGCCAGACGGGTCGCCAGTACCCGGAACATCTCCGCCCCCTGACTATTGGGTTCAGCCAGCGCCACCAAGCGCTGCTCGGGAGTGGGCGTGGGGCGCAGGATGCGGTCGGCAGGGACCTTCAACCAAGTCGCATCCATGGGTGTGCCGACCGGGACGCCGGCCGCAACGGCCGCGGCCGTGGCTTCGCCGGGCGAAGCTTCCGGCCGGCCTGCAACCAAGGGCGAGGCGCTCGGATTTTCACCTTGGGACTTCTGCAACGCTTCGTACACTCGACTCATGGCTAAATTCTCCTCCCGACAGTGGTGGGTATGGCTTTTTCAGTTTCTAACGTCTGGTGGTCCATGGTGCGCAACAGGCGGAACAACGAGCGCAGCAAGCTTTCGCCGTTCTCTTCACGCGCGGCCACGGGCAGCGGGACCTCTTCCGGCAGTGACGGGCCCGTCAAACGGAAATCCGCGGCCACTTCCGTGATCATCTCGGGAGTCACCGTCCGCTGTTCACGGGCAAAGGCGTTTACCATGGAGTTCTCGCAAAGATTGTTGATGATGCGCGGAATCCCGCCGGAATACTCATAAAGCTTGCTCAAGGCTGGGTCGGCGAAAATCGGCGGTTCCGCCAGCGCGCCGGCCCGCTCCAGGCGGGACAGCACATAGGCCCGGGTCTGGGCTTCGTCCAGCGGCTGCAGTTGACAGCGCAGCGAAACGCGCTGCTTCAGTTGCCGCAACTCGGGAGAGTCCAGCATCATTTCCAGCTCCGGCTGACCCAGGAGAACAATCTGCAGCAACTTCTGCTGCGAAGTCTCCAGATTGGTCAACAGCCGGATCTCCTCCAGCAGTTCGTGCCGCAAAGCCTGCGCCTCATCGACCACCAGAGCGGTGATCAGTCCGCGGGCGTGGCGCTGGATAAGGTAGCGGTTCAGGTCAAGCAGCATCTCCGTCTTGGTGCGCCCGGCATAGGGCAGCCCCAGGTCGGCCATGATGTACTGGAAGAACTCCACCACCGGCAGCAGGGGATTGAAAACGTAGCCGAAAGCGATGTTGTTCTTGCGCAGCTCCGTTAGCAGGCAACGGACCAGCAACGTCTTGCCCGTGCCCACCTCACCGGTGATCACAATAAAGCCCTTTCTGCGGCCTACCCCATAGTGCAGGTTGGCCAAGGCTTCATTGTGACGCGGCGTCGGATGGTAGAAGAACGGGTCGGGGCTAATCTCAAAGGGATTGCGCGTCAACCCGAAAAATTGTTTATACATTCACGATCCCCAGAAATAGGTGTAAGCAACGGCGGACGGAAGCAGAATGACCACGGCTACGGTGGCGGCCACCGCCCACCACGGCCGCCAGCGGGCCGCGCGAATTTCCGCCGGCGTGGCCAGCGCCGGAATGTCCACCAAGATTGGCAAATTGACGGTGTCGGTGAGGGCCTGTTCGTTGCGGATTCGATCATCGAGAACTTCCGAGCCGAAGCCGAACAACACGGCCAGGACCAAGCCGACGCCGATGGCCGCCAGGGAAAACTTGAAGCGATCGGGAAACACTGCCTTGTCCGGAAAACTGGGCGGATCGATGACGCGGAACTGTGCGCCCTGTTGCTGCCTCTCCAGACTGGTGGCCAGCGCGGAGGTCTGCTTCTTGGCCAGCAGATCGAGATATTCCTTTTTCAAGTTGCCGTAATCGCGCATCATGTCGCTCATCTCAGCTTCCACCGCCGGGGTCGCATTCAGGCGGGCCTGATACATCTGACCAGCCTGCTCGAGACGCTGGATTTGCTCGGTGGACGTTTGCAGCTCCATCTTGTTGACCTTGATCTGGTTCTGCAGTTGCACCCGCGGCGTCATGGCCTGCACCTGGGCCGCAGTGGCGGTATTCGTCTCCAGTTTCTCCTTGGCCTCGGCGCCCAGGTCCTGCTTCAGTTTCTCCAGACCAGCGATGGTTTCCTTCAGTTTCTTGATGTCGGGATGGTCGTCGGTGTAGCGGGCCCGCAGGTCGGCCAATTGGGCGCGCGCGCCTTCCAGTTGGTTCTCCAGGCTGCTGGGAATGTCGGCCGAATCGCCCATAGTTTCGTATTGTTTCTGCAGCGAGGCGAGATAGGTTTGCTGCTGCAAGGCCCTCTCATGGGCGTTGTGCGCGGCCTGTAACTGCGATTGAATGCCATTGAGGATCTGGAGATTGCTTTGTAATTGCTGGGGCAATGATCCCTCGTGCTGGGACTCATAGGCGTGCAGCCTGGCTTCGTCGTCGGCCAGCGTCTGCCCCAGCGCCCGCACTTGAGAATCCAGGAAATGGGTGGTCGCTTCCGACTGCTCCTGGCTGGCCCGCACGTTCTCGTCAACGAAGAACGAGGTCAAAGCGGCGTTCACCTGTTGGGCCTTCGCGGGGTCGGGGGCCTTATAGGCCATCTTAAACGCCACCAGTTCCTGGGTCCCTCCACTCGGCGAAGGAGCTTGCACCAACTCGAACTTGACATCGTCGCGCATCTTTTCCACCTGGTCATCAGGCGAATTGGCATAGCTGGGATAGAGATTAAGTTTCTTGATGAGATCGAGCAGGCGGGTGCGGCTCAGCACCTGCGCCTCCTCGCTTTGCACCCGGTCCGCCAAGTCCACCTGAACGTTGGGCGCCACCAGAGTGCTCGGAACTTTGGGTGGCTCAATCAGCACCACGCTTTCCGAGGAGTACTTGGCGGGAAGCACCCAAGCTGACGCAAAGACCAGGAGCCATCCGAAGAAAAGCGGTCCCAGGATCCACCACTTGCGGCGGGCAACCATCGCCCAGTATTCATCGATACCCTGCGTTGACTTCTGATCATCAAGTTCTTCCATCATGAATCACCTTCCCAGAGAGTGGCCCCAGGAGTACCGGAGCGTAATTCCCACGCCATTTGCGAGTAAGGCAACTGGCACGGGTGTGTAGTAGTTCTGATAGCTGTGAATCACGGCGTAATACACGGTTGCATTCCACGCCTCAGAGATATTCCGATTAAGATTCACCGTGCCTTCGAGCGCTCGATTAAACCCGTTGGGGTGGTATTGCGATATCGCCAGGCTGTTGTTGTAGGAGATGCCGGCTGTGAAATTCCAGTGCTGGGCCATGGAACGCCGGTAGGCGGCGGTAATCTGGTAGAGCCGTACCGTACCGAGGAGGCCACCGCCGTCTGAATTTTGATGCCTGAATCCTGCGCGCAGCGCGTTGCGCGTCCGCGACCAGCCGAAAGTCGCTCCCTCTGCGACACTCCACTGGGCTTCGTGCACGGCGTGATAACCAAAGCAGCCATAACCCGGGAAACAGAAAGTGGGAACGATGTCTTTGCTCGTGGTGTACTCAGGACCGGCAAACCCGCTTAGGGAAATGCTCGGACTCAACTGATAGGTGACAAACCCGATCATCCCCTGAATCCCGGAGCGCGATAATCCATGTCCGTAATCCAGAGCGGTGAAGCTGTAGCCGCCGCCGGCGGAGAATCTCGCCGAGAATGTATGTTGATAGTTGGATCCCCCCGAGTACGTATACGAGTTGTTGCCCGACAAGGCACTGTTGAACCAGCGTTGAAAGCTTTCTCCCCCCGTAAAATCAACGCTATCGCGCGCGCCCATCTGGTAGGTCAGAGTCATCGAACCCATATTCGACTCGTTGACGGCCTGAGGTATGTAGATGACGGGATTGGGGTTGTTAAAAGTGGGCACACCCTCAACGGTCAAGTACGGCTCGAACGGGTCGTCGGTGTAAACGTAGTTATCGTTCACCGCCAACTGCCAGCGCGGGGCCAATTGCCAGAGGAAATTGACGCGCCCGTTCTGATGCATGCTTAAGTAAGTCGAAGTATGCGGCAACGTCAGTTTGCTTGTCGAAATTCCGCCAGTGTAGTTGAAGTCCCACATCATGGTGGGACGAAACTGCGTTATGTCGAGGCCGCCTCCCAGCATGCCCAGGTTCTGCCAATAACTACCGGTTGAGCCGCCATACGAGTTGTAATTCGATAAAATTCCGGTCAACAGGCTGAGCCGGATGCCAGTGTTCGCCGTGACTTCGTTAAGCAACGTCAATGGGGGCAACTGTTCCGGATGAGTGTAAGCCACTTGGGGGCCAGGTGATGACGGCTGCGGTTGGTCGGTAGAACCGTTCGGAGACTGGTTCGTAGACCCACTTTGCGACTGGTCCGTAGAACTGCTCTGGGACTGGTCCGTAGAACCGCTCTGCGACTGGTCGCTACCCGTTTGCGACCAGGCAGGCGGCACTGAGAGGACCGCCAAAACAACCAGAGATAGGCCGAGTTGAGGTTTCATCGCCGCCTCCTCTTTTCCGCGGTTTCTGCGCTCACGGGACGACCAAGGTGTCGCGCGGTTGAAGTTGGATGTTCTGAGCCATATTTTGGCCCTTAATGACTTCTTTGTAGTTGAACCTGAGCCGTTGCTGCTTCCCATCGGGGCCCGTGCGGAGCACGTAGATTTTCTTTTGCTTCGCGAAATCCCTAAAGCCGCCGCAGAGTGCTATGGCATCCAGCACGGTGAGAGGGCGGGTGATCGGGAAGTATCCCGGCCGGTTGACCTGCCCCATAACGTTAAAGGTCAGGCTGTTTACCTGGGTGACAATCACGGTCACCTGCGGATCGGACATAATCTTCTTCAGCGAATCGTCGATCTGCTCTTCCAGTTGTACTGGAGTCAGTCCCCGCGCCTTAATTTCCCCTAACAACGGCAGGGAGATCATTCCGTCTGGTCGAACCGGAACGGTCCTCGACATCTCGGGCTCCTTCCACACATTGATGGACAACGTGTCATCGGTGCCAATAATGTAGCTATCCGGGCGGACGTTGGCCACGCGGGGAGCGGGCGTATCGGTCGCCGCAGGTTGCGCCGCCTTGGCCACGTCCTTGGAAGGCTGCGCGGAGTTGGCTGGGACCACTGGTTTATCTGGGCTGGAGGGACTGCCCGCGTCCTGCCCGGACGCGTTGTGCGCCCAGGCGCCAAGCAGAACCAACAAGACTAGGGTTAAGGTTGCGCGACTTCCAAATGCCCGTGTTTGCGAATACATGATTCCACCTCGGTCCGGATTACTCGGCCTTATCATCCTCTTCGTGTTTGCTCGCGGAACTGGAGCGCCGCTGCGGGATCCCTACTTCCTTGAGCTTATAGAGCAACGCGCGGTAGCTGATATCGAGCGAGCGCGCCGCCTTCTTTCGGTTCCAGTTATTAGCATGAAGTGCATTAAGAATAATACGTGCTTCCAATTTGCGGACTGTCTGCCGGGTCAACTTCTTGAGTGAAACCGGTCCATCCAGCATCAGACTGGTAACCGCATCGCGCTCATTGGGCTGGAGCAACTCACTTAAGATAACATCTTCCGTGCCCATGACCACGTAGCGCTTGATCAGGTTCTCCAGTTGGCGGATGTTGCCCGGCCACGAATAGCGCTGCATTTTGGCCATCAGGGCAGGGCGCACCATCATCACCCGGCCATTGAGCTTCTCGTTATAGTACTGCAGCAGGTAATCGCTGATGACCGGCAGATCGACGGCCCGCTCGCGCAGCGGCGGCAAATGAATGGTCATGGTGGCGATGCGGTAAAACAGGTCGGGCCGGAAGTTTCCGTGCTCGATCTCCTCGTGTATTTCGCGGTTAGTAGCGCACACCACCCGCACCTCGACTTTCTTGTCCTCCTGCGCGCCGATCCGGCTGAATTGGCCATCTTGCAGAAGTTGCAGAAGCTTGGCCTGCAACCCCGCATCCAGTTCCGCGATTTCGTCCAAAAACAGAGTGCCACGGTGCGCCATTTCGACCCGGCCAGGCTTGGGATTGTAGGCTCCCGTGAATGCCCCTCTTTCGTAACCGAACAGCTCGCTTTCCAGCAAGGTCCCCGGGATCGCCGGACAATTCACCTTCACAAAGGGACCATTCGCCCACGGTGAATACAGATGTAACAACCTGGCGATGATGTCTTTTCCGGTTCCGCTTTCGCCCGAGATCAGTACGGAGAGATTGGCGCCAGCGACTCGCTCCAGCTTTTGCCGGACATCGCGCATCGCGGGAGTCTGGCCGAAGATCACCGGTTCAGGTGGGAGCTGTTGGACCGTGATCGCACTTTCGTTGTTCGCTCCTGCCAGCAATGGCATCACGTGTCCTCGCGTCATAGAAAGATATCGGCGTACCAATGAATTGCATTTCTTGCGCCAAGTTCGTGCACATCGCAAAAGAATGCGCACTTTGTTTTTAATACGGTTTATTTACTGTAACTTATATATGCAAAAGTTGTCTTGAAAATAATGCAGGAAGGGCTAAAAAGAAATATCTTGCGTTTGAGGATGTGCAAACATTTTCACTTTGAGGAACTCTCTTTCCCTGCGGAGCGGGAGCGGGTTGCCTCCAAGCCAAGCTGCTGGTTCAGCAGAGGCTCTTCGAATTGCAGGCCGAGCAGGAAGTATTGGCGGTCGGGGGTGCAGCGTAGCACGGTAGCGTGCAGCAGGGACACGGATCGTGGGAGGTTAGCCTTGTTCAGCAGAGTGACAGGAATTTCCAGGGAGATGTGGGTACCGGGCTCAAGGTAACGCCGGGCTGCCAGTAGTAGCCCGCCGGCAGACAGGTTCAGGGCTGTAGCAAACTCCAGAAATTCTTCGCCGTCGGCGTTGCTTCCGCGAACAAAGAATGGAATTGAGATAGGCAGCCGGTCCCAGTCGCGACGCTCGGCGACGGATGCGGTTCGACGCACTTCTATCTCCTATGATGTAGAATAGTACGCACCTGAACGGCCAAACTTCACACTCCTGGAATAATGCGGCAATCCGTTCTTTTTCTTAGACATATGGAGAAATGAACAGGTCGCCCGAGCAGGTCATGATTGCAATCTATTGCGGTTCGAGAGAACAAGAATGCCTCCTTGAAGTGCAAGGCGGTTCCCAAAAAGGTAACTATCTTGCACTCTTGCGCAAATTCATGGGAAATTTTATTGACAACTGAGCCGATTGCGGTAAGATCAGGTCTCCCCCTTGTAGAGTGCTTCTACTCTATCCCCCGAGGACCGGAAAACACTAAACTCTGTGGCCATCTTTGTCGAGAATACGTTATGGGACTGACTTCGGGGGATCTAATACACGAAACGGGGGAACCATTGTCGCTGCCTAGGGAAGCCAAGCACGCCATTCCTATGCCATCGGCGAAGACGTCGCCGATAAGACACAAGATGGAGCTGTTCGGCGACGAACATGATGCGCTGGCTTCCGCCGCTCACGAGCTGAAGACGCCGCTCGCCATCATGGGGGGCTACCTGCAGTTGCTGCTGGCGCAGAAGCTCGGACCGTTGAATCCACGGCAAGTGGAAGTACTCACCGAGATGCAGGCCAATGGGGTGCGTCTGTCCAATTTCATCCAGAACTTGCTCACCTACACTTCCCTTAAAGTCGACCGCTTCGAGATGCAGTACGAGGTAGGTGACATCAACGCCTGTGTGCGCGAGATCGCCGAGGTCTGGGCCCAGCGCTTCCAGGACAAAGCGATCGCGTTCTATTTTTTGCCTGACGACCGGCTGCGCGGCTTCCCTTTCGACTACTACAAAGTGCAGCACGTGGTTTCCAACCTGCTGGACAACGCTCTGAAGTACACGCCTTCGTCCGGAACGGTGTGGTTGCACTTGGAACCCTATTTCTGGGAGCGGCGGACGATTGAGCGCCAGCCTGAGGTAGAGCGGCGCCGGCAGACCATCCATGAGCCCAATTGCTGTCGCATTTCGGTGTCTGACACCGGACCCGGCATTGCCCCGGAATTCCAGCAGGAAGTCTTTGATGAGTACTTCCGCCTGAGGCGCAAAGGAGTGCGCACGGAAGGACATGGGCTGGGCTTGGCCATCGCGCGCCGTCTGGTACAGGCGGCGGGCGGGAAAATATGGGTCGAGAGCGAGCCGCCTAATGGCAGCAAGTTTTCCTTTCTGCTTTTGCTGAACCCTTCACCCAAGCGCGTTGCGGAGGATCGATGAGCGCAGGCCACATCCTAGTGGTGGACGACGAGCCGAGCATGCTGCGGTATCTGCAGACGGTACTGGAACTGGACTCGTATCGGGTCACGACGGCGTGCAACGGCACCGAAGCCCTCGAAAAAGTGCAACGGGCCAATCCCGACCTGGTGCTGCTCGATATGGTCATGCCCGGAGCCGATGGGTTGGAGACCCTGCAGCGCATCCGTGAAATCCGTCCTGCAACCAAGGTAGTCATGCTGTCCTGCGTTCGCGACACCCGCAAGGTGGCGCAGGCCATGCGGCTGGGCGCCCAGGATTACCTTTCCAAACCGGTGCAGAAGGAAGAGATGAGCGAAGTCCTGCGCTTCTGTCTGGAAAATATGGAACCGGGCGGCCCGGGTGCGGGCGAAGCCATCGAAGTCAGCGAAGGCGTCTTCTTTTTCTCCGCTACCCCGCAAATGCGCCAGCTTCGCGCCCAGGCGATGCAGGTGGCGCGCTTCGATTTTCCGGTGTTGCTGCTGGGCGAAAGCGGTACCGGCAAGGAAGTATTGGCCCACCTGATTCACAAATATTCCGATCGTTCGCACCGCACTTTTTTGAAGGTGAACTGCGCCGCCATGCCCAGCGAACTGCTGGAGAGCGAATTATTCGGTTATGAACCGGGGGCCTTCACCGGCGCGGTCAAGTCCAAGCCGGGTAAATTCGAGCTCTGCAACAAGGGCACCCTGCTGCTGGATGAAATCGGAGAGATGTCTTCGGCCCTGCAGGCCAAGCTGCTGCAGGTGTTACAGGATGGCCAGTTTTCGCGATTGGGGGGGCGTAATACCGTTAAGGTGGATGTCCGGGTCCTGGCGGCCACCAATATCAACATGCCGCAGGCGATCGCGCAAAAAGCCTTCCGCGAAGATCTTTATTACCGCTTGAACAGCTTCGTGCTGCGCATGCCTTCGTTGCGCGAGCGGCGCGAAGAAATCCCCATGATCCTGCGGCACTTCATGATCCATCTGGCGGACCGCTACGCCTGCGCACCCCTGAACGTTTCTCCGCAGCTGGTGGAGTCTTGCGAGAACTATCCCTGGCCCGGCAACATCCGCGAGCTGGAAAATTTTGTGAAACGCTACCTGGTGCTGGGAGACGAGTCGGCGGCCATCGCCGAGTTGCAGCAGGGCACCTCGCGCGATCCGCAAACCGGCATCGTGGTGCGCATGGAAGAAAAGCAGCCGCAACCATCGCCCGACCTCAAAGAAATGGTCCGCAATCTGAAGAATGGCGCCGAGATGGAAGTCATCGCCCAAGTGCTGGAAGAAACCGCCTGGAACCGCAAACGGGCGGCCACCCAGTTGAACATCAGCTACAAGGCGCTGCTCTACAAGATTCGGCAATACGATATCCGTCCCCGGCAGGCTGGATAAGAGGATTCCGGATACCAGCGCGACAGCAAACCGCAATTGACCGCAATGCCGTCAATTCCGCCATCGGTCCCACAGTTCCCACCACAGCAACTTCTCCCATTCGGTCAGATAGGTTTTGGCCCATTCACGATTCTTCCACCACGGCTGGCCAAATAAAAAGTCATTGCGAGTGGCCCCTGCCGTCCAGTGAATTTGCGGTAAACGTTGGCGGAAGATGGAGAGCGCGCGCCGGGTATGGTAGTCGCCGGTCACTAATACGACCGAATGCGGCGGCGGCTGCAACTTTGCCAGGCATTCTCCTACTTGCGGGGCCTCCTCTTTGGTCGAGTCGCCTTGGATAACGCAAATGCTTACTTGGGAGGAGTTTTCTCCCGCCGTCCGGGCTATGAAATTTGCTGCCAGGTCCAAGTAGGACTGGCCGTAGACCTGACCGGTGCCCGCATCCACCAGGAGATGATGCCCGTAGCCACTACGAAGCAGGTCCAGGGCGCGCCAGTAGCGCAGGTCAACCTGGTCACCCGCAAGCATGACGATCGCGTCTGACTTCTCGGGGTTATTAACAATCAAGTAGCCGCCCGGCTGAAAAAACAGCAACAGGAAGATGAGAATGAGGACCACGGCGACGATCAAAAATTTCATGATGAATCCCGGCCTGCGAGGGCATCATAAACGCAGCTTGGGCATTGGCGCCAGACTACGGCCATGTACCGCGACTTGCGAAAAAGTCGAGTACACCCCGCGCCGTTGTTTCGCATCTATGCTCAGCGAAAGGAGAAAGTGAATATGACACGCTTTGCAAAATCCTTTTCTGGTTTGGCTGCGGTTGCGTTGCTCTGCCTTTGCCCGCTCCTGCTGTACGGGCAAGACACCATGCAGAACAACCAGTCCGGAATGGCCAAGAACACCATGAGCACTCACCACATGGTCAATGTCACCGGTTGCCTGAAAAAGGGCACGGAGGATGGTGGCTACTACATTACCGACAAAGACGGCACGATGTGGGAGCTGAGCAGCAAGACGGTCAACCTCGCGGAGCATGTGAACCACATAGTCAGCATTTCGGGACACGAAATGCCGCGGTCGCAAGCGGATGAAGCGAAGGTCGCGGAGAGCGAGAAGTCGGAGTCTGGCGGGAGCAAGTACGCCGATCTAAAAGTGGCGCAGTTGAAGATGGTCAGCGAAAGCTGCAGCCAGTAACCGCGCCGTGCGGCGGAATCATCTACCAAGCGTGGGGAAGAAGTGATGCCTCCACGCTTTTCTTGTGCCCTCAGAAGTGGCGCTGCGCAAGGGCTTCGGCCCGCCTGCACAAGGCGCCGGCGACGACGGCTGGTCCTGCCTGTTCGTAGCAAGTCAAAATGTCCGCTTTTTGTAGCAAGTGAAATGTCCGGTTTTGATTCTTGGGTTTACTCATATAGCCGTCGTGGTCGCTGTGGGAAAGTGGGAATTCCGCGCACTTTGCGG
>JBEKPR010000003.1:0-203536 GCA_049520555.1 Candidatus Korobacteraceae bacterium
ATTGCCCGCTCCATCGCGGCCTTCGAGTAGAAATCCATGCTTCGCATGGTCTCCTACTCTCGCCGCCGGAAAAGCGGACAGATCACGTGCTATCGCAACCGGACATATCATGTGCTACTGACACATTGGTAATTATCCCTTGACATCACGTAACTATCCTGCTATTCTCGTTTATGAGGTTGACAAGATGAACCGTAGACAAACGATTCCAAAGCACTTGCGGTTCACGGTTGAAGATTTCAACCGTCGATTCCCGAACGATGCCGCCTGTCTGGACGAATTGATGCGGCTGCGCTTTCCAGACGGGATTGCCTACTGCGAAACCTGCGATAAAGATCGCAAGCATTACCGCATCGAAGGCCGTCCGGTTTATAGCTGCGGTCACTGCGGTACGCAGGTCTCCCCGATGGCAGGAACGATATTCGAGAAGTCCACAACTTCGTTGCGTCTGTGGTTCTACGCTATGTACTTGATGGCATCGACGCGCTGTGGAATCTCTGCGAAGCAGATTCAGCGCGAAACCGGAGTCACCTACAAGACCGCGTGGCGCATGTTCAAACAGATTCGCTCGTTGCTGTCCGAGGCAGACATGCAACTGGAGGGACTTAGCATCGAGATGGACGAGTCCTATTTCGGAGCCAAGCGCAAGCGTGGTGCGAAGCGCGGACGCCCATCGCCTAGCGACACCACTAAGCAATGCGTTGTCGGCGTCGTAGAGCGCGGAGTCGGCAAAGGTCGCGTGATTGCCACTGTCGCCAATGACGCGACGAAGGCCACGCTGCACGGCATTGCGAAGGAACGCATCCTGCCTGAGTCCGTTGTGTTCACCGATGAATACGCCTCGTACAACGGACTGGAAGGCGAGGGATACGAGCATCGCCGCATCAATCACAGCGCCGGAGTGTACGTACTTGGCGATGTTCACACGAACACAATTGAAGGCTTTTGGAGCTTGGTAAAACGCGGAATTACGGGTGTGTACCACAACGTAGGACGAAACTACTTGCAGACCTACCTTGACGAATACTCGTTCCGCTATAACAGGCGCAACCGGGGAAACCTGATATTCAACGATGTTTTGCAGCGCGTTTCTGAGTGCGCCGTTGAGCGGCCTTCCGCAAGAGTCCGTCAAACGCAGCCCCGCTAAGGGGCTGCATCTTACTCTTAGTTTCGGGGTGTGGCTTGAGCTTGAGCGGCTTCGTACTGCTCGATGTATCCATAAAAAAGATTGTACTCCCATCATCGCACCCCTTCGCAGGGATCGCCGAGAAGATGAATCGGGCCCAAGAGAACATCCTCAATCTTCAAGCTGAAATCGCACGGTTTTTTGAGGAAAGCGAATACCCGGTTCTCAGCCATGATAATAAGAAGATTATTCCTGAGGCAGTTGAGTACCACAGCAAGCTCCCGATCCCTCTCAGGTTTAGCGTGCTCTCCGGCGAGGTTGTCCACCATCTCAGATCGTGCCTTGATCATATTGTCTGGCACTTCTCTGATGCCGACTACAGGCGGAAGCACATCACACAGATTCAATTTCCCATCTTGAAAGAACGGCCAGCGCCTGCGGACATGCTCGCCAAGTACGAACGAAAAATAAAGGGAATCACCGACACCCGCGTTCTTGAGCTTATCGAGAGGGTGCAGCCATATAACCCCAGCCCCGGTTCTCTGAATTCCCTGCTGCTCCCCATCCATAATCTCGACATTGTTGACAAGCACCGCACATTGGTTATCGTTGCGTCCACTGGTGCCTTCGTGTTCCCCATCGGAATGATGCACCGGGCCATGATGGATGAACGCGATGACTCTACCGTGGCCGCCGATTTCATAGAAGAGTTCAAGCGCAATGGCAAGCTCGTTCCCCAGGTAGCGTTTGACGACGTTGGCGGGGGGAAACAATGCCCTGTCGTACAAAGCTTGGGGGACATGTATAACCACGTCATCCAAATCATCGCAGCGTTCGATAAATTGCTGTAAATTTGGCTCTACAATGCTAATTAGCTTTGGCGACTGCCCTGTCACGGTTCCTCCATTATATACGTGATCTGGGGGGATAATAACCTTAGCATTTAGCCAATGAATTGTCATCCTGAGCGGAGCACGAGCCTCTTTTGCTCGTGCGGAGTCGAAGGATCTGCGGTTCGCTGGCGTCGGGAACAGCCGCAGGTCCTTCGGCTCGTCACTCCGGTTGAGAATGTTCTGCTAATTGCTAACTGCTAAATGCCAAGTGCTCTTACTGCAAATGTCTCATCCGGAACGGAATCTGCACCACCGCTTCCAGCGCGACCGGCTCGCCGTTCTTGGTGCCGGGGCGGAAGCGCCAGCCCGACAGCGCGCGCATGGCGTTCGCATCCAGACGCGAGTCCAGGCTGTCGAGCACTTTGATGCCGTCCACGGTCCCATCGGCGCGGATCACGGCATACAGCGTGACCGTGCCTTCCACGTGGTCGCGCAGCACCTCGGGCGGATAGGCGGGATCAACCTTGGTGGTGGCCACCGGCGCGGTGAGCAAACCATTGCCAGAGTTTTCTTTCAGCTCGGCAAAGCGAATGATCCAACTTCCGGTGGCCGAGGTCAGGTTGGGCATGTTCATGATCAGGGAGTAATAGGGCTTGGCGCGGAAGACCCGCTTCTCGATGCTGGCGTCAGGGTCCTCTGACAATGTGGGAGGCGGGACCGGAGGTTGCCTGTCATGGTAGCTGGGCAGCGACGGCTTCATGGCGGCCGCGATCATGCGCTTGCGAGCTTCCATGTCGGGATTCGAAGCGGGCGGCTTGGCGGGCGTGCCGGCGACGGCAGAAGTAACGGCTCCCGGCGGAGGCGCTCCGACTGTGATGCCCGGAGGCAAACCGTTTCCGGCGCCCCGGCCGTTGCCGCCGCTGGCATTATTGCCGCTGCCAACCACGTTGGGCGTGCCCGGTGCGTCCGGCTTGCCGCCGGGCGACGCGTGAAATTCTCCGCTGCGATTGCCGCTGGGCACCGTGATGGGCCCGCGCACCTCGGCCGGACTCAGTCCTAACGCAATCAACTGTCCCTGTCCCTGCGCCGCGGGAAGGTTCTGCACATTGGGAGATGGTGGAACATTCTTCTCACCGCTATCGCCGACCCCGCTGGCCCGTTGCGCCGGTACCGGCAACCGGGGAGCCTCCACCTGCGGCTGCATCTGCGCCATATTGAGCTCTCTCTTTTGCAGCTTCAACTGGTCGGGAGACAACGGAGGTTCTACCACGGAAGGCTGCGGCAGCGTGGGAAGTTGCAGCTTCGACTTGAGTTGCGAGACGTCGGCGGCTGGGGCCACGACTTGCGGGTCAAACTGTGGGACCTTCAACTGCGAAGCCGGACGCGCCGAGGCGGCTATCGGTTGGGCTGCGGGTACGGGCGTCCAGGCGACAATGTTGGGCAGCGCTATGTCATGATTCAGTTTGACCTTGGGCGGCGTGACGATCGTCTGGTGATTGTTGTCCGCTTCCGGCGGGACGGAGAGGATCTCCTGCCTCGCCAGCTTGGGCGCGCCTTGGCGCGGCTTCAGCGGCGCCTCGCTGGCGGTGTTGATGGGCGGCAGATACTCGCTGACGGGGTAGTACTCGACCTTGGTATTCTCAAACGGCGATTGCAGTTTGGGCGGGCGATTGAACAGCGGCAGCGTACAGACCAGATAAACCACGACGATGAACGCGATGTGGCCGGCGTAGGACTCGGCGAAGCGGTAGGCATCGATGCCGGTGCGGATAAAATATCCCGGCCGCAGGGTGACAGGCTGTGCGGTGGTCTCGACCGGAGGCGGCTGGCGGCGCAGCAGAACGTCGCCGAGATTACGGAAGAAGACGCGAGGCCACGGCTCCAGTTCGCACAGCAGTGCCGGAGGCCTGAAGTCCCCGTGCGGCCGCGAGGTTGCGCCCTCGGGGGCAGCGGGATCGCATCCTGCAGGATCGCGTTGGGGCCCGGTTGCGGTACTGTGCGACATCATCCTCGACCGTGGAGCAAGTACTCGGATTATAGCGGAAAACTGCGCGCCCGCGGCGAGCTGATCAGCGATGCGAAGTTGCTCTTTCGCCAACCTGCGGCGGCGTGCAATGATGGGTGACCACGGGAGCGAACATGATCCGGAGAGGTGTAGTGTTGGCGGCGTTGCTCACGTCGCTTGTGACGTTGACCTTAGCGCTGGCGCGGCAATCTGCGACGGCGTCGCCGGCCCAGCAGACGGCGAAGCCCGCTTCCCCGGCGGACGATCCTTCCGGGATGTATTCCTTCTTGCGCGAGGGCGAGTTCGTGCAGCTCACGCTGGACGATGGCAAGCTATCCGGCTTCATCTCGCGCTTCGGGGACGCCGACAGCGACAAGGGCCAGTTCATCGACCAGTTCTTCGACCAGGCCACCCTTGCGGGCGACCGTCTGTCGTTCAAAACCAAGACGGTGCACGCAGTCTGGTACGAGTTCACCGGCGTGATCAACATAACACCTGGCAAGCAGCCCGGTCAGGAAGACTGCCGCGTCCTCAAGGGCACGCTGACGCTGCACACAACCGACGCCAGCAGTCATGACAAAGCAATCCAGCGACAGGTGGAGTTCAAAGCGTTTCCGCAAGACCTGAGCAAGCCGTAAGGCAGCTGTAAGCTAGCGGCCGTCAGCTATCGGTTGGCCTGCTTGTCGTTGGTGGGATGGGGCACAAGCTTGCGCTGAATGTAAGCCACGTGGCTGTCTTCCATTTCGGCGAGTTCGCGATAGAGCCGGCGCAGTTTCCCTTCCGGCGTCTTCTCTGCCAGGTCCGAGTAGTAGCGTTGGGCGCTTAACTCCGCGGTGAGCGCCACTTGCAGGGCCCGGCCTCGCGGGTTGGTGGTGCGGCCGTCACCGGTTGCCGCAAAGATGTCGCCGTCCTCCAACTTCGGGACTTCGATCCACTCGACCAAGTCTTCTTCCGTAAGCGCGCAACGCGAGTTTCCGTACTCTTCGATGTACTTGTCTTGCAGGGCTGAGCTGTGGTTCTTTTCTTCCGCCGCCATCTCCCAGAACACGCTGGCGATTTCCAGAGATTCGCTATCGCGAAACTCGACAAACATCTCCGCGAAGCGATGGTACAACTCGGCATTGCGTTCCTCGATGAAGATGGCGACATGCAGGGCTTCTTGAGGATTGAGGGAAGCGAAACTCCGTTTCATGTTGGCTCCGGCAGGCGCTGGCCCGATGCTGCATTCTATCCGCAAAACAGGCTGGAGAAACCCACGTGAGCGGATTCTTTCGTAAGTTCGGTTCCGAAATGGGACAGACGTGGAGGATCGGGTGTTCCAACCGGCAGTCGCCTATCCCGCCTTCTGGGTTGCCAGTTCTGCTTTCTGTTTGGCCCGATCGGCTTCGATTCTTGCGATCGTGCGCTTCAGCCAGTGCTTTACGTTCTCCCGCAGCTCTTCTTCCGTCTGATTCGGCGTTGCGACTGTAACCCCTTGGCGATTCAGCAGGATGTGATGGCAGGGCACGTCTTCGGTGCGGTATTCCTCAGGAACGAAGTCATAGAGCAAGCACTCGTGACAAGCGTGTGGACGGGTAGGGTCCCCGTGGTTAGGGCAGGTAAGCGAGTCCTGGAAGATGGAAGCAGGCCCCCACGGCGTGCTATACCAATTTCCATAACCCCCTTGCTCCAGGAAGTTGAGTTCGTACCGCAAAACCTCCAGAACATCGCGTTTGTCGTCCGACATGACTGCCTCCAACGGCGGCGCCTGGCTACGCCTCACTCTGCTGCGATTGTGGCCTCAAGACGCACAACCCGGCTGTGATCTATCTCACGTTTTGGTGTGACGGATGCCCGCTGGTCTGCGACAGCGGCTAGACAGGCGTTGTCCTTTGCCCCCCAAGGCTTACCTCCGAAAGTGCCATGATTGCTCGCACCAAGCTGAGAATATTCTCGTCGGTCAAAGGAAGCTCTGGCCCCTGCATGACGCTATTGCCCTGGCCTGTGTATGCGGAAAAGCGCAGATATCGCGTAGCACCCTCCCAATCCTTTTCAGGGTCTGTCTTCTCGACCAGCGAGATACGAACATTGTAAACATCGATATAACGGTTCTCATTTTCCGAGCCGTCCCGATTTATCTGTTGGCGTTCCATCTCAAACCTTCCTTCGTGGATAGCGTGGAAGATGACCCTAAGTTTATTCCTTCTTCTTAGAACGCTCCAGGGCAGAACCGTTTCGCCGTTGGTTCGCCTGCTTTAGGCAAGGCCGCATAAGTACCGTTGACGCAGACACCAACGGCCCGAATGTGACACCGTCTGGCATGATGTCGCTTTGTGATGGGTTTCGCAGGTCTGAGGTGGTTGGCGGCGGTACGACCTACGGACGTGATACTCCGCAATGGGGCGAGCCATCCATGGTCGGGACGGTCAGTCTGCCTCTGCCTGAAGAACCAGCTTGTTTTCGTGCATGTAACGTTTAAGCCTGACACCGTGTACGACCATCTCGTTTGGTTCTGGCGACCAAAAATTCCCACCGCCGATCTGTTTCATGATGGATGAAACATCTGCCCATTCCACATCAGCGGCCTGGTGAATGAACAGGCCAATCCGGAGACTCATAATGGGGCCACAATCGGGCTGAATGTCGGCCAGCGTCGGATCGAAAGCCATCGTATAGCCGACCAAATCTCCATTATGCTTTTCCAGTGCTATCGAGTGGCACTTAGCCGAATAATATTCCACCGTGTTGCCACTGCCAGTATTGTCAACGCTAGACAAAGTCGGTTGTGGATTGTATGAGCTAATAATGGCGGCGGCAGAACAGGGCAGAGGCTTATCGTTTACATCTTGCGAGTGGTTAGAAAGCGCCACGAAGACTGCGATAACGATCACGATGGCAAGCGCGATCCCAACACCCTTTCCTACGTTTGAGCCGACCTTCGCGCCCGAATTTCCAAGCGGCCCTGAGGGAACGAAGGCCGTTAAAGTGTCCCCGCACGAATTGCAAAACTTCGCGCCGTCTGGACATGAAGAACCGCAAGATTTACAGAACATATCGGGGACTCTCCAGTAGCGGGAATGCAGACGTTTTAAAGCGCCTGGTTGCGCCTTACTCTGCTGCGATTGTGGTCTCTAGATGCACAATCCTGCTGTGATCTGTCCCACGTCTGGATGTGACGAATGGCTGCCCATTTGAGAAGGCTCTGGGGCAGGACAGTGTAGCCCTTACGGGAGTCGAATCGCGGGTTCTGCGCAGGCGGCTGCTTCGGGTGGGCCGCTCACCAAGCCGGCTTTGTCACCTTGCGCAATCAAAGGCCCTGTCAGATACCGCGCCGCAATCACCCCTAACACGAACACGAGCGGCATGAAGTTACGCATTTCAACCAGAAAACTAAAAAAAAGGCCTGACAGGAAAAGCACAGGGAACAGAAACAATGCCAACTGCTTAAGCGACCTCGGGGTGTCTCGCCAACTGAGTACCAGGAATGGCAGGAATGCGCCGACGGTAAGGAGAAGGCCCTCCGGCCAGCGAGCATCGTGCCAATTGATCGATGGCATGTTTGGAGGCGCGACACTGATCTGCGTATAAGCGTGCATGGCTCCGTGTAAAACCAGCATCCGCACACCTAGGAACACAGCTCCGCTGGCAACACAGAGCGTGATCGCCTTTAGCCAATAATGGCTATCCTTCCGGCAGAAGAGGACATAGTATCCCGCCATCGCCAGCACGGTTTCTTTGGCGAGTGCGCCGACCAGCAAGGTGGTCAGCAGGAATGCAAAGTCCTCGGTTTCCAGAAAAATAAACGCTAGAACGAACGACAAATGGGAGAGCGGGTCGGTCAACTGCCCAGCGTAATACTCAAAGCTCACTGGATATATGACCGCAATGAACAGCATGGCTAGAATGGCGCCCAGATAGTTCGTATACAAGCGGGCAAATTTGTAGATCGCATAAAACAGTAGGATGCCAAAAATGAGCCGATAAAGATCGCGCGCCGGCTCGTAGGCTAATCCGCCCATCTGAAACCAGCGCACAATTGAGTTAGGCAAAAAGCGATAGGAATGAGGCAAGGCGGCGGGTGATAGTTGAATTACAAGATCATTCACCAATCCTTGCCACAGGACATTGGAAACATACCTGGGAAGGTAGGGCACACCATTGTCGACATTGACATGGTGAAGGTTATTCACGATGCAGGTCAACAGGAAGACCAGAAACACCAAAACGAAGGTTCGAGAGCGAGAGAGATGTCGCGATTCGCGGCGGTAGATATAGCCACAAATCGCGGCGGCCACGATGTACCCCAAATACTGGACGAGTTTTCCGTCGGATTTCGGGACCGCCGTCCAGTGGCAGAGGGCGGGGATGGCCGCCAGGATGGCGAGCCCCCAAACCAAAATCAGGACCCACAGCTTCCGGCTACGTCCTCGGTCAGGTTGGTCTTGGTCTACCGCAGTGCTCAGCATTAGCACGGATTCCCCTGGAGTTAAGATTTCCGCACCTGAGATTTTACCTGCCGGTTAGCTCGCCGGGAGACAGAAGTGCGGGCCGCCGGTGTCGTACCCGGCCCAATCGGCCGCTAGCTGTTTCCGTTGTCCCGGTTCTTCTTCTTGATCTCAATATTCAAGCGCTTGATTTTCTGGTTCAGGGTGGAGAGCGGAATGCGGAAGCGGTCGGCGGCTTCGGTCTGGTTCCAGCCGCATTTTTCCAGCATATCGGCGATCACGCGGCGCTCGCAGTCTTCAATGATTTCGAACAGCGAGGCGTCAGGGCGCTGTTGCAGGATGGCAAACTTGCTGCCGTGGCCGATGACATTGTCCGGCAGCAGTTCCACGGTAAGGTTCGGCCCGGTTGCCAGCACAACGGCGCGCTCAATCACATTTTCCAATTCGCGCACATTGCCCGGCCAGTCGTACTCCAGCAGCGGGCGCATTGCTTCGGGAGTCATGCGCAGCGGCAGCCGCTCATTCTCTTCGGCAAACTTGGCGATGAAGTATGCCACCAGCATCGGAATGTCATTCTTGCGCTGGCGTAACGGCGGCAGGTCGATGGTAATCACGTTGAGGCGATAGAACAGGTCATCGCGGAACTTGCCGTCCTTCACCTGTTGCTGGAGATTGACGTTGGTGGCGGCGATAATGCGCACGTCCACTTGTATCTCGTTCACGCCGCCCAGGTGCATGAACTTGCGGTCCTGCAACACGCGCAGGATCTTGGCCTGCGTCTCCAGGTTCATAGTGCCAATCTCGTCGAGAAACAGCGTTCCGCGGTCGGCCACCTCGAACAGCCCTTTCTTGCTGGCGATGGCGCTGGTGAAGGCACCCTTGACGTGGCCGAAGAGCGTGGACTCCAGCAGGTCCGCCGGCATGGAGCCGGTGTTCACCGGCACGAAGGCGCGGTCGCGGCGGGTGGAGTTCATGTGGATGGCTTTGGCGATCAGCTCCTTGCCGGTGCCGCTTTCGCCTTGCAGCAACACGGTGGAGCGGCTGGGCGCCACCTGCGCCACCAGGTCGAAGATGCGCAGCATGGGCTCGCTCTTGCCGATAATGTTCTCGAAGTTGTAGCGCTGCTTGAGCGCGCGCTTCAGTTGAATGACTTCTTCTTCGGCGCGGCGCCGACCCACCGCCGTGCGTACGTCGGCCAGCAGCTTTTCGTTGTCCCAGGGCTTCTGGATGAAGTTGGTGGCCCCGGCCTGCATGGCGTTCACGGCATTCTCCACCGTGCCGTAGGCGGTGATCATAATGACGGGCAGATCGGAATCGCGTTCCCGAATGTCGTGCAGCACCTCAATGCCATTGCGCTCGGGCAGCGCGAAATCCAGCAGCACCAGGTCGAAGGGACGTTCCGCAATGCGAGCCAACCCCTCATGGCCGTCGTTGGCCACCTCCACGGCGTAGCCTTCAAACTCCAGAAGAGCTTGCAGCGACTCACGAATGGCGGCTTCGTCATCGACGATCAGCACCGATCCGGCGGAGGCGTAATCCTCGCGTCCCGTAGCCATGTGACTGACGGCTAGTTCAGGCATTAACCACCTTTCTCAACATGGGGAATTCCATGATGAAGGTCGTGCCTTGACCGGGTGCGCTGGCCACGCGAATCTTGCCGGCATGTTCCTGGATGATACCGTAGGTCACCGACAAACCCAAGCCAGTGCCACCGCTATGTCCTGTCTTGGGCTTGTTTTTGGTGGTGAAAAACGGATCGTAGATGCGATGAATATGTTCCTGCGCGATTCCTGTGCCCGTATCCGACACCGTCACCTGCACGTGATGGCCATTGGAGGTGCTGATCACCAGCGTGCCACCGGCGGGCATCGCGTCTTTGGCATTCAGGAACAGGTTGAGAAAGACCTGCTGCAGCTTTCCGGTGTTGCCGTAGATGGGCGGCAACTCCGGCTGCAGATCGGGTTGCACTTTGATACGCGCGGTCTTGAATTGGTGATCGAGCAGGGTCAGCGTGTCCTGAATGACGCGGTTCAGGTCCACATTGCTGAACTCGGTGCTCGAGGTGCGCGAGAAGTTCAGCAGGCTGTTCACGATTTCCGAAGCGCGGAAGGTCTGGCGCGTGATCTTATCCAGCAAGCCGGACTGCTTCTCGTCGCCATGCACCTGCTTGGCCAGCATCTGCGCGTACGACGAGATGACGGCCAGCGGAGTGTTGACTTCATGCGCGACCCCGGCTGCCAGCAGCCCGATGGAGGAGAGCTTTTCGGCCTGAGAGAGTTGCGATTCCAGCTCGATGCGCTCGGTAATATCGTCCACGATAATCAGGCGGCCAATCACACTGAAGTCCTTGGTGACCAGTGGCGCGATGGCGATATTGGCCACCCGGGCGTCGCCGGCAGTGGCGCCCAGGCGGAACTTATACAGATTGTGGATGCCCGGAGTCTGACGCACGCGGTAATACTCTTCCAGAAACGCCGGCGCCAGCACTTCGCCCAGAGGACGTCCCAGCGCTTCCAGGCGCGGCAGAGCGTACATCACTTCCATCTGCGAATTCCACGACTCGATGCGATCGTCCAAGTCCACCGCGAGCACGCCTACGCTGATGGACTCCACAATGTTCTCGTTGAACTCCTTCAGACGCTCGTACTGCCCGGCCTTCTGCTCCAGAGACTTGTAGAGGCGCGCGTTTTGCACCGCGATACCGATGTATCCGGCGAGGGTTTCCAGCAACTGCACATCTTCGCTGGAGAGGAAATCACCTTCCGACGTTTTACCCAGGCCCAGGACCGCGATCATGCGATTCATGACCGTGCAGGGAATGTAATAGTTCAGCTCCAGGCGGCGAATGGTGTCGCGCGCGCTGGGGGTCTCGCGCACTGCCTGGTTGGTGTTGTCGAAAAACAGATGACCCAGCTGCCACTCCGGCCGTTCAACGTGCAGGAAGTCGAAGTCGAGCCCGCTGGTGTTGGAAATACCGTAGGACTTGGCCAGCGAGAACTGCTCCGTCTGCTCCGGATCGGAGAGGAAGATGGCCAGCCGGTCCACCAGCAAAGTGCGCGACAAGCGGTCCACGATCGAGGTGAGCATCTTGTCGAGGTCGGTCTCCGAGTTCAAGTCGCGGCCGAACTCCGTCAGCGTCTTCCGGTAATCGTAGCGTTTGCGATAGAAGAATTTGTCCAGGTAATCCTGCACCCAGTTCTTGAACGGATCGAACAGCAACGCGGTCACCGCGATGGCCACGATCAATCCGATGGGGCCGACGCTGGGGAAGCTCTGATGGAAGAGCTCCGAAGCGATGCCCACCGCCGCGAAATACGCCCCCGTGATCGCGCCCGCCGCGATGGTGTAAGCCATGCCGCGCTTGAAGATGAGGTCCACGTCCATCAGGCGGTAGCGGAAGATGGCATAGCCGAAGGTGAGCGGCAGAAACACCAGCGACAACACCGAGATCTTCATCCACATCGACAGCGCGGGCGGGCTACCCGCCAGGTAGGGAACCACATAGAGCAGAGTGAAGGGCGCGACGGCGAGAATGGTTCCGCGCGTCACCCACTTCATCTGCTGCCGCAGAATTGCCGACTCGGCATGACGATAGCTGTGCCACAGCACCGCCGCCGACATCACAAAATAAGTGGCGAGGTACGACATCTGCAGCCGGTCGAGGTTCCAACGCAGCACTTCACTGGGTTCCAGCAGTTCGAGAGCACAGATGTGCGCGATCAGTAAAACCGCGCCAGGGACATACACGGCCGGAATCAGCCAGGGACGGCGATTCACCAGGCCTTTGCGTTCCGGGAACGTAAGCGAGAAATGCAGGAACAGGGCCGGTTGCAGCAGCAATGCCACCACATTGGCCCAGTAGATGATCCAGTCGAAATCGTTGAGCTTGCCGGTGTAGTGGAAGGAGTAAAAGATGAAAGAAACCAGGCAGAAAACGTAAAAATGAGTGCTCTTGGGAGCGGTCCAACGCCGCAGCAGAACATACATGCCGATGCCCAGGTACACCAGGGCAATCAGCCGCAATCCGCCAAACAGGGAGCGGTCGGCGGGGGCGAGAATCAGCGGCGCTTCCAGACTTACGCTTTGGCGCACCAGCGAGTAATTGGCTTTGGACCAGACTCCGGCGCGATAGAGCTGCCGTTCCAGGCTGCCGACGTTGCTTACATCCCGGCCGTCAACCGCTACCAGACGGTCGCCCAGCTTGATGCCGGCCTTCTGGCCGGGACCGTCAATGTCCACCCGAGCTGCCCGCAGGTGGCTTCCGTCTTCCACCCACCAAACCCCGTCGTAGGGAGCAGAGAACTCGCGCTCCTTCTCAAAGTTGATCCACGCGAACACGACCGCCGCCACGCTCAATAGCGCCAGGATGACGGCAAAAAAACGCGTTTGTAGATCTCGTGCCATCGGGGCAGGTGGCTGACGGGTACGACGCACCTGTGAGAACACACCTACAGGTGCATTATTACCGTGCAACTTAGATGCCACGCTGGCGTCGACCGGCTGTGTAGTAACCCACATTTTATGAACAGTTTCCCAAATTATAGATCAGGAGACTCGTCGAACGTATTATTTTTGGAATATCTCTCCGAAATTCAGAATGACCGGAAGTTACTAAAGGTGCATGTACTTGAGCATAGTAACCTTGCTGAACTGCGTTACCGATATGGATTACCGGCGATGCGGCCGACCGGCTAATTAGGTCAGGGTTTCGGCTTGGAAGGGCGCTCGGCGTCAACTGCGGCGTCGTGCATGGTTCATCGGCTTCGAGGGCGCTCGTGAGCGGCATGTGCTGTCCTCATTTTCTCAGCGGTGCTGGGTAGACAGGTGGTAATCTCTGTAGCGTCGCGCGGAGCGCCGCAATCCTGCCGCAGTAAAGTGGCCTGATGCCAAGCAGGCCAAGGAGGAGCAATGCCGTCCCAGTCATTGTCATCCGGGCGTAAAACAAACTCGGCTCAGCAAGACAGTGGTTTAGCGCGTTTTGGGTTGGCCCTGGCAACCTGGAGCGAGCGCTGGTTTCCTGATCCGCTGGTCTTTGCGCTGGCTGGGATCGTCATCGTGTTCATCTTCGGATTATGTCTCCACGAGTCCGCCAGCAAGCTCGCCATTCAAGGCGCCAAGAATTTCTGGACTTTGGTGCCCTTCACCATGCAGATGGTGATGATCATCATTGGCGGATACGTCGTCGCCACCACGCCCGTGGTGAACCGCCTGATCCGTGCTTTGGCGGGAATCCCCAAGAGCGGGCGCGGCGCGATCGCGATGATCGCGCTGTTCTCCATGTTGACGTCGCTGATCTCGTGGGGACTCAGCCTGATCTTCAGCGGGCTGCTGGCCCGCGAACTGGCTCGCCGGGTGAAGGGCATGGATTATCGCGCCGCTGGCGCGGCTGCGTACCTCGGTCTCGGCGCCGTTTGGGCGCTGGGACTGTCCTCCTCGGCGGCCATGATGATGGCCACCAAAGGCTCCATCCCTCCGGCGCTGTTCACCATTTCCGGTCTCATCCCGCTCCGGCAATCACTTTTTCTGTGGCAAAGCATCGCCATGGCGGTCGTGCTGATCGTGATTTCGGTGGCGGTGGCCTACTTCTCCGCGCCGTCGCCGGAGAAGGCCAAGACCGCCGATGACTTCGGCATCGATTACGAGTCGGTTGATCGCCCCATCGAGAAAAGGACAAAGCCGGGCGAGTGGCTGGAGTACAGCCCGCTGCTGACCGTCTTCGTGTCAGCGCTGATCGTTTGGTATCTGTTCGATTTCTTCCGCACCTCACCACAAGGCGCGCTCGCCGCGTTGGACCTGAACACCTACAACCTCATGTTCATTACCGCAGGACTGCTTCTGCATTGGCGGCCCAAACGGTTTGTGCGGGCCGTCGCCGATGCAGTTCCGGCCACCGGTGGAGTGCTGATCCAGTTCCCGTTTTACGCAGTCATTTTTGGCATGATCGTTGGCACCGGCATCTCCACTTGGCTGGCCAGTCTGTTTGCGCGAATCACCACCCAGGCGAGCTATCCGCTGCTGGTAGCGTTGTATTCGGCAATCCTTGGGACCTTCGTTCCTTCCGGGGGGAGCAAGTGGGTCATCGAAGCGCCTTACATTCTGCAAGCGGCGAACTTGCACCACGTTCATCTTGGCTGGGTGGTGCAGATCTACAATGCGGCGGAAGCTCTGCCCAACCTCGTCAATCCGTTTTGGATGCTGCCTCTGCTGGGCATTCTCAAGCTGAAGGCGCGCGATCTGGTCGGCTATAGCGTGCTGCAAATGATCGTGCATGTCCCCATCGTGTTTTTCATGTGCTGGTTGTTTGCGCGCTACATTCCTTATCTGCCGCCGATGAAGTAGGGAAGCGCGATCGCCGCGTTTTCTTGCCTGCCATCCTGAGCGAGGGGGCGGTCCGCCACGGCGGACGACCGGCGAGTCGAAGGATCCCTATAGCTACCACGAACCTCGACTCGGCTATAGGCATGCTTCGACCCGCGTTCGTTAACCTCGACGAACACGCGCTCAGCAGAACAAAATGGAAAAATGTAAGATATCGCACGGCGTTATCGAGGCGACCCGTTCATGCAGAAGTGCCGATCATGCGGTGCGGAGGTGGCACAGGTAACTCCGTTCTGCGCTGCTTGCGGAAAACCGATCTCTGACGATGCAGTGGAGACCTACGGCGCAGACACTCCCACGTTGAAGTCGGTCCCCAAACAGGGCACTCCCAGAAAGCCTATATCGCGGCCGTCTTCTCATTCCTTTCGCAATGAGGGCCGCTTTGCGCCGGGCGTTCTGGTCGCGGAACGCTATCGCATCGTCGCGCTGCTCGGCAAAGGCGGCATGGGCGAAGTGTACCGCGCTGACGACCTTAGCCTGGGCCAGCCAGTCGCGCTCAAGTTCCTGCCGGAGTTTGCCCGCAGTGACGAGACCCTGGAGCGGTTCCGCCACGAAGTCCGCATCGCGCGCCGCATCTCGCACCCCAACGTTTGTCGCGTGTTCGACATCGGGCAGACCGATGACCTGATCTTTTTCACCATGGAGTACATCGATGGAGAGGATCTGGCTTCGCTGCTTCGCCGCATCGGACGCTTGCCCGGCGATAAGGCCGCCGAGATTGCCCGCAAGATTTGCGCGGGAGTTGCGGCCGCTCATGATAAGGGAGTGCTGCACCGCGATCTGAAGCCTGCCAATGTCATGCTCGATGGCCGCGGAGAAGTTCTGATCACGGACTTCGGTCTGGCGGGCGTGGCTCACGAGATCGAGGACGTGCGCAGCGGCACGCCCGCGTACATGTCTCCCGAACAGTTGGCTGGAGAAGAAGTCACCGTCAAGAGCGACATCTATTCCCTTGGTCTTCTCCTCTATGAGGTATTTACGGGCAAGGCCGCGTTCGATGGCAGGACGCTGGAGGAGATCGTCCGAGTCCGTCGCGACAGCACTCCCAGCCGTCCTTCCTCCTTGGTGAAAGACCTCGACCCGGCTGTCGAGCATGTGATTCTGCACTGCCTCGAATCTGATCCCAGGGCCAGGCCCGCTTCCGCGCTCGCCGTGGCAGCGGCGTTGCCCGGCGGAGATCCCCTGGCGGCGGCGCTGGCCGCCGGTGAAACCCCGTCGCCGCAAATGGTGGCTGCCGCGGGCGAGACCACCGGACTCAAACTTCCATTTGCGTTGGGATGGCTGGGCGTCGCAATCCTGGGACTGCTTGCCTTTTATCTGCTGGCGGCGAGGACCAGTGGTATTCAGAGAATGAATGTCCCCTATTCGGCGGAGATCCTTAACCAAAAGGCCCGCGACTTGGTGCAACAGCTCGGCTACACCGCGCCTCCAGCCGACAGCGCCGACGGATTCGTCTACGACGACACCTACCTTGAGTATCTGCATGACAATCCGAAACTGCGCACGAGTTGGGATGCTGCACTGCGAGGGCGGCCACCGGCGATGATTTATTGGCTGCGCGAGAGTCCTTCAGAAATGGTGGCCACCGAGGTGAAAGATGCCTTGCTGACTCCCGGCATCGTGGATCTTGACGACCCGCCGCCAATTCTGTCAGGCATGGTGCAGATGTCCCTCGACTCCGAAGGCAGGCTGTATCACCTGGAAGCGATTCCACCCCAGAAGGACACGAGCCCCGGCCCGTTTGCGCCGGTCGATTGGAGTGTGCTGTTCCGCTCGGCGGGGTTGGACCAGGCGCAGCTACAATCTGCGGCTCCGATGTGGAATTCGCTGGCGGCTTCGGACACGCGCGCGGCGTGGACGGGCACATGGCCTGGCACGAATTATCCGTTGCGCGTCGAAGCAGCTTCCTATCGCGGCAAGCCAGTCTATTTTTCGTTGATTGGCGACTGGACCGAACCGAATCGCATGGTCAGTTCGGATGAGTCCTTCGGCAAAAAAGTCTGGACGGCGGTGCTTGCCGTTTGTGCCGTGCTCATGCTATTTGCTGCGGTGCTGATTGCGTGGCGGAATTATGTGCGCGAGAAGGCAGATATGCAGGGAGCGTGGCGGCTGGGCATCGTAATATTTTCACTCCAAATGCTGCAGTGGCTGTTCAGGGCGCATTTCGTCCCTTCCATTGCGTCGCTGGGACTTTTCGTGCTGGCTGCGAGCTCATCGCTGTTCCTCGCCGCTGTGGTGTGTGCGCTGTATCTGGCCATCGAACCTTACGTCCGGCGGCGCTGGCCGCACGCTATCATCTCCTGGAGCCGGCTTATGGCGGGACAGGTCCGCGATCCGCTGCTCGGCAGAGACACGCTCTACGGCGTGCTCCTGGGCGTGGGCTGGGCGCTCATCTTCTCCATCTTCTATCTGCTGCGCCTGCGCGCAGGCGACGCTCCGGCATTGGGCGCCACCGATTATCTGCTGGGTGCGCGCCATGTGCTTGGCTCCTGGCTGTGGCACCTGGACAATTCGGTGCAGGGAACCCTGCTCTTCTTTTTTGTGATGTTCCTGCTGCGGGTCATTCTGCGCAAACCCTGGCTGGCTGCCCTCGCCTTTGTCGCCGTTTGGACGGCGATCAAGACCGCCGGAAGTCACCACCTCTTGATCGACGTCTCCACCTTCACCGCCATTTACGCGATCGCCGCGTTTGTGGTGTTGCGCTTCGGATTCATCGCCCTGGCGACCGGCATATTCACAGTTAACTTGCTGCTGAACATTCCCATCACCACCCATCTCTCGAGCTGGTATCTGGGCGGCTCTCTGTTTGTGCTGCTGACCGTAATTGGCTTGGCGGTCTGGGGATGTTATACCGCCCTTGCCGGCCAGAAGATTTGGAAAGAGAGTTTGTTCGAATAGCGATTGGGCCGCTTAGACCGCGGATGTAAACTGTAGAGTTCAACCTTAGTTGCGCAGGGCCGACATGGGTTCTTTCCCGCAACCTCCTCTGGCCTTGAGCGTCTATACAGGCAGGACCTGATTACCAAAGCGTGCAACCTTATCTTCCAGTTCGGGCCATCAATCCTCAGCGGCGCCAGCGTGAGGGCGGCTATTTGCTGTTGGCTATCCTGTTGATGATGGCGCTGATGATCATCGCCGCCACCGTCGAGGCTCCCCGGGTGGTGCAGCAAATGAAGCGTGACCGCGAGGAGGAGATGATCCATCGCGGCACCGAGTACGCGCGCGCCATCAAGAAGTTCTACAAGAAGTTCGGCCGCTATCCCACCAGCCTGGAGCAACTCGACAACACCAACCAGATTCGCTTCCTGCGCAAGCGTTACAAGGACCCGCTTACCAAAGACGGCAAGTGGACGCTGCTGCATTACGGCGACATCCAGGTGCTGACCAATCCCAACGCACCAGGAACGCCTGCCGCCGCGCTGGGCTCGCAAGGCGCGACGCCGGGTGGCGCGGCCTTCAGCAACGGTCCCGGCTCGGACGGGAGTGGTTCTCTGTTCTCGAGCAGTCCTGTCCAGTCTCCGCAGTACGTGAACGGTCCCAATTCGGAGGGCGGCGGTAGTACGTTTGGGGGAAGTCCTCCCCAAGGCCAGCAATATACCAACGGCCCGGGTTCGGACGGCAGCGGGAGTATTTTTGGTGGAGGTCCCACGGGTGCACAGCCAGGTAACAGTCTAGGGAGCAGTCCGTTTGCCGGTAGCGCCAACGGACAGACTGGTGCTCCGGGTTCGCAAAGCTCTGCGGGCGGCAATCAGACGTTTGGCGGTGGCGCGATTGTCGGCGTCGCCAGCGTGAGCAAGGATCCCACGATTCGCATTTACAACAAGAAGAAGAAATACAACGAGTGGCAGTTCATCTATGATCCCATGTCTGACCAGCCAAATGTTTTGCTGCGCGGTCCGTACCAGCCAACCACTTTTGGCGGAGCGCAGGTGGGAACTCCAGCCGGACAGATGAATGGCCAACAGCAGAGTCCATTCGGACAGCAACCGGGGAATACTCCGCAGCAGACTGCACCGGGACAACGCGGCCCGGGAAGCATGTTTCCTCCTGATCAGAATCAGCAGCTACAGTAGAGCGATGGACTATTCTCCCTCGCTCTGCTCTGACTGCGGTGGCGTGTGCTATCCCCACAAGGAACCAGCTAAAATTATGCTTTCAACGAATGTCCATCTTCGTCGGAGATACTCGATGCTGACCTTTAATGCGCTTCTGAAGCACGAAGGGATTGACCTTAAGAGCGTGCGGCTCGTCCGGCACCAAGATGCCCGCGCCACAGTGAATTGCACTCCGTATGATCTGTGGCGTTCCGGGGATGGCCGACTCGAAATGTACCAACGAATACAAAAGCGCGAAGTATTCGATGTAGGCGACTTGCTGGCGAGTTTTGTGGTCACACCCGGAGGCGATACTTTGTTTGTTGGACTCTTTCGAGTTGACGGCATCGGAGTTGTTCCGCCGGGAACGATTGACCCGGTTCTTAGGCAGGACCGAACAGGTCTGCACCTTTATGACATTCAAGGCGAAGATCGGCTGTCAGAGTACGTCGGCCATCTGATAATTGAGTGGGGAAAAGGCTATATCCAGTGGGTACAGCGCGCGGAGAGCAGTGACAAGCCAATCCTGGAAATCAGAAAGGAAGTCAAAGATGAGGCGTTTCCGGGTTTTACTCGGTTCTGCTGCGACATAGACCAAATTGGGGCGATTCCGTTGTCTTGGCAAGAAGTGCTCAAGCACGTCAGGGGAGTCTATCTTTTGGTTTGCAAGGAAACGGGCAAACAGTATGTGGGGTCTGCAAAGGGCGAAGAGAGTTTGTGGGGACGATTTTGCGAGTACGCAAGAACGGGCCACGGCGGGAATGTCGAATTGAAGAGGTTAGGTCTAAAGAATTTTCAGGCGACGGTCTTGGAAGTCGTAAATTCCGACACCCAAGAGATTGAGCAAATCGAACAGGCGTGGAAGAACAAACTGCTGAGCCGACAATTTGGGCTGAACAAAAACTAGAGCGCAGCCAATGCAACCAACCTTCGAGCGGAGCTTGCCATGATTGCCGCGGTCCTTACCGAACCCCAGGATATTTCCAAGCGTCCTCTTCGGATAGAGGAAGTTGTGCGTCCCGCGCTGCAACCAGGCCATGTCCTGTTGAAGGTGCGAGCTTGCGGGGTTTGCCGCACCGACCTGCACATTGTGGAGGGCGAACTTCCTCTGCGGCGGGAGCACCTGATTCCCGGGCACCAGATCGTCGGTGACGTCGTGGAAGGCGCCACCGCGGAGCTGGCGACTGGCGTCCGCGTTGGAGTCTCGTGGATTGGCGGCATTGACGGAACGTGTTGGTACTGCCGCCGAAGCATGGAGAACCTTTGCGATGCTCCTGTCTTCACTGGCTATACGGTAGATGGCGGTTACGCAGAATACGCGCTCGCGCGGACCGATTTCGTCTTTCCCCTTCCGCCGGGGCTCGACGACTTGCATGCTGCGCCGCTGCTCTGTGCCGGCATCATTGGTTTTCGCAGTTTGCACGTTGCCGGAGTGGAACCCGGAGAGCGCGTGGGACTATTCGGATTCGGCGCGTCGGCCCATCTTGCGATCGAGGTGCTCCACGCCTGGAACTGCGGTGTGTACGTTTCAACGCGAGGAACCTCGCATCGCCAACTGGCAAAGTCACTCGGGGCTACATGGGTGGGAACGGAAACGGAAAGGCCGCCCGTCGAACTTGATCGCGCCATCACCTTCGCGCCCAGCGGCGACGTGGTGATCGCGGCCCTGGCCAGTTTGCGCAAGGGTGGAGTGGTCGCGATCAACGCCATCCATCTCGATCACATTCCCCAGTTTGACTACGACAGCCTGCTTTGGGGCGAGCGCCAGATTCGCAGTGTTACCAACATGACGCGCGCCGATGCCCGCGATTTCCTCAAGATTGCTGCCGAGATCAAGCTTCATCCCAAGAGCACGAAGTTTCCGCTCAGTCAGGCCAATGAAGCGCTGCTCGCGATCAAGAACGATTCCATCGACGGCGCAGCAGTCATCATTCCCTGAGCAAGGCTTTCTCTTCCACAGCTAACACCTCTGCCTTGACATGCGCGTACATGTAGCAGCGGGCGTTAGCGGCATGGTAGTGTCTGTTAACGGGACGGTCGGGAGCACCCATTTTGGCGACCACAACACGTCCGTCGCTAATCCGCAAACAGATACGTGTGCGCGGCATCGTGCAGGGTGTCGGGTTCCGTCCATTCGTTTACAACCTCGCCCGCGAACTTGGGCTCACGGGATACGTCTTCAATTCATCGGCAGGTGTGACCGTCGAGATTGAGGGGGCCGACGAGGGCATCCAGAAATTCCTGGACGCATTGCGGCACCGGCCGCCACCTCTGGCGATGATCAAAGAAGTCAGCGTGGTCGATGTCAATCCGCTTGGCGAAACTGACTTCGTAATACGGCAAAGCCACGCGCAGGCGGGCGAGTTTGTGCTGGTATCGCCTGATATGGCCACCTGCGACGACTGCTGGCGCGACTTTGGCGATCCCAAGAATCGCCGCTTTGGATATCCTTTTACCAATTGCACCAATTGCGGACCGCGCTACACCATCATTCAGGACATTCCTTACGATCGCCCGATGACCACCATGTCGTCGTTTCGCATGTGCGAGCTTTGCCAGGCGGAATACGAAGACCCAGCCAATCGCCGCTTTCATGCGCAGCCGAATGCCTGTCCGGTGTGCGGCCCAGCCCTGGCGATTGCAGCGTCCGGATCGGCTCTCCCGCAAGATGCGGGCTACAACCCTGCTGGGTCCGCGGCGATCATCGGGAAGGCGCGCGACTTGCTGCGCGAAGGCAGGATCGTAGCGGTCAAAGGGCTGGGCGGTTTTCTGCTGGCCTGTGATGCGCAGAGCGATGCCAGCGTGAAGCTGTTACGCGCCCGCAAACGCCGCAGCGACAAGCCTTTCGCCTTGATGGCGCGCGATCTGGCCGCCGTCGAAAGTTTCTGCGTTGTTTCCGACACCGAGCGCGCCGCGCTGCTGAGTCCGCGACGGCCCATTGTGGTGCTGCGCCGCCGACCGGACGCGACGATCTCTCCGGCCGTCGCTCCCGGCAATAACACGATTGGCGTCATGCTGCCGTATACGCCGCTCCATTACCTGCTGTTCAGTGACTCGCCCGACGATCCGCCGCAGTTTACGGCGTTGGTGATGACCAGCGGCAACCTCAGCGAGGAGCCCATTGTCATTTCAAATCAAGAGGCGTGGGAGCGCTTGCAGCCGGTAGCCGATTGGTTTGTATTTCACAACCGCGACATTTACATGCGCACGGATGATTCCGTGGTACGCACGCTGGAAGGACGTGAGCGTGTGCTGCGGCGTTCCCGTGGATATGTGCCGCACCCCGTGGACGTTGGCATCCCGCTGCTGGAGATCCTGGCCTGCGGCGCCGAGTTGAAGAATACGTTTTGCCTGACCAAGGGCAACTACGCAATCCTCAGTCAGCACATTGGCGATCTGGAGAATTACGAGACGCTGGTGTTCTTCGAGGAAACGCTTGCCAACCTGAAGAAGCTCTTCCGGGTTGAACCGCGAGCCGTGGCGTACGACCTGCATCCCAACTATATGAGCTCGCGTTTCGCCCTCAGATTACCAATTGCGCAAAAAGTCGGCGTTCAGCATCATCACGCGCACATTGCCAGCTGCATGGCGGAAAACCATCTCAGCGGCAAGGTGATCGGCGTGGCCTTCGACGGCACCGGCTATGGCACGGATGGAACAATCTGGGGCGGGGAATTTCTGGTCGCCGACTTCGCGGGATTCGAGCGGCGCGCGCATCTGCGTCACGTCCCGCTCGTTGGCGGCGATGCAGCGGTGCGGCAGCCGTGGCGCATGGCACTCAGCTATCTGCGCGATGCGTTCGGTGCGAACTCATCGCCGCCGGGCGTCCGCTTTCTCGACAGCATTCCGGAAAAGCAAGTCGGCCTGGTAGACGCCATGCTCTTGCGCGGTATCAACAGTGTCGCGACCTCGTCCTGCGGCCGTTTGTTCGATGCCGTGGCCTCTCTTATCGACCTGCGGCAGGAGGTCAACTTCGAGGGCCAGGCGGCCATCGAGTTGGAAATGATTGCGCAATCTGGCCTCGAACAGGGGTATCCTTTCCTTGTGAGTGATGGCGAGCCGGCGCAGGTGGACATGCGGCCCATGATCGAGAACATCGTGCAAGACCTTGCGCGCTCGAAGCCGCCTGGCTACATCGCTGCGTGTTTTCATAACACCGTCGCGGCTGCGATTGTGGAAGTTTGCCGGAGCATCGGTAAGCGTGACCAGTTGAAGCGCGTTTGCCTGAGCGGTGGTACCTTCCAGAACATGTATCTGCTGCGCCGCGCCGTGGAAGGATTACAACGCGATGGGCTCGAGGTTTACCTGCACAGCCTGGTCCCGCCCAACGATGGAGGAATCGCGCTCGGCCAGACGGTCATCGCGAACGAAATGTTGCGAAGAAGGAACTGACATGTGTTTGGCGATTCCCGGCAAGGTGGTCGAGGCCTTCGACCAGCAGGGCATGCGTATGGCCAAGGTCCAGTTTGGCGGCATCGTGCGCGAGGCCTGTCTGGAGTACCTTCCGGAGGCGCGGGTCGGCGACTACGTCCTGGTTCACGTGGGTTTCGCCATCAGCAGGCTTGATGATGAAGAGGCGCAGCGCACCTACCAGTTGCTCGAAGAATTGGACCAACTGGCGGAACTCGATGCGCCGGTCACGGATGAGATTGGCGATGGGAGACGCAAGCCGTGAAGTACCTGGATGAATATCGTGATGGACGGCTGGCCGGCAAGATCGTCGAGGAAATTCACCGTATCCAGACCCAGCCGTGGGTGATTATGGAAGTCTGCGGCGGGCAGACGCATTCCATCGTGAAGCATGGCATCGACTACTTACTGCCGCGGGAAATCGAGTTGGTGCATGGTCCCGGCTGCCCGGTTTGCGTGACGCCCCTGGAGATGATCGACAAAGCACACGCTATTGCCCGGCGCCCGGACGTGATCTTTTGCTCGTTCGGCGACATGCTGCGCGTGCCCGGATCGGACGGCGATCTGTTTACCATCAAGTCGCTAGGCGGCGACGTTCGCGTGGTTTACTCGCCGCTGGATTGCCTGAAAATTGCGCACGCCAATCCCGGCAAGCAGGTGGTCTTCTTCGCCATTGGCTTCGAGACCACCGCGCCAGCCAATGCCATGCTGGTCTGGCGCGCCCAGCAGGAAGGCGTGAAGAACGTCTCCATGTTGGTGTCCCATGTGCTGGTGCCGCCCGCGATCGCCGCAATCCTGCAGTCTCCGCTGAACCGGGTGCAGGGATTCCTGGGGCCGGGACATGTCTGCGCGGTCATGGGATATCGGGAGTACGAACCGCTTAGCGCGCAGTTCAAGGTGCCGATCGTCATCACGGGGTTCGAGCCGCTGGACATTTTGCAGGGAATCCTGATGACCGTCCGGCAGTTGGAGAGCGGGCGCGCCGAAGTGGAGAACGAATACTCGCGCGTCCTGGACCGGGAAGGGAACAAGCCGGCACAGAGATTGGTGTTCAATGTGTTTGAAGTCGCCGATCGCAAGTGGCGAGGAGTGGGGACCATCCCGAAAAGCGGTTACAAGTTGCGCTGGGAGTTTCGCGAGCATGATGCGGAAAGGCTGTTCGACGTTAAGGAAATCGATACTCTCGAGTCCGAGGTTTGCATCAGCGGCCAAATCCTGAGCGGAATCAAGAAACCGCACGATTGCTCGGCCTTCGGTAAGGAATGCAATCCGCAGCATCCGCTGGGCGCGACCATGGTCTCAGCCGAGGGCGCCTGCGCCGCTTATTACGCCTATGGCAGGCATCTGAAGAGAGACAAAGATGACGTCAAGCTGACGGCGATTTCCACCGGAGGAGCCGCATGACGGTATTCGGTTCCTGTCCACTGCCGATCTTCGAACACAAGCAGATCGTGCTGGGCCACGGCAGCGGCGGCAAGCTGACGGCTGAGCTGATTGACAAGGTCTTCCGTCCGGCCTTCACCAACCCAATTCTCGACAAGCTTGACGACCAGGCCGTGATCCAGGTGAATGGCACTCGGCTGGCATTTACCACGGACTCGTTCGTGGTCACGCCAATTTTCTTTCCCGGCGGAGATATTGGGCGACTGGCAATCAACGGCACGGTGAACGACCTGGCGATGAGCGGTGCCCGTCCGCTGTATTTGGCCGCAGCGTTCATTCTGGAAGAAGGGCTGGCGGCGGATGACCTTCGTCGCGTGGTCGAATCCATGCGCGACGCGGCGAACGAAGCCGGTGTGCTGCTGGTGACCGGAGACACCAAGGTTGTCAATCGCGGCAAGGGCGACCAGGTGTTCATCACGACGACGGGGCTGGGCGTGATCGACAGGCCAGTGGAGATCTCGGCCGATCGCGCGCGTCCGGGCGACAAGATCATCCTCAGCGGATTCATTGGCGATCACGGCATGGCGGTCATGTCGCAACGGGAGAACCTGGAGTTTGAAGGGGCAATTGAAAGCGACTGCGCACCACTCCATGGCCTGGTTAACGTAATGCTCGAAGTGATGGGCAGCGACGGACTCCCGACCATCCACTGTTTGCGCGATCCAACCCGCGGCGGCGTGGCTACCACCTTGAATGAAATTGCCGGCCAGTCGCAGGTCGGAATGCTGCTGCAAGAGCGCGATATTCCAGTCCGCGAAACTGTCCAAGGCGCCTGCGAAATATTGGGACTCGATCCTCTTTATGTGGCTAATGAGGGCAAGCTGGTCGCGATCGTTGCCCCTGACACAGCGGATGAAATTGTCCAGCGCATGCGCCAGCACCCGCTGGGCGGCGAAGCTGCCGTGATCGGAGAGATTGTTGCCGATCATGCCGGCATGGTGCTGATGAAAACCGAGATCGGCGGCACGCGCGTCCTGGACGTCATGTTCGGCGAGCAGCTGCCGCGAATTTGTTAGCGCGGCGGTCCACCCTCCGAGGGATTGCATCGCCCCGGGTCTAAGTGCCAGGGTTGGGAATTCGGACTCAAACGCACCCTACGACGAGGAGTGCTTTTTTGCGGCCCAGCGTGCTAGCATGAAAACCCGACAGGTGCTCCCATGAAGGTCAATGACGCAGTCGAATCGCTGCTAAAGCAAAAGGCCAGCCAGGCAATTTTGTCGGTTGATCCCGACCAGTCCGTTTACGAGGCCATTGAGAAGATGGCTAAGGGGGGTGTCGGAGCCTTACTAGTGTTGTTGGAAGGCAAACTCGTGGGGATCCTCTCCGAACGTGACTATGCCCGCAAGGTCATCCTTAAGGGACGGTCGTCGAAGGACACTCCGGTCCGGGAGATCATGACCAGTCCGGTGATCTTTGTAACTCGCAAAAACACAATAGAGGAGTGCATGGCCATCATGACCAATCGCCATTTCCGGCATCTTCCGGTAGTCGGGGAGGGCAAAGCCATCGGCATAGTGTCGATCGGTGATCTGGTGAAATGGATCATCTCCGGTCACGAAGAAACCATCAGGCACTTGGAAGGCTACATCACGGGAAAGTATCCCGCTTAAGGCAGCCCCGCCAGCATCCGTGTCCGGTTTATGACAGAATGAAACCATACCCTCATGTCCAATCCAAGCATTCCAGATTCCCAACCTGCGGCCGAACCCGACGAATCATTCGGTGACCTTCTTTCCCAATTCGAGCAGAGCCATTCGCGCAAGCCTGAAGACGGCAGCCGACAAATCGAAGGCACGGTGATCGCCGTCTCCGCCGAGTCGGTTTTCCTCGATATCGGTTTCAAGAGCGAAGGCATCTTGCCGATCTCAACGTTCCAAGCCGGTGAAGAAGTGAAACCCGGCGACAAGCTTGTGGTCTCGGTGAAGGGCCGCGACCCTGACGGCTACTACGAGCTTTCCCGCTTCAAGACCGCCCTGCCCAGGGACTGGTCGGCGCTGGAGCGCGCCTTCGCCGACAAGTCAACAATCATGGGCACGGTGACGGGAGTCATCAAAGGCGGACTGAGCGTGGACGTGGGAGTGCGCGCGTTTATGCCGGGTTCGCGCAGCGGCGCGCGCGACGCTGCCGAGCTGGAGAAGTTGGTGGGGCAGGAGATCCGCTGCCGCATCATTAAGCTCGACGTGACCGACGAAGATGTGGTGGTGGACCGCCGCGTGGTGACGGAAGAGGAAGAGCGCAGCGGAAAGGAGCGCCGCTATTCGGAGGTCAAGGAAGGCGAGATGGTGCACGGCACGGTCCGCAGTCTCACCGAATACGGCGCCTTCGTTGACATCGGCGGAGTGGACGGCCTGCTGCACGTCAGCGACATTGCCTGGAGCCGCGTTTCTAACCCTGCCGACGTGCTCTCGGTAGGCCAGGAAATCGAAGCCAGAGTGCTGAAGATCGACCCTGAAAGGCGTCGTATTTCGCTGGGCCTGAAACAGATTCAGCCCGATCCCTGGCATTCGGTGGCCGAAAAATATAAGGCAGGCGAGCGGGTGCGCGGCGCGGTGACGCGCGTCGTTGACTTTGGAGCATTTGTAGAACTGGAGCCCGGAGTTGAAGGCTTGATCCACCTTTCGGAGATGTCGTGGGCCAAGAAAGTAAGGCAGCCCAGCGACGTGGTGAAGCCGGGCGAGGTGGTTGAAGCAGTAGTTCTGACTGTCAGCCCAATCGAGCGCCGCATTTCTCTGGGACTGAAGCAAGCCCTGGGAGATCCCTGGACCGAGGTAACGCGGAGGTTTGGCGTGGGCTCGGTCATCGAAGGATCGGTCACCAGCCTCACCAACTTCGGTGCGTTTGTGCAGCTTTCCGAAGGTGTCGAGGGAATGATTCACGTCAGCGAAATCAGCGCCGAGAAGCGCATCAACCATCCGCAGGAGGTTCTGAAAGTCGGGCAGGTGGTTAAGGCCCAGGTGCTCGCGATCGACAAAGACCGGCGGCTCTTGCGATTGGGGATGAAGCAACTGGTTCCCACCGGCCTGGATGAATATATCGCCGAGCACAAAGAAGGCGATGTGGTCACGGGGCGCATGATCGAAATTTCGGATGGACACGCTCGCGTCGAATTGGGCGAAGGCATCTTGGGCACTTGCGCAATCCTCGCGCAGAGTCCCGCGAAGCAAGAGATGCGGAGTGAAGGCAAGGCGGACTTGTCAGCCCTGAGTTCCATGTTGACGGCGCGCTGGAAGGGCGGCGCCGCCGGCGGTGCGGCCAAGCCGGAAGCCATTCATGCCGGACAGATTCGCAGCTTTCGGATTGCGAAGCTGGATGCGGTCGCGAAGAAGATTGAATTGCAGTTGGCGGAATAGGCTGGAGTCGTTCCAGAGTCTCGCCTTTCAGGCGTGCCTGCCAACAAACGTTCACCGTGCGCGTGTTTGACCGTGCCAGAAGCGTCATGTAAACTCAAATAGTTGATTCCGCTCTAGTACCACCTCGTAAGAGGCGTGTACGACGGGCGGTTAGCTCAGTTGGTTAGAGCGCCTGCCTTACAAGCAGGAGGTCGCAGGTTCGAGCCCTGCACTGCCCACCACACCCGTCACCGGCGAGTAAAATAAGCCAGGTGACACGTCCCGAGCGGGACAACAACCGCGCAAAGCGGGGTCGTAGTTCAGTTGGTTAGAACGCTGCCCTGTCACGGCAGAGGCCGCGGGTTCGAGTCCCGTCGACCCCGCCATCATTCCAAGGATTTACGGAATGGTGGCTCAAAAAACTCAAGCCACAATCCAGCCCACGGACCGCTGATGCACACCGAGATTAGGTAACAGCCAACGGCTTGCATTATCCTCATCTGTTATGCCCGCACTCGTAGAATGTGTACCCAACTTTTCTGAAGGGCGCGACAAGTCCAGGGTCGACGCCATTATCGACGCCATGAAGATGGACGGCGTGTATCTGCTCGACCGCGAGATGGACGCCGACCACAACCGCTGCGTCATTACACTGGTCGGCGATCCGGTGAACGTGGCGGAGGCCGCGATCCGCGGGGTCGGCAAGGCTGCCGAGCTTATTGACCTAACCAAGCACACCGGGGCGCATCCCCGGCTGGGAGCGGCCGATGTGATTCCGTTCATTCCGATCGAAGGTGTGACGCTCGAAGACTGCGTCGCCATTGCTCGGCGTGTCGGCGAAGAAATATGGAAGCGGTACCAGGTGCCGGTTTACCTGTACGAAGCGGCTGCGCAAACGCCCGAGCGTCAGAACCTGGAGAACGTGCGCCGCGGCCAATTCGAAGGCATTCGCGAGGAGCTGAAAACAAATCCGGCGCGCAAGCCCGACTTTGGCAATGCTGAGCTGCACCCGACAGCAGGCGCGACGATTGTGGGCGCACGCAAATTTCTAGTTGCCTACAACGTCTATCTCAATACCCCCGATGTCGAGATCGCGAAGAAGATTGCCAAGACTGTGCGCTTTTCCAACGGTGGCCTGCGCTACGTCAAGGGAATGGGCGTGCCGGTGCGCGGGCTGGCACAGGTCTCCATGAACCTGACTGACACCGACCAGACGCCGATCGCGCGCGTATTTGAGTATGTGAAGCGCGAGGCGGCGCGCTATGGGGTCATGCCGGTATCAAGCGAGATCGTCGGCTTGATTCCCAAGAAGGCGCTGGAAGATGCGGCGGAGTGGTTTTTGCAGATCGAGAATTTCGACTCGTCGCTGATCTTGGAGAACCGCCTGGCAGCCGTGATGAGCGGAAAAGTGGCAGTGGGCGGGATTCGCGCCGGGGTCGAGCCGTTCATCGAGCAACTCGCCGCGCCCACAGCTGCGCCCGGAGGAGGTTGCGCGGCGGCTGCAACCGCGGCGATGGCTGCGGCGCTAGGCGGCATGGTCGCCGGAATGTCGCGCGGCAAGAAGGCTTATGCGCAATACGAGCGCCAGTTAAGCGATGCCTTGGCGCGTCTGGCTGAGCTGCGCGAACAGTTCAAGGTGTCGATTGACGCCGATGCCGCGTCGTTTAACGAGGTGATGGCGGCATTCAAGAAAGCGAAAGATCATCCCGAGGCGAAGGCTGAGGTCGAAGCGGCAACCAAGAAGGCGACCCTGGTCCCGCTGCTGGTTGCCGAACGGGCAAGGGAAGTGCGGCAGATTCTTGAATCGCTGCGGCCGATCACCAATCCGAGGATGGCCTCGGATTTGGCCGTGGGTGTGAGTTTGGCGCGAGCGGCGGTTGAGGGCGCGCTGGCGAACGTGGAGATCAATCTTGGAGATATCAAGGATGAGGCTTTTGTCGCGGATGTGCGGAAGCGTGTGGCAGCGGTGCGAAGTTAGTCCTCAGTGGATAGTCAGGCCGCGCATTGTCCTCTAATCGTGAGCCGTGGTGATGTTGCTGCGCGTCTAACGTCTAAACCTTTGTTCGTTAGCATTGGAAGTGCAGTAAAAGCAACGGAAGTTTACAATCCCGCATCTCGTATGAGATTGTCGAGTAGAATTATGAGCATGAAGCAGTTCCTGACAGGCCTTTTTCTGAGCGCCGTTTTCTGCCTGCCCGCATTCGCGGCGCCTCTGAGCAGCAATGCCCGCACCGTGGTCCCATCGGCGATCCAGCAGATCATCTCCATCGATTACCGCACACTGCGGGATTCGCCATCGGCGCGCGCCCTCAAGGACCGCGTCCTGCCCGACAACCTGAAGGAATTCGAGAACGCCTTGAAGGGCGCCGGCATTGATCCTGACAAGGACATGGAGCAACTTACCTTCGTTACTTATCGCTCGGCCAAAAGCGGTCTGCGCAGCATCGCCATCGCCCAGGGCCCTTTCAAGCAGAAGGAATTTCTGCAGAAGATGCGCCTGAAGAAGATCAAGCCGGAGAAGTATCTGCTCTCCTACATCTACCCCATGGGCACGGGCATGCACCTGGTGTTCCTTGACCCCAGTACCATCTTGTTCGGCGAGAGTGCTTCCATCAAAGGCGCGATCGACGTGCGCGACAACAGCGCCGAGTCTCTGGAATCCAACACTACCATTGACGATCTGATCACCAGCGTGGACAGCGCGGCGATTTGGAGCGTGCTCGATCAGCCGGGGACGCAGAACATGCTGCGGTCGGCGCTGGGGGAAGCGGCCTCTATAGGTGACTACGACGTGGTGAAGAAGCGGCTGCTGGCCTCGGATTACACCATGAATTTCAGCAATGGGGTGACCTTCGACCTGAATGTCAAAACTTCCGATACCATGACCGCAGCCACCATGGCCTCGCTGCTGAAGGCGGGAGTGTTGTATCGCAAAATGAACGCCACTCCCGCGGAGAAGCTGGCGCTCGACAACACCACGGTCGACAATTCTCACGATATGCTGCAAATGCACTTTAAGACCGACGATCAACGCTTCACGGCGTTGCTGAAGTCGGACCTGTTTGCCGCGGTATCGAAATAGGAGCGATTCCCAGCATTTATAATCAAGGCGCTTTGCGACCCTTTCCCAATCGCCTCATTTCCCGTGGCCTTCTTCTATTGGTCGCGGTCTGTCTGCTTTGCCATCTGAGCGTGGGCCAGACGCTTGCCGGGACCCGCACCGTGATGGTCATGCCGTTTGAAAATCAGACTACCGCTCCGGGGTTGGAGTGGGTCGGTGAGGCTTTTCCCGAAGTCCTGTCGCAGCGCATGGAGGCGCCTGGGCTCTACGTCATCAGCCGCGACGATCGCAGCTATGCCTTCGATCATGCCGGCATTCCGCTGAGCGTTCGGCCTTCGCGGGCGACGGTCTATGGGGTCGCTGAGCAGATGGATGCCGACTACGTGGTGCTGGGCAACTACGGTCTCGATGGCCAGACGTTCAAGGCCAATGCGCAACTTCTCGACATGAAGAAGCTGCGCCTTTACCCGGAGGTACACAGCAGCGGCGCCTTGACCAGCCTGATCGATTTGCAGACGGCGTTGGCCTGGGAACTGCTGCAGCAAATGACTCCGCCGCCCGCGATCAGCCGCGATCAATTTCTGAAAGCCTCAAGGCCTATCAGCCTCGCTGCATTCGAGAGCTATATCCGCGGAATCCTGGCCACCGACCAGCAGCAGAAGATTCGTCATCTGCGAAATGCGATAAAGCTCAATCCTAACTACACTCTGGCCATGCTGCAGTTGGGCGAGACGTACTACAGCGCCCACGAATACGAATCGGCAGCTTCCTGGTTCAGTCGCATAGCGAAGGACGACCCGGTCGCCGGCGAGGCCAACTTTCTGCTGGGCATGTCGGAGTTCTATCGCGGAAGTTTCGAGAAGGCATTCACCGCGTTCAACTATCTCGCCGCCCGGCTGCCGCTCACCGAGGTTTACAACAATCTGGGGGTTGTGGAAGCCCGGCGAGGCCGGCGCTCGGCGGCGGTCGAATACTTCTCCAAGGCGGTCAGTGCCGACCCGAACGACCCGGACTACCGCTTCAACCTGGCAGTGGCATCATTCAAGAACGGAGACAGTGCCGGGGCCGCGCGCCAATTGCGCGAGCAGTTACAGCGGAGCCCAAGCGATGGCGAAGCCAAGGCCCTGCTGGATTTGATCAACCGGGGTGGCGCGCCGCCTCCCCCCGTGAATCCCACTGCGACATCCGGCAACGCACTGCTGCCGCCAAACCAGCCTCGCATTCCCATGGAACGCCTCAAGCGCAACTATGACGAAGCGTCTTATCGCCAAGTCGAGATGGAAATCGACAAGCTTGCCGAGGCGCGGCTGGCCAAGACGGATGGACGCACCCAGGCCGCCTATCACGTAGAGCGTGGCAAGGAGTTGCTGGCGCAGAACATGGCGACCCAGGCGGAAGGCGAATTCCGCGCAGCGATCAGCGCCGACCATAACAACGCTACGGCGCACGCGCAGTTGGCGATTCTGCTGGAAAAAAAGGGCGATCTCGCGAGTGCACGGGGGGAAGCGCAAACTTCGGTGCGCCTGCAGCCCACCGTTGACGCCTGGCTGGTGCTGGCCCGGCTGGACCTGAAGCAGAGCCAGTTGGACTCCGCCGCCGCCGAGGTGGACCATGCCCTCGCGTTGCAACCCGCCGACCCAACCGCACAAGCCTTGAAGCGCGACATCGCGGCCAAGCAGACAGTTTCAAAGTAAGGCGGCCTTTGGGCTTTATGGGATTTTGTGGTGAAGAGGGGAACAGCGACAGGCTGCTAATCCACGCGGCAGGAACGAAATAAATGGTGCGCCCTGAGAGATTCGAACTCCCGGCCTTCTGGTTCGTAGCCAGACGCTCTATCCAGCTGAGCTAAGGGCGCACACGGTGAGCAGTTAGCAAATTATACCAAACCGCTGACCGACTCCGACATCACGGGAGAGCTCACCCGAAAGCGGCCCACTCCACTCATATGGCAGAGCAATATCCCTCGGCGCGACTCAGTGGGAAACGGTGGCCGATTTCGACGAATCCATCGCATAACACTTTAGTGCCCTGCGGTAAACTTTTCCTAGTACCGGAAAGTTCTACAGTGTATCCCAAATAGGGAACCAAGTAACCCCTTTAGTTTCATTGATCATCCTTTGGCATGACGGATGCTCTATCCATCAACAGACGAAGTGGCGCAATAAGGGGCCGCTCGGAAGGGAATTTCGGCCAGAGTTCCCTTCGACGAGCGGCCCCTCAAATTTAAATCTCCCCCGAACCTTAGCCACGCTGTGTGACCGACCACTAGATCGCCTAAGAGGCGTTCTCCGCAAGTGCCCAGACTGGGCAAAAGGGCGAAGTGCTCCCCCTCCATGCGCTTCGCCTTTTGTATTTGAATCTGGGCGCCTTGGTTACACCAGCGCCAGCTTTTCGCGAATATCGAGTCCGGCGCTGCGCAGCAGCTTTTCCACGCTGGATTCGTTCAGGCGCGTGGCGTCGTATTCCACCCGGATGGTCCGTTCTCGCTCATTAAACCGCACCCGGCGGATGCCATAGACATCGCTCACCTGTCCTAGCGCGCCCATTTCCATCTCACCCGGCGACATTCCATAGCGAAACAAAACTTCGATTGCAGTCATCGAACCGCCCTCGCGCAAACGTGCAATGATGATACGGAGGAACTGGAAACTTTCTTCCGCATCTAGAATAGCTGGCGGTTAAGTTTCGGCCTTCGCACCGAATCCGCAACCAATATAGAGCATCGCCGCGGCAATGAACAGCGCGAGTACGTGCCCAGGAGAGGGAGGGAATGAACGGACCCGAGGACAGCTTCGAAAACCGGATTATCGACATTTCGGTAATCGATCCCGTCTGTGGGATGGCGGTGAACCCGGCCGAGGCCCGTGGTAAGGCGCAGTACGAGGGGCAGACCTACTATTTCTGCTCGCCTGGCTGCATGCACAAGTTTGTGTCGTCGCCAGCGAAGCTCCTTTCGACGATTGAAAAAGCCCAAGGAGAAGCTCCGCCGCTGGCTGGCGCAGCCAGGAAGCTGGACAAAGATCCGGTTTGCGGCATGAGTGTCGATGCCTCTAAGGCCGCTGCTTCGGTAGAGTACGAAGGCAAGCTGTACCACTTCTGCTCGCGCGGTTGCGCGGAGAAATTCAAAGATTATCCGGAGAAATATCTCTCCCCTAACTACAAGGCCGCCGGGATGCCAGCAATGGTTCAAATCGGCGGCGCCCCGGTGCAGATTGGCGCCGCCCGCAAGCTGGAGAAGGACCCGGTTTGCGGGATGAGCGTTGATCCGGCTAAAGCCGCAGCGACTGCGGTGCATCAGGGCAAGACCTATTACTTCTGCAGTCGAGGATGCGGCGAGAAATTCAAAGCTGAACCTGAGAAGTACCTTTCGCAAAGCGAGGCTCCGAAAATCACCGCCGTGGATGCGGTGGATCAAAGCAAGATCGCACGCGCTCCGTCGGGAACAACGTACGTCTGTCCCATGAATCCCGAGGTGCGCCAACCGCGGCCCGGAGCATGTCCCAAGTGCGGCATGGCGCTTGAGCCCGACATTCCCATGGCCGCGACCCGGACGCAGTGGACCTGCCCCATGCATCCGGAGATCGTTCGCGACGGACCCGGTGCGTGTCCGATCTGCGGCATGGCGCTGGAGCCGAAGACGGTGACCAGCGCGCAGGAAGAGAATCCCGAACTGCGCGACATCACCCGGCGCTTCTGGACCAGCGTGCTGCTTGGTGTTCCCCTGGTCGCCTACGCGATGCTGCGCATGGGGCCACTGGCGCACGTGTTCACGCCGCGTGTAGGCACGTGGCTTGAGTTTGCGCTGGCAACGCCAATCGTGTGGTGGTGCGGTCAGCCTTTCTTCGTGCGCGGCTGGGCGTCTGTCAAGTTTCGCAGCCCGAACATGTTCACGCTGATCGCGATGGGCGTTGGCGTGGCGTACGTCTACAGCGCGGTCGCCACCATCGCTCCGCAAATCTTCCCACCTTCGATGCACGGCATGACTGGCCAGCCGGAAGTGTACTTCGAGGCCGCGGCGGCAATCGTTGTCCTCGTGCTGCTGGGGCAGGTCCTGGAACTCAAGGCACGCAGCCGCACCAGCAGCGCAATCCGCGCGCTGCTCGATCTCTCGCCCAAGCTGGCGCGCATCATGCGCGACGACGGCAGCGAATACGACGTCCCGCTGGAGCGGGTGAAGGTTGGAGACAAGCTACGGGTGCGACCGGGCGAGAAGATTCCGGTGGATGGCATCGTGCTCGACGGCCTCAGTTCGGTGGACGAGTCGATGGTGACTGGCGAAGCCATGCCGGTGGAAAAGCGCGCTGGCGACAAAGTTGTCGGCGCCACGGTGAACGGTACAGGCTGGCTGCTGATGCGGGCCGAACGCGTGGGCAGCGAAACTCTGCTGGCGCAGATCGTGCAGATGGTGAGCAACGCGCAACGCAGCCGCGCACCGATTCAGCGGCTGGCCGACAAAGTAGCGGCCTGGTTCGTCCCGGCGGTATTGGCGGCGGCCGTGATCACGTTTGCGGTATGGCTCATCGTGGGACCGGAGCCGCGGCTAGCGAACGCGATCGTCAATGCGGTTGCAGTGCTGATCATCGCTTGTCCGTGCGCCCTGGGACTGGCGACACCGATGGCGATCATGGTTGGCACAGGCCGGGGCGCGCGCGCCGGCATTCTCATCAAGAACGCCGAGGCGCTGGAGACGCTGCAGAAGGTTGACACCCTGGCGCTCGACAAGACCGGCACGCTCACCCAGGGCAAACCGGAGCTGATGTCGGTGATAGCCGTCGGCGGCGAGACCGAAGACCGCGTGGTGCGGCTGGTGGCCAGCCTGGAGCAAGGAAGCGAACATCCGCTGGCGGCGGCGATGGTCGAGGCCGCCCGAGCAAACCAGCTGCACTTGATGCCGGCGGAGCAATTCCGATCGCTTACTGGACGCGGCGTGGCGGGCCGAGTCGGCGGGCATGAAGTTGCCGCGGGAAATGAGGCCCTGCTGCTGGAGATGGGAGTCGATGCCGAGGAACTGAAACCCAAGGCTGAAGCCATGCGCCACGATGGCCACACGGTTGTCTTCGTCGCGGTGGATGGCCGTATCGCAGGGCTGCTGGGCATTGCCGATCCCGTGAAACCCGAAGCAGCGCAAGCGGTCCGCGACTTGCGCAAAGAAGGCTTGCGCGTCGTCATGCTGACCGGCGACAGCCAGTCCACGGCCGAGGCGGTCGCGAGGCAAGTCGGCATCACCGACTTTGAAGCTGGAGTGCTGCCCAGCCACAAGGCTGAGGCGGTGAAGAAGCTGCAAGAGCAGGGAAGAGTGGTCGCGATGGCGGGCGACGGCATCAACGACGCGCCCGCCCTGGCGCAGGCGCAGGTGGGCATTGCAATGGGCACGGGCACAGATGTTGCCATGGAGAGCGCCGGTATCACCCTGCTGAAAGGCGATCTGGCCGCGCTGGTGCGCGCTCGCCGTCTGAGCCGCGCGGTGATGCGCAACATTCGCGAGAACCTGTTCTTCGCCTTTATCTACAACTCGCTGGGCGTGCCGATCGCGGCGGGCATTCTGTATCCCAAGTTCGGCATTCTGCTGAGCCCGATCTTCGCGGCGGCTGCCATGAGCTTCAGCTCGGTGTCGGTGATCAGCAATGCGCTGCGGCTGAGAAGAGTGAAGTTGTAAGCGGCGCCTTCAGCGGCAGCGGGCATGTTTGCGCAGGGTCTTAATCAGCCCCTTCCTGCGAACTTCTGCAATTGGAATATCAATGCTTCGCCCCTTTGCGGCGGCAAGCAACGACTGTTCCAACGTGGCCAAGCGTCGTTCTTTGTCCTGGCGGATCAACTTAGACTCCCCAACCTCACATCTTCTTCAGGTAATCCACGATCTCCGGGCTGGTCCATTCCTGCGGGCCGATGAACTTGCGGACGATCTTGCCACTGCGATCAATCACGAAGGTTTCAGGAAACCCCGTGGTGCCATACAGTCCATTCGTCTTCTGCCCGGTGTCGCGGACGGTGAGCAGATCGACGTTGTGGTCGCGGACGAATTGCTTGTACGCGCTGTCGTCCTCGTCCTCGCTGACGGCGATGATGGTTACCTGGTCGCCTAGCTGCTTCTGCAGTTGCACCAGTGAGGGCATCTCCTGAATGCACGGCGGGCACCAGGTCGCCCAGAAATTGAGCACCACGGGCTTGCCATGAAATTGGTCTAGCGCAACCGTGCGCTGGGAATCGGTGATGGTGAACTCTGGGGCGGCGCTGCCGATGCGCGGCGGATGCGCGCCGCTATTGCACGCCGCGAGCAATATCAGGCAGACGAGAACGGATGAGGATATGAAGCGCTTCACAGACCTATAATAATTCATGGCGACGGCGATGGTCGCGCGCAGGATCCCGGGGACATGACGCCTGAACCCCGGACTGGTTAGGAAACCAGAGTGTCATCCTGAGCGCAGGTTTGTCCGCCTTGGCGGACAAACCGGAGTCGAAGGACCCCTATTACCGCGCAGGCGTTACAAGATGGCCGCATGGCACCGCGATAGTTCAGATTCCTTACAGCCATAGGGTTCCTTCGACTCCTCGCTGCGCTCGTCGCTCAGGATGACACCCTAAGATCGTGCGCGCTCATGAGTAATTCATGTGAAAGCCGCATTACCCAATGTCAGTTTTTCGCGCCTCCCGATCGCTGGTTTCACCCGAGCATCACCGGCTTCAGAGGTTCCCTAATTGCCGAAGCCCCGTACTCATTGCCGTCTGGTAGTCTTTATCTTCATGGATCAGCGAGAAAGCGCTCCCGAAATTTCGGTCATCGTCCCGGCGCGAAACGAAGAAGCCTGTCTGGCCGAATGCTTGCGGTCGCTGGTTGGCCAGGCGGGGTCTGCCTACGAGGTCATCGTGGTGGACGACCACTCGACCGACGGCACGCGCGCCATCGTCGAAAGCTTTTGCGCTCCCACCCTTTCGCAAAGGACGCGAAAGGATGGGGCACCCACGGTGCGCGTGCTCGTCGCCGATGAATTGCCGTCCGGCTGGAATGGCAAATGCAACGCGGCCTGGAGCGGTGCCAAAGCGGCGAAAGGGAAGTGGCTGCTCTTTACCGATGCTGATACCCGGCACACGCCGGACTCGATCGCGCGCGGCTTGCAGGAGGCGAAAGACAATAGCGCGGACATGCTCTCCTATTCGCCCAAGCAGGAAGTGCGCGGATTCGCGGAACGTGCGCTGATGCCCGTCATCTTTGCTGAGTTGGCGACGACCTATCCGCCCAAGGAGGTGTGCGATCCGAAGTCGCCGGTGGCCGCCGCCAACGGACAGTACTTGCTCATCCGCCGGGAAGCCTACGACGCAGTGGGCGGGCACGCCGCCGTTGCAACTACGCTTCTGGAGGATGTTGAGCTGGCCAAACGGCTGAAACAAGCGGGATTCGCTCTGTGTTTTGGCATGTCCGACGCAGTCAGCACCCGAATGTATCGCAGCTTTCCCCAGATGTGGGAAGGCTGGACCAAGAACCTGGCGCTGTTGTTTCCCAGTCCGCGCAGGCTGGCCTTGTGGCGGGCCCTGGAGTTTGCCGCCATCGTGGCCATGCTGACGTTTTCGATGGTCTCGTTAGCCAATGGCGATGTGATCACGTTCTTTGTCGCGGCGGCGGTGACGGTGCAATGGCTCTATTTCTTCGGGAGGCGCATTGCGCGCGCCCATTTTGACGGGCTGTCCAATGCGCTGGCGCTCTTCGGATTGCCGGTTTTTGCGGTGCTTTTAGTCAACTCCGGCATCTCTCATAAGCAGGGAACAGTTCGCTGGAAGGGACGCGAGTATTCGGGTTTGCGCGAAGCTCAACCAGCGGACGAAGCGCCGGTCGCCGCTGGAAACATGGCACACTAACTTGGATGCACTACCTCAGGCGTAAAAGCCGGCCCAGGAAAACATGGTCTATCTAACTCGTAAGTGTGAGTTTTCCGCGTCGCACTATTACCACAACCCCGAGTTCTCGGCGGAAGAAAACCAGCGCATCTTCGGCAAGTGTGCCAACCTGAATGGCCATGGCCACAACTACACCCTCGAGGTGACAGTGAAGGGCGATGTCGATCCTAAGACAGGTTTTGTAGTGGACTTGAAGGAGCTTAAGGAGATCTTGAACCGCGAAGTGCTCGAGGCGCTTGATCACCGACATCTGAATAAGGAAGTGCCGGAGTTCCTACGACAAATTCCTACGACGGAGAATCTTGCCATCGCCATCTGGAATCGCTTGCAAGGCAAGTTGCATGTGGCAAAGCTGCATCGCGTGCGGGTGTACGAGTTGCCCGATCTCTTCGTTGATTTCTATGGAGAAGCATGAAAGCCCATCTGACGCGGCGCTATCTGTTTTCGGCGTCCCACCGGTTGCACTGCGACGGGCTCTCCGAGTCGGAGAACCAGGCGACTTACGGCAAGTGTAATAATCCGCATGGTCACGGGCACAACTACGCACTGGAAGTCACGGTGAGCGGACAAGTCAATCCGCAGACCGGAATGGTATGCAACCTGGTTGATTTGGACGGCGCGGTGCATCGTGAAGTCTTGGAACGCTTCGATCACGTGAATTTGAATGCGCGTCGAGAATTCGCGGCGACCGTGCCCACCACGGAAAATCTAAGCGAGGTGATCTTCAACATTTTGAAGCAAAGCTTTACTGCGGCTCATCTTGAAAAGGTACGGCTCGAAGAGACTATGATGAACAGCTTCGAGTACGCAGGTGGAGCGGAGTTACGGGTATGAGCCCTGGGAGACTGATGAGAGACCTGACGGAAACACCGACCCTGACCAGCGCCAGCTTCGAAGAGCTGGCGCGCGAGATGCTGGTCCGCCTGGGCGAACAACCGGATCGCGAAGGCCTGTTGAAGACGCCGGAGCGCTACGCCAACGCTTTGCAGTACCTGACCAAGGGCTACGGCGAAGACCCGGAACAAATGCTGAAGGCAGCGCTGTTCAGCGTGGACTACGACGAGATGGTGATCGTGAAGGACATCGAAATGTTTAGCCTTTGCGAGCACCATGTGCTGCCATTCTTCGGCAAGGTGCACGTGGCCTACATTCCCAAGGGCAAAGTGATCGGCCTGAGCAAGGTACCGCGGCTGGTGGAAGTATTTGCCCGCCGTCTGCAGGTGCAGGAGCGTCTGACCGTGCAAATTGCGGAGACGATTCAGAAGGCGATTCAGCCATTAGGCGTGGGCGTCGTCATCGAGGCCCGCCATCTGTGCATGATGATGCGCGGGGTCGAGAAGCAACATTCGGCCACGGTGACGTCGTCGATGCTTGGGGCTTTCCGCGCGCAACAAACCCGCCAGGAATTTCTGTCACTGATCCACGCCAAGAACGGCAGCGGAATCTAATCCATGGCTGCGAAGAATCCGCAGTCTCACCGCAAAACAGGAATCAGCGCCCAGGAATCGCGCTCGGGTAACCCTCGCTTATTGGGCAAGGTCGCAGTCGTGACCGGCGGCAGCCGCGGCATCGGCTTCGCCATTGCCCGCACTTTTGCCGCCGAAGGTTGCAGCGTCGTCATCACGGGTCGCGATGCTGCAACGCTCGCCAAGAGCGCCGCGGAACTCAGGCGGTTGCTTCCCAAGAAATCACACGCGCATAACGACAATGCCGCTCAGATCGTCACCGAGGTTTGCGACGTGCGCGATCCAGATTCCGTCGCGTCGCTTTTCGCGATGGTGAAGCAGCGCCTCAGCAGGCTCGACGTGCTGGTGAACAATGCAGGGATTGCTCAACCCGCAGTTTCCATCGAGCAAACCAGCCTCGAAGTATGGCGCGCTGCGATCGATACCAACCTCACAGGCTTGTTTCTCTGCACACGCGCGGCGCTGCCTGTTATGCAGTCTGGCGCGACCATCATCAACAACCTCTCGGTTGCGGCCAAGACCGTGTTTCCCAATTTCGCCGCCTACAACGCCTCCAAGCATGGCGCGCTGGGCTTCACCTTGTCGCTGCGCGATGAACTCATTCCCCGCGGCATTCGCGTGGTTGCGCTTATGCCCGGCGCAACCGACACCGATTTGTGGCAGCAATTCTGGCCCGACGCTCCGCGCGAACGGATGATGGACGTGGAGAGCGTCGCCGAAGCCGTGCTCTACGCCGTGCTGCTGCCGCCCAATGCAAATCTGTCCGAACTTGTGCTGGCGCCGAGCGGCGGAGCGCTGTAGCTAGCAATCCGCGATGCTCACAGTCCGTAGTGATAGCGCCGCGTCCGGGCAGGGAAGACCTTAATCAGCAGCATGCCTGCCAGAAAGCCTCCGACGTGGGCCCAAAAGGCGATCCCGCTGGAGTTGCCGCCACGCGCCGTGATCGAACTGGCGGCTCCGCTCAGAAACTGCGCGACAAACCAGTAGCCGAGCACAATCCAGGCTGGCAGCCACATGAAAAAGACGAAGAAGAACGGCACCAGGGTCAACACGCGTGCTCGCGGATACAACAGGAAGTACGCTCCCATCACCCCGGCAATCGCGCCGCTGGCGCCCACGCTGGGCACGGTCGAGGCAATATTGAACAGCGTGTGCAGCAGCGCGGCCGCAATTCCGCAGACGAAGTAAAGCACCAAATAGAGTGAATGCCCGAGATAATCTTCCACGTTGTCGCCGAAGATCCACAACGCCCACATGTTGAAGATCAGATGCAGCCAGCCGCCGTGCAGGAACATGGAGGTAAAGATGGGAAGGATGGCCGCCATCGGTGGAACATAGCGCGTTCCCAGTTGCGAGACGAGGTCCCAGGGCACGTAGCCATGATTGAACAGCACCACCGTGAAGCGCGCAGGAACCACTCCAAGCTGAAAGATCAGCCCGCTGGCAGCGAGCGCGTCTTGCTTGTCAAGCCAGTACTCGTAAAGAAACGCCAGCGTATTCAGCGCCAGCAGCGCATAAGTCACGTACGGAGTGCCGATCCGGGGTGCGTCGTCTTTCAGCGGGATCATAGGACGTGGGTCACGCGTACCGCATGGCAGGGAACTGAATTCCCTTCAAATTCCGCGCGGCAGCCGGGTTCTTCGCCGGCGATTTGACCAAACCACCATTGAACCTACACGATAGCAGAAGGATGCCGCTCAATGGTGTGATCGTGGTGGATAAACCTGCGGGATGGACCTCGCACGATGTGGTGGCGAAGTCACGCCGCATTTTGGGCGAACGCTCCATCGGGCACCTGGGAACCCTCGACCCCATGGCGACCGGAGTCCTTCCTCTGGTGCTGGGTCGGATGACCCGGCTGTGCCAGTTCTACTCGTCTTCGGAAAAGGCTTACCAGGGGACAATCCGGCTCGGGGTCGCGACCGACACTTACGATTGCGACGGCGACCCCATGGGGCCAGCGCAGGAAGTTAATGTAACACTTGAAGAACTTTGTGCCGTTGCCTCGGGGTTTGTTGGCGTCCTCCAGCAGACTCCACCCCCGTTTTCCGCCAAAAAGATCAAGGGAGTTCCAGCCTACAAGCTCGCCCGCAAGAAGCAGCACGTCGAGCTTGAGCCGGTCTCGGTGGAAGTGAAGGAATTCACGGTCTTGGGCCTGAACGGCGACCTGGTCGATTTTCGCTGCCGGGTGTCGTCGGGGACCTATGTCCGCAGCCTGGCCCACGAATTGGGGCAAAAGCTGAGCATCGGGGCCCATCTGGCCAGCCTCCGCCGGACGCAGGTAGCCGAGTTCGCCGTCGAGCAGAGCCATACGCTGGAGGAAATGGGCGAAGCCGCCAGCCAAGGCCGTATCCAGGAGTTGCTGGTCCATCCGCGGCGGGTCCTGCCGGAGATTCCGTCGGTTGTGGCCACCGACGAGGACATCGCCAAAATTCGTCATGGCCGGACGGTGAACTTGCCGGAAATGTCCCGTTCCTGCTTCGTGAAGGTCTTTGCCGGGCAGTCGGAACTGATCTGCATCGCCAGCCGCGTCGCTGGGACGCTGTTCCATCCCAAGGTGGTGCTGTGCGGCTAGGGGTTCGGGCTGAGTGGCGCTTTAGCGCCGCGTTTCGGTTGATCTCGCAGAAGGGAACCGGCTTCAGCCGGCGACACCGCTGCCCCGTAGCGACTACACCAGCTCTTAAACGGCCCTAGCGTGCGGGTGTACACTTTTTCGTACTTTGGAGGGAAGCCTCTGTGGCCGCTGACGAAACTTCAGTTTTGCAGTTGGAGATCGAAAGACAACCCGAAGCGAACATCGTGCACTGCACGGGCAAGGTGGTGATTGACTCCTGGGCCATGTTCACCGTGGCGGTCCGCGCACTCATTCCTGAGGGCAAGCCGATCCTCGTGGATCTGGCCAAAGTCACCCTGGTGGATAGTGTCGGCATCGGCACCTTCGTCAGCGTCTGGGCCTCCGCTCGAAAGAGCGGCTGCGCGCTGAAATTCATCAATCTGAACGCGGACATCCACGACTTGTTCGAAATCACCCGATTGCACGGCCTGTTTGGAGGCGACGCCCCCGGCGCTTAAAGGAGGTTGATGAAAAACTCAAATGTGGACGCTTTGGAAGGGGCGCACCTTCAGGTGCGCCATTGCAGCCCCTTTATTTTTGTCATTCCGAGGGGCTTCAGCCCCGAGGAATCTGCGGTTTCTTCCCAGGGGCGACGACTTTTTCAGCTGCCTGTAAACAACATGCGTGAGACCCCTTCTCAGCAGGGTGGAACACGGAAAAAGCACCCTAAGTACCCCTCCCCCCCCGGCATTTCTGCATCTTTGGTTTTCAATACTTTGCCCCCAAAGTATTCATAACACGCGATTTACTGGCAGACGTAAGTCTTTGCTGCTCAATACTTTGCACGATTCCAGCCAAAGTATTCTATCTAAATCAGTTACACGCAAAGTATTCCGAACAAAGCACTTATCGGGTGCCCAAAGGGGGTCCATCCTAGCCTTCTTTTCTCGAGGCTGGGGATTTGCACGGTCGCTGGTTTTCAAAGATCGCCGCCGCACGGGTGCCCCATCCTAGCCTTCTTTTGGCTAGGGTGGGAACTTAGCCGTTCACGGTCACGACTGCACAGCGAAGAACGGACATTCGCGGCGCCGGAGACTGACTCCAGCCTTCTCATTCTATTTTGCGGGTAGATGTGGGGCCGAGGGGAAAACGCATTCCGCAGAACGAAGGTAACCACACTCTCCGTGCGCTCATTCCTGGGGGCAAGCCAATCCTACGTGGACCTGCCCAACGTGAGCCAGGGAACAGCGTGGGCATCGGCGCCTTCGTCGGCGTCTGGGCTTCCGCGCGAAAGAGCAGCTGCGAGCTGAAATTCATCAACCTGGATGAGGATATCCACGATTTGTTCGAGATCACCCGCCTGCACGGGCTGTTTGCATCCGGCACCCCCGGCGCATAGAACGGTCATAAAGATCTTTGCCGGACAGACCGAGTTGTTCTGCCCGGCGAGCAGGATAGCCGGGACCCTGTTCCATCCAAGATCGTACTGATATGAAGACCCTAATTCAGCTATTATCAGGAGCACAATGAGCGAAACCGAAGTCAACATTTACGCGCTGGATGCGGCTTACAAGCCTTTTCCAACCTTCGAGGATTGGGCTTCACGTACGACTGTCGATACCGTCCGATGGAACCGTTACAACTCATCACTCGAATCTCGTCGGCAGTTAGCGCCAGATGTCTTAGCGCGAGCTCGCGAGATTGCTAAACGCGCTGCGGCCATCGACACAGGCGCAATTGAAGGTCTGTACGAGGTAGATCGTGGGTTCACTTACAGTGTGGCATTCGAGACGACAGCTTGGGAATCTGCGCTGGCGCAAAAAGGTGACCAGGTGAAGTCATTGTTTGAGGCTCAATTGCACGCTTACGACTACGTCCTCGACCTCGCCACGAAGGCCGAGCCAATCTCGGAGGCGGCTGTTCGCAAATTGCATGAAGTCGTCTGCGCCGCTCAGCCGACCTATCGCGTCATGACCGCCATTGGGCCGCAGGAACAGGCGCTTCCAAAAGGGCAGTACAAAGCACTTCCGAACCATGTGCGGACCAGGAAAGGTACAGATCATTCCTATGCGCCAGTAGACGTGACCCCGGCAGAGATGGCTCGATTCACGAACGAAGTTCGGACTGAGGCATTCCTGGCCGCACACCCGGTTCTCCAAGCGTCATACGCGCACTACGCATTTGTCGTTATTCACCCTTTTGCTGACGGAAACGGTCGCGTGGCCCGTGCCTTGGCCTCCGCATTTACATACCGTGCCATATCAATGCCTATTGTGATTTTTTCAGAACAGAAGAATACCTACCTCGATGCTCTAGAAGCGGGTGACGCTGGCGATTATCAAATGTTTGTAGATTTCATCTTGGCGCGTTCGCTCGACACAATCAAACTGGTTGATGAGAGCGTACTTTCTGCGCTCTCGCCGAGCGCGGGGGAAAGCATCGCCGCCATCGGCAGTCTATACGTGACAAAGGGTGGTTACACACATGAGCAGGTCGACCAAGCGGGCGAACGATTGGTGAAGGCACTTTCAGCGGAGATTTCGCGCGCGATATCGCCCTTGCCCGCCAAGAAGGTATCCGCTACCTGCAGTATCGCGAAAGGGACATACACCGTTTCTGATCCTTCGTATCGGGCACAACTTGGGCTTGCCACCTTCTTGCAACTTGCTCTCAGCACACCTGCACCCGCTGCAGCAAGCGTTTTGGTAACTTACCAGGCTTGGCTGCCCCGAGATGCCGCTGGAGACGACGATATACTCCTAAAGAACGCACAAACAGGCGAGGCCTTTCCCGCTCGGATGGACGAAGTCGTACCAGCTATCTCCGGCGTCCTCCAATTGCGGCTTGGGATGCATGCAGACCGTGTTGTCGCTCAGCTGCTGCATCAACTTAAGACCCTGGCGGAAAAGGCGTTCGGCACACGCCGATGAGAAGAATGCTTCGACGTCCGATAACGGATATTATGTTAAATACGTACTGAACCAATGAAACAGCCCAAATAGCACCCCCTCCGTGTTCTCCGTGCCGCAGTGGTGAAAACATCCATTCACGCCGTCGCCGTTAGCAACTCCTCCAAGTCCTCCCGAAACCGCCGCAGCGTCGCCAGTCGCTCTGGTGTGGCCACCACGACCTCCGACTTGGCCTGGAAGACCTGGCGGCCCTCCTTCTCTACGAGCACGCCCAGCACTTCCCCCATCCGCCAGCCAGGCGTTCCGACCAGCTGTAGGCCAATGGGAGTGGCCCTCAGCAGCGCGATGCAGCCGTCGCGGACCACACCAATGGAGTTGGGATAGCGTTCGTAGGTTTGCAGCTCAAAGCCGGCGAGATAGATGCGTTGCAGTTGTTCGGTTGGGTCGGGCATGGAAAACCAGCAACTAGCAATCAGCCGCAGAGTAAACAGAGAATGAAATCCTTCGCGCATTTCCTTGCTGACGCACGCAAGCAGCCATAAAGCGAAGAGCGAATGGCGGATTTCTACATCTTGTAGCGGCCCAGGTCGTCTTCGCCCAGGTTCTCCAGCCACTTGCGGAGTTCGTCGGTGTTGACGCGGTCGCTGGTCGCGTTGGCCTGCTTGCTCGACTTCAGCACCTCATCCTCCACGAAGATGGGGCAATCCATGCGCAGGGCCAGCGCCAGCGCGTCGGAGGGGCGCGAATCGATGCTGATGGCCTGCCCTTCGCGCTCCAGCCAGATGACAGCGAAGAAGGTGTCATCCCGCAGCTCGGTCACGACCACCTTTTGCACCGTGGTCTCCAGCCCCACCAGCAGGTTCTTCAGCAGGTCATGGGTCATGGGGCGCGGGGTTGTAACTTTCTCGATTTCGAGGGCGATGGCGTTGGCCTCGTACACGCCCACCCAGATCGGCAGGACGGTGTCGCTGCCCTGGTCCTTCAGGATCACGATGGGCATGTTGGTCACGGGGTCCATCATCAGCCCGCGAATCTTCATTTCAACTTCCATCATGGTTCCCTCCCCAGGTCCCTTGAATCTTGATACTCCGCATTGCGTCCGAAACGCAAACACTTTCTGAATGCTTAAACGGTCATCTCGCCCAATAGGCTGTTGGGAAACGTCTGCGTAACTTTCACCCGGACATATTCTCCGATGCGCGGCTCCGGCCTGCCGTTGACCACGAAGTTGAGCGTTTTGTTCTGCGAGGTACGGCCTGTGATCTGTCCGCGGGCCGGGTTCTTTCCTTCCACCATAACTTCAACAATCTGTCCTAAATGCCTACGATAACTTGATCTTTGTAGTTCTCGCTGATGCTCTTGCAGGACCTGCAAACGGCGCGACTTCTCGGCATCGGGAATGGAATCGGCGTACTGCAACGCGGGCGTGTTCGGCCGGGGCGAATACTTGAAGGAGAAAACGCCGTCGTAGCCAACTTCGTCGAGCAAGCTCAGGGTCTCGCGGAACTCGGCTTCGGTCTCGCCCGGGAAACCGACGATCACGTCCGTCGTGATGCTGATTTCTCTGTTGCGCGCAGCCTTCATCCAGGCGATTCGCTCCAGATATTGCTCGCGGGAATAATCGCGGAACATGGACTCCAGCACTCGCGACGAGCCGCTCTGCACCGGCAGATGCACGTGGTCGCAGAGCGTCGGGACCGAATCAATCGCATCAATGATGTCCTTGCTGAAGTCCCGCGGATGCGAGGTGCTGAAGCGAACCCGCCGAATGCCCGGCAATTCCCCAACGGCAGTCAACAATTCGGCAAAGCTTTTCTTGCCGGCCGGGTCGTGGTAAGAATTTACGTTTTGCCCGAGCAGTTGAATGTCGGTGTAGCCGGCGTCGGCCATGCGGGTGGCTTCGTCAAGCACCGAGTGCGAGGTGCGGCTGCGTTCCTTGCCGCGGGTGTACGGCACCACGCAATAGGCGCAGAACTTGTCGCAGCCTTCGATGATGGTGATGTATCCGCGATGCGGGTTGGTGCGGGCGGTGAACTCGGTCTCGAAAGTCTGGTCGGTTTGACGATCATCGAGCCCGGTAACGCGATCGGCCCCGGCCTCGATCTGGACCAGCATGTCCGGCAAGTTGCGGTAGGAAGCCGACCCGGCGACCAGGGAGACATACGGTGCGCGCTCGAAGATCTTTTCGCCCTCCTGCTGGGCCACGCAGCCCAGAACGGCGAAGCGCTTCCCTTCCTTGTGCAGCTTCTTGAAATCGGCCAAGCGATGGAAGACCTTCTGCTCGGCCTTATCGCGGATCGAGCAGGTGTTGTAAACGATCAGGTCGGCGTCCTCTTCGCGCTGCACCTGCGCGTAACCCTCCGAGATGAGCGTCCCCACGACCTTTTCGGAGTCGTGGAAGTTCATCTGGCAGCCGAAGGTCTCGATGTAAAACGTCTTTTGCGCGGAACTCACAGCCATCCTCGGTAGACATCAGTATATCGCGGGTATTCGCCACGGAGACACGGAGAAGAGGGACTCGTATCGAATTGTCATGACGAGCACAGAGCGAGGCATCTGCTTTTCCCCGGATAAACGAAAAAGCAGATTCCTCGCGCCAAAATCGGGCGCTCGTAATGACAATTCATCAAACTCCGTGCGCTCCGTGTTCTCCGTGGTAAGAAACACTTTATTTACCCAGCAACTTCTCGATCTGCGGTTCAATGGCCGTCGGCGGTGTCATCGGGGCAAAACGCTCGACGACGTTGCCCTTCTTGTCCACCAGGAACTTGGTGAAGTTCCACTTGATGCTATCGCCCAGCAGGCCGCCCTTTTCGCTCTTCAGAAACTTGTACAGCGGATGCGCGTCGTCGCCGTTGACCTCGATCTTCGAGAACAGCGGAAAGTCCACGCCGTAATTGACCTGGCAGAACGACTTGATCTCGTCATCGGAGCCCGGCTCCTGATGGCCGAACTGGTTGCAGGGAAAGCCGAGCACCTCCAGCCCGCGGTCTTTGTACTTGGCATAGAGCGATTGCAGGCCTTGGTATTGCGGCGTAAATCCGCACTTGCTGGCGGTGTTGACGATCAGCAGCACCTTGCCCTTGTAGTCGCCGAGTTTCTTGTTCCGGCCGTTGTTCAGCTTGGCGGAAAGATCGTAGAGGGTCATAAGATCTACGGAGTGGTTAGTGGATAGTGGATAGAAACAGCCGGCTCCTCTCTGTCTATCCACTGCCCACTATCCACCATCCACTGCTTTTCAATACGCTTTTGCCACCACCACGCGCCGGTCAACCGGCTCGCCGGTGACCAGGCATTTGCCCGGTCCGTCGTATTCGTCCACCAGGGGAATGCAGCGGATGGTGGCCTTGAACTCCTTGATGCGGGCATCGCATCGCGGATCGTCCTTCAGGTGCGCCATCACAAACTTGCCACCGCCCTTTTCGGCAGTGACATCCTTGAGGAGCGATTCCACCTCTTCGATGGAATTGGCCAGCACCGTGTTGGACTTCAGGCGTTGCTTGCCAGCGTCGTACATGCTCTGTTGCATCGCCGCCAGCATAGCTGGCAACTTGGCGGCAACCTCGGATTGCGGTATTGGTTCCTTGACTCCGGTGTCGCGTCGCTTCAACACGATGCTGCCCGAGGCCAAATCGCGCGGCCCAAGCTCGAGCACAACCGGCACACCACGTCGCTCCCAGTGAAAGAACTTTGCGCCGGGAGTCACATCTTCCCGATCGTCCACTTTTGCTCCGATATCTTTAGCAATTCGGTGCGCGGCCTCCAGCACGCGAGTTCTCTCATCTTGTTCATCATCGGGCAACGCCGAGACGTTAACAGTAATTGTCACTGGTTGCCCTACCGTCGCGGGATTGGGGCTGACGTTCATCGAGGTTTTGGTTTTCCTCTTGTAGATTGGCACTATTACGGCTTTGATCGGCGCAACCTTGGGTGGCAGCACCAGGCCCTTGTCGTCAGAGTGGCTCATGATCAGCCCGCCAACCAGCCGCGTGCTCACTCCCCAACTGGTTTGCCAGACGTAATCCAGCTGCCCTTCCTTGCTCTGGAATTGCACATCGAACGCCTTGCCGAAATTCTGGCCGAGATCGTGACTGGTGCCGGATTGCAAGGCAAAGCCATTCTGCATCATGGCCTCAATGCTGTAGGTTTGCAGCGCTCCGGCGAACTTCTCCGCTTGCGTTTTCAGGCCCTTGATCACGGGCATGGCCATCACATCCTCGGCGACTTCGGCGTACACATCCAACATGCGGAAGACTTCCTGCGCGGCCTCCTCGTGGGTGGAGTGCGCGGTGTGGCCCTCCTGCCAGAGAAACTCCGTGGTACGCAGGAACATGCGGGTGCGCAGTTCCCAGCGGATGATGTTGGCCCACTGGTTCACCAGCATCGGCAGGTCGCGCCAACTTTTGATCCACTTGGCGAAAAAGTGGCCGATGATCGTCTCCGACGTGGGACGAATGACGTACGGCTCTTCCAGTTGTTTGCCGCCGGCCATGGTGACCACCGCCAACTCGGGCGAGAAGCCTTCCACGTGCTCGGCTTCCTTGTGCATAAAGCTCTGCGGGATCAGCAGCGGAAAATACATGTTCTGATGCCCGGTGGCTTTGAAGCGGTCGTCCAGTTCGCGCTGCAACAGCTCCCAGACAGCGTAGCCGTTGGCCTTGATGACCATGCAGCCTTTGACGATTTCGGCGGGCTCGGCCATGTCGCCTTGCAGAACCACGTCCTGATACCAGCTAGCAAAATCCTGTGCGCGGGCAGTGATGGGAGATTCGGCCATAGATGAGTGCTTTCCGTTCCTATTCTGTCGATGTGAATGCTTCGTCTTAGATTATGACAGGTGGAGTGTTTTCACCACCGAGGACAGGGAGAGCACGGAGGAATTCGGGTTCAAGGACGGAACGCTCATTTCCTGCCGTTCTTCACCAGCTTCAGAAACTCCTGGTGGACGCGCGTATCGTCCGACAATTCGGGATGGAAAGTTGCCGCCATCACGCTTCCCTTCCGCACCAGCACGGGATCGTCGCCGCGTTTCGCCAGGACCTCTACGCCCTCGCCAATTCTCTCGATGCGCGGCGCGCGAATGAACACCATCTCCAGCGGGTCGCCGCCGAGCGCACTGGCGGCTTCGACAATGGCGGAATCGATCTGCCGTCCGTAAGCGTTGCGGCGAATTGTAATGTCAATCGCATCGAGGCCGGGCTGATGCGGGCTCTCGACCTCTTTGGCCAGCATGATCGCTCCGGCGCAGGTGCCGAAAGTCGGCTTGGTATGCACGAAGGCGCTCAATTTTCGGAAGGTTTCGTCGCCGAGTAGCTTGAGGAACGTGGTCGACTCGCCTCCTGGAATAATCAGACCGTCGATCTCGTCGAACTGCTCGGGTTTGCGCACCAGTACAACTTCCGCGCCCAGTTCCTCCAGGCGGCGGCGATGCGCATCGAAATCGCCCTGCAATGCGAGAACACCAATTTTCATAGTGATAAAGCCATCAGCCGTCAGCTCTCAGCCAAGTAACTACTGCCGCGCTGCGAGGGGATGCGGATTACAACTCTAGAGATGCGAGCGAACAGCAAAAGGCGCGGCTAGGCCGCGCCCAACTGAAAGCTGATCGCTGATAGCTGACGGCGGCCTTCCTACCATCCCCGCGTCTGCAGCAGGTCCTTTTCCGCGATGGCGCCGACGGCCAGCCCCTTCATCGCGCCCGTCATCTGCTCGCTGACTTCGGCGAGCACCTTGGGATCGTCGTAGTGGGTGGTCGCGATCACAATGGCTCGGGCCCGCGACTCGGCTTCTTCGCGCTCCGCCTTCAGCGTGAGGTCGAGTGGCGTCGCTCCGCCCTTCATGAAGATGCCCGAGCCGACGAAGACAGCTTCGGCGCCAAGTTGCATCATCAGCGACGCGTCGGCGGGAGTGGCAATGCCACCGGCGGAGAAATTCGGCACCGGCAACTTCCCTGCTTTGGCAACCATGCGCACCAACTCATAGGGCGCCTGATGGTTCTTGGCGGCAGCAAAAAGCTCTTCCTCGCTCATCACTGTAAGCTGACGCATCTCTTTAACTATTTGCCGCATGTGCTTGACAGCATGGACCACATCGCCGGTTCCAGCTTCGCCCTTGGTGCGGATCATGGCCGCCCCTTCGGCGATGCGGCGCAGTGCTTCGCCCAAGTTGCGCGCCCCGCAAACGAACGGCGTCTTGAACGCATGCTTGTTCACGTGATGTTCTTCGTCGGCGGGGGTCAACACCTCCGACTCGTCGATGTAGTCCACGCCGAGTTCCTGCAGAATCTGCGCCTCAGCAAAGTGGCCGATGCGGCATTTCGCCATGACCGGTATGGAAACTGCGGCCATGATCTGCCGAATCAACTTGGGATTGGCCATGCGCGAAACCCCGCCCTCGGCGCGGATGATGGCGGGCACGCGCTCCAGCGCCATGACCGCGGTTGCGCCGGCCTTCTCGGCGACCTCGGCCTGCTGCACGCTCATCACGTCCATGATGACGCCGCCCTTGAGCATCTCGGCCAAGCCGGTCTTCAGCCGCAGGCTGGTGTTGTTGCCATTGTTCTCTGACATCGCTTTCTCCCTGGATCGAAGCCGTTAGCATTTGGCAGTTAGCGTTCCCTGCTGTTCGGAAGCTTTGGCTAAATGCTAAGTGCTAATTGCCAAGTGCCCATTAGCACCGCGATCCTTGTACTTGCGGAACTCTTTATTTTACTCTGCGTGGACGGCGCGCGTAACCCCGTGCTGATGGAGCGCAGAAGCGCCGTGGTGGGCATCTAGCCGGGCTGCGAACATCACGTCGCGTCGCTGTGCTTCCTCCTCAGATACTTGGCAAACATGCGGTGCGCATCCACCTCGATGAACTTCGACGTACTGCTGGCCAGTACCTCTCCTTCGCGATTGCGAATTTCGGCCGCCCGGTAGTGCTCGCGGCCATGGACTCGAACCTCCCAGCCTTCGACGATGAGCGGCTTGAACAGCGGCACCGGCTTCAGGTAGGTGACTTCCATCGTGCTCGTGAGGGCAATCAGATTGTGCAACTTGTTCACCTTGCCCATGGCTTCGTCGAGGATGGTGGCGATGATGCCGCCGTGGGCGTGCGCCGGCGGCCCCACAAAGCGCCGTTGCAGACGGAAGCGGCAGATGAAGCGCTCGCGCTTCTTGTCGAGCACAAACTTCAGCCGGAGTCCGGCCTCGTTGGCGGGGCCGCAACCGAAGCAATTGTTGGTGTACTGCTGTTTCTTTACCTCGTGACCGTGAACTCGTTCGTGGCGGGGCATAGAACCAAGATGAAGCAGAGTCGATCAGGATGCAAGTGGGAAGGCTGCGGAAGACGCTGTTCGCTTTTCGCCGTTCGCCAAAGATGATCGGGGACAGAGCGGTGGATGGACTAGTTTTGCGAATAGCGAATAGCGATTAGCGAGTCTTCCTAGAACAGATGCGGATTGTTCGGAGTGCCAGAGTCGATCTTGATTTGTTCCTCGGTGTGCCGGCGGGCGTACCAGCAAGGCTTCACCCTGAACTGCGGAAACACGGAATTGGAGCAACTTATGTCGTGGTCGCCTGCGTAATCGTACTCGGTTCGTCCATTCTTCAACTTGACCACATAGTAGGTATGGACCGTCACCGTGCCGAAGGTGTCGCGGGCGGGAATCCGGAACCGCACCGACACTAGGTCGGCCAGATACAGAATGCCCGCAAGAACAACGGTGATGATGAGTATGCGCTTCATGAGCCGGACAGCGACTCGCCGCCGTATTGTGAGTCCTCACTCAATCGAGAGTTTCTGCGATGGTTAGCTTTCGCCCGGCCAGAGTCTCCGGCGGGGAGGATATTCCGCATCCCTAAAATATAACCCCGCCGGTGCGTTGAGTTTTCTGCCGGTGTCGCATCATAATGTCACAGAGCATTGTGACGAGGGCCCAACGTGGGTGGGCTGCGTTCCAACACCGGCGCTCTCAAATCGTCATCCAGCCAGCACGCCGCGAAAACCATGGCAAGGCGGAAGGCTATCCAAGGGTATTGCAGTCGTGAGCCGCGGAATCAGCATTCGGGTACCGAGGACGTCGCAAGGCGGTGGAGGCCGAGGTCCCGCTGCCGGTTGGTCCGGCAACGGTGGAGGAAGTGGTGGTCGCGGTGGCGATGACCATATGCCCAGCTACGGCGAGCGCCTGCGGCGCTATCGCCTGGGGCTGATGTTGGGGCTGTCTTCGGTGGTCATGCTCTTCGTCTCCTTCACCACGGCTTACGTAGTGCGCAAAGCAGGGGCCGTTTGGGACCCGGCGAGCAACGACTATGTCAGCAACTGGGTGCCGCTGGCGCTTCCCGTCAGATTACTGATGGTCAACACCTGCATCCTGCTGCTCAGCAGTTTTGTCCTGGAGTTTGCGCGGCGGCGCGCCGCCGAAGATGTAGCTCTGGCGCCCATTGTCGGCATGCCCGGCATTCGCGTGAGCGCCAGCCATGCCCTTCCCTGGATCTGGACGACGGTCGTCCTTGGCGTCGCCTTCCTTGCCGGACAGGGTTATGCGTGGCATCAGCTGCGCTTGACCAATACCACCTTCGCCACCAGCATCAGCAGTTCGTTCTTTTACATGCTGACCGGCGTCCACGCCGTGCACCTGGTCGGAGGAATTCTCGCGCTCCTCTATGCCGGGATGACGACCTGGCTGCATCGCCCGCCGGAGACCCGCCGCATCGTCATTGACGTAACCGCCTGGTATTGGCACTTTATGGGGCTGTTGTGGATTTACATCTTCGCGCTGCTGTACTTTGCCAGGTGAGCCCCTCGGCTATCACGCTGCACATCCCGTGCTGGTAGGCGCAGAATAGGTTGGACAATCTTCCCGGTTGGTATGACAATCCACCCGAGGAAATCGAAATGCCCCAGCTCTGGTACGGTGCAGTGTGTCCGTATTGCAGGTTCAGCACGCCTCTGTTCGAAACTACCCTTGCGGATATAATCCGTAATCGGCAAGTGGCAACCACGGGCGAACCATTCCTGGTGTTCGTGTGCCAGCGCTGTACGAAATGCTTTTCCTGGAACTATGACCAGAGGCAGGTGGTGGGACAGTTCGACGCACTGTCCCGCAGCGACCCCGTCTGGATTTCCATTGTTGCCAAATGCGAAAACGGAGAGTGCGAAGCCCTCACAGAACTTATCGCAATTCGGCCACATGGCACCACCAAGCAACAGATTCTCCTAGAGCGGCCCACATGGAACGCCAAGGACATTTATTGCGATAACGGCCATCCAATAACGATTCCCCGCTAGGGCAGATATAGTCTCCCACCGCTGGCATGACCTCCTCCCAATACCCCCTCTCGGCGGGGCCGCTTTGTCGCAACACGCTCTTAGCCCGGCATCGTCCCTTCCGTGCTCCTACGCAGCTATTTACAACCAGATATAATTAAAGGTTTCGGTAGCCAGTTTTAGCCGCATCTGTGAGGCGGGCCAGCCAAATGCTGCTCCCCCGCAGATTCTTCCCTGCCGAAAACCTGGGGTACATGTCAAACGAGAGCATCGTCGTACGTGGCGCGCGCGTCCACAACCTGAAGAACATCGACTTCGAAATTCCGCACAATGCCATGACGGTGGTGACCGGAGTTTCGGGGTCGGGCAAATCGTCGCTGGCGTTCGATACTGTTTACGCCGAAGGCCAGCGCCGCTATGTGGAGTCGCTTTCGGCCTATGCGCGGCAGTTTCTGGAGCGCATCGAGAAGCCGGATGTCGATGTCATCGACGGAATCGCTCCCGCAGTCGCCATCCGGCAGAAGAACACCACCCGCAATCCCCGCTCGACGGTCGCCACGGCTACCGAGATCTACGACTATCTGCGCCTGCTGTACGCCCGTGTGGGACGCACCTATTGCCTGAACTGCGGACAGGAGGTGAAGAAGGACACGGTTGACGAGGTGGCGCAGCGGATTCTCGCCCTCGGAGAAGGAACGCGCGTGCAGGCATTCTTTCCGGTTCAGCCGCCGCCAAAGCCTGCCGAGCCGGAAAAATTAAAGGGCCGCCGCGTTGCAAAGAAGAAGGCGCCAAAGCCAGCGGACGATCCGTGGCTGAAAGAGCGCCTGTTTGAGTTGCGCAAACGAGGCTACAACCGGCTTTATCAGAAAGGGCGAATTGTTGAGTTCTCCACCCCCGAGTCGTTGCTCGACCTCGATTTCGCCGAGCCGGTGATGGTGCTGATTGATCGCATTGCAGTCTCACCCGAGGCGCGGGCGCGCATCGTGGATGCGGTCGAACAGGGCTACCGCGAAGCTGGCGAAGTGCTGTTCGAGACTGCGCCCGCCGAAGGCGAAGCTGTGCAGCGCTTGCGCTTTTCCCAGCGCTTCGAATGCAAGGCGTGCAACCTTCGTTACGAAGAGCCGGAACCACGGTTGTTCTCGTTCAACAACCCATTTGGCGCGTGTCCGCGCTGTCAGGGCTTCGGCAACACCATCGATTTCGATCTGAACCTGGTCATCCCCAACAAGGCGCTAACTCTGGCCGAAGGCGCGATCGAACCCTGGACCAAGCCGAAATACCGGCCGCTGGCGACAGAGATGCGCCGCTACGCCCGCGCCGCAGGCATTCCGCACGACGTGCCCTGGCAGGACCTTACGACCGAGCAGCAAAACTACATCGTCAACGGTGATGGCAAATTCTCGGGTGTGCGCGGTTTCTTCGAACACCTGGAGCGCAAGAAGTACAAACTGCACGTGCGGGTTTTTCTTAGCCGGTATCGCGGTTACTCGGTGTGCTCCGATTGCGGGGGCCTGCGGTTGCGGCGGGAAGCGCGGCAGGTGAAGATCGGCGGCACGGACATCTGCCAGGTTTCGGCGATGACGGTCGAAGAGGCGACGCAATTTTTCTCGCGCTTGCAACTGACCCGGCAGGAGGCGGACATTGCCGGCAAGCTGCTGGACGAAATTAACGACCGGCTGCGCTATCTGAACGATGTCGGTCTGGAATATCTGACGCTCGATCGCTTGTCGTCCACGCTATCGGGTGGCGAGGCGCAACGCATTCAGTTGGCGACCTCGTTGGGCTCGCGGCTGGTTGGTACGCTCTACGTTCTGGATGAGCCCTCGATCGGATTACATCACCGCGACACCAAACGGCTGATCAAGATTCTGCACGATCTGCGGGACCTCGGGAATACGATCCTGGTTGTGGAGCATGATGCGGAAATCATGCGCTCGGCCGATCGCATCCTCGATCTTGGTCCGGGCGCGGGCGAAAACGGCGGCCGCGTGATTGCAGTTGGGAGTTACGATGAGATCCTGCGCAATCCCGCTTCCCTCACTGGACGCTACTTGAGCGACGAACTGCGCATACCGATGCCATCTTCGCGGCGAACTGGCACAGGGCGGCAAATCAGGCTGCTTGGTGCGCGGGCGCATAATTTGAAGAAGGTGAACGTCTCCATTCCGCTCGGCGTTATGGTTTGCATCACGGGCGTGTCGGGCTCGGGAAAATCGACGCTGGTGCATGATGTGCTCTACAACGCGATTGCTGCGCAAACCGGCCAAGTCACGGGCGGGCCGCAGGCCGAAGTCGATCGCGTGGAAGGCGCGGAGTGGATCGATGAGGTCGTGTTGGTGGATCAATCGCCGATCGGCCGCACTCCGCGATCCAATCCGGTGACATACATCAAGGCGTTTGACGCCATCCGCGAGCTGTTCGCTTCCCTGCCGGAGAGCAAGAAGCATGGCTACACGGCGGGACACTTCTCCTTCAACATCCCCGGCGGACGTTGCGAAGGTTGCCAGGGCGACGGTACAGTCACCGTCGAAATGCAGTTCCTCGCGGATGTTGAATTGGTTTGCGAAGAATGCAAGGGCATGCGCTACAAGCCGGAGATTCTCGAAGTCCGTTATCACGGCAAGAATATCCACGAGGTTTTGAACCTTACCGTCAAGGAGGCCCTGCACTTCTTCTCAGGCGTACCAAAGATTGTGGAGAAACTGCGCGTGCTCGACGAAGTTGGCTTGGGATATTTGCGCCTGGGCCAGTCGGCAACAACGCTCTCCGGCGGCGAAGCGCAACGCATGAAGCTGGCGGCCCACCTTCAGCCCAAGTTGCGCGACCTTGGCCGCTCGCAGCTCGAGCGCAACAAGCGGCACCCGCGCATGCTGTACATTTTCGATGAACCTACAACCGGTCTGCACTTCGACGACGTCAGCAAACTTCTAGCGGCCTTCCGCCGGTTGATCGAGGCGGGCGGATCGATCCTGGTCATCGAGCATAACCTCGACATCATTAAGACCGCCGACTGGGTGATCGATCTGGGGCCGGAAGGCGGATCGCGCGGCGGCGAAGTCGTGGCGGTGGGTACGCCGGAGGCCATCGCCCAGGCTGAAAATTCCTACACCGGTCAGTGGCTGGCGCGCATCTTACCGCCCAACGGGAACTCGCAAACCGCATGATCATCCATAGATGCCCGCTGGCGATCTTCTTGTCGATGGTTCTGACCGTGGCCAGCACTTTCGTCAGCGTCGCCGCACAGGAAAGCAAGCCGACGGTCCGTCATCATCGCGTTGCCGAGGACGTCCACGACGACAGCAGTTCGCCGGAAGTAGACCAGGCGGAAACGGCGATGCAGCATCGCGACTTCACCACGGCGGAATCGCTTTTGCAGAAAGCTGTAACCGCAAAACCGAATGACTATCGCGCATGGTTCGACCTGGGATACGTGTACAACGCCACGCAGCGCGGCACGCAAGCGATCGACGCCTATCGTAAATCGGTCGCGGCAAAGCCGGATGTCTTCGAGTCCAATCTGAACTTGGGCATATTACTGGCTGGGCAAGGCGACAGGGTTGAAGCTGCAAAGTACTTGAAGGCGGCAACCCAACTGAAGCCCACGGCAAACCCTAACGAAGGCTTGGCGCGCGCCTGGCAGTCGCTGGGGCACGTCGAAGAGGACAGCGATCCGCAGCAGGCGCTCGCCGCATATGCGCAAGCCGCCAAGCTCAATCCCAAAGCTGCCCAGCCCCACCTCTCCGCCGCAATCTTGCTGGAGAAGCAGAATGAGCTGGACGCCGGAGGGCGCGAGTTTCAGTTGGCGGCGGAACTCGATCCGAAATCGCCGGAAGCCCTTGCGGGGTTGGCGAACGTCGCGATGATGCAAAAGAAGTATCCCGAGGCCGAGGCAGCACTGCGCAAGTTGCTGGCGGCCAATCCCGAGAATAACAACGCGCGTGTCCAACTGGGACGCGTTTTGGCAGCCGAGGGCAAGAGCGATGAGGCCGCGCAGGAACTGCAGCAAGGGTTAAAAGCTGATCCCGGCGATCCTCACGCCGCGCTGGAACTGGGTACGCTCTACGTGCAGGCCGGCAGGGACAGCGAGGCGGAGCAACAGTTTCGGATCGCGGTGCAGAAGATGCCGCAAAACGCCGAGGCGCACTACGCGCTCGGCTCATTGCTCATGCACGAGAAGAAATATCCCGAGGCGCAACAGGAATTGCTGGTTGCGGTCAACCTCAAGCCCGACTTGGCGGACGCGTATGGCAACCTCGCCGTGGTGGCTTCGGAAAACAAGAATTACGAGCTGGCGTTGAAGTCGCTGGATTACCGCGCCAAGTTCTTGCCCGAGTCGCCGGCTAGCTACTTTCTACGGGCCACCTGCTTCGACCACTTGAAGGCCGTGCAGCAGGCAGTGGAATATTATCAACGTTTCCTGGCGGCAGACGGGGGCAAGCTTCCCGACCAGGAATGGCAGGCCCGTCATCGGCTGATAGCACTTGACCCGCACCACGCAGGGAAGTATCAAATCAAACAGAAGTAGTATGCAGCCACAATTACGAGGCGCGGCGTTCTTACTCCTGCTCACCAGCATAGCGCTGGCTGAGATCGAGTCTCTGCCTCATCTGAAGGCGCGCGCCGATGCTGCCCATGGCGGAGAACAAGCGAAGCTCTGCCTCGAATACGCTCATCGTTTGCTGGAGGACGCCAATACTCTGTTCAGCAACGGCGACATAGACAAGGCCCAGGGCCAGGTTGCCGAAGTGGTGGAGTACAGTCGCAAGGCGGCCGATGCGGCATCCACCTCCGGAAAACATCTGAAGCAAACCGAGATTGAGTTGCGCAAGCTCTCCAAACGTATGCACGATATTGCTGAAACGCTGTCGGTGGAGGACCGCCCGCCCTTGAAGAAAGGGGTAAACGACATCGAGCAAATCCGCTCTGACCTGTTGGCCACGATGTTCGGGCCGCAAGCCGAACCGAAGGAGAAACCGTGATGCTTCGTAGGACGCAGTGGCTGCTCGGGCTCATCTTTCTGATTTGTCTTCTTGCCCAATGTGCGCTGCCTCAAACTCGTGATCGAGATCCGCTCAACGAAAAGGAAGTCGACCAGATGCGCGAATCGGCGGACTTTCCCGACAAGCGCCTGGAGTTGATGATTAACTTCGCGCGGGCGCGCATGGCATCCATCGATCAATTAAGGGCCGACGCGAAGAACGCGAAGGATCGCCCCATGCAGATACACGATCTGCTGCAGGATTTTTCCTCGCTGCTGGATGAAATCGACGATAACGTGGACATGTACGCCTCGCACAAAACCGACATGCGCAGGGGCCTGAAATTGCTGATTGAGGCCGATAGCGAGTGGGCCCTCAAGCTGCGGGGTCTGAAAGACCAGTCGCCTCCGGAGGAGTTGGAGCAATACTCCTTCGTGCTGGCGAATGCCCGCGATGCCGTAAGCGACAGTGCCGACGGAGCGCGCAAGGAACTTCAGGAGCAGAATGAGCTGGCCAGGGAAAAGAAGCTGAACAAGATCTATACGCAGCGGCCGGATTAGTCGTACGCGCCGCGAACTCCGTGCTACGTTAGTAACACCTTGCTCCCCAAGCTGCAGGAGATTTTCCAGAGGACCTACCACGAGCTGCGGCCACGCGCGCCGCTGCCCGAGTTCCACATCGAGTTCTATCCTTTCGCCAACGTGAACAGCACCATTCGAGTGCGCGAGACCATCGTTCACGCACGCATCTCCGACCTGCTGGAAGGCGCGCCTGAGACCGTCCTGGAGGCAATCGCGCACATCCTGCTGGCGAAAATCTATCGCAAGCCCATCGCAGCACTGCACTCGACGCGCTATCGCCGCTACGTTTCCAGCCACGACATCAGCGCCAAGGCGCAACGGGTGCGGCAGCTGCGTGGGCGAAAACGAATTGCCTCGGCGCAAGGCGAGGTCTACGATCTTGACCAGATCTTCGAGGAACTCAACCAGCGCTTCTTTTACGGTTTGCTGGGCAGGCCGCAGATGACGTGGAGCCAGGCGGACGCCCGCAGAAGCCTTGCGCATTACGATCCCGCGCACAACGCCATTGTGGTCAGCCGCGCCTTCGACCACCAGCGAGTTCCGCGTTATGCCGTGGAATACATCGTCTATCATGAAATGCTCCATCTAAAGCATCCGGTAAAGCTGCGCGGCAGCCGCCGTTGTGTCCATGGGACGGCGTTTCAAGCGGAAGAAAAGCTATTTCCGGAGTTAGAGCGCGCCAAGGCATTCCTGAAGAGGCTGTGAGGTATTGGGTGTCCACAAGCAAAAAGGGTGACCTCTCTTTGGGACCTTGCCCATTGACATCCTGTGCGGCTTCAGCCTTGGCAGTTACTCCACACAACCCGCTGATGGACGCGAATTTACGCGCTCCCTATAATGAACAGATAGCTTGCGCGTCGATTGCAATCCAGTTACCGGACTGGCGGGAGATATAGGGAGTGCCGCTCGATCTAAAATCCACGCTGAATCTGCCTAAGACCGACTTTTCCATGAAGGCGAACCTGCCCCGGAACGAGCCTTTGATGCTCGACCGTTGGGAGAAAATGCGGATTTACGACCGCATCCGCGAGGCGCACAAAGGCCAGCCCATCTACGTGATGCACGACGGCCCACCTTATGCCAACGGCCCCATCCACCTGGGTACCGCCCTGAACAAGACACTGAAAGACTTCGTGGTGAAGTCGCGCAGCATGAGCGGATTCGATGCGCCCTACGTGCCCGGATGGGACTGCCATGGACTGCCAATCGAGATCAAGGTTGATGATCTCTTGGGCCGCAAGAAGCTCGATATGGACCCGCTGGCAGTACGCGACGAGTGTCGAAAGTACGCGCAGAAGTATCTCGATCTGCAACGCCAACAGTTCAAGCGAATCGGCGTCTTCGGGCGTTGGGAGAGGCCGTATTCCACGATGGACCCGAGCTACGAGAGCGTCGTGCTGGAGACGTTCTACTCGTGCTACGAGCAGGGTCTGGTTTACAAGGGCCTGAAGTCCGTGTACTGGTGCGTGTACGACAAGACCGCGCTGGCCGAGGCGGAAGTCGAATATGAGATGCACACCAGCCCCAGTATCTGGGTGCGCTATCGGCTGACCAGCGATCCGGCGAAGATCGATGCCGCCCTGGCCGGCAAAAAGAACGTCGCGACCATCATCTGGACGACCACCCCGTGGACGCTGCCTGCCTCGATGGCGGTGACCTTCGCCCCCGAAGCGGAATATGTCGCGCTTGACACCGGTGAGTGGACATACATCGTTGCCAGAGAGCTGGCGCAGCAGACGATCGAAAAGTGCAACCTTGGCGAGGCGAAGGAGATTGCCTCCTTCCCTGGCGCGAAGCTGGAATACGCCACTTTCGCTCATCCCTTCCTGGAGCGCAGCGTTCTCGGTGTGCTGGGCGACTACGTCACCATGGACACCGGAACCGGTGCGGTGCACACCGCCCCTGCTCACGGCGCGGACGACTTCGTCACCGGCGTCAAATACGGCCTTGATTTGCACTGCGACGTGGACGAGGGCGGCATCCTGCGCAATGGGCTGCCGGAGTACAAGAACCAGCAGGTGTTTAAGGCCAATGCGCTAATCGTGGATCTGCTGAAGAGCCGGGGTGTGCTGCTGGGATTCGAGAAGATCGAACACTCCTATCCCCACTGCTGGCGCTGTCACAATCCCATCATCTTCCGCGCCACCGAGCAGTGGTTCATCTCGATGGAGGGCAAACTCCCCGGCGGCACGCTGCGAAGCCGCGCGCTGGAAGAGATCAAGAAGGTCAAATGGGACCCGGCGTGGGGCGAGGAGCGCATCTCCAACATGGTCGCCACGCGTCCCGACTGGTGTATTTCGCGCCAGCGCATCTGGGGCGTCCCCATCGCGGTGTTCCAATGCGAAGCCTGCCAGGAATTTCTCAACGACCCTGCGGTGAATCGCGCGGTCGTCGCGTTGTTTGCTCGCGAGGGCGCTGACTCCTGGTACAAACACTCCGCGGAAAAGATCCTTCCTGCTGGAATCAAGTGCGCCAAGTGCGGAGCCACGAAGTTTCGCAAGGAGATGGACATCATCGACGTGTGGTTCGAATCCGGTTCGAGCCAGGCGGCGGTGCTGGGTCGCGAGCCCGGACTTCCCTGGCCTGCCGACTTGTACCTGGAGGGCGGCGATCAGCACCGCGGATGGTTTCACTCTTCCCTGCTCTGCGCCGTTGCGGCCAAGGGCGGAGCGCCCTACCGCAGCGTCGCCACCGCGGGCTGGACGCTCGACCCGCAGGGACGGGCCATGTCCAAATCGCTGGGCAATACCGTTGATCCGGTGGAGATCGCGGACAAACTTGGGGCGGAGATCGTTCGTCTATGGGTGGCATCGGTGGATTTCCGCGAAGATGTCATGGCTTCCGACGAGTTGATGCAGCGCATCTCCGAAAGCTATCGCAAGATCCGTAATACGTTCCGCTATATCCTCGGTAACTTGTCGGACTTTGCTCCAGACCAGGACGCAGTCGGCTTCGCCGAGATGCATCCGCTCGATCAGGACATCCTGTTGCGTGCTGCTGAAGTCACCAAGGATGTGCGTGAGCATTACGACAATTTTGTTTTCCATCGGCTCTACCACCGGCTCAAAGATTTTTGCATCGTTGACCTGAGCGCGATTTACTTCGACGTGCTCAAGGACCGGCTGTACACGTCGGCGCCGAAATCGCCGGCACGCCGTTCGGCCCAGACTGCGCTGTGGCGGCTGGGCGAGACGTTGGTGCGACTACTGGCCCCGGTCATGAGTTTCACTGCGGAAGAGGTCTGGGGATTTTTGCCGGCCGTCGACGACCGTCCGGAGAGTGTGCATCTGACGCTGTTTCCGCAGCCCGAGGAATTGACTGGCAAGATGCCCTCCGGCTTCGATGCCGACGGCGTGGAAAGAGATTGGGACACTCTGCTGACAGTTCGCAATGAAGCTCTTAAGGCGCTGGAGGCCGCCCGCGCCGAGAAACAAATCGGCGGCAGCCTGGAAGCACAGCTTAATGTGACCGCTCCCGAGCAGCTTTATCCGGTGCTAGATCGTCATCGCGATCAATTGCGCTACCTGTTTATCGTTTCGGATGTGGTGTTGGAGAAGTCTCCAGCCAGCAACGGCGACACGGGGCTGATGATTACGGTCAATCGCGCTCCGGGCGAGAAGTGCGAACGCTGCTGGAACTATTCGACGCACGTGGGAGAAGATAAAACCTATCCGACCGTGTGCGAACGCTGCAGCGCTGTACTGTCGGAGATCGAGGCAACCACGCGTGCGCGGTAACGCGGATGCGCTAGGAGGCGATTCCCGGGAACCGAAGCCGTGCCGTAAAACAGGCTTTCCGGCGCTTCTTTCCGCCAAGTGATAGCGTCTAAGAAATAGGAAATTGCATCGAAGTTACGTCATGCGCAAGTACTTCTTCCTCATTGCCGCTGCCGTATTGTTGCTCGACCGTCTCGCCAAATGGGCCGTGGCCAGCAATATTCCGCTGCATGACAGCGTCACGGTTATCCCCGGTTGTTTTCATCTCACCCATGTGGAGAACACCGGAGCGGCGTTTGGCCTGTTTGCCGAGTCCACGGCGCAGTGGAAGATTGGCGCGCTGGTCAGCTTCTCGGTCATCGCCCTGATGGTGGTTTCCGCGTTGCTGTGGAAGCATAGCCACTCGCTGAGCACCACCACCATCGGCCTGTCGCTCATTCTGGGCGGCGCAACGGGAAACCTATGGGACCGCATGTTGACGGGGCACGTCGTGGATTTTTTGGACTTTTACGTCGGCAGCCATCACTGGCCCGCATTTAATGTGGCCGACAGCGCCATCGTGATTGGCGCGGCTCTGCTGGTGTCGGAGATTGTCTTTGCCAAGTCCCGGAATGAAGCGGTGAAAAGCAGTTCGTAGAGCAGTGGCCAGTAGCCAGTTGTCAGTGGCCACAAGAATTTCTGCGCTGCATCCGGTTCCAGCGGCGAAGGTCACGAAGAGATTACGTGGGCGGTATGCCGTGCTGCACAGTGATTCCGTGCGACTGCGATGTCGTTGAAAATGCAAGATAGTGCTTAGATCATGCTTCTCGTAACTGAGAACTGACAACTGACCACTGGCAACTGCCTTTACGGTGTCCCGTACACCCGCTTGTAAACCTCGGCGTTGCGCACGATGGCCTGCACATACTCGCGGGTTTCGGTGAACGGAATGGACTCGACGAACTCCTCCACGTCGCGGAAGTTGCCCGACGCGCGCCAATCCTCGACGCGATCAGCCCCCGCGTTGTAAGCAGCCAACGCGTACTCCGTCTGTCCGCCGAAGTGGTCGATCATTTGCCGGAAGTAGCGGGTCCCCAGTTCGATGTTCGTGGTCGGATCGAGCAACGAGTCGGTGCTGTAGTGGTGCAGCCCTTTCTTCTTGGCCTCACCCTTCCCTGTCTTCGGCAACAGTTGCATCAGCCCGTAAGCGTTGGCGTGGGAGATGGCGCTGGGATTAAACTCCGATTCCTGCCGAATCAGCGACGCCACCAAGTAGGGGTCGAGGCCGTTCTCTTCGGAGTAGCGCCGCAGTGCGTCCCAATAGGGGCGCGGGAACAATCCGTGCCAGTAGGGCGCAGGCAGCCCATCTACATCCATTGCAAAATAGCCCGCGATGGCGCGCTTTAAAGCCTGCAGCGCACGGTAGTAGTCGCCTCCGCTGGAGTAGATGCGCGCAATTTCCAGCATCTCCCACGACGGGCCGCTCGAGCTCCCGGCTTGCAGTTCCCTCACCGCCAAGTCAGTCACGCCGGCATTTTCCAACAGCCGGGCGCGCATGTAGTGAAGATCGTCCTCGGGCGGATCGGTGACCTTTGACTCCGCATCATACGCCGGCGCCGAGCCGATGTGCTGCAGTGACGCCACAACCACCGAGGGGGCCGTCTGCAAGGCAGCCAACCGCTTGCGCGCCAGCACGCCGTAGTAATAGTTGCGATAACGCTCCGCAAGCTTCTGGTAATACGCGCGGGCAGCGCCATACTGACCTTCGTCCTCGGCCATGCGTCCGCGCCAGTACATAGCATTGGGAACTTCGTTGGTGCCGGGATAGAACTCGATCTGCTCGTTAAAATATTTTTTGGCTTGCTCCTTGCGGTTCTGCCGATAGGTGAGCCAGGCGCACTTCCAATGCGCGTACGCCGCTTTCGTTCCCGACGGGAAGCGCTCATGAAGCTCGCGATAATAATCAATGGCGCGGTCGTAATCCTTGCGCAGCAAGTACATATTTCCTGCAGTGAACAAAGCCGATTCCAGCCATGGTGACTTGGGAGTGGTACTCCGCATGTGCTGCAGAATGGTGGTCAGGGAGGCGTCATCGTTGGCATTGCGGGCAATCTCGACCTGCTGATACCACTTCTCGGCGCTGGCTTCGCTGCCATCGTCAGGAATGCGATCAAGCGCGGCGCGGGCATCGCGGGTATTGCCATCATGCATGTAGCAGTTGGCGAGCTGAATCAACGCTGCCGACTGCTGTCCCGCCGGAGCGAGATCCGCCAGCGCGCGGTACTCGTCAGCCGCTGCGGGATAGCGACGAGCCTTGTAGAGCGCCTCAGCGCGCTTTAAGTGCTCGGCGTAGGTGATTGGGGGAAGCGTTGCCGCTTCGGGGATCTTCCTCAAATCGGTAGCGGCGCTGTCGGCGGTGTAATTGGTCGCATAGTTGTAGTAAACCCGTCGCAAGGCCTCGGCTCCGGTGCGGCCTTGGCCATTCTGCACGTAGGCTTTACCGAGAAAATATTCGGTTTCGGCGCTGGGAGGCGAGCGGTGCGCTTCCAGCAGGCGGACGGCTTCGCTCGACCGATTGGTCGCAAGCAAGGCCCTCGCGTACGCAATCAACGCGTCATGCGCATAAAGCGAGTCCGGAAAGCGGGTGCCGAAGTCGCGCAGGTACGCAAATGACTCCTCAGGGTTATTGCTGGCCACAAATGAATTGCCGATGAAAAACGCGGTGTAATCCTCTAATTCGCCGATCTGCGGCTGTGCTTTTTGCATGGCGGCAATGGCCGCAGGATACTGCCCGTCGAGGTAGTGCGCATATCCGATGGCGAACCAGGCCAGCGCTCCGGCCTCGGTTCCAGCATGGGCATGCGCGTAGGTTTCGACTCCGGCATAGGCGGCGGGAGTGCGAAATTCCACCAGCTGCCGCGCCATTGGCCGCAAATCGCTGGAGGCCACGAAGCTCCGCTTCAGGCTGTGGGCGCGCGCAGCGGTCACTTTCTTACGAGGCGCGTGGTGATGAGCAGATGCCGATTTCTTGCCGGCCGGCTTGGTTGACTTATGGGTGCTGGTACTGGACGCAGCCTTTTTCTTAGGGGCGGAGGTGCTGTCTTGCGCGAACATTCCATTGCCCAGCAAGGCCAGGACAACGGCCAGAAGAACGACTTGGAAGCGGCTGTAGGGATTCACCGGATTCAGTGTAGCGCGATTCTTTCCCAGCCGGACGCAAACAAATCGTTTACGAAATGGATTCCCGCCTGTGACATCTGTTGGGCTCGCGCGTCCGTACAATGGACGTATTTCCACCAGAAACGTAATTCAACCCGGGCAGGCGGCAACAGCTCGATCAGTGAAATTTTGTTCTCCGGTTTTCCCGAATCCTCGGCCGTATAGGTACAATGGTTCGGGAATTCTGTACTGGGGCTAAACCAACCCAGGTCGCACAAAAGCAGCGCGTCTTGGGGACCCGGATTAAAATCCTGAATCTACGCAAACATGGGAACCATCCAACCAAAGGTAGAAGCGGCTGGCGATGAAATTACGCTAGTCCACGCGGCCAAGGCCGGCGACATCAGCGCTTTCGAAGAGCTGGTGAAGCGGTACGACCGCAACGTGTTCCGGATCGCACAACACATCACGCAAAACCGCGAGGACGCGGAAGACGTGGTGCAGGACGCTTTCCTGAAGGCGTACCAGAACCTGGCGAACTTCCAGGAGCAGTCGAAGTTCTACACCTGGCTGGTACGGATCGCGGTGAACGAAGCGCTGATGCGCTTGCGCCGCCGGCGTCCCGAGCGCATGGTTTCGCTCGATGAGGACATTAAGACCGAAGAGGATTCCATGCCGCGCGAAGTCGCGGACTGGTCTCCCAATCCGGAACAGCTTTACAACCAGGGTGAGTTGAAAGAGATCCTGGGCAAGACGATACAAGGGTTGCCGCCGAGCTTTAGGACGGTGTTTGTCTTGCGCGACGTTGAGGGGCTCTCCACCGAAGAGACGGCGGATGCCTTGGATTTGAGTATTCCCGCGGTCAAGTCCCGCCTGCTTCGGGCTCGGCTGCAGTTGCGTGAACGCTTGAATAAGTATTTCAAAAATCGTACTGGTGGAGATGGCAAACCGTGACCTGCTCTGATTTTCTGAAAGAGCTTACCGATTACCTTGACGACTCGATGGACGCTCAAACACGAGCTGAATTGGAAGACCATCTTCAGTGGTGCCACAATTGCTACGTGGTCTGCAACACAACCAAGATGACGATCGAGATCTACCGCGACTCCCACCTGTACGAACTTCCTGACGACCTTCGCACGCGGCTACGTTCGGCCATCGTCTCCAAGTGCGAATGCCACAAGAACCAAGTCAGCGATCCTCGAGAACCAAGCGGCTCTCCGACGGTCAAGTAGCTTACTTCCCAACAGCATCCTTTCCAATGGCAAGTTTCAGCTCGCACTTGTGCCTTGCTCTCGTCCTTCTTTCAGATACGAGGCACTCGAAGACGGCGTCGCCTTAAACTGATTTGAGTTTTGCACAGCATCAAACTTATCTCGGCCTCTCGAATGCCGATATCGAGTATGTACCTTGACTTCGCAGCGGCAGTTTAGAGAAGGCACTTGAGTAATCTCGACATTGCTCTAGAACGGGAACCCTGTTTCGTCCATCGAACCTTTTTCGCAGCTCTCGAATCTAAGGCTTTAGGGAGCGGGTTATCTTGCTCGAGAGGCTTCACCCGACTGCGCCGCGCAGCCCGGGCGCCCTGCTTGGCGGGGGCGGAGGGAGGCATATGAGTCTATTCGATTTCGTCTTTGGTTGTTCGCACCAACGCCGCAGCTTTCCCATCACGGTCAAAAGTAAACTGCGACGTAGCGCAGCGGCGGCAGTCACCGGCACCTATGTCGTCTGCCTGGATTGTGGCAAGGAATTTGCTTACGACTGGGCGGAAATGAAGATGGTCCGCTCCGAGCCGGACAGTTCGGCAGCCACCAACCCAATCACCGTCGCATCGGGCAGCAAGGCCGCATAGTTGCCGGTGCGAGGGAGTCGCTTCGTAGCTGCGGGAACAATGTGGTTCTGAACGTAGAAGGGCGCTCATTTCGAACGCCCCTTTTGTATTCGGCCAGCTCCCGCGAGTTCCGCGGAGCACCTTTCGCACTCTGCAACCTCCGGGCGAGGGCCGGGTAAAATAGGCCCATGGCAACTAATCCCAGCACTCCAGTCTTCCAGCCACCGACCACGGTGGAACGCGCCTTCAATCGGTTGTTCGGATTCCTGCTCGGCCTCGGCTTTGGAATGAAACATAATTACCTGCTCCAGGTCCGAGGGCGGAAAAGCGGGCGGCTGTACTCTACTCCGGTTGATCTATTGGAGACTGGCGGCAAGCGATTTCTGGTTGCGCCTCGCGGTCGCACCCAGTGGGTTCGCAACGCGGAAGCGGCAGGTGAGATTGTGCTCAGGAAAGGGCGATCGCGACAGACCTATCGCTTGCGGCCGGTTGCCGGTAACGAGAAGCCCGCATTGCTGAAAGCTTATCTGGACAGCTTCAAGACCACCGTGCAGCGCTACTTCCCTGTGCCTGCCGGTTCGCCCGCTGAGCGTTTTGCAAGCATTGCCGCAAATTATCCGGTATTTGAACTGATACAGAAATAACGTTTGCGGACAACAAAACTATCCTCAAAGGGAATCCGGGGCACGCACATCACCCCAAAAGCAAAACCGGCGGCACGCGGCCGCCGGTCGAGCAAGACTTGAACAGGCTATTGTTGACCCGTGCTGGCGATGAAGTCATCGTCGCGCCGTTGCAGGGTCGGACGATCGTCGCCATCTTTGCCATCTTTGCCCTTGTTGTCGGCGGTTTGAGTACGCCGCAGCGAAGGCTTGGTGTTGTCCTTCTCTTCGATGCCCTTCTTGCGATTCTGCAATGCCGCCAATCGAGCCTTCACCTCATTAAACTCAGACGTGTTGACGATATATTCCGGGCGCGCGGGAAGGACCGTGCGTATCTCTTCCTGGGTCTTGAGAATTCGATCGGGAGTTGGCGGATGAGAAGCGAACGCCTTGGCAAGTGTACCCGGCTTCTTCTTCTCCTGCGCCCTGACCTTCTCGAAGAAAGAGACGAAGGACTGGGGGTCATAGCCGGCCTTGTACATATACTGCACGCCCAAGTAATCGGCTTCCGCTTCGAAGCCGCGCGAGAACTTCATAAAAGTCAGGGGCAGCGCCAGATTCAAGGCCAGACTCGCGCCTTCATACAGGCCCCAGCTCCCCACAAAGATCAATGGAATCGACGCCATGCTCGCATAGTTTGCGCGGGTCATCTCGCGGGTGGCATGGCGGGCGCAAACGTGCGCAATTTCGTGCGCCATTACGCCAGCTAGTTCGGCTTCATCGTCGGCAGCGAGGATCAGGCCGCTGTTGACATAAAAGAATCCGCCCGGCAAAGCAAAGGCGTTGATGTCGTCAGAGTCGACAACCTTGATGGTGAACGGCACTTTTGCGTCGGAGTTGCGAACCAGGTTCTGGCCGATGCGGTTCACGTACTCAACCACCACCGGGTCTTGGACCATCCGCGCACTCGACTCGACCATCATGGCGTACTGCTTGCCCATCTTGATCTCGGTGTCGTATCCGTACCAATCGCCAATGCCCTTGCCGGAACCGACCTTGCGATTGCCGATGTCGTCGATGTCGTTCTTGCCCTTATCGTGAGTGGCTTTCGACGCGTCCTGGGTCGAGGCTGGAGTTGACGTGTTGCCGGCGGTAGCCGCCGGGTTAGGGCTGGTCTCTGCCGCGGATTGAGTTTGATCTTGTGGGTTGCTGGGTGCCTGCGCTGACGGCTCTTGAGTTTGCGTGGTGTTCTGCGCGAACGAAGGAACCGCGAGGAGGACACTCAGCAGCATTGCGGTTGCAACGGCGAGAGGGCGTGACTTCATGGAATACTCCAGTGCCGAACGCTGAGCCACCTTGCCGGGGTGGTACTTGCGCTCATTATAGACTTGGAGCCGCTTTGTAGCGCATTGGATTTCCAGAAACCTTTCGGGACGCAAAAATTTCCTGCACCGGCGCAGGGTCGCAGGACTCGAACGGCTTAAACCGGGTTAGAATAAGCGGTTCGTCCCAGAAGGAGGTCGCCTCGGAAATGGCTACGTCAGCAGATCGGGTAACGCACACAATTCCAGTGCAGCACTTCATCGACGGGCTGCGGCAGCTCAAGGAGGATGACTTCACAGGAGTCAACGGCACGCTGCAATATTTGCGAGAGAATGCGGTTGATCCGGAATCGCTGAAGCCCTATCTGTTCTGGAATGCGCAGCACTATACCCGTAACCTGATTGACAAGACCGGCCTTTACGAATTGCTGGCGATCTGCTGGGAAGTCGGCATGGGTAGCTCCATTCACAATCACCAGGGGCAGAATTGCTGGATGGCTGCGCCCATCGGCCGTCTGACGGTGCAGAACTTTCGTCTCCTCTCCGAGGACCTCGCTGCGCATCGTTGCCACATCGTTCCTACCAATGTCGTCGAGATCACGCCCGCCAATCCGGTGGCGGTGGATCCGCTGAATCCAGTGCATGACGTCTGCAATCCCCGCGAATGCGGCCGGCGCGCCGTGAGCCTGCATATTTACTCGCGCCCGTTCAACTCCTGCATTGTTTATTCGGTGGAGCAAGGCAGTTGCGGTGAGATTGGACTGAACTACACGTCAATGTACGGGAAGCTGGTTTGAAGGGCAGCACTCAGCATTCGGCACTCAGCACTCAGAATAGCCAAGAAGGAACTGCAACAAGGGATCATGCAGGGGTCTCCTTTTCGCGGAAGATCTTAATTGGCTGACGGCTGAATGCTGAGTGCTGCGTGCTTATATCCCACATTTGGGGAATGCGGATTCCTGCGCTCACATTGAATTCCCTAGGTGTCACGCATCTGTGTTCTTATAATTAACGTTGGTGCTTGCCCGGAATCTTACATTTTTTTCTACAGCGAGGCGTAATGACAGTTATCAAGCAAGACGATCTTATCCAGAGCGTTGCCGATGCTCTGCAATACATTTCCTACTATCACCCGGTCGATTTCATTCAGGGCCTGGCGCGCGCGTATGAAAAAGAACAGTCGCCCGCCGCTCGGGACGCGATGGCGCAGATCCTGATCAATTCGCGTATGTGCGCCGAAGGCCACCGGCCGATTTGTCAGGACACCGGCATCGTAACGGTCTTCCTGAAAGTTGGCATGAAGGTGCAGTGGGACGCGACCATGAGCGTGGAGGACATGGTCAACGAAGGCGTGCGCCGCGCCTATCTCCACCCCGACAACAAGCTGCGCGCCAGCGTGCTGGCCGATCCGGCGGGGGAACGCAAGAACACCAAGGACAACACTCCGGCGGTCGTGAACATGACGCTCGTTCCGGGCGACAAAGTTGACGTCATCGTGGCCGCAAAGGGCGGCGGCTCGGAAGCCAAGTCAAAGTTCGTCATGTTGAATCCCTCCGACTCCATCGTCGAATGGGTGCTCAAGACGGTGCCTACGATGGGCTCAGGCTGGTGTCCTCCGGGGATTATCGGCATTGGCATCGGCGGCACCGCGGAAAAGGCCATGCTACTGGCCAAGGAAGCTCTGATGGAGCCGATTGACATCCATGAACTGATTGCCCGCGGGCCGAAGAACCGTGCCGAGGAGTTGCGCGTCGAGTTGTACAAGAAGATCAATGCGCTGGGCATCGGCGCGCAGGGATTGGGCGGCCTGACCACCGTGCTCGATGTGAAAGTGAAGGACTATCCCACGCACGCCGCGAACCTGCCCGTAGCCATGATCCCGAACTGCGCGGCTACACGCCATGCTCACTTTGTGCTAGACGGCTCGGGGGCGGTCGCCCTGAAACCCCCGTCGCTGAAGGATTGGCCGACGTTGACCTACAATCCCGCAGGCGCGCGCCGCGTCAACCTCGACACCGTCACTCGCGAAGAAGTGGCGACATGGAAGATCGGCGAGGTGATTCTGCTTAGCGGCAAGCTGCTCACCGGTCGCGATGCCGCGCATAAGCGGATGACCGACATGCTCAAGCGCGGCGAACAGCTTCCGGTGGACTTCACCAATCGTTTCATCTATTACGTCGGGCCAGTCGATCCGGTGAGGGATGAAGTTGTCGGGCCTGCCGGTCCTACAACGGCCACACGCATGGACAAGTTCACGCGTCAGATGCTGAAGGAGACTGGCCTGCTCGGCATGGTGGGCAAATCGGAACGTGGGCCTGAGGGCATCTCCGCCATTCGCGATTACAAAGCGGTGTTCCTGATGGCGGTGGGCGGCGCAGCTTACCTGGTCTCGAAGGCCATCAAAAAGTCGCGCGTGCTGGGCTTCGCCGATCTCGGCATGGAAGCCATCTACGAATTCGAGGTCGAGGACATGCCGGTCACGGTTGCCGTGGACGTGAACGGCAACTCCGTGCACGACTCCGGCCCGAAGGAGTGGCAGGCGAAGATTGCGGAGTTGGTGGAGATCGGGTAACACTCGGGTAGCGCCATCCTAATCTAGTGAGGAGAAATAAGTGTATGCTTCGGCCAGGAACTGCAAGCTTATTACTCAGCGCAACGCTGCTTCTTCTATTGGGCGTGGGATGTGATTCATCTCAAACCAAGAATCTGACAACCGCGTCCGCCAAGACCATGTTGAAGTCGAGAATCGATGTCACTAAGAATGACTCCTACAGTGTTGACTTTGCCCCACTAGCCCAAAACATGCGTGTCTGGACATACGATGATTATTCTGTCGGCCAATACGGAGCGAATGATGTAAGGTCAACGATACAGAGACTCTTCAAGGCGGGTTTCGTGAACCAGACTGTTGAGACCCTCACCTACCCTAATGTAGCGGGTGAATACCGGGGCAATTTTGATTTTCCTGAACCCGTCAACTTTTCAAAGCAGACGTACTCAATTGACATATCGATGGTACCGGATCGGCCGGAGTTTTCCGGGGAGTACACGTATGATGCGGTGAGGCGGGGAGAAGGCGAGAAGCACAATTCGGGCCAACTCCATGGTACAGTGGCCCAGGACGGCAACGTGACCATGGGTTTGCTCATTACGGGGGAACCCTGGCAGTATGGAGGGGCATACAAGTTCAGCTGTCTCGGGAAGAAGGTCAGTCTGACCGGACCCTACCCGTTCGATCCTCTCGCCCCTATCTTTTTTGGGCTCCCGAGTGCCACTTTTGTCGGCACGGGTCCGTGCGGGAGCATCTCAGTTCGGAGATTCACCTACTCATTCTCAGACAAGTTGACTTCCCTTTTCCGTCCCAATTCCACTTCGCTTGTCGGTGGGCACTTTGCGGTCGATGAAGTTACCGACTTGCTACTGGAGACTGAAACCATTGCAGAGGCGCGGTTCACGTGGCACGTCGACCTTAATGAGGCTGCGCGTGCGCTGTTGGGGCGGGATTCCGTCAGAGGCAACAGCGGATTAACCTTTCAAAAGCAGCCAGACGGGAACTGGGTTCTGACGCATTACAACTTCTAACACGTTACGTAATCGAAGCTCGAGAAGGAAATGTGCGACTTCTCTCCTCGAACGATCATCTTCTATCGAGGAAGCGCTATATGCCCGCCACGACTATCTCCCGCACCCGCACCGAAAAAGATTCTCTCGGCACCAAAGAAATTCCCGCCGACGTTTACTACGGCATTCAAACTGCCCGTGCGGTCGAAAACTTTCCCATCAGCGGATTGCGCGCGCACCCGTCTCTAATCCGCGCTATCGCGATGGTGAAGGAAGCGGCGGCGCTCGCCAATCGCGAGATCGGTTTGGTCGATGAGAAGACGGCCAACGCCATCATCCAGGCCGCCAAGGAAGTGCAGCAGGGCAAGTGGGACCAGGAGTTCGTGGTCGATGTCTTCCAAGCGGGCGCGGGCGTCAGCTTCCACATGAACAGCAACGAGGTCATCGCCAACCGCGCCTCCGAGTTGCTGGGCGGCAAGCTGGGCGAGTACAAGCACGTCCATCCCAACGATCACGTCAACTACGGCCAATCGACCAACGACGTCTTCCCCACCGCGATGCGCCTCGCCGCGCTGCTCGAATTGGAGAAGTCGTATTCGGTACTCGATGGCCTGATTGCCGCGCTGGTGGAAAAGGGCAAAGAGTTTCACGGCATCCTGAAGTCGGGCCGCACCCACATGATGGACGCGGTACCCATGCGGCTGGGCCAGGAGTTTCACGCTTACGCGGGTGCAATCAAACGCGCAAAGAAATCCATCGAGCAACAGTCGGAGCTATTGCGCGAGGTTGGACTCGGCGGCTCAGCGGTGGGCACCGGCATTAACACCCATCCCGACTATCGTGAGAAGGCGATTGCCAACCTGGCGCGCATCTCGGGACAAAAGCTGCACGTCGTGGATGACATGCGCTATGCCATGCAGTCGAACCTGGCGATGTCGTCGGTCAGCTCGGCGCTGCGCAACCTGGCGCTGGAGGTAATTCGCATCTCCAACGACCTGCGCCTGCTGTCGTCGGGCCCGAACACTGGCCTGGCGGAAATCAACCTGCCCGCGCTACAGCCCGGTTCGTCCATCATGCCGGGCAAGATCAATCCGGTGATGGCGGAGTTGGCGGCGATGGTTTCGTTCCAAGTTGTCGGCTATGACACGACGGTCGCGCTCGCGGTGCAAGCCGGCCAGCTCGAGCTTAACGTCATGATGCCGACGATGGCTTACAGCGTGCTCACCTCGATCACCATCATGACCAACATGCTGCGGCAGCTCACCGAGTTCTGTATCAAGGGCATCACGGTCAACCAGAAACGCACCGATCTTTACGTGCAGAGCACGGTGTCGCTGGCTACGGCGCTGAATCCGTACATCGGTTACGCCAAAGCGGCGGAGATTGCCAAGGAGTCGGTGAAGACCGGCAAGTCCATCATTGAGATTGCCCGTGAGCGCGGCGATCTGAGCGAAGAGCAGATCAAGGAGATTCTTGATCCTGCGCGCATGACCGAGCCGGTGCGCCCGCTGGACGCAGCAAAGGAGCGGGAGAAGATCAAGGCGAAGTAACTTGGCTGAGTCGATTTTTGGTGGCAGGCAGAATGAGCAGACGGTCAACTGCTAGTCCGCCTACTCAAACCTAGCAGGAGAGCGTCAGCGGTTGTCATCTCTGCATCTTCTGGTTTCTTGTTGGCATTGTAGTGCCTGACAGTCACGTCTATCTGCAACATGAAGATTGCCGACGGATCCAATTGACCCTTTAGATCACCGATGAGTCGATACAGCGCGATAACCTCATCGTCGGTTGCAGCGGGAGCTGTCTTGATCTGCTTTAGCACCTCTTGTGTCTTCGCGGGCTTCTCCTGGCCTATCTTCTCGCGCATCTCGCGTTGCCGCACTTCGAGATCTTTCCTCATACCGTTGGATCGTTCATTTATACAACGTACTTCACTCCGCTGCGGGAGCCGATCGAATCTGGCAGTGCAGTCTGAGGCAACGCGAATGGGTTACGGAAGACTTGAAGCGTGTACTCAACCGTTGCTTCGGAATCCGTGTCAAAGATGCCGATACCGCCGACGTTCTCGTATTTGCGAGACCCAAAGATACCCAGTTCGTCGCCGGATTGATCGGCTTTGTCGTAAAGAGCAGCGTCGGCTATTTCAGTGAAGGCCAGCGGGATAAAAAAGTCATCCGCGACGACCAGCAGGTTTGCCGCCGTAGGCGCGAACTTAGGATACGCCCGGGAAACGCACTCCTTCAGATGACCTATGTAAGGTGCGACTGCCCCACCACCGCCGGGGCCATGGTACTTTGGTAATTTCGTGCGCCCAGATTTCCGTTCTTCAGCGTCGAGTTCGCCTTCCCATCCTGGGCTCTTCACTTCTACGAACACGTTCTTACCTTCAGGTGTTCCAATCACGCATTCCCCAACTTTGCCGCTTGCGCCCCGCGGTTCCCACTGGATAATCGGAAAACCATTGTGATGGAAAAAATACGCCACTCGCAACTCGTTCAACGCTTCGTGGTATTGAGTCTTCCGGGAGTTTAAACGTGGTACGAAGTGAGTGAGGCGGTTTTCGGATTCTGCAAATGGCAAAAGGCGTTCTAGTTCCGCTACGAACTTCTCCCTGGTCGGTTTCCAAGGGCAGGTTGCTAACAGCCGTGTTACGACATTCTCCATCAAACGATACTAATCCTAACTTGTGCGAAATCTCCATTATCAGCATTTGGCGGCTGGTGGTGTCGTACTGATCGCCACTCAGTACGCCCAGCGCAACAGCGTCGTTCCCGAAGTGAACCCCGCTCCTACCGCCGCCAGTAAAACCAAATCACCCTTCTTCAGCTTGCCTTCGTCAATCGCGGTCTGCATGGCCAGAGGGATGGTTCCTGCCGTGGTATTGCCGTAACGGTCAATGTTGATGATAACCTTTTCGGCCGGCATCTTGAGGCGATCAGCGGTGGCCTTGATGATGCGCATGTTGGCTTGGTGAGCGATGAAGCAATCCACCTCCTGCCCGGTCAGGCCATTCTTGCGCAGGAGGCGCTCCGTCATCTCCGACATTTTCTTCACTGCATACTTGAAGACTTGCTGGCCATCTTGATGAATATAATGCATTTTCTTGTCTACGGTTTCGTGCGACGCCGGGTTCAGGCTGCCTCCGCCCGGCATATACAGGTACTGGCCTCCCATGCCTTCGATCTGGGCTTCGTAGTCGATAATCCCGTCCTCGCCCTCTTCTGCTGGCTCCAGCAGCACCGCGCCCGCTCCGTCGCCGAAAATGATGCAGACCGCTCGATCCGTGAAGTCGGTCATCGACGAGTTCACGTCGGCGCCGATCACCAGCACCTTCTTGGCCCGGCCGGACTCGATGAACTGGGCGCCGGCGTTGAGCGCATACACGAAGCCCGAGCATCCCGCCGACACGTCGAAGCCCCAGGTGCGTGCAATGCCAAGTTTGTGTTGCACCAGGCACGCCGTCGAGGGATACATCATGTCCGGGGTGACCGTGCCGACTACGATCACATCCACTTCCTGAAGATCGAATGGGTGCGACGCGACGAGCTTCTTGACCGCCTCAACCGCCAAATCACTGGCAGCTACTCCTTTGTCCGCCAAGTGGCGTTCGCGTATTCCGGTGCGTTCCAATATCCACTGGTCGGTGGTGTCGACCATTTTTTCCAGGTCCTTGTTGGTCAGAACGCGAGGCGGGACATAGGTGCCGAGCGCAGTAATTTTGGCGCGACGAGTAGTTGGCACTAGAGTTCTCCGAAACAGCAGTTATGAGTGCGCCTTCATTTTCAACGATACAAAGGCGAAAGTCTATGCGGAGCAAAGAGGCGCCAATCGCGGAATCCATTTTGGCGGTTTGCTGTGCCGAAAGGCGTCCCGCTCTGCAAAAGGAGTAAAATCACTTTGTGAGTAACATCCAACTGCTCATCACCATCGGATTACCTATGCTGGCCCTCGCCTTCGGTCTGTACCTGAACGATCGGCGTTTCGAGGGAATCAGCACCCGCATTGACGACATGCGCACGGACCTTGGAGGGCGCATCACTCGTGTCGAGACTGCGATGGACAATCTCACCAGCAAGCTTGTGGATTTGGATAACCGAGTTGTCAAGATTGAAACAAAACTCGGCATCGGGTAACCGTTACTAAGCCAGACTCCGGACGGCCAATTCCTCAAGAAGCTCTCCGCTGGATTCCTCAGTCCCGGCGCACAAACAAGCCAGGCGCCAGTTGACCGCTGCACCCGCACTAGCCTGCTACCGTTGCTTCCTTCCGGACCTGGCGGGTTTCACAAGATTGCGTTGCGCGGGACCAGCGCCCGACCATTCAATATAACATTCCATGGCGACGGCGTGCTGTAGGCTGGCAGGTGCAAGAGTTCAACCTCAACCGCTCTGGGACCCGCAGAAGACAATGCTAGAATAGAGAAATCGCATGCAGCCAACAACCGATTCTGTAGCCCTGCTGGACGTTGCTGACACAGTTGTCCGCGCAGAAGCGGCGCGTCTCCACAAGCCCGGATTTAAGGCCAGTCCCGCGGCTGCTCCCAAAAAAATTGGCTTTGTAAGTCTGGGCTGTCCCAAGAACCTTGTGGACAGCGAGGTAATGATGGGTCTGCTTTCCCAAGGGGGAGCCCAGATCACTTCCCGCGCGGAAGACGCCGACATTATCGTCGTAAACACTTGCTCTTTTATCGATGCGGCCAAACAGGAATCGGTGGACACCATTCTCGAGATGGCCCAGCATAAGACCGCAGGGCGAGCACAGAAGCTCATCGTGGCGGGCTGCCTGGTCGAGCGCTACCGCAACGAAATCCAGAAAAACATTCCCGAGGTTGACGCCGTGGTGGGCACTGGAGAACTGCAGCAGATTCTCAGGGCTGCGGGAATTGTGCAGCCGGAGCCCACAGGGTCTCCGTTTGTCATCTTGAGTTCGCGTTCCGAAGGCGACGCCCGTGAGGCAGCGGGACGGTTCTCGAAAGCAGAATGGGACGGTGCGATTGCCGATCTGCCGAACTACTTGTACGACGAGTACACGCCCCGCGTGCTGGCGACTCCGAAGTATTCGGCCTACATCAAAATCGCCGAAGGCTGCGATCATCCCTGCTCGTTTTGCATCATCCCGCAACTGCGCGGCAAGTTCCGTTCGCGGCGATCCGAATCAGTCATCGCCGAGGCGCAGCATCTTGCCGAACAAGGTGTGCGCGAGATCACGCTGATCGGGCAGGATACGACCTGCTACGGAGAAGATCTGGGGCTGAAAGATGGGCTGGCATTGCTGCTGGAGCATCTGGCGCAAATCGAGAAATTGCGCTGGGTGCGCTTCCTTTACGCCTATCCCAACAAGATCACCGGCAAGCTGTTGCAAACGATCGCAGCGCATGAAAAGATCTGCTCCTATATTGACGTACCCTTGCAACACGCCTCGCCTGAGGTTTTGAAGCGCATGAAACGCGGCGCCAATGCAGACATCTTCTTAAGCTCGATCGAGAAGATGCGGCGCACGATTCCGGGCCTCACACTGCGCACCTCGTTCATTGTTGGCTTCCCCGGCGAGAGCGAAGACGATTTCGAACAGCTCTGCCAGTTCGTGCGCCAGGCGCAATTCGACTGGCTAGGAGTGTTCGGCTATTCCGACGAGGAAGGGGCCGGGGCTTTCGCACTGGCAGACAAAGTCTCACGGAGAGAGATCGAAAGGCGCCGTAAGAAGCTCATGTCTCTGCAGAAGCAGATCAGCCGCAAGAAAAAGCGCGCTCTCGTGGGACAGCAGTTCGATTTGCTTCTGTCGGGTCCCTCGGCAGAAACCGAGTTGCTGTGGGAAGGGCGGACGGCAATGCATGCTCCCGAGATTGATGGCACGGTTTATGTAAACGATTTTGGGGATCGCGAAGACATTCGCGAGGGTGAGTTCTATCGCTGCGAAATCACCGAAGCACACGACTACGATCTGGTGGCGCGGATTGTGTAGCAATTGTCAGTAGCCAGTCATCAGTTGCCGGTTGTCAGGCTGGAGTCGTTAACTGACAACTGACTACTGGTAACTGACAACCGTTTTTATGAAGAAAGTTCGCAGCTTACGTTGTCCAACTTGCAGAAAGATCGTGCTGGCGAGCGATCCCGAGTATCCTTTCTGCAGCGAACACTGCCGCGCGATTGATCTTGGCAAATGGGCGAGCGGCGCATATGTCATCTCCACCCCGTTGAACGATCCGGAGACCGACGATTCCAACTACTCACGAAGCAAAAAGCCACAGTGAGCCGGGGCTGAACGGTCCGCCGGCGCCGCGATGGGCCACCCTGGTCGCCACCTTCTTTGGCGCTGGAAGATTGCGCCCCGGCCCAGGGACATGGGGCTCGCTCGCTACCGTGTTGTTGTGGTGGCTGTTGGCCTCGCATCTGCCTCCGGCAACGCGGACTCCGGTGATCGTGCTGCTGATAGCACTAGTAGTCGCGATTGGCATACCCGCTGCGACCCTGGAAGCGCGTGGATGCGGCAAGAAAGATCCCTCGCATGTGGTGATTGACGAAGTCGCCGGGCAACTGCTCACGCTGATCACGTGTCCCATCGTGTGGCCAGCGCTGCTCGCCGGCTTTATACTTTTCCGTGCATTCGATATTGTTAAACCTCCGCCAGTGCGTAGCCTGGAGCGACTGCCGGAAGGAACTGGAATTGTGGTGGACGACCTTGGCGCAGGCATCTACGCACTGATTGTCCTGCAGCTGCTGCTTCATTTTGGAGTGATACGCTGAGAGCCAAGCACGCGACCGCATGAGTTAAGCACGAGATCGACAGATGATAGAACGAAGAACGGGCGCAAAAAACGTAAACGGCAAACCCCATATCGATTCCATCGATCCCGGGTGCGCTCTGCCGGGAGGCGAGGTTCGCATTAGCGGCAGTGGGCTCCGGCCCCGGGAACTGCGCCGGCCGCAGGTGCGATTCGGCGACGTGGATGGTTCCATCATCATCAGTGCGGAACAATTCATCGTGGTCCGGGTGCCCGAAGGCGCCGCATCCGGTGAAGTCGTGGTCGCCACCAATGGCCACAGGAGCAATCCAGGCGAGGTGCGGGTCGGCGTTCCCATCGCGGAGAATCTCCACCCGGTAGCGAACCCGGCGATTGATCAAGATGGAAACATTTATGTCACGTTTTCCGGATCGCGCGGGCAGAAGGTCCCGGTTGCGATCTACCGCATCGACAATAATTACAACGTCAAGCCCTTCGTCCACGAAATGATGAATGCCACCGGCATGGCCTTCGACCGCGCGGGTAGTCTCTATGTTTCGTCGCGTTATGACGGAACGGTGTACCGCGTGGCGCAGAACGGTACCATGACCTCCTACGCCGAAGGCATGGGCGTCGCGACGGGAATGGCCTTCGACCCGATCGGGAATCTTTACGTCGGCGATCGCAGCGGCACCATCTTCAAGATCGATCGTGACCGCCAGATCTTCGTGTTTGCCATGCTGGAGCCGAGCGTCTCCGCCTATCATCTCGCCTTCGGTAACAATGGAAATCTGTACGTCACCGGCCCCACCACTTCGAGCTTCGATGCCATTCAGCAGATCGATCCGCACGGCGCCGTTAGCGTCTTCTACCGGGGACTCGGGCGCCCGCAGGGACTCGCGGTCGACGTCGACGGCAATCTTTATGTCGCCGCTTCGCTTAGTGGCCGCCGCGGCATCGTGCGGGTTACGCGTGATCGCAAGGCATCATTGGTAGTCTCGGGGCAAAACCTGGTCGGACTGGCATTCGCGCGCGGCGCCTCGGCCGTGCTTGCCACCACCACCGGCGTGCATCACCTTTCCTGGGACATCGAGGGACGGGAGCTGATTCCGGAGAGCTAGCGCTAAATGCTAACTGCTCAACGCTGCTAGACTGAATCCGTGATTGCCGAAATCATCGCCATCGGCTCGGAGATGCTGACTCCGTACCGGCAAGACAGCAATTCCCTGTTCCTCAGCGGGCGTCTTAACGATCTAGGCATCAGCGTCGCTTTCAAAACCATAGTCGGCGACAACAGCGACCATCTTGCAGCCGTTGCGCGCACCGCCGTTGGCCGCGCCGATATAGCCATCTTCATGGGAGGCCTGGGACCAACGCAAGACGACCTGACGCGCGAGAGCGTGGCCACCGCGCTTGGAGTCTCGCTGAAGCGAGATCACGCGATCGTCACCGAAATGTACAAACGATTTGCCGAACGCCGCATTCAGATGCCGGGAAACAATGCGCAGCAAGCCGACGTGCTTGAGGGCGCCGAGCTGCTGCCGAATTCCAGAGGCTCGGCGCCGGGCCAGTGGCTGGAGACGAGCATCAACGAACAACCGAAGATTGTTGTGCTGCTTCCCGGCCCTCCGCACGAACTTCAGGAGATGTGGGACCAGCAATGCGTGGATCGGCTGCGCGCCCTAGCTCCATCGGCGGCCATTGCGACGCGCGTCCTCAAGGTCGCAATGATGGGCGAGTCGGCCGTAGATGAACGTACCGCGCCGATCTACAAGAAATACCCCAATGTCGAAACCACTCTGCTGGCTGGCCAAGGACAGGTCGAATTCCATTTGCGAGCGACCGCCGCCACCAAGGCGGAGGCACAAGCGGAAGTGGATCGGCTGGCCGGCGAGTTGGAAGACGAACTCGAGGACGCGGTGTTCTCCTCGGCGGGCGAATCGCTGGAGGAGATCGTCGGTTACTACTTGCAGATGCGCAACGCGAAACTGGCGGTGGCCGAGTCGTGCACCGGCGGAATGATTGCCGAGCGGATCACCTCGGTGCCCGGAAGTTCGCGCTACTTTCTGGGCGGGGCGGTGGTCTACTCTAACGATCTGAAGACGCTGTTTGCCGACATTCCTCCCCTAATGATCGAGGCGCATGGCGCGGTCAGCAAAGAAGTGGCGCTGGCGCTGGCGGAAAACATCCGCGAGATTTGCAATGCCGACATCGGCGTCGGAGTCACGGGCGTCGCAGGTCCTGGTGGCGGCACAGAGGAGAAGCCGGTTGGCCTGGTATATGTCGCGATCACCAACGGACACAAGCAGGAGGTGGTGCAGCGGCGTTTCTTTGGAGACCGCGACCGCATACGCCGATGGGCAAGCCAGCAGGCGCTCGACCTGGTGCGGCGCATGCTGATGTAAATTTATGCGCCTCTTCGTAGCACTTGATATCGACGCGGATATACGCCGGCGAATCACCGAATTCCGCGAGCAGATGCGACCGCTGGCCCCCGATGTTCGCTGGGTCGACCCCGAAACATTTCACATTACACTGCAGTTTCTCGGTGAGACGAACAAACTGGACGAGATCCAGCGCGCCTTGCAGTCGGTGCGTGCCGCACGCATCGAGCTAGGCCTCCGCAATGCAGGCTTCTTCCCTTCGCCGAGATCGCCGCGCGTGTTCTGGGTAGGGATTGAAGCGGACCAGAATCTGCAGGGGTTGGTGAATTCGATTGGCCAGGCCCTTCAGCCGCTTGGATTGCAACGCGATGCTGGGCCATTTAAGCCCCATTTGACACTGGCGCGTTCGGGCAGCAGGCGTCCGCGTCCCGAGCCTGGTGAACGCTCTGCGCCTGCGTTGCAGCAGGTGCGCGTCAAACTCGAGACGCTTGGGCCGCTGGAGTTCGGTACAATGACCGCGCACGAGTTCTATCTCTACGAAAGCAAGCTGTCCCCGGCGGGCGCGCGGTATACCAAGCTGTCGCGCTATCCGCTGGAATAGTCTCGCTGTCTGCACATAGTCTTGACGACACTTTTGCTCATTATCGTGGTGGTTTCCTACCTGCTGGGTTCCATACCCTTCGGCTATCTGCTAGTGCGCATTTTTCGCGGGCAGGACGTCCGCCATACCGGCAGCGGAAACATCGGCGCAACCAATGTTGCCCGCGCCGGCTCGAAGGGGTTGGCAATTGTGACCTTGATTCTCGACGCGTTGAAAGGCTACGTCGCGGTGGCGTTTGCTTTCTGGCTGGCGGGATCGCACCGCTTTACGGCGGGTAACATCCAGCCCAACCTGTACGACTCGTCCCCGCAGATGATCGATAGCCGTACGGTCTTTCTGCTCGCGGCGGTCGCCGCCTTTTGCGCGATCCTGGGACACATGTTCACCGTGTGGCTCCGCTTCAAGGGCGGCAAGGGGGTGGCAACTGCTGCCGGCGCATTTGTGGCGCTTGCGCCCAAGTGTCTGCTGCTTTCACTTCTCCTGTTTGCCATCGTCTTTGCGCTCACGCGGTATGTTTCTTTGGGGAGCATTGTGGCGGCGGCGTCCTTTCCCTGGTTGGTCTTATGGCTCAATCCCGCGGAGCGCAACACGGCGCCTATTCTGTTGGTGATTACGGCTTCAGCCGCGCTGATCATTGCGCGACACAAAGACAACATCCGGCGCCTGTTGGCGGGCACCGAAAACCGATTTCGTTGAAAGAGACCTGCTTGTGAGTGAGATCGCAGTCATCGGCGCGGGAGCATGGGGTACGGCAATATCCATTGTGCTCGGCCGCAAACAGACGCACCGGGTACGGCTGTGGGCGCATGAACATGAAGTGTGCGAGAGCATCCGCACGCGGCGCGTGAACGAATTGTTTTTGCCGGGAAACACGATACCTGAAACGGTCCACGCAACCAACAGCTTCGAAGAGGCGTTGCGCGGCGCGGAGATTGTGGTAAGCGTGATGCCTTCTCATCACACTCGCCGCGTGTTTCAAGCCATGCTCCCACAACTTCGGCCAGAAATGCTGTTTGTCAGCGCGACCAAGGGAATCGAGAACGATTCCCTGCTGCGCATGACTGAAGTCATTACCCAACTGTTGAGCGGTGGGGCTAGCGGCTTTGTTCCACGGATCGGCGCGATGAGCGGGCCGACGTTTGCCAAGGAAGTAGCGAAAGCCGATCCCACCGCCATCACCATTGCCTCATCCGACAAGGAACTCGCGGCCATCGTGCAGCGAGAATTCAGCGATCCCAACTTCCGCGTGTACACCAACGACGATGTTATCGGAGTGGAACTGGGGGGGGCCTTGAAAAACATCGTCGCCATTGCCGCCGGAGTTCTCTTCGGCATGGACCTGGGATACAACACCGTGGCCGCACTCATCACGCGAGGGCTGGTCGAGATTACCAGGCTGGTCGTCGCTTGCGGAGGCCGAGCGGAAACCATGGCCGGGCTTGCCGGACTCGGCGATCTGGTGCTCACCTGCACGGGCGGCCTTTCGCGAAACCGCAGTGTCGGCGTCGAACTAGGACGAGGCCGCAAGCTGGAAGACATCATCGCCGGGATGCACGGCATGGTCGCCGAAGGCGTGCTCACTACCAATGCTGCGGTCGGACTGGCCCAAAGGGCCGGAGTGGAAATGCCAATTACGCAGCAGATGCACGCGATTCTACAGCAAGGAAAATCGGTGCAGGACGCCATACGAGACTTAATGAGGCGACCCTCAACCAGCGAAGTGGGACTTTACAGGAATTAGAGCGCTTTCGAAATGACTCGACGAGCAGCAATGGTTTCGCGCAACGCCGATACCCGGAAATACATCTAAAAGCGCTGACGCGTACGATGTCGTACATTTATGTATGCACTGAATACAATATGGAACGACCTGAAAGCAATCCTCCCAAGAAGCCGCGCTCTGCGCTTTGCACAGGGCTGATCGCCGCCAGCGTTCTGCTGGCGTGCTCTTCTGCAATGGGACAGAGTTCCGGGGAAGCATCGTCTTCTCTTCCCTCGGCGGAGCAAGTTATCAATCGCAATCAAGACCCTTTCGCCGGCTCGATTCCTCAGGCGAAGGCCACGGCGGAGGCCATTGACCTTACCATCGAAGACGCGCTGCAGCGTGGGCTGAAGTACAACCTAGGGTTGTACTTGTCTGACCGGGCCACGCAACTGTCGCGGGCTTCGCGGCTGCGCGCTCTCAGCGATATGCTGCCTGTGGTTAACGGATCGTTTGCCGAAGAGGAACAGAAACTCAACCTGAAGGCGTTGGGATTTAGCGGTGCGATCTTTCCAGGATTTCCGACTTCGATCGGGCCCTTCGGCATCAGCGACCTTCGCGCCACCGGCTCGTGGAACGTCATCGATTTGCATACCATTGACAGCGTGCGTGCCGCCAGCCAGAACGTGAAGGCTGCACAGTTCACCTACCGCGACGCGCGCGACACCGTGGTGCTTGCCGTAGGGGCCAACTACTTGCTCACCATCGCTAACGAATCGCGAGTGGAGGCCACAGAAGCGGAATTAAAGACCGCCCAGGCGCTCTACCAGTTGGCGGCGGACGAGGAGGCGGCGGGCCTTGCGCCTAACATCGATACTCTGCGGGCGCGGGTGCAGTTACAAGCTCAGCAAGAGGCGCTGATCGAGGCACAAAACGATCTGGAAAAGCAACGCATCGCTCTAGAGCGCGTTATTGGATTGCCGGTAGGGCAGAAATTCCGCCTGGTGAATCGCGTTCCTTATCACCCTCTTCCGGAGATGGAGTTGCAGAATGCCTATGCGCGGGCCCTGCAAACCCGTTCCGATTATCAGTCGGCGCTGGCTGCCTTGCGCGCGGCACAGTTAAGCCGGGAGGCGGCCTGGAAGCAGCGTCTGCCCTCGATTGGATTAGCCGGCGAATATGGCGTCTTGGGAACTACTCCCGATTCCATGTCCCCCAACTGGACGGCTGCAGCGACGCTGAAGATTCCCATATTTCAAGGGGGAAAAGTAGAAGCCGACGTGCAACAGAGCGACGCCGTCCTGAAGCAGCGGCAGGCCCAAGTGGATGATATGCGCGGGCGCATCGAGCAGGATGTGGAAGATGCGATCCTCGATCTGAAGGCGGCCGCCCAAAACGTGGAGGTCGCCAAGTTGGGCCTCGATCTGGCGCAACAAGCACTCGGGCAGTCCCAGGATCGCTTCGCCGCAGGTGTCACGAACAATGTTGAGGTGATTCAAGCGCAGCAGCAATTGGCATCGGCCAATGACCGCTACATCTCCAGTCTGTATGCGCACAACATTGCCAAGGTACTGCTGGCGCGCGCCATTGGCAATGCGGAGCAGGCAGTGAAGCAATACTTGGCGGAGCCGGGAAGCGTGCTGCCCCCTAACGGAACGGGAATTCCTCCGGGAAGCACGGGCAACCCACCCGAAACAAAACCCAATGTTGATCCGGGTCAGGGTGGAATGGCGAGAGCAGTTGACGATTCCCCGATGCAACAGCAACCGAGTCCGGGAGGAGAGAATCCTGTAGCCGCGCCCCAGAGCACAGGCAACGGCGATGCTGCGGCTGGCACAGTTCCTCACGAATAATTACTGACAGGTGAACAAATGAGTCCGAGCAGGACTGATGAAAATGAGCTGGAACGGCGCGAAGTCCTCGATCAACCTGAGGAAGAACACGTTGATCCGGAGGCGAAGCGTTACGAAGAAGACCGTCGCGGCTTCTTCCAGAAGCATCCGGCTGCCAAACCGATTGCCTTTCTAGTGGCGATCGTGGTCGTGGTGCTGGTGGGTTGGTTCTGGTGGGAGAGCCGTCACTGGGAGAGCACCGACGACGCCGAGATTGACGGCCACATCTACCCCATCAGTGCGCGCGTGGCCGGCCAAGTGGTCAAGGTGAACTACGACGACGGCCAGCTGGTGCGCAAAGGGGATGTGCTGGTGCAAATTGATCCCACCGACTACCAGGTTGCCTTGGCGCGTGCGCAAGCCGACTACCAGGACCAGCAAGCGCAGGCCGAGGCCGCACAGTTTGGGGTGCCGGTTTCCAGTGTCGGTTCGCTCAGCCAGATCCGGTCCGCCAGCGCCGACATGGACTCCGCGCAAGCTGGCGTGACTGCTGCCCTGAAGCAGGCAGAAGCCGCACAAGCCCAGGTCCTGGAAGCGCAAGCCGATGCCCAGAAGCTAAATACCGATGTTGAGCGCTATCGCCAACTGTTGGGTAAGCGCGAGATTTCGCAGCAGCAGTTCGACCAGGCTACGGCAGCAGCCATCGCCGCGAATGCTACGGTCAGCGCGCGGCAGGCCGCATTATTGGCCGCCCAGGCGCAAGTGAAACAAGCCCAATCCCGCATCGAACAGGCTACCGCTGAAATACGCAACGCGAGGGCCACGCCGAATACGGTGGCCGCCACCCAAGCCAAGGCAAAGTCTGCCGATGCCCTGGCGCAACGCTCCAAAGCTGCGCTTGATCAAGCGCAACTCAATCTCGCCTACACCACCATCGTGGCTCCAGTGGATGGCGTTGTCGGCAAGCGCTCCGTGCAGGTAGGTGCGAACGTATCCGGCGGCCAGGACCTGATGGCCATCGTTCCGCTTCGTGAGATCTGGGTCACGGCCAACTTCAAGGAAACCCAGCTCGCCCGCATGGGACCACGGCAAGCTGTGGAGATCAAGGTCGATACCTACGGCGGTCGCAAGTGGGATGGGCACGTTACCAGTATTGGAGGAGCGACGGGTGCAAAATACAGCTTGTTGCCGCCGGAGAATGCCACTGGTAACTACGTCAAGGTCGTGCAGCGCATTCCCGTGCGAATCGACTTCGATGGCAGTGACAAGCCCGACTTCAACAAGGACGGCCTGCTGCGTCCAGGCATGTCGGTCCTGCCCGATGTCAAAGTGCGCTGAACCGTGGGGTGCGTTTCGGAGTCACACTGACGATGCGCTCCCGCAGCGGACCACGGCTGGCGACATCAAACGATCGTTGGTCTGCCTTACTGCACATTCCGGGTCAATCCCCCATTTTTTGCTTAGAGTTACAGCAAATCGCTGTCATACTCTAAACAAGCTTTAAATCAGCGCCATACTTTCGTCATGAACTTCAACGTTCTGCCCAGCCTCGTTGCGCTTGCAATTCTGGTCGTGGTGTTCGAGGCCATTCTGCGCCAGGGTGCGGCCGAGCGACTGCAGCTATGGCTCACGGCTTGGGTCCTCGTACTCATACACTTCGTTGCCCAGTTTGTAAACGTAGGTCATGGTCTTTGGAGCCATATTGCAACCGCCATTAGCCTGGGATCTCTAAACCTTGCAACCGTATCTTTCCTGATCTCCATGTCGCCGCGGGCGACCACCGCTCGCCGTCAGCTCCTGCTCGGGACAATCCTCGGTCTCCCCGCACTGGCTTACACAACCGCTGCGGTTTGGGGGATGGCGGCGCACAGCTTCTATTATGGCGTGGTGGTAGTGGCCTTCGCGGCTAGCTCGCTATTGGCTTGGAACTGGTATCCCGATACGACGTCTTATCTTTCTGGCTTACTGCTTGGGTCTCTGGTGTTCTCCTCGTTGTTGATCTGGATGGCTGCCCGCAATCATGCTGACCTTGGTGTCAGCGTTATTCTGGCTGGTCTCAACTTTGTTGTTGCCATTCTGTACTGGCGCCACTTTCGGCGCGACACGGCAGGCGTGCTGACCACGGTTTTCGGCTTCATCGCCTGGGGCATGGTCTATCCGATCGTAATGTTTCTGCATTTCCACTCTCCATTGACGATTGTTGAATCCGAGACTTGGAACCTTCCCAAGTACTTTGTAGCGGTTGGCATGATTCTGACGCTCCTGGAGGACCAGATTCGCACGAATAAACATCTGGCCTATCACGACGCGTTGACCGGGCTGCCGAACCGGCGACTGCTCGAAGACCGATTGGAACGGGCCCTGGCCCAGGCGGCACGAGCCGGCAACAAGGTGGCAGTCCTATTGATTGACCTCGACCACTTCAAGGAAGTGAACGACACCTTCGGGCACCGAATCGGGGATTTGGCCTTACAGCAGGTGGTGTTGCGACTGTCCAGCCGGATGCGGGCCTCCGACACGCTGGCTCGTTCGGGAGGCGATGAGTTTACCGTGGTCAGCAATGTGTCCGATGAGCATGGCGCCGGAACCCTGATGTCGGGCCTGGAGTCGGCGCTCGCGATTCCCTTGAAGGTGGAAGGACATTTCATTCAAACTGGATTGAGCATTGGCGTAGCGCTTTATCCCGATCATGGCCACAACCCTGACGAATTGCACGCCGCCGCTGATCGGGCCATGTACCTGGCAAAACGCAGTGCCCGCAGCACGGCTTAGAAAATCATCGCCTTCCCAAAAGCTGCCTCCTGGTTACGGCGCGTTGTTCTCTTCCTAGTGCAGGTTGTCCTTTGCCATACGCCTGTTGTAGGCTCAAAAGCGGTCGCGCCCCTCGGAGGCTCGATTCTTTGCTCGCCGGGATGGCGAAACTGGCAGACGCAGCGGACTTAAAATCCGCAGACCCGAAAGGGTTGTGGGGGTTCAAGTCCCCCTCCCGGCACCAACCTAAAGGCAACTCTTCTTCCCGCTGTTTTGGTCGCGCCTGCTAAGGGCTAAAGGCTCAAAGGTAAAGGCGAATAGCAAAGAGCAATTCGCGCAAGGCACTGACTTCAACCTACCTTTGGCTGCCACGCGCCGGAAAGATCGTCGCGGTCATACCCGGCGGAGACCTCCTGTTTGGTGGCATAGCGGTAAAGCGCAGCGACGAAGATTCCCTGAGCGGCTGAGTTGGCGACACCCAGAAGCAGCCAGTAAATTACCATTACCGCGGCGCCGGCCAACATTTCTGTTTGCCCGAGCCGCGCTCCCAGCACGGGGAGAAGCAATCCCGGCAACATGAGAAGCAAAAAGACAAGTCCGAAGCTGAAGCTGCCGGCAACTTCTTCACCCCATGTCCGGCGAAACATTTGTGTCGATTTATAGAGCGCTTCGACCGGGCCTATGTCCTCGGCCGCGAGAAGCGGGACGACGAAGAAGCTGGCCAGTGCCCAGACGAAGCCGGTGATGCGCGTAAGGACGCGTCCCAGAACACTCAAGCGGCGCTCGAGCGTTTGCAGGAGCATGCCCACGGTTGCGGCCAGCAACGCCCATTGAAGAATGCTCCACTTGCGCTTCCATGCAATCTGCAAGCCATCATTCAAGGTGGCGTCGCCGCCGGCGAGCCGGTTTGACGCGATGCTGACCAGCGCTACATTGAAGTAAATCCCGAGGCTATAGGTGACGAAGTAGAACAGGAAAATAAAGGGCGCCATCGCTTTGCCCAGCAGTTTTTGCTGCGCAGCATCGTGGGGAAAGGGCCCGGGAGGCATCATCACGAGCAGTCCGATGCCGAGGATGATCGCCGTCGCAGCCAGACAGAACATAGCCGATAGAACCGGCAACCACATCAGTTCCTTGTCCGACTTTAAGACCGCGAAGCTTTGCCCTAGAAGGTGCCAGCTTCGGGAAAGTGTTTCCATGAGGTTCTCCCAAATGCTCGAAAGCGCAACCTGCTTTGCAATGATCCAGACCTATTAGCTGTTATCAACGAAGCGCATGTCAATGACCCTCGTCACAATGGGTGGCAGGGGGGGGTTGTCACTGCGGATGGCAGTTACAGAATTGCGGGGATCGGCGGGCCGCTTGAGTCCTGCGCTCTCTGGCTTCACGTAAGTGCCAAGTATATGTACCCCAACAGTTTGGCAGATGCGCACCTCTAAAGCGCTAGGCAACCAGATCGACTGTGCTCGTACGTGACGTGGATATTTCGACACGTCTAGGCAATTGTGTTTTGCACGTTTAATGGCACATACTTCCTAAACCGTGAAATGCCGGGGGTTTTCAAGAGGATCTCGACGAGAGTCTCTCTCTGCCCTCGAAAAACGTGCGCCGCTGTCTTTACTTTTCCATTGGGCACTTTCCCATTGGCGCGAAGATGAAGATCAAGCAGCTAATTGCTGACATGAGTGTCGCGTAGAAAGAAAGGAAGGTCGTAAGTGCCTAACATTGGCGAAGGAAAGGCAAGGATAGTGCGGGAGCAACCGGCTCGGCGTGGCTCAGATAATCCACATTCGTTCGAGCCAACTGCTGGCTTCCGTACGTGTAGGATTTGCGGTCTTCGTAGAAGCCACACAATCCACGAGGCGGTAGATTCCGCCAATCCTATGCACGTTGGCGCTGAAGGTCGAGATCCCGAGGGTTTTTCATCGCTGGCGCTCTAGGCCTCCGGCCTGAAAAGTCGGATCACACAAAACGCTAACATCGCGACGAGGGCCGACGCTGGAATTGTCAATATCCATGCCCACACGATCCGGGTTGCCACGCCCCAGCGCACGCCGGACAGCCGCTGTGTAGTTCCTACCCCGACAATCGCGCCCGTGATGGTGTGGGTTGTGCTCACCGGAATACCCGCCAACGCTGTGCCGAACAGGGTGATGGCGCCGGCGGCTTCGGCGCAGAACCCGCCCACCGGCTTCAGCTTGGTAATCTTCGACCCCATGGTATGGACGATTCGCCATCCCCCGAGATAGGTCCCCAGAGCAATTGCAGCATGGGCCGCCAGGATGATCGGCCAATGCCAGCGCCCCCAGTTCGCGGCAAAATCTTGCGCCCTCATGACCCCGGCGGTATAGAGCGCGCCGGCGACAATCCCCATGGTCTTCTGCGCGTCATTGCCCCCGTGCCCCAGGCTGTAAGCTGCAGCTGAGAGCAACTGCAATCTGCGGAACAGCTTGTCTACTTGCCGTGGCGACTTTCGTTGAAAGATCCATGAGATCGCCACCATGAAACCGAAGCCTAACAGGAAGCCCATCACGGGAGCGACCACGATAAAGATGAGCGTCTTGTACCAGCCGCCGGGCACGATGACCTGGGGCGCTGCTCTCCACCCGTGAAGGATCATGGCCCGGGCCATCGCGGCGCCCGCATAGCCACCGATCAGCGCGTGTGACGAAGAGGTCGGCAGTCCCAGCAGCCAAGTCAACACATCCCAAACGATGGCGCCCAACAATCCAGCCAGCACCACGTACTGGGTGACGATGTCGAGCTGGATCATGCCATTGCCAATCATCTTGGCAACCGCAGTCCCCAGAAAGAACGCTGCTAGAAAGTTGAATGCGGCCGCCCATAGCACCGCTAACCTGGGCGACAGCACGCGGGTGGAGACCACCGTGGCAATACTGTTGGCAGCGTCGTGGAAGCCGTTCAGAAAGTCGAACACCAGCGCCGTGGCAACCGTAATAAGGAGCAGGACGAGTCCTGTACTCAAAGCAGATGTCCTCGTTTGAATTATCGCTTCGCAAGCACGGTGCAGCGCCTCAGGCGCTCTTCAGGACTACCGTTTCCAGCACGTTGGCGACATCTTCAGCCTTGTCGCTGGCCTCCTCCAGAATTTCCAGCAGTTCCTTCAGCTTGATCAGGGTAATGGGATCGTAGCCGCCATCGAACAGGCGTCCGATTGCTTCGCGGCTGACTTGGTCGGCTTCGTTTTCCAGCCGGTTGACTTCTACGCAGTGTTCGAGGAGCTGGCCGTCTTTGCTGAGCAGGCCCACAGCCTTTTTCAGTTCTTGCGCTTGCTTCAGGATGATGGTGGTCAACACCTTGGCCGACGCAGAGGGCTCCTTAATCTTGTAAGTGTACAAGCGGTCAGACGCGCTGTAAACGAAATCGAGGACGTCGTCCAGCGAGGAGGCCAGCAGGTGAATATCCTCGCGGTCGAAGGGCGTAATGAAGGTTTGGTTCAGCTTGATCAGAATCCTGTGCGTCATCTCATCGCCGCGGGACTCGATCTCCTTGATTTTCTGCACAGCCGCAGGCATCTGCTCGTAATCGTAAGCATGCAACAGGTCGTTCAAGGCTTGTGCGCCCTCGACCACATTGGTCGCGATCTCCAGGAACATGTCGAAGAACTTGGCGTCACGCGGTATCAGGCGCACCGAGATGCTCCACAGACAAAATCAGGTGTGGAAGGGTCCATGAGAGATGAAGAATGGCGAATTGTTACAACTTTGTTAAAACCAAACTATCGCACGGGACTGGTAGGAGGGTCAAACGAGAGGGAAAAGAATAGGCAAGGCATCTCGTTGACTCAGTCCCAAATCGGTAAAGAGTATCCACGATCCGGGGGATAGAAACCTGGTAATGCGAAAGTTAGCGGTTCTTGGCCATCTGGCACGATCTTGAGTCTATTTCTTGACTGTTTCCTTCTCCAATTGCTCGATCTCTCGAGTTAGTTGTTCGGCTTGATCGCGAAGCCGGTGCAGGCGCTCAGCCAGCGTGGGCACATTTTTCTCGCCCGTCGCCACGGCGGGCGCAGGAGCAGGAGTAACTGCCGCTGGCGCTGGTGCTGCCGTCAGATCCGCCAGGGCCTGATCGAAGGTGTCCCGGTAGATCAGCCGGTCGCCCATGGCCAGCACTACCTTCTTGAGCTGTGGCATGCGAGCTTCGGTTGCCTGAATGTAAATGGACTCCAGGTAAAGAAAGCCGCCCGTGACGGGGAGGGCGATAATGTTGCCGCGCAACACGCGCGAGCCCTGCTGGTTCCACAGCGTGAGGTCCTTGGAGATGTTCTGGTCCTGGTCGATGCGCGACTCAATCTGCATGGGGCCGTACATCAATTGCTGCTTCGGCAGTCGATAAAAGATCAGTTTCCCTAATTGCTCGCCATCGCATCGAGCGGCCATCCATCCGATCAAATTGTCCTTGCCGCGCGGAGAAAAAGGCAGAATCAGCAAGTACTCGGGTTCTTTCTCCCCCGGCAAAGTAGCCACCACGTAGGTAGGCGCTACAGGCTCCGGCTGTCCAGACTGGCCGAAGAGGTCACGCGCGATCTCCCAAATGTCTTCCTTGTTGTAGAACACCTGAGGATCGCGCATGTGAAAGATTCGGTACGCTTCCGCCTGCGCCTGAAAAAGAGCCTCCGGATAACGGGCGTGCCGGCGCAGGTCAGCCGGCATTGCTGACGCAGGAAGGAATAACCTGGGAAACAGCTTCTGGTAAGCCTGGATAATCGGGTCGCTGGGATCGAATACATATAACGACATCTTCCCCGTGTAGGCATCCACGGTTGCTTTCACGGCGTTGCGAATGTAATTTGCGCCCTCATCAACCCCGGCGACGGGAAGCACCGCGGAGTACGGATGGGAGAGCGAAGTTGTATAGCCGTCCACCATCCAAACCAGCCTGCCGTCATCGGCAATCACCAGATAGGGGTCCTGGTCCCAGTGCAAGAAACCGGCCAAGTGCGCCAATCGTGCTTTCACGTTGCGATAAATCATCATGCGACTTTGGCCCGTCAGATATCCGGTGAAAACAATATTCGGCTCGCCCTGAGAAATCGCCGCGGCAACCTTCAAAGGAAAAGAACCAACCGGGAATCCGCCCGTGCCCTGATAGGTCGAGTACTTGTTCTGGTCGCCGGAAGGGTAATCGAACTCTTCGCGGGCGGTGTGCACAAAGACCGGATCCTGGGTCCGCTCGCCAAAGTAGATCTCCGGCCGGGAGAGCTCAAACCCAGGTGATTCGATCTCCGGCGGCGCGTTTTCGATGAGCAGCACGGGCAGGCCATCGGGCGTGATTTTGTTCACCTCAGCTACCACCACGCCAAAGCCGTGCGTGTAAATGAACCGCGGATTGATCCAGCTCTCGCTGGCCTCGGCGGACAACTGGGTGACATCAATTTCGCGCGGGGACAGCAGTACCTGCTTGATGCGTCCGTTGATGAAATAGCGGTCAACGTCGGTCTGAGGAAAAGTGTAGTAGGGGCGTAGCGCTTGAATCTGCGTTATGGTTGCACCGTAAGCCCGCAGGTCCCAGAGCCGAACATTCGCGAGCAATGTTGCGTCTTGCACCGGGTCCACGATTCCCTGCCCGGAAGGGGTGAAAGGGCGTTCGGTGGCGTTTCGATCAAGGCCGAAGGCCGCGCTGGTCGCCTGAATGTGGCGCTCGATGTAGGGCCGTTCGATTGAAATCTCATTTGGCCGCACATAAACGGCGCGAACAATGGCGGGCAAAACCAATTGCAGGATAAAACATGACATCACCAGAACGGCCACCTGCTTGAACTTCGACATCCAAGCCAGCGGCAGCGCCGCTAACGCGGAAATAATGAGGAGCCAGCGCAGTGGGAGAGTGACTTTTTCGTCCACAAAATCGGCGCCCGTCATGAAGGCGTGCGTATTGAACAACAGCTCATAGTTGCCGAGATAAACCCAGGCCGCAAAACCTAGCAACAAAATCACCGCAATGATGCGGAAGAACGGCGTGCGCGTGGCGCCCGGCAACCGCAAATAGTCCCCAATGTTGATAGGTCCCGCTGGCCGATCGATCAGCCGGTAGCGGACTCGTTCGAACAACTGCCATCCGCGCGCCGTGGCCCAGAACAGCAGGGCGGAAAGAATCGCTACCACAAACAGAAATCCCAGCAGGTCTGAATAGAAAGGCAGGTCGAACAGGTAAAACGGCAAGGCGTGCGAAAAAACTTTGTCCTGCCAGGCGTCGGGAGGTGCGGTCAGCCCGCGTGATCCGAAAAAGCGCATGACCGTCCAGAAGTCAATCGAGGCGGACGCCAATAGCATCGCGAACACGGCCAGCCCGACCGGAACCGTGCGGGAGTACAGAGGGTAGTCACGTTGGCGGACGCCGGCGAAGTGCAAACCTCGCGCATGAGCTACGTACAGGGCGATGAAGGCCACCAGGGCGCCTACCGCGACGGGCGCAATGCTGTACCACAGCATGCTGAGCCAGGTATTGACCTGGGCGACCTCTTTCCACCAGTTGTACTCAATGATGAAGTTGGCGGCCGTTGGCACCGCCCAACCGACAAATGCCAATGCCACTATTACAAGAATGAAAACGCGGATATGGGAAGGACGCATAAAAGCGATCTTTGAGTGTGCAGCCGTGGCGCCGCGCTCTGAGGTCAAGAGGACACCTCTTGAGCATCACGGCATCACTAGTCAACGTAGGCGGTCTAAATCCTATCACGGGACCCATTCAGAGCGAGACAGGCCGCACGGAGCGGGGAGCCGCGATGATGGCAGCCACTGTGGACGCAATTCTACCGGCGTAATTTGCCCGCGTCGGGACCCAGAGTACTCCTGCAAACTTCGGGCTGTGACGATCGTCACCGCCAGTTGTAGCGTAGCGCAGCTCGCGCCCAGCACGGGGTTCGACAAATCCGGGCAACCCACTCCCCGCCCGCCTCAACGCCCGAACGGACGTTCGCTCACGACGCTACGTGACCTGAGTCACTGACCCACTGTGCAGGTTGACAGATAACTAGCAGATGTTTGCCAGCGTGGCGCGCCGGGCCAGCGGCTCCCGTTTGCTGACGCATCTCGAAAAAACCGAGAGTTGGATTGTGGAAGTTTCCCTAACCGCTGTCTGTAAAAACTCGGCAGCCGCCTGCTGCTTTGCCGGAAGCCCCCGGCCTCGTCGTCGCTATGTTGGCGGCAAGTTAGCTCTATGGGCGACGCTATTCTTACTGTCGGTGTCGTTTGTAACGCAGTGTTCTGCAACCGGGCCGACCAGCGACGACTGCCTGGCGTGTCATAGTGACAAGTCGCTGACCACCAAGCGCGGCGGGCGGACGGTTTCGCTGTTCGTGGACCAGAAGAAGTTCGCCGGTTCCATTCACGGCTCGCTGCAATGCACCAACTGCCACGCCGACTTGGACGGCAAAGACCTCCCGCACTCCACGCCGCTGGCCAAGGTGAACTGCGGCTCCTGCCACGGCGACGAGTCCCAACTCTATGCAAAATCGTTGCACGGCCGAGCGGTCGCTCGTGGCGACTCCTTGGCGCCGCGCTGCGTGACCTGTCACGGCAATCATGACATCCTCCCGGTCAAGGACCCGCGTTCGTCAGTGGCGGCGATGAAAGTCCCCTTCGTCTGCGGGCAGTGTCACCGCGAGGGCACGCCGGTCCAGATGAACCGCAACATCGCCCAGCACGACATCCTGGAGAACTATACCGAGAGCATCCACGGCGAAGGCTTGCTGAAGAAGGGGCTGATTGTGGCGGCCAACTGCGCCTCGTGTCACACGGCGCACTCGATCCTGCCGCACACCGATCCCAACTCGTCCATCAACCGGCGCAATATCGCCGCCACCTGCACCAAGTGCCACGCCAATATCGAACTGGTACACCGCAAGATCATTCGTGGCGAGCTTTGGGAGAAACAAGCCAATGCTCTGCCGGCCTGCGTCGATTGCCACCAGCCGCACAAGGTCAGGAATGTTTTTTATTCCCAAGGTATGGCCGATGCCGATTGCATGCGCTGCCACGCCAATGCAAGCCTGAAGTCGGCGGATGGACGCCCGATGCTGGTGCGGGTTAGCGAAGTGGCGGGCTCACGTCACCTGAAGGTGGCCTGCAGCCAGTGCCACTCGGAGGTGAACGCCTCGCGTGTGCGCCCCTGCGAGACCATCACGCACCCGGTTGATTGCAGTTCGTGCCACGCCGAGGTCGGACAGCAGTACCAGCTCAGCACTCACGGCCAAATGCATGCCAAGGGCGACACCAACGCTCCCTCCTGCAAGGACTGCCACGGCACGCACCACGTTCTGGGCAAGCACGCTCCGGAATCGCTTACGTTCCCGACCAATGTGCCCGATCTTTGTGCCAAGTGCCACCGCGAGGGCCACAAGGCCGCCCTGGTCTACACCGGAGTGGAGCACCAGATCATCCCTCGATACACCGAGAGTATCCATGGCAAGGGCCTGCTGAAGAGCGGGCTGACGGTGACAGCCACTTGCACCAGCTGCCACACGGCGCATCGAGAACTGCCGGCCTCCGATCCGGAATCGACGGTGAATCCGAGGAACCTGCCGTCAACCTGCGGGAACTGTCACCATGGCATCGAAGAGCAGTTCGTCCAAAGCGTCCATTCCGCCGCCGTAACCAAGACAGATAAACCGCTGCCGGTCTGCAACGACTGCCACACCGCTCACTCCATCCGCCGCACCGACCAGGATGGATTCAAGCTCGACATCATGACCACCTGCGGGCGCTGCCACGGAGAGATTGCCAAGACCTATTTCGATACCTACCACGGGAAAGTTTCCAAACTCGGATACACCAAGACCGCCAAGTGCTATGACTGCCACGGCGCCCACGACATCCAGAAGGTCACCGATCCGCGGTCGCACCTGAGCCGTGCCAACGTGGTTGCCACCTGCCAGAAGTGCCACTCGGATGCAACCCGGCGCTTCGCCGGATATCTCACGCACGCCACCCATCACGATCCTAAGAAGTTTCCCTTCCTGTACTACACGTTCTGGGGAATGACGGCGCTGCTGATCGGCACGTTTACTGTGGGCGGCGTCCATACCCTGCTGTGGCTCCCGCGTGCGTTACAGATGCGGCGCGAACTGCGCGCGGCGGAGGCGCTCGAAGCGCAAGCCGAGAAGAACTCTGGCCCGACAGATTCCGACGCTAAGGATGAGTATGATGCCTAACGCCAAGCCGCAATCCGCAGCCGCGGTGGATCACGAGGCGACAGCAGTCGCGGTACAAAAAGCGCCAGTCGCCGCCGTGGCAGTTGACCGGCGGGAGTTCGTCCGCTTCCCTCACCTTTATCGTGTGCTACACGCCTGCATGATCGTCAGTTTCCTAACTCTGGCGGTCACCGGACTGTCTCTGAAGTTTTCCTATACTCCTTGGGCGGCGAGGTTCTCGCGCCTGCTGGGTGGATTCGAAACCGCGGGATATGTCCACCGTTTTGCCGCCATCGTCATGTTCGGCACATTCACCGCGCACGTGATCGGACTGTTTAGGCAGAAGCGCCATAACCAGACGACTTGGAAATCAATCCTGTTCGGGCCAAACACGCTGCTGCCCACCAAGCGCGACGGACAGGAGTTTGTCGCCACCATAAAGTGGTTCGTCGGCATGGGACCGCGGCCACAGTACGGGCGTTGGACCTACTGGGAGAAGTTCGATTACTTTGCCGTGTTTTGGGGGATCGTGGTCATCGGCTCCACCGGGCTGGCGCTTTGGTTTCCGGTTTTCTTCACCCGATTTTTGCCCGGCTCATTCATCAACGTGGCCACCATCGTCCATAGCGACGAGGCCCTGCTGGCCACCGGTTTCATTTTTACCGTGCATTTTTTCAACACCCATCTCCGGCCGGAAAAGTTTCCCATGGACACCACTATTTTTACCGGCCACATGCCGTTGGCGGAGTTGAAGCGCGACAAACCTCGAGAGTATGCCGCACTACTGGCCGCCGGTGAACTGGAACAGCACCTGGAAGAACCACAACCCGCCATTGTGGTCAAGACCATCCGCGTCTTTGCGTGGATTGCGCTCAGCATCGGTTTCAGCGTTGTGGTCTGGATCCTGTACGCCATGATCTTTGCGTATCGATAGGGACTTGGCGAGCAGCGCGGTGAATAGTCAATAGGAGAGAACGAAAATAACTGTAGCCCTTAAGTAATGGTTTTGATGGGGACGAGCCGATCGCCTGCATTGGATTGGAGCATTTCATGAAAAGACGAAGTTTCTGTTTGCTTGGCCTTATTTTCGTGGCGCTGTGGATGAGCGCCTGCTCACAGGATAAGACGACTGTAGCCGAGGGAGCTGCCCGTAATTGGTTAAAGTCGGTGGACTCCGGCAATTATGCTCAGAGTTGGGACGACACCGGGAACGTGCTCAAGGCCAATGTTGCACGAGACCAGTGGCAAGAATTGTTAGCCCGCAATCGTGCACCGTTGGGTGCGGTGATCTCCAGAAAACTGAAATCAGCGGAGTACACGACTCAGCTTCCGGGAGCGCCGGATGGGCAGTATGTTGTCCTGCGGTACGAGAGCGGCTTCGAGCACAAGAGTTCCGCGATCGAAACCGTCACTCCCGCGTTGGACAAAGATGGAAAATGGCGAGTGTGCCTGTACACCGTCAAGTAAGCTACTTCCATCTAGTCGTAACTTCCATTGACGCTGGGGTGCGGATTCTGTCGTGCGCATCGTGTCTCGCGACGGTTGAAAGCGACGACTGAGCGCCTCTGGTTCCGCTGGGGAGGCGCACTGCGTTCCCTTCCCTCCCAACGCAGTCGGAGAGCTCCAAGCTACGCTTGCCCTTAGCGATGGTCGCGGTTATGTGGAACCGGAGCAATGGAGTGGTTGAGGAAGATGTTTGTCTGAACGCCAAATCTGTGGAAACCATGCACCATTCGGAGGTTGGCAGCTAGTATGGACGCCGCGAGTTGACCGGACTTCGCACGCAGCCTAACATAACCGCCAAATGGAAACCGCGGCCCCGGGGATGATCGGCCAGACCGTTTCGCACTACCGCATCGTCAGTAAGCTCGGTGGTGGCGGCATGGGCGTGGTTTACGACGCGATTGACCCGCGCCTGGGTCGGCACGTCGCCCTGAAGTTCATTCCCGACACCCTGGCCAACGACCCCAAATCCCTGAATCGCTTCCTGCTGGAAGCGCGCGCCGCTTCGCAGCTAAACCATCCTGGCATTTGCACGATCCACGACATCGAAGACCTCGACGGCCATCCTTTCATCGTCATGGAGAAGCTGGAAGGGATGAGCCTGAAGGACCGGCTGCGGGGCGAGCCGATGAAAGTGGATGAGGTGCTCGACATCGGCATTCAGGTGGCAGATGCGTTGGCCGCTTGCCACGCCAAGGGCATCATTCACCGCGACATCAAGCCGGGCAACATCTTTCTGACGCAGAGCGGACAGGTCAAGCTTCTCGACTTCGGACTGGCCAAGTTGTCGCGCGGGATGGAGATCGGCGAAGGATTGTCAGAAGATCCGCTGTCGGTTGCGGGCGACGTTTTCGGAACGGCAGTTTACATGTCCCCCGAGCAGGCCCGCGGCGAAGAACTTGACCAGCGCAGTGATTTGTTCTCCCTCGGGGTCGTTATCTACCAGATGGCGACTGGTAAGAAACCTTTTGCCGGGACCAACGCGGTGACCACCCTGGATGCGATCCTGAACCGCAAGCCAGTTTCCCCGCTGAAGCTGAACCCAAATCTTCCTGTCGATCTGGAAGGCATCCTCGGCAGGGCGATGGAGAAGAACCGTGGCAACCGCTATCAGACCGCCCTGGCGATGAAGGGCGATCTTCAGTCGCTGAAGCGGGAAACGGAGCCGGGGTTAACCACCAGCGGGCGGGTGCGCGCTGCCCTGCCGTACCGTATCCACTCGAGCACATTTCAAACCGCGAACCGGACCCAAACCTATTTTCTACTCGGGGTCATCGCGCTGCTCTTGACCCTGCTGATACCCGTGGGAGCGTGGTGGTTAAAGCGTCGCCTCGGAGTTGGCACCGCTGCCAAGAACACGATTGCTGTGCTGCCCTTGCAGAACACCAACGGCGACATTAGTGTCGAGTTTCTGCGCTTCGCGCTGGCCGACGAAATCGCCAATGTGCTTACCTACACCCGCAGCCTGGATGTGCGCCCTTCTTCGAGCACACAAAAATATGCAGGCAACAATGTCGAACCGGAGCAGGCGGGGCGGCAACTGCGCGTTGCCACCGTCCTGACCGGACACTTCTTGAAACAAGGGGACAATCTGCTGGTTACGTTGGAAGCCATCGACGTCAACCACGACCGGCTACTTTGGCAAACCAGCCTGACAACTCCCGCCCAGGACCTCATCGCTTTGCAGGGTGAAATGACCGCCCAAGTGCGTCAGGGATTGCTCCCGACTCTGGGGGTGACCGGTGGGCCCGCCGAAACGGGCACTCGTCCCAAGAACCCGGAAGCTTACGACTTCTATCTGCATAGCATTGCACTACCCCATGATCCCGGAGCGAACAAGGACGCCATCGCGGTGCTGGAGCACGTGGTGCAACTGGATCCGAACTATGCGCCAGCCTGGGAGCAGTTGGGCCTGCGTTGCTACTACGATGCGACCTATTCCGACGGTGGCGAAGTTATGTTCCAGCGCTCCAACCAGGCCTACGAGCGTGCTTTGGCCCTAGATCCCGATCTCAGCATTGCCGCGGGACAGTTGATCGCCAACCGCGTCGAGAGAGGTGAGCTAGGAAAGGCTTACGAGGCAGCGCGGGCACTGGTCAAGCGCCGTCCCGAAAGCGCGCAGGCCCATTTTACGCTGAGCTATGTTTATCGTTATGCGGGGATGCTGGAGCAATCCACCAAAGAGTGCGATGCTGCCCTGGCGCTCGATCCCGGCAATTACACCTTCCGCTCTTGCGCCTGGGCCTTCATGGAATTGGGTAACACTTCGCGGGCCCGGGATTTCGTCCGCCTGGACGCCGGCTCGGAATGGGCCGCTTATGTCCTGCCATCGATTCTTCTGCGCGAGGGCAAGATCGCCGAAGCGAAGGAAGCCGTTAAGCAAATGTCCACCGCTCCTCGCTATCACCGCGATCTGCTGGAAGCTTGCCTGCAACTGCGGCCGGCGTCAGAACTGGACCGGATTGCGCAGGAGTTGGAAACCAACCAAGCGGCCGAAGCGGACCCGGAGATCTTGTACTACGAAGGGGCCTTACTCGGATACTGCGGCAAGAGGCAGGCTGCGCTCAATCTGCTGCAGAGTGCCGTCGAGCGAAACTATTGCGCGTACTCGAATATCGTTTCCGACCCGCTGCTGGCCAAGCTGCGTGCCGACCCAGGGATTGACAAGGTGTTGACGTCGGGCAGGGAGTGCCAGGAGGCGGTCCGATCACCGAGCAATGCATCGAGCCAATGACCCGCCGGTAATCGCCAAGCTTACCTGAATTTCTCGCAGCGAAGAACTTCCCCGTGTGCGCGGAAAAAAGGGAGCAATCGCTTGCTCCCCCTGCAGAATGGTCTCTGACTTTGTTATTCGCCGCTGTTTGCCATGGCTGAACCGAAGACCACACCCGTGGTGGTGCCCGTTAGATCCAGTTCCTGAATAGAAGCAACACCACCGCTATTGGTTAGCAACAGTCTCGCTGTGGGCATTTTCTGGCCGAGCTCTTTGGTATGCCCGGTGGCGCTGGCTACTTCTTTCTTGCCCTGCATGAATTTGACCTGGGCGGTGGTCCCACTGGTCTCACAGGTGACCTTGTAGTCGCCTGCAGGAATGGTTGTGCCGTTCAGTTGCACGTCTTGGCTGAGGGTAACGGTGTCTTTCTTGATCGTTCCCGCCAAAGCACTGATGGACAGTGTGATTGCGAGAACCAACATGGTGAAGGGGGCCAAAAAACGATTCATCTGTAAATCTCCTTCTCTGGAAAACTCGTTCCGGCGGCCCTCACCGGCAGGAAGTACTTGCGTTTCCCGCCGCGCTGCATAGAATGTGACACCGGGGTTAAACAGCAACAGGGACTGGATTCCAAACCTCCCTTGAGATGGTCTCGCCTGGGCCGCCAAACCGCGGGCGAAACATTCTGTTTGACCCCCTAGGTTTTTTGCGCAATGCGGAGCGCTTGCGCACTCCTCATTTGATGCTCTTCATGGATATACGGTGCACGCACACGGAAGGTTCATAACTCTGGAAACTTTCCCCCTCAAGCATTGGACGCAATTTCCCCATCGAAGTGAGCGTGACCTGCATCAGTTGCGGCGATCTGCATTCAACATAAGAAAACTGTGCATACGTCCCCGAGCAGCACGCACTCATCCCGTAAATGTCTCGAAAAAAATACGCAGCTCTCTTATAGACCGCAGAAATTAATTTTCTTAGTTTTTTCGTCGTCCCGGCTGAACCAGACGGTTACCACCGGGTTGCTTTACAGGAGGGGAGTAGGTTGGCTACCCGGCTGCCGCGCGCTGCTTCCACTTCATGCGTTCGCGCAAGGCGGTGATGTGGGTCAGGTGATGCGCCGAGTGCCACGCGTACATGGCCAGCATCTGGTCGAGCGAAAGCACTCCGCGCTCAGGATGCTTTAGCGTCCGCGTAAAGTCGGCGGGCTTCATCGCCTTCAACAAATCCACCCATCGGGAATGGAGCGCAGCCAGCAGTTGCAGAGACACTTCAATCGGGGTTATGGCGTTGTCGGGCAGCTCGGCCCACAAGTCTTCGTGGTAGGGCTTGATGGTGGGCGCGTCTTCGGTAAGCGCAAGCTTGAAGCGGATGTAGGCGTTCAAGTGGCTGTCGGGTACATGATGTACCACCTGCCGTACGCTCCAGCCCTGGGGACGATATGGCGTATCGAGTTGGACAGGACTTAAATCTCGCACCGCGGCGCGCATCTGCCCCGGCAGCTTGGACAGTACTTCGATGTAATGCACGCGCCGCTTGGCCATCTGGGCTTCGTCGTCAGGTGGAATCCATTCAAATTTGCCAATGGGGTATCGCAGATCGTTCATGGAAACCTCCGGTCCAGCACTCTCTATCTTACTGCGAAATTGATCGCCTCCGATGTGACCAAGCGCAGTACTCAGTCCAATGTGCGCACCGATTCGGCAGGACGCAATTCGACAGTGCACGGCCCCGCCGATCCCTGCGATTCCTGGCCTGCAACTACGGCGACCGGGGCTTTCCCTTTGCCGGGTGCTGCCGCGGCCGATGCGCTGGCCGGCGTCCCGCAAGTCACTACAGCTCGCCGTACCACGCGCACTTCTGCGCTCGCCGGAAACTTCATCCCCACGTCGGTTTTCTCCAGGACGTCGGACAAGCTCTTCAGCCCATCGCTCCCTTTGATGAACTTCACCCGTTCCACCTTGGCGGGTGAGATCAGCAGGAAGAAGTCAGCACTGCCCTTGCCCGATGTCTGGAGGGCAGACGTACGCTGCCGTTGCAGTTCGCGACGAGCTTCCTCAACGTTGTGATCGACTCCCTTGCTGACTCCCAGCGCATCCAACCGGGCGCGCGCACTATCGCTGGCTGGATCGCCGGCCAGCGACGAGATGTAGGCACCAATCGCCCGCTCCCGCTTTCCCTGCTTCTCGTAAATTTCACCCAAGTGTTCGCCGATGTTGCCGCTGCCACTGGCTTGCCATGCCGCGTTAATGTACTGCTCCGCCAGGTCCAGATCGCTGCGCTTGAACTCGATCCAGCCCTTAGTGTCCCAGATGTTGTACAAGAACTGCGCGGCTTCCAGGTCCTCGAAGCGCAGGCTGTCCAGTTTGACGTCGCGCAGTTGCGTCTGCAATGAATTGATCGCCGCATCGGCATATTTGTCAGCGCGGTCCAGTTGTACGTTTTGCTCCGCCAGGGAATACGCGATGTTGTTCCAGGTTAGCGGGCTGGGCGACACGCTGATGGCCTTCTCAAATTGCGCCATGCCCTTGTCGGTCTGGTTGGTCGCAATGTAGGACTGCCCAAGCGAGATCAGCAACACCGGATTCTTGGGTTGAAGGGTTACGGCTTTTTCCAGTTCGGGAACGGCCTCCGTAAACTTCTTCTGCGCAATGTACACCTCTCCCAACCTGGCATGGGCCGACGGATCCAGCGGGTTGATCTCGATTTGTTTCTGGAACTGCTGAATGGCTTGGTCGTACTTCAATTCCCGCTGATAGGCCGCTCCCAGGCCGTTGTATGCGTACTGATCGTAGGCGTCGATCTCGATCTGCTTCTGGAACGCGGCGATGGCCTGATCGTTCTGGTTGAGTCCTAAATATGCATCCCCCAACTCGTCCCACGCCGTCTTATGCTTGGGTTCCAACTTCACCACGCGCTGCAAAAGGCTTACTGCCAGCTCGTAGTTGTTGTTCCTAAGGGCCTGTTCCGCAGATTCGTTCAAATCGTCAGCCGATTCGTTGGCGCCCACTCCAGCCATTCCCGGAGACCTGTTATCCAGCGAGATCTGTTGCGCCTCGTCGGCCGCCACGGCCCGGCGGAAGGCGGCGTAATCTTCGCGCCGCGCCACCGGCAACTCCGCGCCGAGCAGTTTCAGAGTGCGAATAGCGGTCAACTGCCCGGCTTCGAACTTATAGCTCGAAGCATACTGCACGTAGTCGCGCTTGACCTCGACTCCGATCGGAAGGTGGACGGTGTACTTCGGCGGGACCGTGACTCGGACCTCGACGCTTGACTCCCCGGGCGCGCCCAGCTTGATGGGCTTGGGATGCGCCTGGTCGTCGTGCTCGGCGTCACCCTCCGGGGCAAGAGCGATCTGCATGAACGACAAGCCCATCTTCGATTCCGGCGCCGACCAGTCGAAGTAGTTGTTCACGGTGGCATCCAGATCGATCTGCAGCGGATTGTCAGGATCGCTGGGATCGCTGACTTTCAGGTTGTCGATCTCGGCCCCCTGCATCCCCATACGCTGCAGGAGCATGGTGAAGAAGTCCTTCCAGCGATTTCCCGGCATCTGGCGCAGAGCAAACCGTAAGAACAGCTCCTGGTCGCCTCGCAGGTGGATGGCGAAATGCGTCTTCAGCGTCCCGGTTTCGTTGATCGAGCCATTGATCTGGGTGCGATCGAAAGCTTCAAACGGCAGGTCGGCAGGAGTGCGCACCAGGCCGGCTTTGCCATCAGGAGGAATCGCCAGGGCTTGCTTATCGCGCAAAGGAGCGGACAGCATGCGGAAGGGAGCGACACCATTGGTGCTGTCGAGCCAGATGTCTTTTCCGTTAACCGGAACGCGAGTTATCACGTGGTCGAACTGCGACGGAGAAGGAATCTCGGGGTCGAGTTCATGTTGCGATCCGATGAGCACCGAGGTCGCTTGAAATCCCTTGGCCGCCAGCAACGCAGCCAAGAGCGTGTTCTTGTCCTTGCAGTCCCCGTAGCTGTTGCTTAGCACCTCGCTGGCGGCATGAGGCTGATAGCGACCCAGCCCAAATGACAAGCTGACGTAGCGAATGTTGCGCGAGACATATTCGTACAGCGCTTTTACCTTCGCCATGTCGTCCGTCTTGCCCTGCGCCAGTTCTTCGGCCTCGCCCTTGATAGCATCGTTCGGCTGCCGCCGATCGCGCTCCAGCGAGCCGTACCAGGCTCCCAGCTCTTCCCAGCTTTGAAAAGTGGTTAGCTGGACTGTGGGAATTTCCTCTTCCGACCGGTGCGGGTTCTTCTTCTTTCTCTTGCCGGACGGGCCTTCCTCCTCGTCCTTCAGGTGCGTGTAGGTCCAACGATAAATGCGCCGGTCGCCCTCATCGGTAATCTTGGGTTCATAACCGGGCTTGCTCTTCAGCTTGATCTGCCGTTCCTTGGGAACGTTGATCTCCAACTGCTGATCGAGGATGATGCCCTTCTCGGAAAAGTTCACGCTCGTCCAGAACTGACCCGGGGTCAGCGGATTCGTAATGGTGCGGACGAACTCGTACTCCAACACGTCCCCGGGACGCAAGGACGGAACGCTGATGTGTTTCTCGTGATAGTCGGTGTACACCGGGGCATCGGGCAGGGTGAGCTCCTGGATGGCCGACTCCTGTGCGGTAATGACCGTTCCGTCGGCCTTGCGCACTCGCACATAGACGATTTCCAGCTTGTCACTGAGCGCACTATAGCCAACCTTGAGCTGGCCCATTCCCTGCACACCGCTTTCGCTGACGATCTTAATTTGGGCATCGAGCTGGTCCCGCCCGGTCCCGTCATTCTCGAAACGGATCGCTTGGTGATAGTGCTCGATGACAACAGCTTCCTGCGAATAGTCCGGAGGCGTGGGCGACGGCTGCGGTTCAGCCTGCGCCGGATTCACCACTGTGGGCTGCTGTGGAGCCTCTGGCCCAGGAGGTAGTGGCATGGGAATGACCGGCGTTTGCGGAGCAGGCACGGCTTGGGTTGGAGTGCCCGCCGGCGCCTGCTGCGCCGCCGCGGAAACTGTCGTGAGTGAGAAAAGAAAAAGAAGGCCCGCAAAAACTATTTTCATGGCGATGCAGCTAGGGTGAACATCCATCGTACCCGAGCCGGAAGTAGAAGCCAAACGCCGATCACGCGGTTCATGAACGTTGATAGGGTGAACCTAAAATCGAGGCTCGGCAGCAGAGCACCCTGAGGCATTCTTCACGCGATCTTCTTTTCCCGCTTGTACTGGTCAAACGAATCAAGGAAGCGATCGAGGTCCTTCTTCTGCAGATAATACGGCGTGGATAGCCGCAGCTTCGACGGTTCGCCGCCGCGGATGCGAATCTTCCTGGTCGTCCACAGCCAGTTCTCCAGGTCTGTACGCTGGATCGGCGGCACGTTCACGGTGACAATGGCGCAACGCAGCCCGGGGTCGGGCGATGTCCACGACTCCGCGCCGCGTTTCTGCATCTGCGCCAGCATGTAGTCTGCAAGTTGACGATGACGCTGCTCGATGCGGTCCATGCCTATGTCGTTCGCCATCTTGATGGACGCACGCAGCCCGCAAAGGGCTGGCACGTTGGACGATCCGATCCGCTGGAAGCGCTCGGCCCGCAGCTTGGGCTCTTCCCAACCTTCGGTCACGATGGTGTTCCACAAGCGATCGATCACCTCGTCGCGCACGTAGAGATATCCTGAGCCCTTGGGCGATTGCAGCCACTTGTGCGGGCTTGAGGTGTACATGTCGCAGCCGAGATCGTGGATGTTGAGCCGCATCATGCCGGTGACGTGAGCGCCGTCAACCGCCGAGAGAATGCCTTTCGAGCGCGCCAGTGCGCACAGTTCCTTGGCCGGCAACACCACGCCGGTCGCCGTGGTGATGTGGCTGAAGAAGATGATCCGCGTGCGTGGTGTGATGGCGTCATTGAACAGATTGAGGACCTGCGGTGCGTCCTTTACCGGCTTGGGCAGCGCGACTTTCTTGACCACGACGCCGTAGCGTTTGGCCTTCAACTGCCACGGCTGTTCACCGCCAGGATGCTCCTGGTCGGTCATCAGCACTTCGTCGCCGGGCTTCATGTCAATGCCATTGGCGATGTAGCTGTTGGCCTCGGTGGCATTACGCAGCAGTGCGATCTCGTCGCGCGTGCAGCCCACGAACGCCGCCAGTGGATCGCGAAATTCATTCCATGCAGCATAGCCCCAGATGGGATAGTCCTCGGGATCGGCTTCGTCCATCTTTTCTGTCGAAGTGTAACCGTCAAAGACCGCACGCAGCACTGGCGCTGGACTAGATCCCACAGTACCGTTGTTCAAGTAAATCTCGTCGGCGGGGATCAGGAACTGCTTGCGCAGCTCCGCCCAATATCCCTCGTCATCGCTGCTGAAGAGTTTTGGGTCCGGCAGCGACGCCGGAACATTCTGCAGTTGCGCGTACAGATCATTGCGAAAGGCAAAAGTGGCAGCGAATCCAGCGGTGGTGGTAAGGAAGCGGCGACGGTCGAGCAAGAAGCACCTCCGGTAAACGAGGCACATGGTACACCTGAGACCACCCACCGGCAAAAAGTCACCAACCAGTACTTTGTCATCCCCACCCAGGACTTCAGTCCGAGTGGAGGGGCCCGCTTTTATTGAGCGTGCCCCGTCCTTTCGCCTGCCTTCGGCGAAAGGCGGGAGAAGAACCTGTCGAATTCCTCAACCACCGTCTCCGGCAATTCCTCGCGATTCGACTTCTGCAGCAAGGCGTGTCCTGCACCTTCGAGTGGAACCAGTTTCGTGGGTGCAGGAATCAGCTTGATCGCGGTCGCCAATTCTTCAATTGAGCCGAAAGGATCACGCGTACCGCTCACGAAGAGAACGGGGGTCTGCACGGTGGGGAAATGCGCGGTCCGCAACTGCGCTGGCCGTCCCGGAGGATGTAGCGGATACGACAGCAGGAGCAGCCCTTCCACCAGCGCCGGCTCCGCGGCCACCAACATACTCGCCTGGCGTCCGCCATAGGAAACGCCGCCGAGAAAAGCCCGCCCCGCAAACTGCTTCTTCATGAGATCGACAGCTCGCCGCAGTCCGGCTTGATCATGCTTGGCGTCGGAGGGAGACGGCGGGCCATGCGGACGCCGCTGCCGGAACGGCAGGTCGCAGCGAAGCGTGCTGATTCCAGAAGCCGCGAACCGGTCAGCCAGCGCAACCAGCAGCGGCGCGTTGCAATTGCCGCCCGCTCCGTGGGTGAGCACGATGAAGTCAGCTTCCGTGTCTCTCGTGCGATGCAAAAACCCGCGCACGGGCGCTTCACCCGGCGTGTCATCAACCAACGCCTCGGCCACACGATTCATCACAATGGAACACTCATGGCCAGTGCCACCCCAGCTTGCCTGCCTTTGAAGGGACAGGTTGGGGCAAGCGTTATCGCCCCAACTTCCTGGTCTCGCACGCCACGACGACCTTCGTGGGGTCGATGGCGTCCGAGTCCAGTTGCATCTCGATTACCTTGCCGTCTTTGTCGATCAGGTAATTCACCCGCCGTGCAGCCTTGTACTTCGGGTTATAGAGACCGTACTCCTTGGTTACGTCGCCGCCCCAGTCGCTGAGCAACGGAAAGGTGACGCCAATCTTTTCCGCCCACGCCTTGTTCGAGAAGGGAGAATCCATGCTCACACCCAGCACCTGGGTGTCGGCAGCTTCCAGCTTGCTCAAGTTCTGCTGGAAAGCCTGCATCTGCTTGGTTCAACCACCGGTGAAGGCAAAGATGTAGAAGGCCAGTGCAACGTTCTTTTTCCCTTTGAAATCGTGCAGCGAAACCTTGTTTCCGCTCTGGTCCTGCAGGGTGAAATCCGGCGCCATGTCGCCCACCTTGATCTTGGGCGGCGGGGTCTCGCTCGGCTTGTCGGCTGCTCGACTCGCGGGCAGAAATGACGCGGTCAGCAACAGCGCCAGTAGCATCTGTTTCATGAAGATTCTCCTCTCGGTACGACGCCAATCCCCCAAGAATTGGCAGTTGAGGCATTGTGACACCAAATGGCCGTCCGTGGCCACACGGCGCCTGTCGAAACGTTTTGGGAAATACCTTTCGATTGCGCAAATCCAGCCATGGCTATAAATTACAACTGAATGAACATTCATTCGGCGGCGCCGCAGTCTCGCGCCCCGCGGATCAATTGCAGGGCTACGGGAGTCGCAAGCCCGGTACATCACCTTTTATAGGCCTTTGATGAAGCAGGAATCTCAACCTCTTTCGCCGGTTACGGGCAACGCCAGCGGCGGCATAAACCGCAACGCTGAGAAATATCAGCGCATCCTCGATGCTGCGGTCGCGGTATTTGCCGACAAGGGGTTTTTTAACTCGCGTATCTCCGACATTGCCGATCGCGCCAACGTCGCGGATGGCACCGTCTATCTCTACTTCAAGAACAAAGAAGAGATCCTGATGACTGCCATCAACACGGCCTTCGATGCCTTTATGAGCCACGCGCGCACCGAGGTCGAGAAGCTTCCCAGCCCCGCTCAGCGGTTACGGCGGCTGGCTTTTCTTCATCTGAATGCCCTGGGATCCAACCGTAATCTGGCGGTGGTTTTTCAGATGGAACTGCGGCAGAGCACGCGCTTCCTGTCCGAATTCTCGCACCATCACATGGTCGAATACCTCGGCCTGGTGCGTGCCGCCATTCACGAAGGCCAGGCGAGCGGAGTCTTCCGCCGCGACCTGTCGGACAAAATCGCGGCCAACTGTTTCTTCGGAGCGCTCGACGAGATGGTGACCTCCTGGGTGTTGAGTGCGCCCGAATACCGGCTGTCGAATGTGGCGGACTCCGTGGTAGATATTTTTCTTAACGGGATGCAAGGCGGTGGAAGTCAGGGAGTCGCTTCGCAAACGATCCGGTAGCCCCCGGAGATCGGGCTTGATCCAGTTGGTTGTAACACAGGCATAGATGTCACACATCACAGCCTTTGGGGCCGCGGGAAAGCTAACATTTTGACTTTGGGAACCTACCGTCTCCCAAGATGATTGCTCGCTTAACTTGAAAGCAATGAATATTCAGACCGTCAACGAAGTCTTCTTTGCGGTTGTGGAGCGCAACAGTGGTCGCGTGATGCTGACCCGCGAGTCGGGCGCCTGGAAACCCATTTCCTCTGCCCAACTGCAGGCACAGGTATTTGCTACCGCGCGCCAACTGCAGGCGTGGGGGATTGGCAAAGGCGACCGCGTCGCCATCTTGAGCGAGAACCGTCCCGAGTGGGCGATCGCCGACTTCGCCACCTTGCTGCTGGGCGCAGTTGACGTCCCCATCTACGCCACCCAGACCGCCGAGCAGAGTTTGTACCTGCTGCAACATTCCGAGGCCAGCATCGTCTTCGTCTCCACTGCCAAGCAGTACGAGAAGATTGTTTCCATCCAGCACCAGACCAAGGTGGAACGCATCGTCATCATGGATGACGCTCCCGAGCTCACGGACGCCGTCCCGATGCAGAGCTTTCTGCGGAACGCTGCCGCCGGAGCGGACCCAGAAATCGAAAACTTGGCGCGGGCGGTTGAGCCCGACGACCTGGCGACGCTGATTTACACTTCTGGAACCACCGGCACGCCCAAGGGTGTAATGCTGACCCACGGCAACCTCGCCGCAAACCTGAGCGTCTCGCTCGACATGTTTGACGTGGGCAAAGAGGATCTCTGCGTTTCGTTTCTGCCGCTGTCGCACGTCACTGCGCGGCATCTGGATTATGCCATGATGAGCTGGGGCGTCCCGCTCGCCTACTGTCCCAATATTGACGATCTCCTACGCACACTCGGCGAGGTGCATCCCACGGTATTCGTGGCCGTGCCCCGACTGTACGAGAAGATCTATAACGGGGTTGAGCACAAGACGCAGGGCGTAAAACGTAAGCTCTTCAACTGGGCCATGTCGGTGGGAAGCGCCAACCGCGAGGCGGTCCTGCGCGGCGAAACTCCGACTTCCCTGTCGTGGAAGCTGGCTAATAAGCTGGTATTTTCCAAGGTGCGCCACGCGATGGGTGGCCGTGCACGCATCTTTGTTTCCGGAGGCGCTCCGCTCGGCCGCGAGATTGCCACCTGGTTCGCCGATATCGGCATTCGCATCCACGAAGGCTATGGCCTGACCGAAACCTCACCGGTCATTGCGCTAAACAATCCGATCAACCACCGGCTGGGCACGGTGGGCAAGGCTTTGCCGAACGTGGAAGTCAAACTCGCAGCCGATGGGGAACTGTTGGTGCGCGGCCCGTCGGTATTCAAGGGTTACTGGAAGATGCCGGAGGAAACTGCTGCAGCATTTGAAGATGGGTGGTTCAGGACTGGTGATGTGGCAGTCCTCGACGAGGACGGATATCTTTCGATTACCGACCGCAAGAAAGACCTGATCAAGACTTCGGGCGGTAAGTTCATTGCGCCTCAGCCGATCGAGAGTTCGCTCAAGGCGAACCTATTCGTAGGCGAGGCGGCATTGCTCGGCGACAAGCGGCGCTTCCCCGCTGTCTTGATTGTCCCCAACTTCTCCATCCTGGAAGAATGGGCGCACGGCCATGGAGTCAAGTTCACCACCCACCGGCAACTGGTGAAATCGCTGCAAGTGCAGTCGCTCTACGAAGAGATCGTCGAAAAATTGAATCAGAACCTGGCCCAGTTCGAAAGGCTGAAGCGGGTGCTGGTGATTCACTCCGAGCTCAGCATCGAAGACGGAACGCTCACCCCGAGCATGAAGCTCCGCCGCCGCCATCTGGAGCAGCTCTACAAAAAAGAGATTGATGCGCTTTACGCCGATGCGCAGCCGCATGCGCGCACCTCAGCTTCGGCGAAACGGTGACGACCGCCAAGCAATATTTAATCTTCTCGCAGCAATGGCGCCGGATCCAACCGTAGGACCCGCCGCGCCGGAATCCAGATTGCCAGCAACCCAAGAATTGACATCGTGACAATGACTCCGGCAAGCACAAAGGGATCACGCGGGCTAGCCTGATACACGATTTGGGCCAGCAGCCTGCTTGCAATCGTTCCCAACAGCAAGCCCGTCGCCGAACCGCAAAGCAGTAGCGCCAATGGGCGGCCCAAGGCTGAGCGAATCACTTGCACCGGCTGCGCTCCGAGGGCAATGCGGATACCAAGTTCTTTCATGCGCTTCGACACGGAATAGGTTGCCATACCAAAGACGCCGGTCACGGCCAGCAACGCCGCCAGCAGACCCATGATGCCAAGACTTGCCGTCGCCACTCGTGCGGGGAATAAAACTAACGCGAGCGCGTCCGGCCAGCTATGGATGGTGAATGGCAGACTGGGATCGATGTTGGCGAGCATTCGATCCAGCGCCGGCGCTATCTCGCTCGGCGGCAATTGCGATCTGACGACCAGTGTGGTGTCGCTGTCTGTGCTCTGCGCGACGGCATAGAACATGGCGGGCGTTGGAGGTTCGGTCAGAGAATCGTATTTCCCGTTTTCCAGGACGCCGACAATCTCGTAGGAACTTTTGTCCCCAGTCATAAACCGACGCCCTACTGCATCGGAACTACCGAACATCTTCCGCGCAAACGTGTCGTTGACCAAGCTCACCTTGGGCGCCTTGGCATCGTCATGCCAGCTCAAGTCGCGGCCCGCCAACAAGCGTGTTCCGGCTGCTTGCAGGTAGCCAGGAGAGATCGAATAGTACTTAGCGGTCAGCACACTGTTGGAGGTCCGGAACTCCGTAGTACCCTGCGGATACACCTGCGAACTACTTCCACCGGTGCCAAGTGGCGCCTGATTGATGGTTCCGACGGCCGTCACACCGGGGATCCGCGCGCTCTCTTCCAGCATGCGCTGTTGAATCAGTAGCGACGCGTCATCAGAATGACCCGCCATCTGCATATCAGTCTCGGCGAGGGTGACGCCCTGGGGTTGGAACCCCAGCGGGGCGTGCAAGGAACGTACCATCCCGCGCAGGGCTACGAATGAGGACATCACCAGTAGAGTGCAGAGGGTAATCTGCACACCTAGAAGGAGGTCGCGAAGCGTAAAGCGACGAAAAAGGCTCGTGCTTTGTGCGCCACTCTTCATGGACTGTGCCGCACTGGTCGCCCAGATTTGCCTCACGGGAAGCAAGCCAAAGAGCAGTCCGCTGGCCACAGACAGCAGTATCGCCACACCATAAACGCTCGCGTCGGGTACGACCGTCACGTGGATGGGCATTTCCGCAAAAGGCTGCCAAATGGTCAGTGCTCTTAGCAGGACGGCGGAAAACAACGTCCCCACCAGACCACCCATAAGAGAGATGAGCACAGCCTCACTCAGGACCTGACGCAAGATGTGCCACCGGCTGGAGCCAATCGCCAGCCGAATCGCCAATTCACGACTGCGGTCAGCAGTGCGCGCCGCGAATATGCTGGCCAGGTTCGCACAAGCGGCCAGGAGTACCAGAAAAGCCAGCAGCATAATGCCGAATAGAAATGTTCGACTGGCGTCGCCAAGCTGGTCTCCCGCCAGGCCGGGCATAACCAGGCGAGCACTCAGGTCATCGTCAAAGGTCGGGTAGCGTGCCGCCAACTGGCGGGCAATTGAGTTGAGATTGTCGGTTGCCTGTTGCGGACTTATACCAGGCTTCAGCGTTCCCAACATCCAGATGCCATGGTTGCCGCGTTTGGACAGAAAATCGTAACCCTCGATCTCTTGCTCATTGACCATCGGCACCCAGAAGTCTGGCCAGAAGAATAGTTCGGTCCCATGAAAAGCTCTGGGCGCAACTCCGAGAATCGTGAACGGGTGCTTGTTGATCTCTACCGTGGATCCGATGACGCGGAGATCGCCGCTGAAATAGGAGCGCCAATAGGTCTCGCTCAAAACCAGATAGGGCGCCGAATTCGGCCCGTGCTCGTCGTCCGCATGAAATAACCGGCCCAGCACAGGCTCAACGCCAAGCATGTCGAAGTAATTGCCGGAAACTTCGTAGAACCAGCACTTGGTGGCAGTCTTTCCAGTGCTGAGACCGGCCCTTTGCATCCTGTAGGCGGCGATGGCGCTGAAGCTGGTGTTAAGCGCCTGGTAATCGCGGTAGTCCGGATAGGACTGATTGTCATATCCGTGCGGTTTTTGCACGATGTTGTAAAGGTTGTTGGCTTGAGGAACATCCAGCCGCTTGAGGATCAACGCATTGAGCACGCTGAAAACGATGACGTTCGCGCCTATGCCCAACGCCAGCGTTAGCACAGCAGCAATCGTAAAACTGGGCGATCGCCGTAACTGCCTTGCGGTGTAGTGCAGGTCCCGCCACAGGGCGTCCACTTTTAACGCAGCGTCGGTAGCGGCAACGCTTTCTTTCGTCAGCGTCGGATTGCCGAAACGAAGCAAAGCGTCGCGACGGGCCTCTTCTGGCGACATGCCAGCCGCAACGTTGTCTGCAATCCGCATCTCGATATGGGATCTAATCTCGGTATCGATCTCCTGCTCCAGTTTCGAGCGAGAGAACAAATTGCGAATGCGGTGGCCCATCGACATGGTGCTCTCCTCACGCGTAACGCAGGATCGCGCGAATCCCTTTGACAAGTTGCTCGAAGCTCTTTTCAGCTTCCTGTAACTGCTTCCGACCGGCAGCGGTCAGCCTGTAACACTTCGCTTTGCGGTTGGTTTCCGTCAGCTTCCACTCTGAACTGATCCATCCATTCTGCTGCATCCGGTGCAAGGCCGGGTAGAGAGAGCCCTCCTCCACATGCAACAATTCATCGGACGCGCGCTGAATATGGAGCATAATGCCGTAGCCGTGCAGCTCTCCCGACTGCGACAAGGTTTTCAGGACCAGCAAGTCCAGACTTCCCTGCAGATCATTTCTCGACATTGGCAAAGACCCCTAGACATCTCAGGAAACACTGAGCGAGCTTACCCATAGACGTCGAGGTATGTCAAGGGGGTGTTTTCTTAATTCGCGGAAATTCGGGTTGGGATCACTCACCGTTTTAAGGACCCGCTGCGGTCTCACTCGATCGGCTCGACCGCGATCCCGGGCTCCCTGCGGTCCTGGCGCTCCGGCCTCTGAGGAAATGCCAAGACAGAATTCTGTGCCGTCCCGACCGGGACTCAAGTTAGAATCACTCTGCAAGAAGTGGGGCGAATGCAGAACACGAAACTGGCGGTCGCCGACCCGCATCGCCGCTCTGTTCAAACCAAGTGACACTACATTATGACCTTGCTGGCCGACGGTTCACTCTATCTAAGACGCGCGCTCGCACTGGTGCTGGCTGTTCAGCTGGTTGGATGCGGCGGGACGCCCACGCCGGCGCCTTCTCCGCCGCCATCCGGTGGTTCGAGCACCACCACTCCCATCAAGCACGTGATTATCGTCATCGGCGAAAACCGTAGCTTCGATAACCTTTTCGCGACCTATCAGCCGCCGCCCGATTCATCGCAGCAGGTTTGGAACTTACTGTCGCAGCAAATCGTGACTACGACCGGAGCCCCAGGTCCCAACTTCGCCGCAGCAGTGCAGCATCAAGCCAGCGACACGGATATCTATCGGTTGAGTCCGCCACAGACGGGCAGCTTTGCCACCCTGCCGCAGCCCAACACAACTTTGAATCCGCTTTTGTTTCCCCCGGCGACCCAATATGGCATCGCGTCCGATCCCGGGCTCGCTCCTGACGACCAACATCTGCTGAACGACGGCGGCATTTTCCCGCAATTCTATTTCGTCCCTGACAACAGGTTTCCCGCCGATTTGCCCAACGGCCCGTTTCCGATCACCCAGTACCTGAAGTACTCGGATACGATGGGCGATCCGGTCCATCGCTTCTACCAGATGTGGCAGGAGATTGACTGCAGTGCCGCCAGCATCACCAGTTCCAATCCGAGCGGGTGCGCCGCCGATCTGTTCCCATGGGTGGGAACTTCCGTCGGCTGGGGACTTGAGAATACGCCTCCACCGTTGCCATTGACCGACCAATCGACCTTTCAGGGAGCGGTCTCGATGGGCTTCTACAACATGGCTGCAGGAGATGTGCCTTACTTCGCGTATCTCGCCAATACCTACGCCATCAGCGACAACTATCATCAGTTTCTTTTGGGCGGAACCGGGCCGAACTCCATTTCCATCGGCACGGGTGCGCCGCTGGTTTATAGCGATGCCAACGGCAACCCAACCACTCCGCCCGCGCTGCAGGTGGAGAATCCCAACCCCTATACGGGGAGCAACAATTGGTATCAGCAAGACGGCTTCTACCTTCCGGATTCCGGCAACGAGAGCAATGCCTCCTACACCAACTGTTCCGATTCCACCCAACCGGGCGTGTCGGCCATCATGAACTACCTGGCCGCGCTGCCCTACAAGCCATTCAACTCCGGCAACTGTGCGCCCGGAGCTTATTATCTGGTCAACAATCAGGACCCTTCCTACAACCGCGACGGCACACTGCGCGCCGACCAGAGCCACACCGTGGGCCCATCGTCGGTTCCCACCATAGGCGACGCGCTCTCTGCCGCCGGCATTTCGTGGAAATACTATGGCGAAGGATTCAGTTCCAGCGGCTTTGGCGGAATTTACTCGCACTACTGTGAGATCTGCAATCCCTTCCAGTACGCGCCGTCTATCATGACCACCGATCTCAAGAACAACCTTCAGGACATTACCCAGTTCTATCAGGACGTGCAGAACGGCACCTTGCCTGCGGTATCGTTTGTGAAACCCGACGATATTGTGGATGCCCATCCGGGCACATCGCTGCCGGAGCTGTACGAAGCCTTCTGCCGTAATCTGGTGGATACCGTCAAGGGGCAGAACAGTTTGTGGCAGCAAACCGCCATCTTCATTACCCTCGACGAATCGGGCGGAAATTACGACTCGGGTTACATTCAGCCCATTGACTTCTTCGGCGACGGCCCACGCATTCCGCTTATCGCGGTTTCGCCGTTCGCCAAAACCGGGTACGTGGACCACACCTACGGGGACCACGCCTCGCTGCTGAAATTCATTGAGAAGAACTGGGGACTGAAGCCGTTGTCGTCGCGGAGCCGCGACAATCTTCCCAATCCTCAAAGCGCCCCCAACGCCCCCTATTTCCCGACCAACAGTCCCGCCATCGGCGACCTGATGACGCTGTTCAACTTCTAGAGCTAAGACTCATGTCATGCGCGGCAGAGATTCGGCGAAGGGCAAAAGATTGTCACCCCAACTCGCGCCTGCGTGCCTGCATCCTTCTTCTACTGCCACTCTTGCTCATCTCCGGTGCCGCGGGCCAAGCGGCCCGGAAAAATGTTGCCGGCCGGGTGCTCATAGCATCGGACATTCACTTCAATCCGATGGCCGATCCTTCGCTGGTCGCCGATCTCGCAGCGGCTGACCCCTCCCATTGGGAAACAATCTTGCAGCGATCGAAGGTCATGGCGTTCAGTAGCTACGGGCAAGACACAAACTGGTGGCTGCTGCGGTCTGCACTGGACGCGATGGTCAGGGCTGAGCCTCATCCGGCGCTGGTGATGTTCACTGGCGATCTGCTGGCGCACGACTTCCCTAGGACTTACCAGAGCATTACGCATGACAGCGATCCCGCGCACTATCGCGCTTTCGTGCTCACGACGGTTGACTTCGTAGCGCTGGAATTCCGCAAGCGTTTCGTGGCGGCGAAGATCCTGCTGACGCCCGGCAATGACGACGGAGACTGCGGCGATTACAGCATTGAGGCGAATGGGCCATTCCTGCTGGACACTGCGGAAAGGGTCCGCGATCTTGCGATGGAGGGCGAGCAATTCAGCGCAACCTGGAAGTCGCTGGGAAGCTACAGCCTGGAGCATCCCAAGCTGCACGGCGTGCGCATCCTGTCGCTCAACACGGTCTTCTGGTCCGAGCAGTATCGTGCCGCCAGCTTTAGCCATGGCTGTGCGACGGTCAACTCCACTGCCGCCAGCGATCTGCTCACCTGGCTGGAATCGCAGCTGGCGGAAGCGGAACTGGCACACGAAAAAGTCTGGCTCATGTTTCATATTCCCCCCGGTATCGACGGCTGGGCGACAACCCATCCCTATGATGGAACCTCTGCGGGGACCAGCAGCTCGGCCGCGTCGTGCGCAACTTCGGTGGTGCCCATGTGGGTCCCGGAGTGGACCGCGCGGTTCGACAGCCTGGTGGAGCGATATCGGAGCACGGTCTTGGCGAACTTCGCTGGTCACACCCACGTAGATGACTTCCGGGTGATCGGAGCGGATGGCGCCAACCGGCAGTTTGTGCTGATTGATCCCCCGATTTCTCCGATCTATGACCAGAATCCCGGGTTTCGAATAGTAGATTTCAGGAGCGACGGAACGCTGGCGGATCAGACCACCTACTTTCTGACGAATCTCAAGCAGGCAGGCGGTAAGACTCGCGGACGTTGGAGGCGGGAGTATACGTTTTCGCGGCGATGGAAAGTGCCGCAACTGGACGGCGCGAGTCTTGCCAAGATTTATGATGGGATCGCCACCCGCAACACGGCGCGTGACCTCTGGTTGCAGCTCTACATGGTATCGAGTTCTGCCGCACCCATTCCTGCTAAAAATGTGAGAGGACTGTACTGTGCGATTAGCGGACTCACACAGCAGGCCTATGAATCGTGCTATTGTGCTGCTACTGCGCCGGGCAAACCGTCTCCCTAGCAAACGCGTTCACCATGAAACAGTCGGAAGTCACGGGCCACCACGCTGCCAGTGCAACTCGCAACCGGAGGTCAGATCAATGCCATTACCATCGTTCCGTTACCGTCTGGAGCAGCAGGTTCCACGCGTAGGAAACGGGGGCGTCACGCGCGGCGCATCCGTCCGTGAGTTCCCTATTTCGACTGGCATTGCCGGTGTCTCCATGCGGCTGGCGCCAGGCACGATGCGCGAGTTGCACTGGCATGCCAACGCTGCCGAGTGGGCCTATGTCGTCGCCGGCTCCTGCCGCACTACAATCCTCCATCCAGATGGCTCGGCCTATGTTGACACGTTCGATCCAGGCGATGTCTGGTACTTTCCGCGAGGGTATGGCCATTCGATCCAGGGACTCGGCCCCGGTGAGTGCCACTTCATCCTGATCTTCGATAACGGCGACTTCTCAGAAGATCACACCTTCAGTATCACGGACTTTCTCGCGCAGACTCCGCGCGAGGTTGTGGCGCAAAACCTGGGTCTCTCCGTCGCACAGCTTACGCCATTGCCCGATCGCGAAGCCTACTTCGTCCGTGGTCCTGTGCCTGACGACAGCTCGCTCTCTGCGACACCGCGTAGAGTTCCGGAACTGGCGACGATGCATCGGTACCCGCTTGACGCCCAACAGCCCCGGCGCGTCCCGGGAGGTGGTACGCAGCGGACTGTAACGGTAGATGAATTTCCTATTTCAACCACGATGGCAGGATCGGTAATTGAGCTGCAGCCCGGAGCCCTGCGCGAGCTGCACTGGCATCCAAACGCGGACGAGTGGCAGTACTACATCAGCGGCACGGCAGAAATGGGCGTGTTTCTTGCCCAGGGAAATGCTGTCATCGAGCAGTTCGAAGCCGGCGACGTCGGCTATGCCCCCATGGGGGCGGGTCACTACATCAAGAACACCGGCGCAGAGGTCTGCCGCATCCTGATCGGCTTTAACAACCCTCATTATCAGGCCATGGATCTCAGCGAGTGGCTCGCCGGCAATCCGGCTGACGTGCTGGCAACAACGTTTGGGCTTAGTCCCGAGGTCGCCGCCAAGCTTCCGTACAAGACCGTGTTCGTTGCGCCGCCGGTCAGCAGGAAATAAGCAGTGCTCTGCGCATCGAACAATTCGCAGGAATTTGTCGTGCAACCGTCCGCGAATGGCTTGGCCTTGGTTAAATCTGCGGCCTCACTCGATCGGCTCAACCGCGATCAGCGGCTCCCGGCGGTCCTGGCGCTCCGGCCTCTGTACCAGAATCGTCGCCGACAGCACCACCACGATTCCGACCACCTGCATGGGCGACACCAGTTCGCCGAGGATCAGCGCGGTCAGCAGAATGGCCCACACCGGCTCCAGACAGGCGGTCACGATAGCGCGCGTGGGGTCGAGATGCTGCAATCCCGTGAAGTAGAGCGAGAACGGAACCAGCATGGACGTGATGGCGAAGACGGCCATGAACAACCACTGCCCTCCGCTGTAATGTTGAGCGATGACCTTCCAAGGCGGATTTACCAGTTGCCAGAAAACCGCCGCGCCCAGCAGGGAATACACCAGCACCGTCCAGCGCTGGTAAATCTGCAGCAAGTGTTGACCGTAAACGTTGTAGAAGGCGAACGAGATCGCCGCCAGTTCCGCCGCCACTACGCCCAACGTATTGAAGCGAATCCCGGAGATCATGAGCCAGGGAAGTTCACGCCGCGCCGCCAGTTCTCCCACCGCCAGTCCACAGCCCAGCACAGCCAGGACCACAGCGCTGATGCGCCGCAACGTCGGCCGCTGGAGCCGGCGCGCCAACATGTACAGCAGCACCCACACCGGCGCAACATATTGCAGGACGATCGCCGTGGCAACGCTCGTCTTCTGAATGGCGAAATAGTAGAAATAGTTGGAGGCTGCCAGCCCGAGAATCCCCAATAGAAAGAACTGCAACAGATGACTGCTACTCCGCACCCGCAGCGACGATCTGCCCTTCAGCAGCAGGATCGGCAGGATTATTAGCAACGCAATGGTGGTTCGGCTCTGCGCGAGGATGAGAGGGGCAATCGGGCGCAGGCCGTGGCCACCTGCGAAGAGCCTGCCAGTAAAAACTGCGCGGCCCAGAGTGGCTGAAAACCCCCAGAAAAACGTAGCCGCGGCGATGAAAAGATAACCTCGGGCGGGGTGGGGCCTGTTAGTCAAGCTAGTGGATAGTCGGGCGGGTTAGCTGATCCGGGTCATAAACTTGAGGCACCGTACCACGTCGGTCGTGCTTTCTAACCACTAACCACTACTCACTCTCATCAGTCGGCCAGCGCCGATTGGCTGTGCGATGAGCGCAATACCCGGTCCACGGTATAAGGGGCGCGTTTGGCCGGCTCGTGGAAATGCCGCACTTGCAGCTCACCCAGAAGTCCCAACGCAACCAATTGCACGCCGGCGACGATCAGCACGGCGGCGAACACCAGCAGCGGGCCGTGTTCCTCCATGACGTCGATTCCGCGAACGAACTTCTCGAACAACATCCATATGGCGATCAGGAAGCCAACCAGCGAGCCTAGCGCCCCGACGGTGCCGAAAAAGTGCAGCGGCCGGGCCATGTACTTCAGCAGAAAACGGATGGTGATGAGATCGAAGAACACACGGAAGGTCCGCGAAATCCCGTAGTGCGACTCGCCCCGTTCTCGGTTGACATTGCGGATGGGGATCTCGCAAATGGTCGCGCCATAAGCCGACGCCAGCGCCGGAATGAAGCGATGCAGTTCCCCGTAGAGCGGGATTTCCTGCACCACTCCGCGACGATACGCCTTGAAGGTGGTACCGAAATCGTGCAACTCGACCCCGCTCAACTTGGCCATCAGCCAGTTGGCGATCTTGGAAGGGATGCGCCGCATCACGAAGTTGTCGATGCGCTGCTTGCGCCATCCGCTGACGATGTCGTAGCCCTCGCGGAGCTTTTGCAGAAACAGCGGAATGTCGTGCGGATCGTGCTGCAGATCGCCGTCCATGGCAATCACGTACTCGCCTTCGGAGTGATCGAAACCCGCCGCCAGCGCCGAGGTTTGCCCGAAGTTGCGGCGCAGTTTCACCACGACCACGCGCCGATCCACGGCTGCGATCTGCTGCAGCATCCAGAAGGTGTGATCGCGGCTGCCATCGTCCACAAATACCAGCTCGAACGGCTCGCCGGTGGCTTCCATCACCACTTTCAGCCGATCATAGAGCTCGGTGACGTTCTCTTCTTCGTTATGAAATGGGACGACAATCGAGTACTTGGTCACGGTTTTGTAATTATAAACGCCCCCGTTCTCAAATGGGACTCATGTTTTTCTCAAATCGTCCTTGCGCTCTCAACGCAGTACTCCCCGCAAGTCATAGCACACTCGCACTACTAGCTTCGGATGGGCACTTTCCTGTGCAGGGGAATCTGGACTTTCCTGAGGCAGAGCGTCTTACGCACGACGTCCAGCAATAAATGCCAGCAGGCGACGGATTCCCTCTGCGAACTCATCGCCAGGCGTAATAAGGCTAATCACCAGATATCCATCCGAAGCGAAGTCGTAAAAATGGCCCGGCTGCACCAGAACCCCAGTCTCCCGCAGCAAGGCGATGGCAAGGTCCTCGTCCGAGCCCACCACCGGGACGCGTAATACGGCATACCATCCGCCTTCGACTTCCAGCCGGCGACAGAGTTCTTGCGTGGCCAGTTCAGCGTCGAGCAGAGCGAGATTTCCAATCATGCGCTGCCGCAACTGGCGCTGTATGCCGTGCCGCTCTTCCAGCATGGCCGGAACAGCCCACTGTAGCGGCGCATTCATGGACAGGTAGGTATCGGCGATTACTTCTAGCCGGCCCATCGCATCCGACAGCAGCGGCTGCGGGCCGCTCGCCACAATCCATGCGATTTTCATCTGCGGGAGGCCGGAAATCTTCGACAACCCGCTGAGGGTGAAGGTCAGCACTTTGCTATTCGACGAGAACGTGGGCGTCGGATCTTTCGCGAGTGAATAATCGAGGAACACTTCATCGGCGACGATAGCCATTTCGTTAGCCGCACAAATGCGATTCAATTCCTCAACCTCAAGCGGCTTCGCAAATGAACCGGTCGGATTGTTGGGGTGCACGGCCAGCACCGCCCGGCAACGCGAAACTGCACCGTTGGCGCGTTCGATCGCGGCCTGCGCCGAATGGAAATCGATCTGCCATCCGTGGTCATACAGTAGTTCATAGGGTTCGAGCTTCACGTCATGGAGATCAGCCAGAAAATCGAAGAGCGGGTAGCTCGGAGCGGGGACCAGCACCGTGTCTCCCGGTTCGCACAGCAGCCGGAAAAGAAACGAATACGCCTCGCTGGTGCTGGTAGTGAGGATGAGATTGTCGGGCGAGACCTGACTTCCGTACGCTGCGTAATAGGTTGACACCGCCTCGCGGGCAGCCAGCAGCCCCTTCGCTTCGGGGGTGTAGGTCAGCGCCTGAGCATGCACCAGCGACTTCAGCAGCTCGTCTTCCCGATAACGGAGGCCAATGTTGGTGGGATTAGACGCTGTCAAATCAAGCACTTCCCTGCCGGCCCGCCGATGTGCTGCCAGCGCCTCGGTGTAGAGGTTGGTGGTCAAGTTCCACGACGTGCGCCGGGCGAAGAAGTTGCGCATGAGAGGAAGGATTATACAGAAGCGGGTGACAGGCCTGTTCCCCAGAAAACTCCGCCGCTCGTTTTGCACTTCGCTATAATCCAGACCGCAGTTAGCTAACGGAGGATAACTACTTTTTGTGGGCCTGGCGATTCTATTCCTGATGCCGGTAGTGGCCTCAGCGCAAAACGCCTTCGATGGAACATGGAAGATCGACCTAAGCAAAGCCGAATTTCCCAAGAAACCCGACATTTACCTGCTGCAGAATGGCATGTATCAATGCAAAACCTGTGTGCCACCCATCGACGTCAAAGCCGATGGCCAGGACCAGAAAGTCACCGGACATCCGTATTACGACAGTGTTGCGATCAAAGTCGTAAGCGATCACGAGATCGAAGAGACCGACAAGAAGAACGGAAAGACGGTCGCGACTTCAACGATGACGGTGTCGCCCGATGATAACACGCTAATGTTCAGCTTTAGCGACAGCAGCAACACCAGTGCCGACCCGGTGACCGGCAAAGGCGAGGAGACCCGGGTAGCCAAGGGCCCTGCTGGAGCCAACGCGATATCCGGCTCCTGGCGGACGACCAAGGTCGATACCGTCTCCGACAATGGGCTGATGTGGACCTACAAGGTCAGCGGCGACGAGTTGACCATGACCTATCCGACGGGTCAGTCCTACATGGCGAAACTGAACGGTTCGCAGGCCCCATACAAAGGCGATCCCGGAATCACCAGCGTCGCGGTAAAGACGATGGGCAAGAACACGCTGGAGGAGACCGACTATCGCGACGGGAAAGCAATCAGCATCGCAAGAATGGTGGTCAGCCCCGACGGCAAGACGATGAAGCTTATGGTGGACGACAAACTGCGCGGAACCAAGAGCGAATTTACGGCCATGAAACAGTAATGCACTTACGTCTATAACCCACCCTCTGCCATGTCTAGCTACGGCGCGGCGAGATGGGGTTACCCCCGGGGCGCAAGCCCGGGGGTAACCAGTATCTACGAAGGTGCTCCCTTCTGCTCCTACTGGGTTATCGTCTTCACGGCGTCGCCCACCTTAAAGCCGGAACCAGAAACCGGCGTACCCACGGCGGAGATCTCATCCACATCGGTCAGACGAATCACGCCCACGGGAGAAGTCATGCGGCGAATTACCGCACCGGTGGAAGGGTCCTTGATCTCTTTCGTCACCCGCTGTACGGTCAGCTGATCGCCCACTTTCAGCCCCGACTTCGACCCGATATTGAGGATGACCTGGCCTCCGTCCACAGCGGCAACCAAGCCTTCCACGATGACCGTGCGGGCCTCCAGTTTGGAATTGTCAGCTACCAGCTCAGTGGTCATCTGGGTGACCGCGGCGTTCACCGCTTCGCCGATGATAGTTTGCTGGAAGTCACTGCTACCGAAGTCCACGGCGCCGCCGCCCCAACCATGCCAATTGCCGCCGCCGCCTAACAGCGAGGTGCTTTCGCGGGAGGACTCACCCTTGCCGGTGGCCACGCCCATGATTTCCGCCGTGTCGATGTTCACCAGCCGCGCGTCCACAACCACAACGGCTTTGCTCTTCTTGTGAGAGAAGCCGCCGATGCCATATCCGCCCCAGCCGCCACCGCCACCGCCGACCTTCGTATCCTTGTTGTCGTTTCCGAATTGGGTAATGCTGCCGACGACAATCGCATCCACGCCCAGGATTTTGCCGATCTTCGCCGCCGATTGCGAATTGGCGCGATCGCTATTGGAGAAGTTCTGCTCGCCCAGGATCTTGTCCATGGCCTTGCGTTCGATTATGGAGTAGGTGCCATCCTTAACCAAGTCTCTCACCAGCAGGTCCGCGATACCCTTTCCGACGTCCACATTGGTGCCGAAGACCGCGGCCGAGCTGCTCTGGACCGTCGCATAATCGAAATCGAAGATAGCGATCCGCTTTTTACGGGTGTGCAGCGCTTGGGAGTCGGCGGTCTGCGCGATAGCTCCCGTCACAAGAAATGTCGCTACAACCAGTATCACCAAGAAGATTCGTTTCATGACCAGTCTCCCTGCACTGAAGTAACCTCCTTCATGGCGACACAGAATTATGTGCCCTAATCGATAGTGGCTGGGCGCAATTGTGTGTGGCGCAGTCAGCTAGACCTTGGTTTGCTCCGGAGGGTCCGTGCGGCGAGATTCTACCACTAAAGCGACGGTTTCCAACCTGAAATCAAGTCGGCGTTGGAGATACTTCCCGATTCCGGATGATCGGGGGTCAATTTGAACTGCATCCCGGAGAAGATTCGCTGCCGGGGAATTGTCAGCGAAACTTACCCCTCTTTTTCCAGTGATTCTTCGGGGACCTGCAGCTTACGCGTTGACCCGCTCCAGTTCGTCGGCATCCACTTCCACAGCCACACTGCGCATGATCAGCTCCAGGGTAAGCACAACCCGTAGGTTGTTTTTCTTGCGGGCCAAGACACCCACCATACCGGCCAGTGATCCTGACTTAATGCGGGCCCTTTCGCCCACAACCAGGTAAGGGTGAGGCTCAAATCGGCGGAGGCGAAGTCCCGAACGCAACGCCTCGATCTCAAAGTCCGGCAGAGCCTGCGGTTCGCGTCCGGAACCAACGATCAAGAGGACGCCGGGTACCGACAACACCTGGGTCGTGCCGCCTCGTCTGACTCGCGCGAAGACATAGCCTGGGAAAAGGGGTTGCTCCACATTGACCCTACAGCCGTTCTTCCAGCGGTGCATCTCCGTGTAAACAGGCAGGAACGACTCGATCGCTCGGAATTCGAAGTGCCTGGCTACCGCCTTTTCGTGACGGGGGGTCGTGTACACGGCAAACCACTTTGGCGACTCCATAGCCGAGGAGACCACCGCCCCCGACGGAGACATACCTGCACCCAGATCTCCTGGCATCAGTTCACTGGCCCCATACATGGCTTCGTGGTCCTCACTTCGCGAGGCCAATCCACATGGCTTGCGGATCTGACCCAAAACATGGAACCGAAAAGGCCCGTCAGACCATCGTACCGCCCAAATGCAGTTCCACAAAGACTCTACTGCTCCCAACGAGAGGCAGAACCGTCCGGAGGAGCGACACACTGTGCGGCTACTTATATTCTGCTGCGATTGGTTGGTGGTTAGGTTAGGACAACAGTTCTGCCGGGTCAAGCAAAAAAGCGCGAATACTGCCCGCCAGTTGCTCGTACGATAACTACCTTTTCTGCACCAAGTTACATCGCAATAGTTTGTGCGACGCGTGACCGCAAAGCCGATGAAAGTGGGTGCTTACACGCTCTGCAATCAAACGAACGCCGATATCGCCAAGATTGCGCTTGTTCGAACCTGTGAAGATGGCCTCGACCGTTGCCCTTTACGGGTGGCGATGCAGAACGTGGGTGGCGATATCCGGCCAGAATTCCCGTGATTAAACATTCGGACATGTGAGCGCCGAAGCGAGGGACCGGCGCCTTCTCGCGGAGGGCTTCCTGGATATCGGGGGCGCTCTAGCGCCGATTCGTGCTCTTACGGCTGCGGCGCTGGGTGGCTCCTCAGACGCGGCGTTAGATGCGGAATGACAAATTCCTGGAAAATACCGGCAACGCTACCTTCGGCAATTCTGATCAGAGCAGTCCCCACCAGCAAACTCGCACTGCGATTGCTGGCTGGATAGTACGTATAGGAGAGCCCGGCCGTGGCAAAGCTGCCGATAATTGTCGAGTAATTCGGCTGCCACTGCTTGTTGTCTCCCTTGCAGACCACCGCATTGCGGAGCGCGTAGAAAAATCGCTCCTTGGTCGTGCCCGTGCCCTTGTAGAAGTAGCGTGGATCCTGTTTCAGCAACGATGGCAGAATCGCGCTGTCGATAAACGTACCAAAAAAGACGTCGCCGTAAAGCGCGCCGAAACGCCTGCCGTAGCCTGCCGCACCCTGCCCGTATCCGCCTAACTCATCACTCGCCTGATAAATACCGGCCAGAAATCCGACGCCGACAACGCTGATGGGGTCGGTAACCGATTTCCAGGCCAGCGAGAACTTCTGCTTCGGGGCCAAAGGCGCGGGATCGGGTACATAGGTGGTGTAGAAGTTCGGGAAGATGCCAAGTACGCGTTGCTTCTCCTGCTCTTTAACCTCTTGCTGAGCAATTTCAGCTTCCGAGAGTACGACCTTCACATCCGTTGTGGTGGCGGCAACAGTAAGCACGATCGCAGGAACAATAAAAGCCTGGCCCGGGTTCACAATTCCGGAAACCAATTTGGTATCAAACCCTGGGGCGCTAACCGTGAGCTGGAAAGGGCCTGGAGCAAGATTGTAAAAGGAAAATTGCCCATTGTCGCCCGACAACACATCCTGTTTCTGGGCTTGATCCTTAAGGGTGAGTCGCACGTTCGCGCCAGCGGCGACGGCTCCATCCTGATCGACAACGGTTCCACTGATGCTTCCCTGAGGTTGCCGGACTGACTGCGGCTCGCCACCGGGTGCTCCTGCTCCCCGGGCGCCAGGTCTGCCAGTTTCTCCTCCCTGGACGGTCGGGGCCTGCTGAGACGTCGACGGAGAATCACCCTGCTGCGCAAATGCAGAAGCGGTCGACAAGATCAGTACAAACCACAGAACCAAACGCAAGAAGTTCCTCCCTTTGGTGTCGATTGCCAGAACCTAGATTCTAATCTCTCGGCCCTTGACGGTCTATTCCCTGGAATGGAACATCGCGGAGGCCGCGCTTGGCGGGAACATCCAAAGCACTGCTCGGGTCGAAGTCTGGCGTGTCGAAATGCGATGGAGGCCTTCATGGCTTAGCTGAATCATGGCCGATTCCGATCGGCACTAGAATCTTCCTGGTTATAGTCGGCCAGTACTCCTTCAGCAGGTTTACTCCCGCCGAACTAGCAATGGACCAACCATAGTTCTCAAACGTATAGCCCACGGTTCTCTGAGCTTCCGGCATGTAAGTGTTTGCCAGACCCGCGGAAGCCAACGGCCCTATTACTCCGGGCCAGTTGAACGCTTCCCCTCCGTCATCTTTTCGGACGATCACGACCCGGCGAAGAGCATACTTAACGCTTTGCTTCAAGCTTCCGTCTCCCATCACGAAATAACGTGGGTCGTCGTGAAGCACGGAGGACAGGAAGTATTTGCCAATCAGATTGTTGCTGGCACTCTTGGCCATTGAAGCCGCAAATCGTTGGTCATAAGCGCTGGCGCCTTGGCCGTAGCCGACGGGAGTATCCGCCGCTTGTCCAATGCCCGCGCCAAACGCTGACCCCAGAAACGTAGCGGGAGAAACACTGCTGACGATGGCCAGATTGAACTTCTCGCCGGAGGTCAACGGTTGGTCGCCGTGAGCCAGATCTGGGAAAAACAGAGAGCGTTCGGTGATCACTTTAGGTTCCCCTACCTTCTCCTTTTTCCCAGCGGTCCGAGCCGAAGTCTGCGACTGGCGGTTCGAGGAGGATGGAGGCGGATTCGCCGCTGAAGTTTGTGCCAACGCCGGGACCTGTCCCGTCAGCCAGGCGATAATGACGATTGTGCCGATGGCGAACCGAATCACCTTGATGTGCATCCTTGAGACTCGTCCGCTGTAGCGGTTCGCCATAGCCACGCTCGCGTGTCTCTCTGTGCAATCGTTCGCGGCCATTTGGCCTCTGGAAATGTGGCTTGCCCTTTCCAGAGGTTGCACCACCCGTGGCGCTCTTTCTCTGACATCGGCAAATTCAGCTTCGATCTTGCACGCCTTCCCTGTGCCTCAAACCGGATGCAATAGTACGAACCCCGCCCACAAATGGCGGGGTTCGTTAGCATTTCAGTGCGGCTCCGGCTTCTGGCCGCTTTGCTGTGACGTTGGCAGAACTCAGTGTTGCATCTCGTTCATGGCGCCGCCGCTGCCGCCTTTTTGCGCCAGCATCTTCACCTTGTCGACATGAAGCGTGCCACTGTCGGTCATCTTGCCTGTCACTTCCACATGATGGCCCTCATGTCCGGCCAGCGCATCGGGGTTGTCGATACCGACGACCTTTTGGTCCTTGTCGGTCACCAACACGGGCTTTTCGCCCGCCGCGATACATTTCTTGGCGCACGCTTCATGGGCCGCATTCGCACCTTTCGCGCCACACTTGGAATCGCTGACCCAGCCGCTCCAGCTCATGTCCTTGGCTGCCGCCAGCACGGTCATGCTGCACAAATAGAGCCCGATTACCAACAACACTTTTTTCTTCATTGTCGAATCTCCTTTTGAATTGCCGCCAGGCGGCCGACCATGTTTACAAAGCGGGGAAAGACCAGCCCATTCCAGGCCGGCTGCAGCGTAGATTTTCATGAACAGCACCACAGTGCACTCCCCTGGTACCTTCACCCTTAACCCAGGTACGAGGCAGGAGTCCCCACAGATTTCGATGCGACAAGTTTATTCCACAAACAGGGTTTGCGCGAAAAAACGTCGCTGAGCGGGACAGAAGTCAATACCGCCGGTCAGGGGTGGCGGCGGTCCGCAGCATCCCGTAGGGGATTACTATTTCTGATGGGTATTTTCAGCTAGCGTGGGGCGCGCTTGGCGTCAGGTTTCGTCTGCGGCTCGACCAGTACGACCTCACCCGGTTTGACGTACCCCAGTTGCTCGCGCGCTTCTTTCTCGATGGCGTCGGGATCCTCCCGCTGCAGGCCATCGACCCGGCGCTGCAGTTGCTCGTTCTTCATCTTCTCGTCGTCAATCTGCTGTTGCAGCCGGATGGCTTCCGCTCGCTTGTCCTCATACACCTTCATGCCATTGGCGCCAAAGATCACCTTATAAGCAATGAAAATGGCGAGCACGCCAATGCATAGCGTCGCCAGTACGCGGCGCATACGGTAGAACCAACCTCCGGCAATACGAACGGTCAGCACCATGGTCACTGCTCCAAGAGGCCTGTCACCTCCCGGTAAGTCTGGTTGACACAACTCCCATTTTTAGTGGACTTCCACATGACCTCGCGCGTCAAGCGAAACTCTGGCGAAAGAATAGCGGGAGTTAACTTTGTCAAATGGATGCCGTAATTGTTGACGCCGAGAGGCTGATGAAGGGGTTTGCGCTCTTTGCCGTGGTACAGTCTGAACCAAAAATACTTACGTTGGAGTGGTGGATGACGACTGCGCGCATTGTGCTCACTACAATCGGAAAGCAGCAAGACGCTGAGAAACTTGCCTTGCAGTTGGTCGAGCGCAGATTGGCGGCCTGTGTCAACATCGTCGGGCCGATCCGCTCGGTGTACCGCTGGAAGCAAAAAATCTCGAACGAACCAGAGTACCTGCTGGTGATCAAGACGACCGCTGAACTCGCTGCGCAATTGCGCTCGGCCTTCAAGCAACTGCATCCTTACGAGTTACCCGAATGTGTCGAACTAGCCGTGCAGGGTGGCAGTGAGGATTACTTGGCGTGGCTGGCGGGAGAGGTCAGTGGTTGATTGTGGGGCCGACCGCGACAACGTGCAGGCACACGCTGCCGTAGTTGTGCCTCCTCTATTATTTTTCTGCCTTGCCATCACTTCCCGCCGCAAACACGGTGTGGCGAGGTGCGGGCATCGGGACCCGGCCCTTGGCCGCCCTCCACAAAATGGCATTCAGGACGTCGGTGTCTGCGGCATCGGCAACCGAGAAGTTAAGCTTGGCTGATTGCTTGGCGCCGGGAGCATCCAGACTATTGGCTTGATAGATCATCCCGTTGTCACGGTTGCGATAGTCCGCCTTGAATGCCGGCTGCTCACCCGCTCCAGTGAACAAGGGCGCCATGACCGCGGCACAGGCGTCGTTGTTGTTCATGGGTGGAAGTCCCAACAGGGCCTCCATTGTGTGGATCATGTTGACTGTCGTGTAAAAGTGATGGTCCACAGAAGGTTGCTGTGGCGTACCGGGTGAATACTTGCTGATCACCAGCGCGATGCTGCGATGCGCATCGACGTGATCGGCGCCATCTTGCGCGTCATCCTCGAGGATGAAGATGGCCGTGTCAGCCCAATAGGGGCTGCTGGAAACGGCTTCCACCACGCGCCCCACAGCAAGATCATTGTCTGCGATGGAGGCGTTTGGCGTAGGCGATCCCGGACGGGTCCCGGCAGTGTGGTCGTCAGGCAAGCGTAGGAGCACAAAGCTTGGCAACTGCTCACCCATCCCGGTTTCGCGGGCGTGAACGAAAGCTCCAAACTCACGCAGAAACTCGTCGGCGCGGAACTGGTCGGGATAGCTTACATTGAAGTCCGCAAAGTCGGGATCGAAGTGGCCGCGCAACTCCGGCTTGTTCGCGGCGTCGTAGGCGATCAGCGGAATCTTGTATTGGTACGGGCTCTTCCCTCCGCCCAGCTTCTCGGGCAGGTCTTCGCCCGGCATAACTGCCTTGCGCGCGCACTCCGGCTTACGCTCGGAGATCGCGCCGGCTGCAGCCGGGCTGTTCTGCGCAGTGTCTTCGCACCACCAAGTGTTCACAAATTCGCCGTAGTGACGATAAGTCAGGTTGTGCCGCGCTAGATTGCCCCACAAGTAACCCGTTCCCGGCTCGTTCACATCGGGGATGCCGATGGTCATGGGGTTTGCATCGCCGACATACCCCTCATAGTCGTAATCCCGTTCTTTGCTGCGATAGTTAATCTCCCAGGTCTTCTCCGTGTAATCGCTCGTAATGGCCGCCGTGGACCACACGTGTCCATCGCCGGAGACCTCGCCGCTATCGTAGAAGTTGTCGAGAATTCCGAACTGCCGCGCCAGTTTGTGCTGGTTTGGGGTGATGTCTTCCCCGTACATGACCAGCGAGCGATCGCCATTTCCCTCTGGGATGTCGCCAAAGATCTGATCGTAGGTGCGGTTTTCCTTAATGATGTAAATCACATGCTGGATTGGGTTTTCGCCGCGCTGAAAGCTAATCTCTCCGGTGCGGCCTTCCAACTGATTGCTGCGGACGACATCTTCGCTGAGTCTGTGGCGGTTACCTTCCGCTTCAACCAGTGACACGCGGGCGATCGAGCCCCGAATCAAGGTCGCGATGTAGGGATGGCTGCGCTTGCCGGGACGGTCAGGGTTGTCTTGCCAACCTGCGTTAGGGCCTGTTCCCTGCCCTTTCCCGCTTGCAATCAGCAGCTCTCCACCGTGGACTACTATGGCAGTTGGGTACCACTCTGTCGGAATGAAATAAGCAGCGAGCTGTGCGGTGGTGGAGTGCACGTCGAACACCGCGACCGCGTCGGCAGCCGCATTGGCGACGTACAATTTGCTTCCGTCCGCTGACTGCGCGAGCGCGTCGGGATAGCTGCCGCCATAGATCTGACCTGGCAAGCTGGTGCTGAGGTATTGGTCAACGTGGCCGTCTGCGGTTGACACGACTGCAACCGAATCGCGGTTGGAAAGCGCCACGTAGAGATGGCTTTGGTCTGGACTCAACAGTAGTGCTGTCGGATGCGACGAAGCGTCGATGGCGCGCTGCGGAGGCATCAGTGCGATCTGCCGCACAACCTTGCCAGAGCGCAGATCCAACTCGGCGACTTGCGAGGCATTCCACAAGGAACACCAGCCGCGACTGCCGTCGGTACTCACCACAACACCGTAGGGAAACGCGGCCGGAACGTATTTGCCACGTCCCAGATCGAAGCGCTGCAGCACCTTGCCGCTGTGCGCATCCAGCAATACCGCATCGTCCGCAAGATTCTCCGCGATCAGCAGAGCGTCGCCACTGTCGCGCTTCACCACTGCCAGTCCGGCGGGATACGGGTTGGCGTAGCCGGGCGCAACGCTCTTCGGATTGTAGGTAAATTGTTTGCCGTGACCGAGAGGCGCGCGGGGCAGCTTCAGAAAACGTTCCGCTAGCAACGTGCCGTTCTGCAAGCGGTACACGGCGACCCCGTTGCCAGTATCGCCAGGCTTCTTGCCGTCCGGGTCGGTAAGCGACGCCATCGAAGCGTAAAGACTGACGCCGTCGCTGCTCCAAGCCAGTCCAAGGAAATACGACTGCTTGGCATGAAGGGCGAGTCGCGGATCGGGAAGGTCGCGCAGTTGATTGCTCGCCAAATCCAGCAAGGCGATCGACTGTTGAAACTTGGACTCGGCTGTGCCATATCCATTGTTCAAAATGGCGAGGTACTTCCCGTCCGGACTGAGTGCCACCGCTGTGGGAAAGCTGTTGGTAGGCTGCGGTCCTCCGGGAGCAGGCAACAGCAGCAGCTTGCTGGAGGGCAGCTGTAGTTCCTTTTCCCGCGCAGACGATTGGGCGGCAGAGGGCAGGCTAACCAGGCACAGCAATAAGAGAGCGCCGCCGATGCTGCGGACCTTCATTTGTTCCTCGTGACTGCGGGTATGGCTTTGCGCTGCGTTGGATCGGCCGACTCGTGCGTCCCGGTGTTGCCAATCTGCCGCTCATAATGCGCCAGAACGCGGGAGACTCCCGCGGCAATGGACCCAGTCCCGGAGACCGCCACATCCGCATAGACGATGCTGGGTCGAACATAGCGCTCGGCCATGGGGGCAACAATCCCGGCATATTGCTCTATGACGGACTCCGGTGTGCGGCCGCGCTCGCGCACATCGCGGGCCTGCCGCCGCGTCAGACAAACCTCGTCATTCATGTCGACGAAAACCTTGGTGCGCAGTAACTCGCGCAAGCTGGGCCAGTGCAAAGTAAACAGTCCCTCGACAATGACGACGTCCGATGGGCGCAGCACCTCGGTTTCCCGAGTTCGCGTATGCGTGGCGAAGTCGTACACTGGCAGATGCAGAGTTTTGTTATTGCGCAAGCTAGCAACTTGCTCGACGATGAGTTCCTGATCGAGCGCCTCGGGTGCGTCGAAATTTATTCGCGCTCGTTCCTCCAGGAGCAGATGCGAGAGGTTCCGGTAATAGCGATCTAGCGCCAGTACGCTTGCATGCAGCGCAGCGGCAAGATGCGTCGCGAGATACGTTTTTCCGGCGCCCGAAGGACCGGCAATCCCAATGAGATAGTTTTTCGCGGGCATGTGCGATTTAGTGTAGCGCAGAGGTTTCCACGCTTTGTGACGATAGGGTTAATCGGAAGCAGTAGCACGGCTCTGCAAGTAGCCGTCGATCCTGGGCAGTACTGCCCGCAATAGCGCAAGAAACTTGCTGGCCAGGCGCTCGCCGGTTTCCAGCACTTCCTTTTCTGTGATCTTTTCGCCGGTCATGCCGGCAGCCATGTTGGTCACGCACGAGACCGCCAGCACTTCCATACTCATGTGCCGCGCGGCAATCACCTCGCCCACCGTGGACATGCCGACCAGATCGGCGCCGACGGCGCGTAGAAAGCGAATCTCCGCTGGAGTTTCAAAGTTGGGGCCAGTCACCGCCGCGTACACACCTTCAAAGATGCCTCCACTCAATCGCTCCGATTCTTCGCGCACGAACTGCCGGAATTTCGCATTGTAGGCGTCGGTCATGTCGGGATGGCGCAACCCAAGACGCTCGTCGTTCGGACCAATGAGCGGGTTCTGTCCCTGAAGATTGATGTGGTCGCGTACCAGCACAAGCGCACCACGGTTATATTCGTCGTTGATTCCACCTGCGGCATTCGTAAGCACAATAGCGCGCACGCCCATGCGTCCTAAGGCGCGCACGGGAAAAACAATCTGGCTGGCCGAATAGCCCTCGTAAAGATGCGCGCGACCCTGCATCACGGCCAACGGGGTATTGTCGAGCTTCCCAAGGGCGAGCACGCCTGCATGACCCTCGGCGGTGCTGCTCGGAAAATATGGAATGTCTTCGTAGGGGATACGGACTGGGTCCCTTAACCCACTGGCGACGGCGCCAAGTCCCGATCCCAGCACCAGGCCGATACGTGGACGCAGACTCGTGCGCTCAAGAATGAACTGTGTCGCCTGTTCAGCGCAGAGGAAGTTGTCTGAGACGGAGGTTGACATTATGTTTCGATCGTCCTGCCGGTGTCCGACTGTCATCCCTTGAGCGGAGCGCGAGTCCGCAGTGGCGGACACGCGTGCGGAGTCGAAGGACCCTATCGCGGCTCACGCATCGCCCCAGATACTCGCTTGGCGGAGATGCCCGACCTGCGCGGCTCCGGAGGCCGCAAGCTGGGCCTATTTGCCGATCTCTTCCAGATACTTCTCGGCTTCCAGGGCGGCCATGCAACCCGTTCCCGCAGCCGTGACCGCCTGCCGATAATGGCGGTCGGCCACGTCACCGCTAATGAATACACCCGGCGCTCGCGAACCGACAGACCCATCGGGAATTAGATACCCATCGCCATCGCGGGCCAATTGCTCACCCACGAATTGTGCGTTGGGTGTGTGCCCGATGCCCAGGAACATGGCACTGACCGGGAGGTCCCACTGTTCGCCGGTCTTCAGATTGCGCAGCCGCAGTCCGGTGACTTCCTTCTTGCTGACATCGAACACGTCGTCCACAACGGTGTCGGTGAGAAACTCGATCTGCTGATGCTGACGTGCACGCTCAAGCATGATTTTCGAAGCCCGGAACGCTCCGCGGCGATGAATGATGGTGACCTTGGTCGCAAAGCGGCTCAGGAACAATGCCTCTTCCATGGCCGAGTCGCCGCCCCCGATGACGGCAATCTCCTTGCCCGAGAAAAAGAAACCGTCGCAGGTTGCGCAAGAGGAAACACCGTGGCCGATGAGTGCCTGCTCGTTCGCAAGGCCCAGCCAGCGCGCCGAAGCGCCACTGGCAATGATGAGAGTGCGGGTCAACAACGTCTCGCGGCCTAAGTTCACCTCGATCGGTTTCTTGCTGCCGTCAGAACTCTTTTGGCCCAGGTCCACCGTAACTACGTGTCCGGCGAGGAACTCAGCGCCGAAACGCAGGGCCTGCTTGCGCATGTTCTCGATGAGTTCCGGGCCCTGGACGCCATCCGGAAATCCCGGAAAATTCTCCACCAGCGTGGTGATGGCAAGCTGCCCGCCGGGCTCATGCCCATCGATGACGAGTGGGCTGAGATTCGCTCGGGCCGCATAGATTGCGGCGGTCAGTCCCGAGCATCCGGAACCGATGATGACGACGTTACGGACATTGTCAGGCATAGGACTGAACTTAGATTCCACACCACCCCGGAAGATGCAACCGCACCCCTCGTGACCCGCACACGGTGAAATAACAGCTTGCTACTCAAAAGTTTGAATGAACAGAGCGCACCATTCGGATTCTAACAAGTGCCTGCGGTTTGGGGAACGTTTAGAATCAGGGCATGGCAAAGTTGACCCTGGTGTATGGACTGCGTCTTCTACCCTCAGAAGAAGTCGCCGAAGTCGGCGAGGGTGCGGTAAAGCTGAAAAATGGGCATGAGGCGCACGTGACGCTACACATTATCGAGGGCTCGAAAGAGGAAATCGAGCGGCAGTTACGCACGAGCGTGGAGGCGTTTTTCGATCTTTATCCTGAGATCTGAGAATGTTGTCGCGAGCGACGCGGCCTCGTAAACATTGAAACGTTCCCGGCGCCCGCCGTTACACTTTGAGACTGGCGACGAAGGCAACCGAGTAGCAATAGTTCCGAGACCCTATGGCGTTCAAGCTTCCAGAGTCCCGCGAAATCAAGGCCCGGCTGCGAAGGGTCCTGCGCCCCAAGAGCAAGTTGGGACGAACCACGCTGTGGTTTGGCGGATTGGCCCTCATTCTCGAACTGCTGCGCCTGATCTTCCGTGCGCCCAACGGGACAATGTTGAGCGGCTGGGCCACCTTCCTCGTCTTTGTCTTCGTTGTTTGCGCCCTGCTGATGGGCCTGCGCTGGGTTCGCCGGCAGCTCATGTGGCGCCTGCGTAACCGCTTAATCGTCACTTATGTCTTTATCGGCGTCATTCCCATCGTGCTGTTGGTGATGATGGGACTTCTGGCCAGCTACCTGTTTGCGGGGCAGTTTGCGACTTACGTCGCCATGTCGGACCTGCAATCGGAGTTACGTCATCTGGAATCAGCCAACCGCTCCCTGGCCATGCAATTTCGTAGTTTGGCGCGCTCCGAGAAGTTGAATGAGCAACTGGCGGCCGAGATCTCCAGCGCGTCCGATGAGAATTTCCGCAATCGGGTGGTGAGCGTCTGGGACGGAGATAAGCCTTTCGTGCTGTCGGAGGGCCGGGCAGCTCCGGGAATCGAACCGGTCCACATATCGGCGGCAATCCAGGGCGACTTCGCGGGTTTTGTGCTGGACGACAAACGTCTGCACCTTCGCGTGGTTAAACACGTGGAAGCCGGCGCCCATCACCTGACTGTGATCTCCAATGTGCCGGTCACGCCGCAGCTCCTGCGGATGGCCACGTCGCAGCTCGGATCTGTAACTGTGCTTCCCCCGGACGAGGACACGAAGCCGGAGTCGCCTGCGACGTCGAGTACTTCGCCTCGCACCGGTAAATCCTCTTCGGCAGCCGGTAAAGATAACGATAAGCTGATCTTCAGCACGGGAAATTCACGCGAGATAGTGAGCTTGTCTGGCGAAAACGCCAGTACGAGGGTGGAAGCTGGACACGTGCCGCTTCCTGCAAACCGCTTCGACGTGCACATTCCATTTGCCACTCGCTTCAGCGCCATCGACTGGCACACCGGCAAATCCATGACTGGCTTGATCCTGGTGGATACCCGGCCTTCGATGCTGTACGCCACCTTGTTCAATGCCCTCGGCGATAAAGCCGAGATCTTCCTCGATGGCTTGGTGGGCATCGCAATCTTTTTTGGTCTTATCGAGCTGATAGCGCTGTTTATCGGCATGAGGCTCTCCCGCAGCATCACCAAGTCGGTTGCCGAACTCTATGTTGCAACCCAACACGTGAACAGCGGCGACCTGGCCTATCGCATTAAGGTGCGGACCCAGGACCAGATGGCCGCGCTGGAGCAATCGTTCAACTCCATGACCCATTCGCTGTCGAACCTGATGAGCGAGCAAAAGGAGAAGCAGCGGCTGGAGGGTGAACTCGCCATTGCACACGAGGTGCAAAACCTGCTCTTCCCTGCCGATTTGTCCGGCCTGGCCACGCTGGAGGTGCACGGAGTGTGCCGTCCGGCGAGGACGGTAAGCGGCGACTATTACGATTTCATTCCCATGCGCGAAGACAGGCTGGTACTGGCGGTTGGCGATATCAGCGGCAAAGGTATTTCGGCGGCCCTGCTGATGGCGACGGTGCATGCGTTCGTCCGCGCCTATTCGCTGGAGCCGGAGCGAACCCTGGCGTCGGTGGCGCTGGACGCCGGCCTCGCCGGCGAGCGCGCTCTTCCTATGTACTATCGCGGCGATGGCAGCGGCGATTCCGAACTCGCTCCGGGATTGTTAATGGCGACGCTGAATTATCAGCTCTATCGCAGCACCCCGCCGGAAAAGTACGCGACCATGTTCCTGGGCTGCTACGATGCGGCTTCGCGCTCGCTTACCTATTCCAACGCAGGACACCTGCCTCCCCTGGTCCTAAGTAACAGTGGGCAGGTCAGGCGTCTGGCGACCTCCGGTACCGTCGTAGGTCTATTCGACGGGATGAACTACGACGAAAGCACGATTGGCATGGAACCGGGAGATATGTTCGTCGCCTACAGCGACGGCATCACCGAGCCGGAGAATGAGTTTGGCGAGTTCGGTGAAGAGCGTCTGATTGAGTTGATCCAGCGGCATCGCGATCAGCCGCTGGCGCGCATCAGCGAGATTGTAACCAGCGCCGTTACTGATTGGATCGCCGGCGGTGAACAACCGGATGATGTGACCCTGGTACTCGCCCGGGCACGCTAGCGCGGTTCCACAGGCGCTGTCGCTTGGATATCGGTCGTCACTGTTAAGATTACTGCTTATGCCCGCAGCCAGCGAGCATCCGCTCCCCCCTCCTGCTCCGCAGCAACAATCCGTGTGGGATCCAGAACTTACTCACCGCAACCGAGTCTGGTTCCTTACGTTTGTAACGCTCGCTGGGGCGTGTTTCCGTCTGTTCCATCTCGGCACGAAAAGTCTATGGCTCGATGAAGGGGCTACGGTCGCGCTGGCGCGCATGGCATGGCCACACTTCGTTCATGTGTGGTGGTATGGCGAGGCCAGCTTTCAGGGAGCCTTCTTCCTGCTGATGCGCGCTTGGCTGCACTTGGGCCAAAACGAAGTTTGGGTCCGCCTTCCTGCCGTCATCTTCGGAACCGCGTCCATTCCGTTGATCTACCTCGTGGCTCGGAAACTCGTTGGAGTGGGACCGGCGCTGGCATCGGCCGCGATCCTGGCATTTAGTCCCACGCACGTGTACTACTCGCAGGAAGCCCGCAGTTACACCATGACGATTCTGCTCGTGCTGGTGTCGTCGTGGTTCTTCGCGCGGGCAGTGGAGGATGACCGCGAACGTGACTGGGCCCTGTGGACCGTCTTTGGCGTCCTGGCGGTTTACAGTCACTATTTCGCTTCTCTGGTGCTGGTAGCGCAAGCCTGCTCTTTGTTCTTCCACAAGAAACCAACCCCGTGGGGACGACTGGTCATCCACGGGCTGGCGATTCTGGCGATCACAGCGCCCGGACTCGGCTATGTGCTGCGCGTCCCGCCGCAGGCGATGACTTTTCCCTGGATGCCAAAACCTACTCCCAAACAATTGCTGCATATTGCACTCTTCCTCGGCGGGAGCGGTGAGAAATTTCTTGTGGCTGCGATTTTGTGGATAGCAGGGATGGTTGCGATTTGGCGCGAACGCAATGCTGAGTTTGCGCCGGGCATTTACTGGCGAGGGATGTTGGTCATTTCCTGGGCGGTTGTGCCGATCCTGCTCACGGCGCTTGCGTCCCTGCACCATCCGGTTTTCGTACAGAGGTACATGATCTTCAGCCTGCCAGCCACGATCATGCTGGCAGGCCGCGGAATGAACGCGCTGCCCAAGAGGCATATTGGCTTTTGGCTGGTGGTGGTATTGTGCGCGAGCTCGATTCCAACGCTCTTCCTGGGCTACCGCAAGCCGCGCGAAGACTGGCGCAACGCTACCAATGTCATTCTGGCTTCCGCGCAGCCGGGGGATGCCGTAGTCGTCTATCCGTTCTATGCGATCGTGGGCTTCGATTACTATCGTCAGCTCGACCCTCACGTACCCGCTTTGCACTTGTTCACCCAACCGTACTACGGAGTGGGGGACAATGACGAAACCCTGCTGCAAGCGCTCAATTCCGACTCGCGTGAATTCCGTCACGTGTGGGTCATGGTGGAGCGTGAAAGTCCGGGACGGGACAATCTCCAAGATGCTTCTCCCGCGGTTGCTGCTAAGCTACAGTCGGTGTTTGGGACGCCCGCGGTTTGGCAATTTAAGGACATTACCATTCTGGAGTTCGGCCGCTAATCACGCCCAGGCGATGGCGTTTTCCGTTCTTGGCTGTGCGTTCAGAGGAACGATGAGCCTGCTAGACCAGCCTTACACCACGACTGGTGTGGGCAGGAAGCGGTAGCCTACGCCGCGCACGGTGAGCAAGTGTTGGGGATGCGACGGGTCCTTCTCGATGTATTTACGCAACCGCACAACAAAATTGTCGATGGCGCGCGTGTCAGTATCCTCGTGCAATCCCCAAACTTCTTCGAGAATGGACTTGCGCGAAACGATCTTGCCGCCGTTGCGAATCAGATGCCGCAACAGTTCGGCTTCCATGAGGGTCAGGCGAAACACCTTGCCATTAGCCCGCAGTTCAAGCGTGCCGAAATCGACCTGCTTGCCGGCAAAGGTGTAAACATCGAACTCGCGCAAGGCATCGGCCCCTCCAGGCGAGGCCACTCGCACTTCCGCCGGAGGGTCGGTGAGTAAAGTGCGGCTCCAGTCGCGGCGGCGCAACAAGCTGCGAATGCGCGCCAGCAGAATGGCGAGGTCGAACGGCTTGGGCAGGTAGTCGTCGGCCCCCGAGGCAAAGCCCTTCAGCACGTCTTCCGGGCGACCGCGTGCGGTCAGCATCAGCACCGGAATGTACTGGTTGGCCTTGCGCAGTTCGGCGGCAACGGCGAAGCCGTCTTTGCCCGGAAGCATGACGTCCAGCACTAGCAGGTCGAACTCGTGGTGGTTCTTCAACAGCAGATCCAGGGCGGTTTCGCCATCGCCCACGACCCTGGTGGGATAGCCTTCGGCTTCCAGGTTGAACTTCAAGCCTCGCGCCAGATGCTCTTCGTCTTCTACCAGCAGTATTTCGCTCACTGCGAGTTCCTCGGCAATTGGATGGTGACAGTTGTGCCCCGGCCTGTTCCTTCGCTCTCCGCGAAGGCCTTGCCGCCGTGGCGGCGCGCGATGGCGCGCACGATAAATAGACCTAAGCCGCTACCCTTGACCTGCGGCGTGACTGGAGTAAGCACGCGATAGAAGCGCTTGAAGATGCGCTTCAATTCGCCTCGAGATATTCCAATGCCATTATCCTTCACTCGAATCTGCACATGCCGCAGATCGGGCGTGAGCACTTCAACCCGAATACCCGGGTCCTTCTGCGAATATTTAATCGCATTATCGAGCACGTTGGACAGGGCCGTGGCAAGTTCTTCGCGATCGCCCATGACCGAAAGCCGCTCGGCCGGCCGGCCGTCGGTGGCCCAGTCCAACGCCTCGGGAGACAAATGATGGCGCGAGCGCGCCAGATCCAACGTGTCCTGCACCAGCGGACCAATTTCAACTTCGTTGCGCGAAAGCAGAGCATTCTTCTGCACCACCCGGGCCGCGCGCAGCACTTGCTCGACCGTGCCCATCAGGCGCTGGGTATCGTCGAGCATAACTTGATAGAACTCGCGGCGCTGCTCTTCGTCGATATTGCGCTTCTGCAAAGTCTCCAAGTACAGGCGGATGGAGGTGATCGGCGTCTTCAGCTCATGGGTGACCGCATTGAGAAAGCTGTCCTGCTGTTCATTACGGCGGATCTCGCGGACCAGAAAAATGGTGTTGAGGATGACCCCGGCAATAATAAAGCCAAAGAAAATCACGCCCAGAATGAGAGGCACGATCTCGCGCCAGTTGAGGATGATCCAACTGGTGCTGAGGACCGCCGTCGCCGCCGCCAGACAGACGCCGAGCGTAATAAAGAACGCGATAGTTGTTTTGCGACTGGTAATGCGCATGGGTGACGAGAAGAGAATAGCACCGCTGAAATCAGGAGGCGGCTGTCGACGGCAGCCACCAGGTCAGCTATTGAGCAAGTAGCTGGTCGGCGCCTCGCTGGGCGTTTTCAAGGTTGCGGGTCATGCTTTGAGCTTGCCGAATGGCCGACAGGGCTGCGTTGTTGTCGCCGCTTTGCTCCAAGGCGCGGGCGAGTAGCAAATATCCCCAATCCGAAGGTTGGAGTTTCATGGCCTGGGAATACGCCTGAATCGCCGGGCCGACATTTCCGGATTTTTGCTCAACCAGTCCTAAGCCGAGCCAGGCTTTCGCGAATTGGGGATCCGAGGCCACGGCGGCTGCAAAGCTCTCCCGGGCGCGAGGTAGATCGCCCAACTGGCGATAAACGTAGCCCATATTGTCGAACGCTTTTGCTCGCACCCCGCCGTTCAGTACTGCCGAGTCCTGAGTGGCGCTAATCACCTTGTTGTACTGCGCGATGGCTTGCGGGAGATTCCCTTGTTGCTGCTCGTAACCGCCGATATTCAGGTTACTGTCAGGATCGTCTGGGTTGATTGCCACGGCCCGGTAGAAATGCGGCATCGCCGCATCGCGCTGTCCGTCGGCCAATAGCGCTCCACCCAGGTGGTCCTCCGCCATATAGTTGTTCCTGGTGACCGCAACCGCGTGCGACCACAGCTTAACGTTGTCGTCCCAATAGGAGATCTGGCGGCGAGCCATGACCGCCAGGGCCAGCAGCGCGACAACACTGACGGCGGCCAAGTTCGCGCTGGAAATGTCCCGCTGCCTCGCCCACTCCGCTATGCCCCAGCAGACCATAATGAACAGGCCGACGAACGACAAGTACGCATAACGATCGGCCATCGCCTGGATACCCACCTGCATCAGCCCGATCACCGGCACCAAAGTTCCAAGAAACCAGAGCCAACCCACCAAAAAATAACGCCGATGTCGGCCCGCGATGACCAGAGCGGTGACGGCCACCAAGAAGACGAATGCCGCGATTACCCTCCAGAGCGCCAGCGAATCGCCGCTGGGATACGGGTAGTACAGCGCCAAGCCCGAAGGCCAGAACGCATTCGCAATATATCGAACGTAGGACAGGATGGCATTCTGCAGCCGGACGGAGAATGGGTGAAAATAAATTCCACTCAGCGTGCCACCCGTGCGCTCTGCTCGCAACGTAATGACCGCGCTAGCCAGACAGATTGCAAGAAGCGGCAGCTTTTCCAGTATCAGCCAGGGAAAACTCTTCGCCGGAATCGTCGCCAGATTTCCCGACGACGCTGCTGTCCGGTCAGCAAACATCCTCTGCAATGGCCAATAATCCCAAAGCAACAACACAAAAGGGAATGTGATTACCTGCGGTTTCGCCATTAAACCGAGCACGAATAATGCCGCGACCGCGGCATAGCGTGTCACGCGAGGCCCGCGCGCATACCAGCGGTAGGCGCCCAACGCCAGCAGGAAAAACAGCGTGCTCAACAGGTTCTTGCGTTCCGCGATCCAAGCTACGGATTCGACGTTGATGGGATGCAATGCAAACAGCGCGGCCACCACCAAGCTAGGGCCGGGGGAGCCGGTTGCCCGCAGCAATACCCAGAACAGCAGCAGCGTATTCAGGACATGGAGTGCGACACTGGTCTCATGATGGCCACCGGGATCCAGTTGAAACATCTGGTAATCCAGGGCGTGAGAAATCCAAGTTAACGGATGCCAATTGACAAACTCGTAGGTAGTAAACGCCCACTTGGCTGTGTCCCAGTTCAATCCAGACTGGACATGAGCATTCCCGGTTACATAAGCGTCGTCGTCGTAGTTGACGAACGGGTGATGGCTGACGGGATAGTAGACAGCGATCGTCGCGATAACAAGGACCAGCGCCAAAATCCAGGATCGCGACTTGGACCAAACAAGTACGCCTGGTTCAGAAGCAGATTGAAGTCCCTTGCGATTCGCCTGCTTCGCTCGCGACCGAGCTGAACTCACCCTTGCTCCGCCCCCGAGGCCCAGATGGATCATAGAGAATAGGAATACTCTATCACCAGTTCACGGGCCGCCCTTCGTCCTTGTGGGGTTTTGAATGAGCTTCTCTGTCCCACTCGCAACCGCCGCTCTTCGCGAATGCTAGAATTGAAGGTTTCATACCTCATCTGGAAGGATTCCCCTCATGTCCGAAGCCGTTGCAAAACTCGCCGCCTCCGCACCCGCCCCCTTGGTTTCGCTTACCGAAGACGAAGTACTGTTCCGCGACACGGTCCGCCAATTCGCGGACGAAAGCGTCCGGCCCTACGTCAAGGAGATGGACGAGAAGGGTGTCTTCGAGCACAAGATTATCGAGCAATTCTTTCAGTTGGGTCTGATGGGCATTGAGGTTCCCGAGCAATACGGCGGAGGCGGCGGCACCTTCTTCGAGGCGATCCTCGCGGTGGAGGAACTTTCCCGCGTCGATCCGTCCGCCGGAGTTGTTGTGGACGTGCAGAATACCCTGGTCAACAACGCTCTCCTGCGCTGGGCCACGGAAGAGCAAAAGCAGCGCTATTTGCCTCGCCTGTGCAGCGACACGGTTGGCGCCTACGCGTTGAGCGAAGCCGGTTCCGGTTCGGATGCCTTCGCGCTGCAAACCAGGGCGGAGTTGAAGGGCGACGAGTATGTCCTCAACGGCCAGAAGTTATGGATCACCAACGGCAAGGAAGCGGGCGTTTTCATCCTGCTCGCGACGATTGATCCGGCTGCCGGATACAAGGGCATCACTGCTTTCATCGTCGAGAAGAATTTTCCCGGATTCACCGTCGGCAAGAAAGAAGACAAGCTCGGCATCCGCGCGTCCAGCACCTGCGAATTGATTATGGAAGACTGCCGCGTCCCCAAGAACAACGTGCTGGGCGAAGTCGGCAAGGGCTACAAGATCGCCATCGAGACGCTGAATGAAGGCCGCATCGGCATCGGCGCGCAGATGCTCGGGCTGGCGCGCGGGGCGTGGGAATTCGCCGTCAAGTACGCGCAGGAGCGCAAGCAGTTCGGCCGCGCCATCGGCGAGTTCCAGGGTATTCAGTTCCAGATCGCCCAGATGGCCACCGAGATCGAGGCGGCCCGCATGTTGCTCTACAACTGCGCCCGCATGAAAGACGCCGGTATGAACTTCGTGAAGGAAGCGGCCATGACCAAGCTCTATACCTCGCAGGTTGCCGAGCGAGTGGCGTCGCTGTGCGTCGAGATCTACGGCGGCTACGGCTTCACCAAGGATTACCCGGTGGAGAAGTTCTTCCGCGATTCGAAGATCGGCAAGATCTACGAAGGCACGTCGAACATGCAGCTCCAGACCATCGCCAAGCTGGTGATGGGAAAGTAGGCTGGAACTTCTGCATAAAGGGGTTTCTATTCGTTATGTCGAGATCCTGGTGGCGCTTCTGGGAGAGGACCCCGCTCGAGGAAGTTACGCCGGCTGCACTCGCGCTCATAATGACTACGCGACTAGCCAATCGCCAGGAGCCCTTTAATTTGTGGCGCTCCGCAGAGCGGACTATACCACCGGAAGCCGATGCCTTTTTTGAAATGAGCGTCTGGGCCTATCAGCTCGCGCTCCTAATCGATGCAATCGAGGAACGCCTTGGCAAGGAGATCGCCGTTGCTGTGCTTCGACAAATCGAGATTTTGTACCAAAGGCAGGAAGGGGGCCGTGCGATATTGCGATTCATGGCGCTCGTTGGCAAGGGGCGCGCGGGGTACCTCGAGGAACCGCTGCGGGCGCCTAACGAACCCCAAACAGTTGCACCAGTCGAACTCCACATAGCTCTCGAACTGATGCGATCTTCCGGCGAATCAGAGGAAAAGAAGCAGGCACTCCTGTGGGATCTTGCCTACTTTCTCGATTGTGGGCGAATTGTTGCTGAGCCCCGCTTCAAATTGCTCGCAGAGAGGTTGCGATTCGATCCGAAAAGCGTTGTCGGCCTGCGCACAAGCACGTGACGGGGCAGTGCCCCGCTCATTCATGGATCTCCAATGAGTCGGACCGATTCGTGTTGGTTGCGCAGGACGAGAGCGGGCATTGTTACGTCGCGATCATTTCCCGTATTCTTGGCATCGCTGCGAAGTTGCACTGCGCGTGGGCGACAAAGAAAGCCCGCCTCCAGCGAAAGCCGTAAGCGGGATTCCCTACCTAAACAACGGGCCAACCTGCACGGTCAACCTTGACGATCCATGCATCGTGCTTTGCGTAACCGAACTCATCACGATGCCTCTTGGCTTCGGCGTAGGTTTCAAACAGTTGTGAAGTCTTGATCCCCGAACCGACTATAGTGCCGCTCGGAACCACCTCGACACGGAAGTGCACCTTGCATCCGCTCATTTGCAGCACGCTCCTTTAAGTTGAAGAAGTATCGGGGGAAAGTACATCATGCCACACCCCGCAGATAGCACACAACAATATTCTGCCGGGTGCCCCGGGTCTCGCGGTGTTCGAGACCCGGGAGGTCTCGTCCTCCATCCGCCGGCTAGTGTGCTCTCAATCACCGCACATGCTGTCACACCGACCCCAGGTCTCGGAAAGCGCGAGACCTGGGGCACCCGGCGGACGCTCGCTCAGCATGGCACCATCATCCCCGCCGCTTCACCTTCACCAACTTTTCAAATTGCAACTTAGCCCCGCGAGTACTATGCTGCGCGGTAGCCACTCCCGCCTGTTGTAGGAAATCAATCCAGGAGAACCACCATGCGCGAAAGGTCTCTTACCCTTCTGCTGCTCGCTGCTACCGTATTGCTGGTCAGCAGCGTTGCATTTCCGCAAATCAATCCTTGCAGCCGAATCAGCCCGGGACAGGGAGCCGCCTTGAATGGGTTCGTACCCTTTCCGCCCAGCAGCCTTTGGAACACCAATATCGCCAATGCGCCGCTCGATCCCAACTCGGCCGCGATCATCAACTTCATCGGGTCCTCCACGCCGGTGCATGCTGACTTCGGTGCCGGCTTATACCAAGGGCAATCGATAGGCATCCCTTACGTCGTGGTACTAAGTACCCAGCCCCTGGTGAGCATCATCTTCACGGCCTACGGCGATGAGAGTGATCCTGGCCCGATGCCCATCCCCATTAACGCTCCCATCGAGGGTTACCCCAATCCTGACGACGGCGACCGTCACGTGCAGGTGATTGACAAAGGCAACTGCTGGCTCTACGAGCTCTATCACGCCTACCCTCAGGGTAATGGCAGTTGGAAGGCTGACTCGGCGGCGGTATGGGACCTGGAAGCCAATGAGCAGCGCCCTTATACCTGGACATCGGCCGATGCTGCGGGGCTGCCTATCTTCCCAGGGTTGGTTCGCTACGATGAAGTTGCCGCCGGAGCCATTCATCACGCTCTGCGCTTTACGCTGCATTACAGCAAACAGGCGTTTACGCCGCCTGCGTCGCATTGGGCGCCAAACTCCGGCAATCAATTAGCAGCCCCCATGGGCATGCGTTTGCGCCTGAAAGCCAACTTTGACATTTCCGGCTATCCGGCCGATGACCAGGTCATCCTGACCGCGCTCAAGCAATACGGCATGATCATGGCCGACAACGGCAGCTCGATGTTCATCAGCGGCGACCCTGACAATCGCTGGAGCAATGATGACCTGGGCCTGCTCAGGCAGTTGACCGCCTCGGACTTTGAGGTGCTGCTGATCTCGCCGCTTTACACTCCGGGAAATGTGCCTACCGGACCGAACCCTACCATCAACAGCTTCACCGCCACTACCTCCGGCGGTCCCGGCCAGCCGGTCACACTGAGATGGAACGTGACCAACGGCGAGTACAACATTGTCTCTCCAGCGGTGGGCGCCATTCGCGGTACCAGCGTCATCGTGACTCCGCGGGTGACGACGACCTACACGCTCTACGCCACCAACCAATATGGCCGCTCCACCGCACAAGTCACGGTGACTGTGCCGTAGGACGGCTTCAGTATTCGAGGAAGGCCGAGTAAGTGTGGGACGCCGCTTCAGCGCCGGCGGCGCATCATGACTTCGGTGGCGACCGCTTTTTTATCGCAATCCCGCCTGCCCCAGCATCTCCAGAAACTGCTTCTGGGTACGCATGTCGATGGACTGCGCAACCAGCTTTCCCTCGCGATCGTAAACGAAGCTTTTCGGAATTCCCTCCACTTGAAACAGTTCGTTAACCTTTCGTCCGGGATCGAGCATGACCGGATAGCTGATGTTCCGCTCCGCGATAAAGGGTTTCACCTTGTCGGCCTCTTCATCGGAAATTGCCAGGATCACGAAACCTTGGTCCTTGAATCGCTGGTAAAGTGCATTGAGATCGGGCATCTCCTTGCGGCATGGCGAGCACCACGTGGCCCAGAAGTTCACCAGCACCACTTTTCCCTTCAACTCCCTCAAGGACCAAGTTTTCCCTTGCAGGTCGGTGAGCGTGAAATTGGCCTCCTGGCGGCGCTGGTCATCGGCTTCCAGCTTCGCCATGGCAGCCTTGAACTGCGGCACGTCTAACGACGCCTGTACGTGCTCGTAGCGCACCAACTGCGCAAGCTCCAGATAAGCAGGGGCGGGCGGGTTGTGATCGTCGGGCGCTGGCTGCTGACGCAGCGTGTCGGCCAGGGTTGTGGCTACTTCCTGCAACGTGTCGTGCCCGAAATCGCCTTCTGTGGACAGATTCGCCAGGCCGACGGCCAGCCGAAGCTTGTTTGGTGTTGCCGGCAACGGCCTGATTCGCAGCGCGAGCTGCTTGGTGACGCCTGCCCTGACGTCGTCAGACAACTGACGCAGACCATGGATCTGCTCAGCGATTGGCTTCTCCTGCGCGCTCCACACGATCTCTTGCTTCTGCGCCCAAGCGAAAACCGGATTCATTACGAATATCTGGACTACCAAAACACACAGCGAAGCCGAAAGCAGGCTCCTTCGGACAACGCTCATGCGGCAACTCCGAAAAACAGCATTCATCGGCTCACCACCTCCGCGGTAATCTTACCTCTTTGCTGGCGTGGGTCAGATGGAGGGCACACGCAGAAAAAGGACGGCGCTGTTCACGCCGTCCTTAGGGATGCCGCTTGATCTTGAAGCTAAGCGCTGACCAGTTCTTCTTGCGATTGCGCCGCCGGTTCCCGTTCCACCACCGGCTTGATGCGGGACGACCCCAGCTTAGGCAGCTTGACGTCCCAGATGAGTCCCAGAGCTTCCAGCGTCTTGATGCCATACCAATTGACATCCACCTCGTACCACGCTAGGCCATGGCGCGCCGACTGCGGATGCGCGTGGTGATTGTTGTGCCAGCCTTCGCCGAAGCTGAGATAGGCGACCCACCACAGGTTGCGCGAATCGTCATCGGTGGCGAAGCGCTTGGAACCCCACATGTGCGTCGCCGAGTTTACAAACCAGGTGGAGTGCAGCAGCACCACGGTGCGCAGGAAGATCGCCCAGAACATCACTCCCCAACCGCCGATGACCAGCAGAAGTATGCCCAGGGTGGTCAGAGGGAGCCAGTGGTACTTGCTGATCCAGAGATGAAACTTATCTTTGCGAAGGTCGGGGACATACGCCAGAAGATCGCTGTTGTTGTTATGAAAGGTCTGCCCGGTGAGAATCCAGCCCATGTGCGCCCAGAAGCCGCCATCGCGCGGGGAGTGCGGATCGCCCGGCTTGTCGGTGAGCTGATGATGAACGCGATGCGTGGCCACCCAGAAGATCGGCCCACCCTCCAGCGTTAGCGTGGCGCAAACCGTCAATACATATTCCAGCCACTTCGGACACTTGTAGCCGCGATGCGTCAGCAGCCGGTGATAGCCCATGCCGATACCCAGGCTCCCCGCAACCCAATACACAATTACGGCGACGATCAGCGCCTTCCAACTGAACATGAATAAGGCCACGATTGCGCCGATGTGAAATGCGAGCATGAAGCCCGTGGTCAACCAATTGATATGTTTCTTCTCTTTCTCTCCGGTCATGTTTCCCCTAAATTGCTGCTTGTCGATTCCGAGATGGGTCAGTGCAGAAGCCCAACTCCAGACTAACAACGAAAGGGACTTCAGTTTGTAATACTTTTGTCACATCGGGTTGTGACGTGAGAATGAAAGGCAGGACCCTGTAGCTTCTTCGGGTATGCAGCGAGATTTGGTGCTCTCAATAACGTCAGAACGGCACTCGGAGTGGTTTACAGATTCTTCCGGGTCCGCCAGCGTTCTACTTGCTGCTTTTCCCTGCTGGCTGCGGCAATGACATGCCGTGCAGTAATTCCGCGCGGGCCTTCTCCGCGACTGTGTCACCGTAGCCTTCGAGGATCAGAAGATCGTTGCCCTGCATTTCCAGTGTCACTTTGCCCTCATTGGTCTCGAATGTAATTGCAGGCTGGGCGCCAGTTGCATTCGCTCCGCTCGCCGACACCGGCTGCTGCAAAACCGCCTTCTTGTAGCGCTTGGGAAGATAGTCGGCATAGAGTTTGGCAAAATCCTGCGCTGCTTCGGGCGAGTCCCATCGCGAAAAGTAAAGCATCGCGATCTGGTCCTTGGGCGCAGATTTGGCGCGGGCTGCGAAGTAGTACCCGCCGCGCCAATGCGGATAGTAATTCGGGGGAGCCCCCCCGTACTGCTTAGCCAGCAGATAAATGTCGAACTCGCCCATCCCACCAAAATCAAAGCGCTCATAATCTGGAGCGACCAACTTGTCGAGATCCGGAATCACCAGCGGCGGCACGTTCTGCTTCCTCAGGTAGGTCTCGGGCTGCATGATCTGGCGCGTGTCAATGGGCGGGTTCTCCAGCATCCCAGGGTAAGCCGCATTCTTGCCTTTGGCGGCGAGAACGGCGCGCACAAACTCCAGTCCAAACGTGTAGGGCATCAGCAACGACTCCCGCAGGAACATGGGAGCCGCCGCGAACACCGGCGAGTCCTTGTTGTCGGCCATGCTGGCGCGCATGACATCGACGATCTCCGGGGCGCTCAGAATGTCCTTGCCGATTGGGGCCAGCGTATAGTCGACCAGCACCACCATGGCCTGGCCTTCGGTAACGCACTGGCGTGCAGCCTGGGCTTCTTCCACAACTTGTTCCTGCGGATCGGGCTGTGGCCCGGCGTCTTTGGCGCCGGCTAATTCCCATTTCTCGAGGTTGATCTTCTGGTCTTGCAGCGCATGGGTGAGTTCGTGCGCCAGCACCGGCTTCTGAATGTCCGGCTGCACCCAGTCGAGTAGATTAACGCTCTTCGCCTTGGCATCATAGTAAGCGGCCACCTGCTCGCCCAGCAGGCGCAGAAACTCCGAGTGCAGGTCGTAACCCGGCGGAAGCAAGCCGAATTTCTCCAGCACCAGCCGCGATTGCTCCAGCCGCTGCGCATCCTTATCGTCCTTCATGCGCTTGTCAACATAACGCTCCACCGACTCCCGGGTGATGAGATTACGCTTAACTTTGTGTTGGATCGGTAGTCCAGTGTCGTGGCTGGCAAAGTCCAGGATTTCATCCACCGAGCGGAAGAGTTCCTTGGCTTGTGCCTTGGTGATGCGAGTCTGTGACTCCGGCTTCTCGGCGGCCGGCGGCGTGCTTCCCTGCTGCCGGTTCTGCACGGCACTGCCGGCTCCGGGAACTTGCGTCGTGCCGGATGGATTGGGTGGCTGCGCGGGAACTTGGGGAGCTGCGGGCTGCGAAGGCGCCGCAGCTTGACTCGACGATTGCGCTGGCGGGTTCGACTGCGGCTGGCTGGGTGTGGTCTGCGCCCACGACATGCCGAACAGCAGCAGCACAAGAAAGATTGCGGAGAAAGGCGACTTCAGGAGCTGGAATGATCTAGCGCGCGGTGACCGGTTCTCAGGCATGCAGAAGCTCTAAGCATACAGGACATTTCGGTCCTGAGTAGCACGATCAAACCGCAAACGCTATGATCGAACCTCTGCTCATTCTTCATGAGGAAGGTGCAATGATTCGAATTCGCCGCCATTTGCTGGCTCGCGTCGCAATACTCCTGTTCTGCAGCTCGCTGCTGGCGCAATCTCCCGAAGCAGTTCCGCAACAACCCACACCAACTGTTCCGCAAGCTACGACAGAACGCAGCCAGGATCAACGTGACGTCTATCGCAAGGCCATGGAGGATGCCGATCAGAAAATCGCCGGCGAAGTGAGGGCGCACTCCGAGCTGATGAAGAACCTGGAGTATCTGACTACGCAAATTGGTCCACGCCTGACTGGATCGCCGCAGATGCAGGCGGCTAGCGCATGGACCCTCAAGCGCTTCCAGGATTACCACGTTGAAGCGCATCTGGAGACGGCAGAGATTGCGCATGGTTGGACGCGCGGCGCGGAAACTGCCGAGATCACCAGCCCGATTCAGCGCCGCATCGGCATTCATGCTTGGGGCTGGAGCAGGGCAACCGGCGGGGAGATCACCGGCAGCGTAATGGCACTGAACATCGGCAAACCCTCAGACCTTGAGCCTTACAAAGGCAAGCTGAAGGGCGCCATCGTGATGCTGCGTAAACCCTACGACCTCTCGCAGGAGGACCCGAACCCCGAGAACGCCTACGACGCCGTCATTGCTCCCGCGCGCGGCATACCTCAGCCTAACCAGATGGGATGGCGCAGCCGTCTCCAACTGATGCGGCAGGTCGCCGCCGAACAACCGGCGTTGATGCTGATGGACAGCGGTAAGCCCGACAGCCTATTCACCATGGGCGGCGGAGTTACCGGATACTCCGCCAGCGACGTGCCGATGGCTTTCCTCACGCACGAGGATTACGACCTCGTCTACCGCTTGCTACAGGCTGGGCCCGTAACCATGAGGGCCAACCTGCAGGAAGCTTTCAGCGAGAAGCCGGTACACGCCTCCATTACCGTCGCCGAGATCAAGGGCAGCGAGCATCCGGAAGAGCGAGTCATCATTGGCGGACATCTGGATTCCTGGGACCTTGGCCAAGGCGCGCTCGATAACGGCACCGGCGCGATGGCTACGCTCGAGGCGGCGCGGGCGTTGCAAGCGTTGGGCTGGAAGCCGAAGCGCACCATCACCTTCATCCTCTTTACCGGGGAGGAACAGGGAGGGCTAGGCGCCGACACTTTCCTGAAGAACCACGCCGCAGACATTCCCGCCATCGATGCCGTGCTTATCCACGACACGGGTACGGGCAAGGTCTTCAGCATCTCGCTCGACAATCTGTGGGAAACTGCGGGGCTGATGCACGAAATCTACCTGCCGCTACAGGAGGTGTTCGATCTTCAGCCACTCTCGACGCGGTATTTCGGCTCGTCGGACCATGTCCCGTTTCTGAACAAAGGTGTGCCGGCGTACTTTTGCGTGCAGCTACCTGCGCAATACCGCGAAGCCCATCACAGCCAGACCGACACCTTCGACAAAGTGGTTCCAGACCAAATCAACGAAGGCGCAGCACTCCTGGCGGCGTGGGCGTGGAACGTCTCGGAGATGCCGCAGGCACTGCCGCACCACGCCGCACCAAATGTGCCCAAGGATTGAAGATTTAATTACCACAGAGGCACAGAGACACAGAGAAATCAATTCTGACAATCAGAGGCGGAACAAAGAACAATAGGGAGAAATAAAGATCTTTGAACTCGCACTCCACTGGTTGCGACGCGATGTTGTTTTGGAACCGCGAATTCAATCCGCTTTTATTTTCAAAAAGATTTTCTCTGTGCCTCTGTGGTGAATGCCTTCTTTCGCTAGACACGTTCCACTCTTCCGCTCTTCACGCTGCGGAATGCGGCATCAAGGACCAACTGGTTGCGCAACCCTTCTTCGCCGGGAATGTCGAACGCGCGACCCTCTTCGATGGCCGCAGCAAACGCGTCAACCTGCCCGGCGTACGCTTGCGCGTTCGACACTTTCCTGCTCTCAATAACGTCGAATCCTCTGCGCAACTCCACTGTCGGGGGATGCTCCACGTTCAGTGCATTCACCGACGAAAGCACTCCGGTTTCTCCAGCCACCTCCAGATAGGTCTGGTACGGGGTGCGGGCCGATACGCAAACCGTCCCCAGCATCCCGTTTTCAAATTGCAGTAGCGCAGTCGCCGATGCTTCTGCAACCCAGTGCGAGTCGTAGTGCGCAGCCGCTAGAACCGACTGCACTTCCCGGCCAACAATGAAGCGCAGCGCATCAATGCAATGCACGCCCAGATCAGCCAGCGGCCCGCCGGTTGCCATACGAGCATCGTTGATCCATTTTCGCGCGCTGTTCAGCATGGGAGCAAAGAAGTCGGCGCGCGCCATCACCGGCCGCCCGATGGAACCCGCAGCCACATGCTGGCGAAAAAATTTCACGCTCTCCTCAAAGCGCATCACGTGGGCCACGCCAAGCAAGACTTTCGCGGCGCGTGCAGCCTCCACCATCTCTCGTGCTTGCTGCGGATTCATCGCCATCGGTTTCTCGCAGAGCACCGGTTTGCCGTGGCGGACGGCTTCCAGCACGTCGTCACGATGCAGCCCATCCGGACTGGAGACGAACACCGCATCGACCTCCGGACTGGCACAGAGTTCGGCCGTGGAAGCGAAAGCGTGTTCGATTTCAAATTGCCGCGCCGACTCCCTTGCCCTCTGTAGATCGCGGCGCGACAATGCCGTAACCCGGCAGCGCTTGGCCTGGGCGAATCCCGGCATCAGGCGTTTCACCGCGTGCAGACCAAACCCGACAATGCCAAATCGAACCATTCGCTTGTCCTTTGCATCGCCTAGTGCTCTGTAGAATTTCCTGTGCGGCCAAACTTCGCGCCACGCCGGTCTTCTAATTTGAATGTCCACCAGTCTAAGCGCAAGAAGGGCGGACGAATACACCAGGTTTCTGCGTGTTGCCGATACTTAGTATGCAGCGTTGGGATTGCATTTGGGCAATCGTGGCGGTGTTGGCGTTCAGCGTCTCATCGACGCTGTTCGCGCTATGCGGTAAAGTGATAACTCTGTGGCGATGCTTTCCACAGGCGCAGAAGCTCCCGTGGGGGATAGCGAGCCTCCGCGGGAGTCAGCTCTGCAGTTCCGCAGCTAACCGGCGGTATTCACGACTGGTGACCAGGCAGGAAACGCTTGTCCCCTTCGCACTCCGCAATCAAGTCGTTCTTTCTTGAGGGACCCGCAGGCCGGCTGGAAGCCTTGCTGAACGTAGGTTCGCCCACCGCAACCCACGCCGGATTAGTGTGCCATCCGCATCCGCTAGGTGGGGGGACGATGCACAACAAAGTCGTCTTTCACGCCATGAAAGCTTTGCACTCGTTCGGCTTTCCGGTGTTGCGCTTCAACTTTCGCGGCACTGGCTTGAGCGCAGGCCGGCACGACGAGGGACGCGGCGAAGTCGACGTGCAAGCCGCGCTGGCTTGGCTGAAAGATGAGTTCTCGCTGCCCATCATCTTCGCCGGTTTCTCTTTTGGTGCGGCCACGGGGCTGCAACCTGCGTGTTCGGATCCTGACGTTAGCGCAGTGATTTCGCTGGGCACGCCGGTCGAGGCCGAAGGGCGCATCTTTTCATTCACGTTCTTGCGGGAGTGCACAAAACCGAAGCTCTTCGTCAGCGGCGATCACGATCAGTACGGCCCGCACGACGCGCTGGAGAAAGTGGTTGCGCAAGCTGCCGACCCGAAAGAGTTGGTCTTCATCCCAGGAAACCACTTCTTCGCAGGCCATCTCGCCGAAATGCGGATGACAGTTGAGAGTTGGCTGCGTGAAGTGCTGGGGGCCAGCAACTCGCACTTAGCAACGTGAGTCTTTTCGCCCTCTGAAACCGCTCTAATTTTTCGAGAGAGGACTCGCCGCAAGATCGCGCACGAACTCCACAAGCGAGCGGACCGCAATTCCCGACGGCCCTTTCGCGATCCAGGGCTTGTTCTCTTCCATCCATGCGACCCCCGCAATGTCGAGATGCAGCCATGGCGTGTCACCGACGAATTCCTTCAGGAACATCGCCGCCGTAACTGCGCCGCCCCAGCGACCGCCGCTGTTGACGATGTCGGCGATGCCGGACTTGATCATCTCGCGATACTCTTCGTCCACGGGCAGCCGCCACATCTTCTCGCCTGATTTCTGCAGCGATTTGCTGAAGCGCTCGTAGAGGTCTTCGTCGTTGGCGAAAATGCCGGCGTTGACCATGCCCAGCGCGACTACGCACGCGCCGGTTAGCGTCGCCGCGTCGATGAGGTGGGTGCAGCCCAACTGGCGTGCGTAGTGCAAACCGTCGGCCAAGACCAGCCGCCCTTCGGCGTCGGTGTTGATGATCTCGATTGACTTTCCCGACATCGCGATCTGCACGTCGCCCGGCTTCTGCGCCTTGCCAGAGGGCATGTTCTCGCTGGCGCAGACGATGCCAATCACGCGCAGGTTCGGCTTGAGCTGCGCAATGGCGCGCATCGCTCCGATCATGGCTGCGCCGCCGGCCATGTCGTATTTCATCTTCTCCATGCCGTCTGACGGCTTGATGGAGATGCCGCCGCTGTCAAAGGTGATTCCCTTCCCGACCAGGCCGAGAACCGGCTTCTCCGGGGCGCCCGCCGGTTCGTGACGCATGACGATCAGTCGCGGCTCTTCGTCGGAGCCCTGCGACACGCTCCAGAATGCGCCCATCTTCAACTCTTTGATTTTGTCGCCGCCGTAGATCTCGCACGCCAGCCCAGTCTCTTCGCACATCTTCTTGGCGCGCTCAGCGAGGATGGTCGGGGTCATGCGGTTACCCGGCTCGTTGACCAGGTCGCGCGTAAAATTCTGCGCCTCGCCGATAATGCGTCCCTGCTCCATAGCGGCCTGTAGTGCCTTCTGGTCTGCTGCTGCCGGAGCGATGATGACCAGCTCGTCGATCTTCTGCTCTTTGCGGTCGCTCTTGTAGTAGTCGGGGTCGAAGTTACCGACGAAAGCGCCTTCTACGATCGACTTCACGGCGTCTTCCATGCCACCCCGCTGGAAAACCAGCGTGCTCTGCGACGCAGGGTCGGCCTTTCCCGTCCACGAACTTGGCGCGACGAAGACGAAGCTCTTCAGATCCTTGGCCTTCAGGTTGCGAAGGGCAGCACCAGCCAGCTTGCGCAGTTCATACGAGGAAAAGTTCTTCGCCTTGCCGCCGCCAATCAGCATCAGGCGCTTCGCCTTCAGGCCAGATGGCTTGTGCAGCAGGGCGATCTCCAGCATCTTGCCGGTGACTTCGCCTGAGGCAATGAGTTCGGCCGCCGCGTCGAGCACAGCCTTGTCATCGGTCTGGATCTGTGGCTTGTGTTTGTCGGATTTGTCGCCGTTGTTGTTTTCGGCGGCATCAAGCACCGGAATGACGAGGCACTCGGTTTCAACTTCTGAAGGTGTCCCGGTTTGAAGTGTAGTTTTCATAATTAAGTAGTCCGTCCTAATTCTTTCTGCTCCTGGCGACCGCCTCGCGCGCTTCCTTGTCGGCCGTCTTGCGCCGTTCGGTCTCGCGCTTGTCCCAATGCTGTTTGCCTTTCGCCAGGGCCAGCTCCACTTTCACCCTGCCATTGCGGAAGTACAGCCTCGTCGGGACCAGCGTCAGTCCCTTCTGCTGGGTCTTGCCGATGAGTTTGTTCAACTCATTCTTGTGCACCAGCAACTTCCGGGTGCGCAGGGGTTCGTGGTTGAAGATGTTGCCGTGTTCATAAGGGCCGATGTGGGCGTTGATCAGCCAGAGTTCGCCATCTTTCACCAGCCCGTAGGCGTCCTTCAGGTTCGCTCGCCCAGCGCGCACCGATTTCACTTCGGTGCCGCGCAAGGCGATGCCAGCTTCGAACTTCTCCAGCAGAAAGTAGTTGTGCGACGCGGCACGATTGACCGAGGCGTCCCGCTCCCCGCTGGCCGTAGGATCGCGCCGCGGCTGCTTTTCCTTTTCGGGACGACCTGTGGGGAACGACTGCCGGGCCATAAGTATCCACGCGCCACGCCAGCGCCGGGCTTCGCTTCTCCTGAACCGTGCATTACACCAAATCGGAGAACGGGGTGACATTACGCTGGGCGGGATTGACCGTAACGATCTTGCGCGTCGCGAACCTTCGATGCTAACACAGGATTAAAACACCGGCTTGCATCCTAGGTGAGAGGTATGTGAGATGCTATAATCGCGCCGATTACGATGACTCGATTCGCCACGCGGCAGTGATGCATTTGCAGGCGAACCATGCTCACGTTTAGCGTGGGTCCAAGTCTTACGTTCCGGAACCCGGCAATCCTGAGTTACATAAGGGCTGGGTTTCGGCGCAATTTCCCGGGATCTTAAGGAACTTGATGAAACGGTTTACCCGCGTCCTGGCGGTGCTGCTGATTGGCGCCGTTCTGCCCGCACTCGCCTCCAACGACAAGGCCGCCAAGTCGCTCTTTCAAAAGGGCAAAGACGCCGAAGTGCGGCAGGATTACATTGCGGCCTACAATTTTTACCACCAGGCCTACCAGCTCAAGCCCTCGGACCTGACTTATCGTGCCGCCTTCGAGTATGTACGCTTCCTGGCCTCGGCATCGTATGTTCATCAGGGCGAGATTCTGCTCAAGGCCGGAAAACTGCAGGAGGCACTAACCGATTTCGAGCAGGCGATCGCCATCGATCCGTCCAGTTTTATAGCGCAACAGGAGGCCACCAAGACACGCCTGCTTCTCCAAAAGAGCCTGAACCCTGCTCCTCCTGCGCCTACGACCGAATCAGCACTAACCAAGCGCATGGAGGAAGCCACCGGACCGGTTGAGCTGAGTCCTATTTCCCAGACGCCCATCACCTTAAAGCTGACCGAAGATGCCAAGACGGTTTACGAAACCATCGGCAAATTGGCGGGCGTGAACCTATTGTTCGATCCGGATTACACTTCGAAGCGCATTCGCGTGGACCTGAACGGGGTCACCCTGGAAGAGGCACTGGAAATTACGGCGCTGGAATCAAAGACGTTCTGGCGGCCGGTCACTCCGAATACCATTTTCGTTGCCGCAGACACGCTCGCCAAGCGTAAGGAACTGGAACAGAACGTTATCCGCACTTTTTATCTGACCAATCTCTCGCAGCCCAACGAATTGCAGGACCTGGTTAATATTCTGCGAACTTTGCTCGATACCCAGCGCCTGCAACAGTTTCCTTCGCAGCAGGCAATCGTGGTGCGGGGAACGCCCGATCAGATTGCGATGGCCGAGAAGCTGATCAATGACCTCGACAAAGGGCGGCCTGAGGTGGTGGTGGAAGTCGCCATCATGCAAGTCACCCGTGACAAGATGCGCGATCTCGGCATCAATCCGCCTGGCAGCGTCAGCGTTCAGTTGCAGGACAACAACGTGTCCACGACTAGCACGACGACGACCGGCACTACCGGCACCACAACCACGCCTACAACCGGCACGGGCAGCATCAACCTGAATAGTTTGGCCCATCTTAACGCCACCAATTTTCAGGTCACGATCCCGTCCGCCACGGCGAATTTCCTGATGAGCGACAGCAGCAGCAAGCTCATCCAACAGCCGCAAATCCGCGCCGCCGATGGGCAGAAGGCTTCACTGAAGATCGGCGAGCGTGTACCCGTGGCCACCGGTTCATTTCAACCCGGCATCGGGGGCGTGGGCATCAACCCGCTGGTCAACACCCAGTTCAACTACATAGACGTTGGCGTGAATGTCGACATTACACCGCGTGTGCACGGGCTCGACGAGGTGACCCTGAAAGTCGCCATGGATATCTCGGCGATTGACAGATACCAGGACATCGGCGGCATTTCGCAGCCGGTAATCGGGCAGCGCAAGATCGAACAGGAGATCCGCCTGCGGGAAGGCGAAGTCAACATCATGGGCGGTATCCTTGAAAACACTCAGACCAAGTCGCTGTCGGGAATTCCAGGACTGGCGTCCATTCCGCTTTTCAAATATCTCTTCGCCGAGGAGAAAAAAGAGGTCAGCGACAACGAAATCATTTTCATCCTGATTCCGCACATTGTGCGCGCCCAGGATGTGAACGATAGCAACGTCAGGGCAATTGACGTTGGCACCGCCAATACCATATCCCTGCATCACGGGATGAATCAGGCGCCGGACCAGCAACCGCGCACCACGCCGCCCCCGGGGCAGGCTGGCAGTCCGCAGGGGGCGCAAGGCAATGCACCGCAGCCGCAGGCCGGCCCGACTCCAGCCACCGGCACGCAGCCGTCCACGGCAGCGGCCCCTCCGGGCAGTGCGATCGTGAGCTTTGATCCGCCCATGCTGGACCAGGCGGTGGGGTCCACCTTCACCGTGAACGTGAACCTGACGGGCGCGCAGAATGTGTATTCGGTCCCGGTGCAGATTCTCTACAACCCTCGGGTGTTGCAGGTGCTGAACGTCTCGAATGGAACGCTGCTGGCGCAGGGCGGGCAGACAGTGGCGCTGGTCAACCGCGATGACAGCATGGCCGGCATTCTGCAGCTCACTGCCTCACGTCCCCCGGGCAGCGCCGGCGTCAGCGGCGACGGGGCGGTGTTTACGATCACGTTCCAGGCGAAGGCTCCCGGGCAGGCAACTTTGAGCATCAACCGGGCGGGGGTGAAGAACGCAAGCATGCAAAACGTTCCCGCCAGCGGCTCGCAGGCCATTGTGACCGTTCATTAGCAACAGCGTCTAACCGGTAGCAACCCCGACGCGCCCATTGTCGCAAGCCTGCGTAGTTGGGCGGCAACATAGCCGGTTGATTGCGAAATCAGTCCCGAGAAGGACTAAACTGAGAGCGGTGCCACTTAATCTTTCCAATTGCGTTCTTGCTGCTGCGGGAAGCAGTGTGCCTGAGTCTGGGCCATTTCAGCCGCAGCCCTTGGCCCCTCGCTCGGCTCGCAGAACCGGTTTCACGCTGGTCGAGTTGATCGTGGCCATGACCATCCTGATGGTCCTGACCGCGGTCGCCACTCCCGTGTTGCGTGTCGCCCTGCAACGCAACAAAGAGCGCGAGTTACGCCGCGATCTGTGGGAGATGCGCGATGCCATTGATCGCTACAAGGACGCCGCCGACCGGGGCGCATTCCAGACCAAGCTGGACAGCCAAGGATATCCCCCGGATCTCGACACCCTGGTGAAGGGCGTGGACTCCAATGGGAAGAAGATCCGTTTCCTGCGGCGTATCCCGGTGGATCCCATGACGGGCAAGGATGAATGGGGTTTGCGCTCGATGCAGGATGATCCCGATTCGGATTCCTGGGGCGGGCAGAGCGTTTTTGACGTGTACACCAAATCCGAAGGCACCGGCTTGGACGGCACCAAGTATAAGACGTGGTAATTTCCTGGGGCGCGACCATGACCCGGCGCTGGCGACAACGCGGCTTTACTCTGATCGAGTTGATGGTGGTGATCAGCATCATCGTCATCCTGCTCTCGCTCGCCATCCCGAATTACTCCTCGTCCATTCTGCACGCCAAAGAGACTGCGCTACGTGACGATCTCTACACCATGAGGTCGCTGATCGACCAGTACACGCTCGACAAGCAGAAGGCCCCGCAATCCTTGCAGGACCTGGTGGATGCTAAATATCTTAAGCAACTCCCCAAGGACCCCTTCACCAACTCACGCGATAGCTGGGTGCCGGTCACCGACGAGAGCATCATGTCTCCCGATCAGACCGAGCCGGGGATTATCGACGTTCATAGCGGCAGCGATCAAACCTCCAGCGAAGGCACCGCGTATAGCACGTGGTAGTGAAGAGCCATCAGCTTTCCGCCCTCAGCTATCAGCTTCCAGCAGTGGCGCCCCAGGTTGCGTCCGCCTTTCGGACGCTAACCCGGCCCGAGGAGGGTGCTGGCACGAACCGGCGAAGCTCACTGGGACGAACATCTATTTCCTCGCATCGCTGAACATAAATTTCCCCAGGTACATGGGATAGGACTTGGGCGGGACGGTCTTGGCGTTGTCAATCGGGTATGGGCCCTGCACCGTGGTGGGGAATCCCCAGATGTCTCCAGTGCGCATGTCGACGGCGACTTTGCCATACACCTGCGAGGTCCCGTCGGGCTTGCGCAGCATCGTGTAACCCGGTTCGATGTAGAAGGGGTAAGCCTCACTGGCTTGTGCCTGCACCGCCGCCGGGTGGACGATTGGGCGAAAGGCAATCATCCCAAGTAGAACTGCAATAACGATCAGCATTGCTTTCGTGAAGCGGTCGAGTGTCATAGTTCCTTCCAGTGAGGTTCGCAGATCCGGTGATGTTTCCAGCAGACTTGTTCCCACGAGGGCAGCGAGCGATCTGCTCCTCGGGGCTCTGAAGAAGCCTATCCCCGCGTTCGAAACCGGCGCTCGTGATGACGATGCATACGTTCATCATCGACTTGTTTCGCCTTGCCTCTAGTACTTTCCCCGGAAGAGGTAAACCAGTTCGATGACCAGGATGATCACCACCATCAATTCCAGGATGAATCCGCGGCTCTGGTGAAATTCGTCGACCAGAAAGCGATACAGTCCTCGGGCCGTTCGAAGCTTGTCGTTGACCAGGTTCTTGTACTCCGGAACCCCGACCTTGGCGGCTGCCAGCCGGTAAAGGCGCGCCGAAAACATGTCGCTGACGAACTTGATGGCGTTGTCGGAGCGCTCCACCAGTTCCGTCACTTCGACGGTCACGGAGTTCAGCCGAGACGCCTCACCGCGCATCTGCCAGCGCCGCCAGAAGCCCGCCCGGTGTTTCAGCGAGGTGTAGACGCCAGCCAGTTCGCGGGTCAGCAGCTCGTCATAGTGGCGGAACTCCAGCAACTGCGAGTTGACGTACTCCAGGATCTGCACCGAAGTTTCGGCGCCCGCCGGGGTGTCATAAACCAGCGCGGCATTCCATCCAATCACGACCAAGTCGTTGGGATAGTAGGAAAGGCTGGCCTGTAGAACATCATCGTTTTCACCGCGCGCGAGCGGGGCCAGCTCGCCACGCAATATCTGCGCAATCTGCGGACCGTGTTGGGTCAGCAGATCGCAGCCGAGCGGCTGGCCGGGCACACCGCTCAGGGTGAAAACGTAATAATCTTCGCTGAGCCATTCGCGGTATAGATGCACCAAGGCAGGTGCGATACGATCGAGCCGGCCGCGAATGATCTGCTGCGCCTGGCGCTCCAGCTCCGGGCTCGGGACCCAACGGGCCGCCAGTTGTACCAGCGTTTCCCAGCCAGCCTCGAACTCCAATTCAAACAGCACACTGATGACGCCATAGTCGTAATACTTGATTTGCGGAATCAGTTTCTCGCCGCTGGCCAATACGACGGCTTCCAGTCGCTCGACAACAGGTGGATTCTCGAAGCGCACATAGTCGGGAGTGGCATGTTTGAAGCTGGGCTCAACCCGCCGCGCGCCCAGGATGTCGCGCAATTGCTCGAGCCTGATCTCGTCGCAGACGTCGTGGAGGATGACTCCCAGGACGGAACCCTTCATGGTTGCAACCGGCGTGCTGGTCGCCATGGATCACCTTGCTCTCAAGTCGTAGTAGAAGATTGTACGTGAACCGTAACCGTGGGTTGCGTCGAGTAAGGTGGTTACGGCGCGGAGGAACCAAATCATGGTTCCAATGACTTTGACCATCTCACTACCGCGGCGGGAACAGGAACCTCAGCATGGGCGCGACGCGTTGCGACCAGGCAACCTCGTCGTGCTGGCCGCCTTCGACTTCGGTGTAGGAGAGGTCTTCGCCGAGCTTCCATCCTTTCTTGACCAAGGCTGTCTTCAAAGCGCGGGCATCCGGCAACGCTCGCTGGCCCTCCCTGGTACCGATATCCATCCAGATACGCAGGTTGGGCTTCCTCTTGAGTTCGGCGACGGTTTTCAGGATGGCGCGATTCCGCCACCACACCGACGGAGACATCGCGGCTAGCTTGCCGAACACCGAGCTATAGCGCAGCGCCAGGTACATCGAAACCAATCCCCCCAGCGATGATCCTCCCAAGCCGCAGTTCTGGATGCCGGAAAGCGTCCGGTAGTGGTGATCGACGAACGGCTTCAGCTCCTCCACCAGCATCTGGCCGTAGGTATCAGCCCGCCCGCCACCCAGCCGCTTGTCCTCGATGGGGGTGTATTCGTCGATGCGACGTGTCCCCGTGTTGTAGATGCCGACGACGATTAGCGGCACGATCGCGCCAGCCATGATTAGCTCGTCCGCCGTTTCGCCTACGCGCCAATACTTGCCGGGGATGAAGGACGTGTCGGGATCGAACAGGTTCTGGCCGTCCTGCAGGTACAACGTAGGATAGCGCCGGCCAGGCTCAGCGTCGTACAAGGGCGGAAGGTAAATGATGAGGTCGCGCTTCTCCTCCATCAGCTTCGAGGGAAACTGCTGGTGCAGCTGCAGGCGGGAGTTCAGATCGCCGGGTACGGCGGCAGGCACATTGGTCTGCACAGTGGGAACGGGCATAGGATGGCGCGTTAATGGTACGGAATTTAGTCTCGCAGTACCAGTGACTTTGATGCGTTGTTACGTCGACGACTCGAAACGCAGGCCTAAAGCCCCGTTCCACCTGCGTACTCGCGGAACTGATCAATCCCTACCTGGGTGTACTGCCCGACCTCGATGAGATAGCCATCGGGATCGCGCATGTAACAGCGCGTCTCCTGGCCGTCGGGATTGTCGAGGGGCTCGGTTAGAAACTGCGCACCCTTCGCCTTCCATTGCGAGTAGCAAGCCTGGATGTCGACGACGCGCAGGTTCAGGAAGCTGCTCACTCGCTTCGGGTCTTGAGGCGTCTCGAGCCACACTTCAGGCTTGTCGGGCGTAGGGCCGCCGCCCGAATTAAGTATGATCCACGAATTGGAGAGCTTGATGTAACAGGGATTCTCTTCCTTAACGACCGTTCCTCCCAGGACGCCGGCGTAGAATTCCTTCGACTTCACCTGGTCGCGCACGGTGAGGAAGTGGGCAACGTAGAAACCTTCTTCGGCGATGGGAGCGACGGGGAGATTCATGCTATCAGCCGGCATACTGTAAAATTTCCCTCCTGGACAGTTTCATCTCTGCTGCGTGGGTGGAGCACCGCTTCAGCGGTGCAATATGAGATCCGGCTTCGGACGGGCTTTAGCCGCCGAGGTAAGGCCAAGACATTACCTCCGGCGCTAAAGCGCGCATCCGGAGCGGTCACGCTTCTGCACGCCTGAAGGCGTGCTCCACCCGTCGCCTGCCATGGGTACTGAAACCGTCCTAGAGTATCAAACGTCACTTTGAGCGCCACAAAATCTCTCCCTCCGAGGCGTACATACTGTGAATCGTGAGTTTCACCGTTGGTGGTCACGCGACCTCGAACGCGACATGGAACTGCTGGTCTTTGGCCATGCTGGCGCCAAAGTCCTGGTCTTCCCCACTTCCATGGGACGCTACTTTGAATACGAAGACAACCAGATGGTTGCCGCGGTTGCCGACCGTATCGAGGCCGGACAACTACAGATTTACTGCGTCGATAGCGTGGACAGCGAAAGCTGGTATAACCAGCGGGCGCATCCCTACTGGCGGCTGCAACGGCATCTGCAATACGAGCGCTACATTCTGAATGACGTGCTTCCGCTGATGTGGAACAAAAATTGGACCCCGCGCACCATCGTGACCGGCTGCAGCTTCGGCGCCTACCATGCCGTTAATTTCGCCTTCCGCCATCCCGACAAGGTCACCGGCTGCGTCACCATGGGCGGCTCGTTCGATATCAAGAGTTTCCTCGACGGATGGTATAGCGAAGACGTGTACTTCAATAACCCGCCCGATTATCTGGCAAACTGCACCGACGGCTGGCGCTATAACCATATACGGACGGTGCTGGCCACCGGCGAATGGGACATGTGCTGGAGCAAGAATGAAGAGTTCGCAGCCGTCCTGCGGGGGCGCGGCATCCGCCATGAGCTATACGTGTGGGGCGAGCAAAGCTATCACGATTGGCCGTGGTGGCGGCCTATGGCGCGGACGTACCTGGAATGAGCGAGTGCGAAAATCAACCACAGAGACACAGAGAACAATTTTTACCACTGAGGACACGGAGATCACGGGTTTTTAGCGTTTTTTCTTCTCTGTCCGCTCCGTAGGTCTCTGTAGTGAAAAGGAATCTTAGTGACTGCCGCAAGGAGCACTTGATTCCCCAGGCGTAATCGATGAGAAGGGAAAAAGTTTCTGTGTCCTCTGTGTCTCTGTGGTGAATCGGTTTTGGCCGCTAATCGCTATTTCATGGCGACCGGTGCTCGAGCTTGCACCTGGTGGCGATGGGTCTCGACGGCCTCCTGCGCCAGGCGAATGAAGTCGGGCATGCGACGGGTGGCAATCTGCGACATCTTCTGCCCGAGATCGAATGACCATCCTGCCATAGTGATGCTCATGGCAAATGGAGCGTCGCCGTAAAGCTGTTCGGCAGCGGTGAGCAGCGAGGCGGGAGTCAAATGATGACTAAAGCCACCGGGTCCAGGCTCCGGCGAAACGGTGGTGCGCAGGATGGTGCCGGGTTGAGCGCCAAACGAGGCATCCAGAAACAGCACGAAGTCGCGCTGCAAGATGTCGTCCACCATCTCCGGGGTGAGCTGCTGGGCGGCGATCACTTCCACGTCGGGATCGTTCCAGAAATGCTGCTCCAACACGCGCGCGGCGTGGCAGCCGATGGCGTCATCTCCACGCATGGGATTTCCATAACCGATGATCAGGGTTCCGGGCACTTCGTCCTCTCCAGGCAGCGGCGCCATGGCCTGGCCTTTTCCCATTAACAGACATAATCCTTTTCTGCCGGGAAGGATGTGAGACGTCTCACCGTCCGCCGTGATGAACCGTTGAGGTCATTTCTTTCTCCCCGGCAACCCAGCCGGGTTCTCATGCGTGCGTTCGCGGAAGCGCGCCTTCATCCCGGTCGCCAGGGAGACCGCGTTCTCCCCAAACTTTTCGCGCATCCGGTCGGCGGCTGACAGCGCCTGGTTCCACTTCTCATGAGTACTCCTGCCTTGCAGGCTGAGCTGCTCGCTCTCGGCTGCAAAATGCGACGCGCACACACCAAGCAGCCGCACCGCGCCGCCCGTCCAGTTTGCGCGGAAGAGTTCACGGATTGTCGCCAGCGCTTCCGCGTCCACCGAGCTGGGCTGCTCCAGAGTGCGGGCGCGCGTGAGGGTGCGGAAATCGGAATAGCGCAGCTTCAATTGCAGAGTGCGGGCGTGCAGCTTCTGTTCGCGCAGGCGGCGACACACCATCTCCGCCAGCCGCGCCAGAGTCGCTTCCAGGACTTGCGCGTCGTCGGTATCGGTGGAGTAGGTGTGCTCGTGGCTGATGGAACGCGGCCCGTCGTCTTCGCCAATATCGCTATCGAACCAGGCGCCGGCGTCCAGGCCGCGGGCCTTGCCGGCGAGCGCCAAGCCGAGGGCGCCAAAGTTCGCCTCCAACCAGCGTTCCTCATGCCGGGCGAGATCGCCAATCTTCTGGATGCCCTGTTCGAGCAGACGCTTCTCCATGACCTTGCCAACGCCGGGGATCTTGCGCACATCCAGCGGCGCCAGAAATTCTGCTTCCCCGCCCGGCACAATCCACAGCACGCCATTGGGCTTGGCCTGGTCGGAGCAGATCTTGGCCAGCAGTCGCGAGGTACCGATTCCGATGGAGCAATTCAGTTGCGTCTCCGCTTTCATGGCGCCGTGCAGCGCATGGGCGGCGCGCATCGGCGGCCCGTGCAGGCGCTCGGTGCCGGTCATGTCCACGTAGGCTTCGTCAATGGAGACCATTTCCAGCTTGGGAGAAAAGTGGTCGAGCACCTGGTAAACCCTGGCGGAATAATCGCGATAGCGCTCGGGATGTCCGTCCACGAAGACGGCGTGCGGGCACAATTTGGCGGCGGTGCGCAGCGGCATGGCCGAATGGACGCCGAACTTGCGCGCCTCGTAGGAAGCCGCCGACACCACGCCGCGCTCGTGGCGCTGGCCACCGACCACCACCGCCTTGCCCTTCAGCGAGGGGTCGAACAACTCTTCGACCGACACGAAGAAGGCATCCATGTCGACGTGAAAGATGGTGCGTGGGGACATGCTGTGCGCGATTTTACAACTAGCAGTTAGCAGCTAGCATTTAGCATTTAGCAATTAGCAACGAGCAGCCAAGATCTGGCCCTTAGAGTGGGCGGGTATCGCATCAGGCAACCCCGTGTTTCACGATTGCGAGTCGGACTTGGCTGTGGCCAAAGCTAAACGCTAACTGCCAACGGCTAATCGCTTTTCCCGATTTGAACTTCCGGCACATCTTCTTTCCCCGAACCGGAAACCATCGAAGTCCCGAGCTGAGAGGTAGTTGCGCTGCCAACCCGCCGGGAATGAGTTTCATTCTGGGACCAGAGAGAGGGCGACGGTGTTCCCGGTTTTCCGCGGATCGGGAAATTCCCAAAAGAATCAACGCCTAAGCGCGACTGGGAATTTGGCAGCAGCCGTGCTCTCTACAAGTGCGGTTGCAAGGCAACAAGAGAATCTGGATCATGAACCGGGCCAGCCATAATCCGATCGGCAGCGCAAAGCAAGCGAAACCCTTGGCGAACCAACTTGGTCACCTTGCGATTGCCTGCGATGACGAAACTAGCCAGATGTTCTCCGCCGGGCAAGGACGCGAGGAGTGCGATGCGGGAAATCCGTACTCCTCGCGGGCCCTCAGCGGCGGCTGCGCGGCCTTGGTGCATGAGCTGGCGAACACTACTACCGCCGTGCTGATGAACGCCCAGGTGCTGGGATGGAAATTGCCTCCCTACAGCCGGTTGAAACGCCCGTTGCTGGAAATCGAGCGCAGCGCGCAGCGTGGCAGTGAATTGATGAAGTGCCTGCTACGCCGGCTGGGAACCGATGGAATGGATCCGGCAGACCAAGAGAGGCGATGTGTGCAAGATGACGGGCTGGGGTTGACCGATGCGGTGACGGCCCAGGAGCCGGGCGCTGACTCCGGGAATGCGGAGAATCTGCCGCCCCGGACGAATTGCCGCCCGACTCCTGGTTTTTGCGCAGTTCCGGAAGTTGAACTCACATCGACATGTGACGGTTGTACTAGTAGGTTTCCCAAAAAGGGATGATGGTAGTGAGTACGAAGACCCAAATCAATTTCGCGCCGCCACTTGGGGGCGAGCTCGCCGAAGAAGGGATGTCCCACGTGCACGCCATTGATACCGTGGCAGTTAGCGAACCGAGTTGCGAGACCAATGGACTGAACCTGTTAATCGTCGACGATGAGCGCTCGATGCGGGAGTCTTGCCGGGAAGTCGCTCACTCGCTGGGGTTTAACACACGGGTGGCGGACACCCCGGAACACGTCTATCAGATACTCGACACCAACAGCACCGATGTCGTGCTGCTCGATCTTCGTCTGCCGGACAACAGCGGTCTGGACGTTTTGCGCGAGATCAAGCTACGCCGTCCCGATACGCTGGTGATTGTGATGACCGGCTTTGCCACGGTGCAATCGGCGGTGCAGGCAATGAAACTGGGCGCCTACGATTACGTCACGAAACCCTTCAACTTCGAGGAACTGCGCCTGCTGCTGGAGCGGGCGGCAACCCATCTGAAGCTCACCGCCGAGAACCGCCTGCTGCGGGAACAGGTGAAGTCGAGGCACGGCTTCGGTTCCCTGGTGGGGCACGCGCCGGAGATGGAGAAGCTGTACCGCATTATCGCCAAGGCCGCGCACAGCACCCATCCCGTGCTGATTCTAGGGGAAAGTGGGACCGGCAAGGAGTTGGTGGCGCGCTCCATTCACTACTGCGGGCCCTTCCGCGACCGTCCTTTTATTCCAGTGGATTGCGGCGCACTGGTTCCCACCCTGATCGAGAGCGAGCTGTTCGGCTACGTGCGCGGCGCCTTTACCGGCGCGGTACGAGCCAAAGACGGATTGCTGGCCACCGCCGAGGGCGGGACGGTGTTTCTCGATGAAGTGGGCGAGCTGCCGGTGGACCTGCAAGCCAAGCTGTTACGCGCCATCCAGGAAAAAGAAGTGCGTCCGGTGGGCGGCACCCGCGCCATACCCATCAACGTGCGTATCCTGGCCGCCACCAACCGCGACCTCGATGTGGCGGTGCAGCAGGGGACCTTCCGCCGCGACCTCTACTTCCGCCTTAACGTGCTGACCCTGCGCATCCCTCCACTGCGTGAACGCAAGCAGGACATCCCCTTGCTCATAGGCAACGTCTTGGAGCGCATCAACGGCGCGGCCCAGATGCAGCACAGCGTGGGAGACGATGCTCTGCGACTGATGCTGAACTACGATTGGCCGGGCAACGTGCGCGAGCTGGAAAATTGCCTAGAACGCGCCTGCACCACCTGTTCTCTTCCCACCATTCACATTGGCGATCTGCCCACCCAATTGCGCAACTTCCAGGCGCAAGCCAAGCCGCCCATCCCGGTTTCCGATCCGGAGGCCGTTACTCCCATCGCCGAGTTGGAGAGGCAAGCCATCCTGCGCGCTATCGAAGTGCTGCAGGGAGACAAGCTGGAAGCGGCGCGCCGTCTGGGCATCGGCAAAACCACGCTGTATCGCAAATTGAAGGAATACGGCTCGGCACCCTGAGCTTCGCCGGCCTACACGCGACGCGGCGCGTAGGAGCGCGAAGCAAGAGCCGAAACAAGGGCTGTTGGACTGATCAGCGCCGCCCACGGCGCCAGTGGCAATGTGTGCCGGGCGAACGGCGGTAGGGAGGAAGCTATGATCCTGTTGGTGACCACATCTTCTCGCGCCCAGGAATGCGCCGCCGCACTGCAACAGGGCACCGGACAGCCGACCCAGGTGGCCAACTCAGTGCCGCGGGCGGTCGCGCGGCTGCAGAGCACGGAATACGACGCCCTGGCGATCGATCAATCGCTGCTGGAGGCTGATTCCCGCGCCCTCGACACCCTGCTGAATCACGCCGGCACCGCCCTGCCGATTTATGTCAACCTGGCGCTGCACCATTGTGACCGGGTGGTGCGCGAGGCGCAGGTTGCCTTGCGCCGGGCCGAGAAAGAGAAGCAATGGGCCATGGGCTTGGCGGAGCGGGTGTTGCGCAACCAGCTGCGCGCCGAGGTGACCGGCATCCTGCTGACCTCGGAGCTGGCGTTGCGGCAGCCGGCCATCCCCGCCGAGGTGGTGGCCAAGATTCGCCTGGTGCAGGACATGGCGGAGAAGATGCGCTCGCAGCTGCACGTCTTCTAGGGACACCGTCCGTTTGGAACGACTCACTACAGAGACACCGGGAGACGGAGAAAAAAAGAATTCTCTCTCACCACTGAGGACACGGAGACCACGGAGTTTTTATTGTCTTTCCTTCTCCGTGCCCTCCGTGTTCTCCGTGGTCACAATATTCTTCTCTGTGATATCCGTGCCTCTGTGGTTGACTTACATCTCTCCTATCGCACGGCCATCACCAGCAGCCTGGGTTCGGTCATGTCCGCGATGGAGTAGCGCAAACCTTCGCGGCCCAGACCTGAATCTTTCACTCCTCCATAGGGCATCTGATCCACGCGGAAGCTGGGAACATCGCCCGCGATGACGCCGCCCACTTCGAGTTCCTCAAACGCCATCTGGATGAGCCCGGCATCGCGCGTGAACAGCCCCGCTTGCAGCCCGTAAGCCGAGTTATTGATCTGGCGCAGTGCCTCGGGAAAAAATTCGTAAGGCTCGACCGTCACCACCGGCGCGAAAACTTCGGCGCAGTTGACCCGCATTTCGGGGCTGGTGCCGGTGAGCACGGTGGGCTCGACCATGGCCCGGTTGCGTTTGCCGCCGCACAGCAGCTTGGCGCCGCCCTTCACCGCCTCGTCGATCCATTCGGCAGCGCGCACCGCGTCCTGCTCGCGGATGAGGGGAGGCACGTCGGTGCTTTCCTGCATGGGATCGCCCGTCTTCAATTTGCCAACACCCTGCACCAGCAACTCGGTAAATTCATGAAATACCGGTTGGTGCACCAGGATGCGCTGCACCGAAATGCAGGTCTGTCCCGCGTAGGAGAAGCCGCCGGCCACACAGCGCTGCGCCGCGTGCCCGAGATCGCTATCGCTGTGGACGATGACGCCGGCATTTCCGCCGAGTTCCAGGGTGACGCGCTTCTTGCCGGCGCGCACCTTCAGTTGCCAGCCCACCGCGGCGCTGCCGGTGAAGGTGAGCAGCTTGATGCGGTCATCAGCCACCAGCAGGGCGGCGTTTTCGTTGGACAGTGGCATGACCGCGAACGCGCCCGGGGGCCATCCCGACTCCTGCACAATCTCGGCCAGCAGCAGCGACGAGATGGGCGTTTGCGGCGCCGGTTTCAAGATCAGCGGGCATCCGGCGGCCATGGCCGGCGCCACTTTGTGGGCCACCAGGTTCAGGGGAAAATTAAACGGGGTGATGGCGAAGACCGGCCCCAGCGGAAAACGCCGCACCAGCCCCCAGCGGCCGCTGGTCGATTCCAGCGTGTCCAGCGGGATGTACTCGCCATAGATGCGCGTGCTTTCCTCGGCGGCAATCTGGAAGGTATTGATGGCGCGCTCCACCTCGATGCGCGACGTCTTGATGGGCTTGCCGGCTTCCTGGCAGATGGTGCGGGCAAATTCTTCGCGCCGCGTGGTGATGCCGTCAGCGACCTTACGCAGAACGCTGGCCCGCTGCTGCGACGTCATCTTGCGCGTCACCTCGAAGGCCCGCACCGCCGACTCGATGGCCACCTCGACGTCGTCGCGCTCCGCCTCCGACACCACCGCAATCACGCTGTGATCGTAGGGTGAGGTCACCACGACCTCGCGACCGTGCGTGCTCCAAGTTCCGTTGAGGAAAAATCCGAAGCTGCGAGTGGGGGTTATGGTCTGGCTCATGTTCAATACCTCCGGCGCCACGGCAGGCCTGCTGGCAAAGATTGTAGCGCCGTTTGTGGGCTGGTTGGAGTGAAGTTCAGCCCGCGAGATGGAGATGAGAAGCAACGAATGCTAGTGTGCGCAGTCGCCATCGTCGCAACCGTGGCCGCGCAATCCCTGCACGCCCTCGCGCGCGATGATGGGCGTCATGACCAGTGCGGCGACCGGGTCGGCCCACCACCAGCCCAACACCATATGCAGCAGCCACCAGAGCGATGCTGCCGGCCAGTAGCCCAGAGACGAGCGCAACCGCCGCTTCGAAACCACTCCAGGCAATCGTGAAATATTCCAGGCGCCGGCCGCGCGCAACCAGCGCGGTCCAATCACGTGCTACGGGCGTACTTGCGGGATGGATGGGCCTTATTGGTGAGAAAGTGTAAGCGCGCGTGATTCGGTTGCGCGTTGACCCGTCGAAAGTCATTCACCACGGAGGACACGGAGACCACGGAGTTTTTATTCACCACCCTTCGGCTTCGCCCAGGGCAGGCTCCGCCACAGAGGACACAAGGTTTTCTTTTTTCTTCTCCTCGATCGCTGTGGTTGAATCCGTCGAATTATTTACCACGCAGGCTCTGCTCAAAAGTAGGCTGCGCGGAGAACACGGGGTTGTGTTTATTTCAAATTCTCTCCGTGACCTCCGTGTTCTCCGTGGTAAATGCCTTTTGAACTGGCAACTGGCTACTGACAACCGCCCCTAGTCCAGTCTTACCAGAAACACTCCGCCCTCTTTCACGTGGGTCTTGCTGGCGACTTCCTGCGCCTTGCGTTTGTCGTCGCCGGGAGGGCGCAGCCGCACCCACTCTCCCGTAGGCCCGGTGAACTGGATCACATCGGCGCCTTCGTAGTGGTCTTGCAGCTTCTCTTTCAGCTTGCGGGCTTCGCGCTCGCTCTGGAATGCGCCGATCTGCACGCACCAGCGGCCGCCTTCGGCAATCGGCGCCGGCGCGGACAGGACCTCGACCTTCACCTCCGCCGTGCCCGGCCGCCAAACATCCACCGCCTTCGCCGCCGCCAGCGACAAGTCGATGATGCGATCTTCGACGAACGGCCCGCGATCGGTGATACGCACCACCACGGCATGTCCGGTAGATTGGTTGGTCACGCGCACCACCGAGTTCATGGGTAGCGTGCGATGCGCCGCGGTCAACGCGTTCTGGTCATAAACCTCGCCGTTGGAGCCGCGGTGGTGATGATACGGAGGCCCGTACCAACTGGCCAATCCGGTTTCCACGTAGATGGGCTTCGCGCCGTGCGGAACCGGCGCTGGCTTGGCATTGGCTTCGGTGCTGGCAGACGGAGCAGATTCTCCGACGGTAGGCGGAGGCGGAACAGGACGAGCGCGCACGGTCTTGTGCCCGCCGCAGGCCGAGAGCAGCAGCAGCGCCGTGCCCACGAAGATGAGGAGCGGGACTCGCGTGGTCAGCCCTTTTTCTTCTTGCCGGCATCCATCATGTCGGCGGCCTGCTTCAGCTTCTCGCTGGCAATGCGCAACCCCGTGCTGGAGTGCTCGCGGATGGCGGGCACCAGTTCATTGTTGATGTAGGCGATGAGTGTCTTAGTTTCCTCTTCGATGCGTTTCGAGGCATCGCCAAACACGTCGTCCAATTTCGCCCCCGCCGTCTGGAACGGACGGCTAGCCTTTGCACTTTTTTTCTGCACCATGGGACACCTTGTGAGCCGCAGAGTTTTTCAGCACAGATTATGGGATGGGCGGCGGCCATGGTCAATTGACAAGGACGGCACCCCGGCAGGGGGCAGGGACTAGGGGCTTGGGGTTAGTGGTCAGGAGTTAGGGGTCAGGAATTCGCATTCAGCGATCAGCCGTCAGCATTCGGTCTCCAGCGTTGAGCAATCAGCCGTCAGCATTCAGCACTCAGCCAAGTACTGTTTAGGCGGAAATTTAAGATTTGTCATCCTGAGCGGAGGCGGCGCTTCGCCGCCGGAGTCGAAGGATCTGCGGTTACGACGACTTGTGACCACACTCACATCACAAGCTGGTGCGCGCGTGACAAGATCGGCAATGTGAGAGAACACCGATATGCGACCTACATCCTCGCCAGCCGGTCGCATCAGTTCTACGTCGGAGTCACCAACAACCTTGAGAGGCGGATGCGTCAACACAGGGAACACGCTTTCGAGGGCTTTACTGCGCGGTATCACATCGACCGATTGGTCTGGTACCACATCTTCGGCGATATTCGCGATGCGATCGCACGCGAGAAACAGCTGAAAGGCTGGCGAAGAGAGAAGAAGATTCAGTTGATTGAATCGGAGAATCCCACCTGGCAGGACTTGTCGGAAGGGTGGGGCAAGCCAATCACTCTGAAGGACATTCTTCGCCGGGATGGCGAGTAACCGCAGATCCTTCGACTGCGGCGGCGAAGCGCCGCCTCCGCTCAGGATGACAAATCTCAAATTTCGAATGCGAAAAGCCTTGGCTGGCTGAAAGCCGACGGCTGAATGCTGAGTGCTGACTGCTGAATGCTGCTCACTGCTGTTAGAATTTCCTCATTCCCTATGCCCGTCCGCAAGCTTTCCGGTTCCGAGGTTCGGTCCATGTTCCTGCGCTATTTTGAGCAGCACGGGCACAAGATTGTGCGCTCGTCGTCGCTGGTTCCGGCCAACGATCCCACGCTGCTGTTCACCAACGCCGGCATGAACCAGTTCAAGGACGTCTTCCTCGGCATCGAGAAGCGCGACTACGCGCGGGCCACCTCGTCGCAGAAATGCGTGCGCGCCGGCGGCAAGCACAACGACCTGGAGAACGTCGGCTTCACCAATCGCCACCACACCTTCTTCGAGATGCTGGGTAACTTCAGCTTCGGTGACTACTTCAAGAAGGACGCCATCGCCTTCGCGTGGGAACTGGTCACCTCGCCGGAGTGGTTTGGCATCGAGAAGGACAAGCTGTTCGTAACAATTTTCTTGGGAACTGGCGAACCTGATGTTGTACCGCGCGACAGGCAGGCTGAGCAGTACTGGACCGAAATTTTGCAAAACGAAGGCCTGCCGCTCGAACGCCTTCATGCCTTCGGAATGAAGGAAAACTTCTGGCAAATGGGCGACACCGGCCCCTGCGGCCCGTGCAGCGAGATCCATTACGACATGGGACCGGCCGCCAGCGACGCCGGACACACTGAGTGCCAGTTTGGGTGTGAGTGTGGGCGCTATGTCGAACTCTGGAATTTGGTCTTCATGGAGTATCAGCGCGACGCCCGCGGCAAGTTGAATCTTCTGCCGAAGCCGTCGATCGATACCGGCGCCGGCCTGGAGCGCGTGACAGCGGTGATGCAGGGCGTGATCTCGAACTACGACACGGATTTGTTTGTGCCGCTGATTAAGCGCGCAGCCGAGTTGACTGGAGCCTCGCTCGAAACCGAGTTAAAGAAGGAAGACGAAGAAGAGCGGCATCATCAGGCAGCGTCGCTGCGGGTGATTGCCGATCACGCGCGCGCGTCAACGTTTCTCATCTCTGATGGCGTGGTGCCCTCGAATGAAGGTCGCGGCTACGTGCTGCGCAAGATCATTCGCCGCGCGATTCGCCATGGCCGGCTGTTGGGCCAGGAGAAGCCTTTTCTCTTCGAGATGGTGCTTGCGGTGCGCCATCTGATGAAGGATGCATATCCGGAGCTGATCGAAACTGCGAATCGCGTGTCGGAGACGATCAAGGACGAAGAGACCCGGTTCGCTCACACGCTTTATTACGGTAATCAGGAATTGGTTCGAGATCTCGATTCGGTTTTGTTCGATGGAATCCAAAGTTTTTTTGCGAACGATCAGACGAAGTTCGCAGCCTTCGCCTTGGTTGAACCCAACTTAGACCACCGGAGCATTCGGCAAGCATTCAGCGAGCCCGGCAAGGGCTTGGCCCTTCCTTTTTCGGATTGGCCGAAAGTTGCACAGAGAATCAGGAAATGGAGCGGAAACATAATCAAGTTTCCGGGTGACCGGGCTTTTCGACTCTACGAGACGTTTGGGTTACCGCTTGATTTCATCGAGGAGGCTGTTCGAGACGCTGGACTCGAGTTTGATCGTGACGGCTTCGAGGACGCAATGGCCGAGCAACGCAAGCGGGCCCAGGCGTCCTGGAAGGGCGGCTCCAAAGCCAGCGCTAGTCCTGCCTATCAATCGCTGCCGCACACCGTCTTCGAAGGCTATCGCAAGACGCTCTCCACCGGATGCGAGGTGCTGGCGATCATCAAACCGCACGATGGCACGGGGATGGGTGTGCAGGAGCTCAAGCCGGGCGAACGCGGCGAGATCGTGCTCGATCACACGCCGTTCTACGCCGATGCGGGCGGGCAGGTCGGCGATGTTGGCTGGCTCTACGGCGAGGACCACAACACCATCGTTGCCGATGTCGAAGGCGTCACTTATCCCGTGCAAGGCGTGCGCGCGCATCGCGTCATCGCCAAGCAGCCCATTCACGTGGGCGACAAAGTAGACGCCATGGTCAACGACGAAGTCCGCCGCGCCACCATGCGCAACCACACTGGCACGCATCTGCTGCATGCCGCGCTGCGCAATGTGCTGGGAACGCACGTGAAGCAGGCGGGCTCGCTGGTCGATCCCGCGCACTTGCGCTTCGATTTCTCGCACTTCGCCTCGCTCGACGACGAGGAGTTGCAGGACATCGAAGACCTCGCCAACAAGGAAGTGCTGCGCAACGACCGCGTCGAGGTGATCGAGGACGTGCCCATCGACGTGGCCGTCAACGAGTACCACGCGATGGCGCTCTTCGGCGAAAAGTATGGCGACCGGGTGCGCGTCATCCGCATTGGCGACTTCTCCACCGAACTATGCGGCGGCACGCACACCTCTGCAACCGGTGAGATCGGGCTGATCAAGATTTTGAAAGAGGGCAGCGTCTCCAGTGGCGTGCGGCGGCTGGAGGCCGTGACCGGCGAAGGCTCGCTGCGCCACTTCCGCAAGGATCATCAGCTCGAAAATGTTGTCTCGACGTTGGTGCGCGGCGGGGACGATCAATCGCCTGCCGACGCTCTGAAGCAGGAACTGGAGCGCCGCGAAGAAGAGCTGAAGAAGCTGCGCAAGGAACTAGACCAGGCGCGCATGAAGTCGGCTTCCACCTCGGTGCAGTCGGCGGCGGAGAACGTGCGCGAGATCAAGGGCATCAAGGTCCTGGCCACGCGGGCCGACAATCTGGAACGCGCGCAACTGCGGGTGCTGATCGACAACCTGCGCAACAAGCTGGGCTCGGGCGTGGTGGTGCTCGGCTCGGTCAGCGACGGTAAGGTCGCGCTGATCGTGGGCGTGACCAAGGACCTGACATCACGCGTGCAAGCGGGCAAGGTCATTGCGGAAGTTGCCAAGAAGGTCGGCGGCTCTGGCGGCGGGCGGCCCGATATGGCCGAGGCTGGCGGCAAAGATCCTGCCGCGTTGGATGCGGCGCTGGCCGAGAGTTATAACGTGGTGGAACGTTTATTGCAGTAAAAGAGGCTGCAAGAAGCAGCCGCAAGGAGGGCTTTGTGCGCAAGACAGTGATGCTTACGGTGGTGCTGATGGCCTCTGCCGTTTGGTTGCCGGCGCAGGATGCGGCCAAAACGAGCGGCAAGGGGTCCGACCTGGAGACGATCGAAGGATGCCTGCGGCACTCTGAGGGTCAATACACGCTCATCGACGACACCAACACCATCCATCACCTTGTAGGCGGCGCCAAGCTGCTGACCCACCATATCGGCCACGAGGTCGAAATCACCGGTAAGCCCGGGACCCGCACTCTGGACACCACTCCCGCGGGGGTTGCATCCGCTGCGGTGGTGCAACCGATTATCGAAGTAAAGAGCGTGAAGCATATAGCGGACACTTGCAAATCGGCCGGCAACTGACTTGGACGCACCGCTAATCATCGTTTGAGCGCAAGAAGCGGGATGAGGCGATGAGGGGTGGAGTATAGAGTCTTAATGTGCTGAAGGGGACGGAACCGCAGATCCTTCGGCTCCGGCGGCGCAAACCCGGCGCCGCCTGCGCTCAGGATGACAATTCTCAAGCGCGTGTTCGGCTTGCCGGCGAGGCGTGGGCTCACTCATGATGACAAGCGATGACAGGTGAGAATTGGGTGCTTTTTAGGCGAAAAAAGAGTGCATCCAGCGGTTATCCATAACCCTCTAAACGGTGTAAGGTGGTTAGTCATGGCGATGGGAGAAACGACTTACGTGAACAGCGTCCGCGAGCAGTTACTGGCCGGACGCGAGCGGTTGAGCGACGTGCTGGCCGGCCACGAGAGCGAACAGATGCTTCGCCTGCTGGCGGAAGTGGACAGCGCCCTGCATCGCATTGAACATGGCTCTTTCGGCGTATGCGAAGTCTGCGCGGGAGTGGTTCCCAAAGAAGTACTGATGGAAAATCCACTGGCTCGGGTTTGCCTGGAGTGCCTCACTCCTAAGCAGCAGCGCGCGCTGGAGTACGACCTGGAACTGGCCGCGCAGATCCAGAAAGGATTGTTGCCCCCGACGGATGTCGCCATCGCGGGCTGGGAGATTTCCTATCTCTATCAGCCCGCCGGCATGGTGAGCGGGGATTATTGCGACGTGATCAAGGACGACGGCCACCTCAACTTCATCATGGCCGATGTTTCCGGCAAGGGTGTCGCAGCCGCCATGCTCGCCTCGAACCTGCGGGCAGTCTTCCGCTCGCTGATACCGCTGCGCCTGCCGGTTGAAGAGCTGATGGTGCGCGCCAATCGCCTGTTCCACGAGAGCGCGCTGCCCAATCAATACGCCACCCTGGCGTTTGGGCGTACTTCGAACCAGGGTGAACTGGAACTGGCCAATGCTGGTCACCTGCCGGTGTTGCTGGCCGGCAAATCGGGCGTGACCACGTTTGAGAGTAGTTGCAAGCCGCTGGGATTTTTCTCCGACGAAGGAGTGCATGTGGTGAGGGCTGTCATGTCGCCCGGCGATACCGTCGTTCTGTACACCGACGGAATCAGCGAGACCAGCAATGCCGATGGCGAGGAATATGGCGTCGAAGCCTTGCGGAAGCTTGTTGCCGAGCAGTCGCCGTCATGCTGTCCGGCCGAGCTGGTGAAGGCCTGCAAGCAGCGTCTAGCAGCATTCCGTGGAACAATGGAACGCGCCGATGACGAGACGCTGCTGGCGATTCAGTACGCGCCGGCGGCCGGCAGCTGACCGTGTAAAACGGCGTTGCCGACGATACGTCCCCTTAAGAGTAGAGGACTATCGGAGCATGTTTGGCATAGTGCTCGAAGTCACGATCGGAAGTGTAGATGGCCCATCCTCGGCGTAAGGCGACGGAGCACAGCAGCATGTCGATCGCGCTCCCCGCGATACCGTGCGCTTGGCAGGCATTGCTAGTCTCGGCGGCACCTTCGTAGTCTTCGATCTCGAGGTCGACATCCGGGAAATTGCGCAATTCTTGCTGCAGCCGCGCAAACTGCTGGGAGCGCCTTATTCCGCTCAGCAGTTCCTGCCGGACGGCACCAAGTAGCTGTGCCTGTCCTGCTGCTACTATTTTTTCCAAAACAGCCACTTGGGCCTGCTGTCCTCGCGAGAGCTGATGGGGATCCCGGCGTAGCATCAGAGACCAGATCGAGGTGTCGACCAGCACCGTCACCGGGGCTTCCGCCAGCGTTGGGCTTTGTAGTCGTATGCAGGATCGTAGTCAATGGTGCCGGCCAGCTTGAATATCCCCATCTGCTTGCGCCGCTGAACGTATTCCGCGAGCGCTGCCGTCACGGCCTCTTTCTTGGTCTTATGGCCGCCAACGGTCCGGGCTTCCTCAATGAGGCCGTCGTCTAGCGCGAGATTTGTAGACATAGAATTTCACCTTTACCATTGTCACACATGCAGATGTGTAAGTAAATGTGTAGGTTGCGCGAGACGCGACAGACGAGAAAAATCGCCGGAGCAGCGTTTTGGGGCTGCTGAGAAACCTTGGTGCCGAAGAAGGGACTCGAACCCCCACACCCTTGCGGGTACATGGACCTGAACCATGCGCGTCTGCCAATTCCGCCACTTCGGCGAGTGGATGCGAGCCAGATCGTCGGCCCGCCATCGGGAAGCATGATTATTGTAAAGGCGGAATCGGAGAATTAGCAATTCGCCTTGCGCTATCCGCGAGAGGCACAGAGGAAGCCAGCACCTAATTACTTACACCTCTTCTACCGAGCGTGCGAGGCGGCTTCTTCGATCAGGGCGGCAACCTCCTTCGGCCTGGAGATATAGACCGCGTGGCTTGCGCCTGAGACTTCGACTTGGTGGCTTTTGGCTCGCGTGGCATACCAGCGTTCGAGGTCAGGGTTGATAGCTCTATCTCTTGCTGCAACTAACATCCAGCTTGGCTTGCTTCTCCACGCGGCCACGGTGATGACCGCTTTGAAGTTGTCGGCTGCGTTGAACACCTGCGATCGCGCCATGAAAGCGGCCTGCTCAGCGGGCAGGTCGGCTGCGAAGTAGTCGTGAAACTGCGCGGGGTCGAGGTAAGTGAAGCCGTCTGCCGTCTTCTTGATCGCAGTGGACTTGCTGAGGTCGCTGGGGAAGCGCTTTCCGTCGTCGGCTTCATCCTCTCCAGCATCGGGCATGTGGGCTGCGATATACACCAAACCAGCAACTGACGGATCCGTCCCGGCTTCGGTAATTACGGCTCCCCCATAACTGTGAGCGACAAGAATGCACGGTCCATCTTGTAAAGCGAGTATGCGCTTGGTGGCAGCCACATCTTCCTTAAAGGACGTCTTCGGCTCTTGCACGATGCTGACGTTATAGCCATGCTTGACCAGGATGTCGTAAACGCCTTTCCAGCCGGAACCATCGGCCCAGGCGCCGTGAACCAGAACAATATTCCGAATGCGATGCGTTTCGTTCTGCGCGGAGAGCCCACAGCAGGTAAACAGCACCAACCCGATGCAGAGAGACTGTGCTGCTCGCATGGGCTTCCTTGAGGTACTCATCTGTCGCTCCTTTTGCGAGTTGATTTGCAGCGGCCCAGCGGCTACCCAGCGGAAAGCGAGAGGGAAAAACTAACTGCTTAATGCCTAAATGCTAGCGGCTTCTTCTCAGCTTGCCGCCTCCGCGGCCTCGCTGGCACCCTGGGCCCCGTATTCCTTCAACTTGTTATGCAGAGTCTTCAGGCTGATGCCGAGGATGTCGGCAGCGCGCGTCTTATTGTTATTGGTAGCTTCCAGAGTTTTCAGGATGAGCAGGCGCTCGGCTTCGCCCACGGTGGTGCCCACGCCGAGACGCACGGCATTGGCCTCCTGCACAGGAGCGCGCGGGGCCACATGGCCGAATCCCGGGGGCAAGTGCCGGGGTTCGATCAGCGGGCCGTCGCACACGATGACGGCGCGCTCGAGGGTGTTGCGCAATTCGCGAACATTGCCGGGCCAGGCATGCGCGTGGAAGGCGCTCGCCACCGCATCGTTTATGCCGGCAACGGTGCGATTGTGCTTTTCGTTCATATCGGCGAGCAACGACTGCACCAGGTCGGGCAGATCGTCCTTATGCTCGCGCAGTGGCGGCAAGTGGATGTTGAAGACGTTCAACCGATAATAGAGATCGTTGCGTAAACTGCCGCGCGCCACCGCTTCTTCCGGAGGCTGGTTGGTGGCGGCAAGGACGCGCACGTCAACGGAAGTCTCGCTCTTGCTGCCCAAGCGGCGCAGCTTGCGATCTTCCAGCACCCGCAACAATTTGGCCTGGGTGCCAATCGGCATTTCGCCGATCTCATCGAGCAGCAATGAGCCGCCCTCCGCCAATTCGAAACAGCCGGTGCGGCGTTCCAGCGCGCCGGTGAAGGCGCCCTTTTCATGCCCGAAAATTTCGCTCTCGATGAGCGTCTCCGGAATGGCGGCGCAGTTGATGGCGACAAATGGTTTGGGCTTGCGGCTGCTGAGCGAGTGGATGGTGCGCGCCACCAGTTCTTTGCCGGTACCGCTCTCGCCCGTGATGAGCACCGACGCCGTGCTGGGCGCCACCATCTCGATCAAGCGGAACACTTCCTGCATCTTCTTCGAGGGGCCGACCAGCGAGCCCAGTACGCCGACGTCCCGCAGTTTGCGGCGGCTGGCTTCCAGTTCGCGCTCGGTGCCCTGAATGCGCGAAGCATTCTGCAGAATGTTGCGCAGCCGGGTGGGATTCACCGGCTTCTCGATAAAGTCGAAGGCGCCGATCTTCATCGCGTTGACTGCGGCATCCACGCTACCTTGAGCGGTGAGCAGGATGACGGCGACGGATTGCGGTTGGGCTGCGATGTGCTGCAGCAGTTCCATGCCATCCATGCGCGGCATTTTCAGGTCGGTGACCACGATCTGCGGATTCCACGACCCGACCTTTTCCAGACCTTCAACCCCGTCCACGGCGGTTGCGGTGTCGTAGCCCCAGGCCCGCAGCAGTTCCGCCATACCTGTGCGCTCGTTTTCCTCGTCCTCAACGATCAAGATTTTTTCACGCAGCATGGGGAACAGGGCCTCTTGCAACTCGAGTAACAACTTACAGCCTGGCGATAAAACACGAGCTTAGATGCGAACCAGCGGCTCTGGGTCGAAACGCGACCAGCCCAGTTCAGCGGAAGCAGTGCAATGACCACCAACGCCAATAAAGTAACATCTTTCGAGCAACTTTCGCTGGAACCGTGTAGCTTGCAGAGCGGATTTCAGAACACGGGTTACCAAACTACTGGGCCAAGACTGGTGGGCCTGTTGCCCAATCCGTACCGGCTCTGATGACGATTCCCGAATCGGTACTGGAGGCTACTCTCTGGCGAGTTCGTTTTGCAGGTCAGACCAGAGGCATCGCCGCCATTCGCGGTGGTTCCGGTCGTTGGAGCCAATCGGCAATGCCGGTTGCTAGGGCGGGAAATGGCAATCCGGGACGCCCGCGGCTCGGAACGGGCTGGGTTTGGCCGCTGCCAAACCCTATAACGGCGCCGCGAGGCCCGCATCGTGTAGCGACCCGAAAACCACTTCGTACCGACTTCCGGAGGCAAGACCGTGCAGTTGCACTGGCGAGGCTGGTGGTTCCGGAGGGTACAAAATCAGTAAACATTTTTCCACAATAAAACAGCCGACAACAAGACAGGCTTTGTTAATCTTGCGTGTTGCTGTACAATCAGTTGCGGTTGCGAGCAGGATAATTGCCTGCACTTGTACTGACACAATTGAAACTGAATTTCATTTAGGCCACTTTGGTTGCGGTACTGCTAGAGTTCCGGAGGATTGCGAATGTCTTCTCGTATTGGAGTAGTTCCGACACGTCTTATTGCTTCATCGATTGCGCTGGCGTTCGCGCTGTGTCTATTGGGCGTCCTTGCTACAGCGCAAACTGATATTCAGCCCAAAGACGAAGTCTTTGGCGGTTATTCTTGGTACCACCCTAACGGGCGAGTTGACTATGGTTACAAAGTCGCAGATATCCCGGTGGGCTTTGACGCCTCGAACGTATATTACCTTCCCGCGTGGCACAATCTGGGCGTCCTGTTCGACGGGAGCGGCCACTTCCATGGCAACGAAGATACCGACGTGGGTTATATTTTGGGAGGATTGCAGTACAAGTGGCATACCGACACCTTCTCTCCGTTTGTGCGGGGTTTTGTCGGTGCCGCCCGAATATCACCCCCGACTTACATAACGGCGAATGTGCAGTCGGGCCGCGATGAGTGGCAGGCCGCAGCCGGCTTCGGTGGCGGCTTCGACCTGAACATAAACCACAGGTTCGCGCTCCGCCTGGCGCAGGTGGATTACATTTACAGTAACTATAAACCCAGCGTTTCGTTTTTTGGGTCTCCGCAGTGGAACAGCATTCGCTTGGGAACAGGCCTTGTGGTGAACCTAGGCACCTACTACTCCCCGGCGTTGGCTGCAACCTGCTCGGCCCAGCCTAACGAAGTGACGGAAGGCGAGCCGATTACGGTTACGGCGACGGGCGCCAACTTCAATCCGAAGCACACCATCACTTATGCCTGGACGACCGACGGCGGCAAGATCGATACGGCGAATGCGCAGTCGGCCCATATTGACACCACCGGCGCAACCCCGGGTTCCCACACCGCCAACGCGACACTCACCGATGCCAAGATGAGAAAGATGAACTCGGCGACGTGTAGCGCGGCCTTCACCGTTAAGGCGAAGCCGATGAACCCGCCGCAGGTGAGCTGCTCGGCTGACCCGACCACGGTACAGGTGGGTAGTCCTGATCCGACATCCAAAATAACGGCGAACGCGACCAGTCCGGATCCGGGAGTAACCATCTCCAGCTACTCGTACTTGGCTTCGGCCGGAACGATCAGCGGAAATGGCACCACCGCGACCCTGGACACGACCGGCGCACCATCTGGGCCGATCAATGTCAGCGTCACGGCGACGGATTCACGCGGTTTGACCAACGCTCAACCCTGCGTCGCTACAGTGACGGTTGAAGGTAAGGTCGAACCGCTGCAGATGACTTCGCGTACGCTTCAGTTCATCGAGCGTCCGAAGCAGAAGTACATTCCGTGGCGCGTTGACAACGAAGCCAAAGCTATCCTCGATCAGGACGCCTTGGCGCTGAAGAATGCTCCCGACTCCAAACTGTTCATCGTGGGTTACGCCGATGGCGAGCCCCAGCCGATGATCGGTGTGGGCAAGAAGAAGCACGCAATGGATCTGGCTGCACAGCGTGCGGTAAACGCCAAGGCTTACCTGGTACAGCAACAGGGCATCGACCCAGGCCGTATCGAGGTACGCAAGGGCACGGGCAAGGCTCACGAAGCGGATACCTTCTTCTGGGTACCGAAGGACGTGGATCCCGCCACTGCCTCAGCGCTGCAAGGCACAACCCCAGTCGACGAGTCGATGGTGACGCCAAGCGAGAACGCCTATCCGAAACCGAAGACGGCGGCTCCCATGCACCATCACAAGACGGCAGCGGCGAAGCCGGCCCACGAATAAGTGAGTTTGGCTGGAACTCTAACACCGGTGAGAGCGCAATGCTCTCACCGGCTTCTTATTTGGGGAACGAAGCTGTTTCTTCCCTTGTTGACTCGTCCAGATTTCCGTGGTGCGCCGCTTGCCATGCCCGCATCCAACGTAGAGTAGCCGCAAGTTTTCGCGAATCGTCACCTGCGGCAAACTGCGGACTTTACCGTCCGGATACTGGTAGCTTTAGCAGCTACACAGGCCGCTTGCTCCGAGTTATGATCTAACAAATGGCTCTTTCGGTGTCTGTTCTTCTTATGCGTAAAATTGTGTTGTCCCTGGTGAATCTCCTCTTCTGCGTTGCCCTGCTCTTCAGCATCGGATCCTATGCATCAGAATGGCGGCTGATCGGGCCCGAGGGTGGCGACGTGCGCAGTTTGGCCTACGACCCCGCCGATCCCAACCACATCCTGCTGGGCACCAGCGCGGGACAATTATTTGTCTCGCAGGACGGCGGCAGCTCCTGGGCCCTATTCGCGCACCTCGGCGACGGTGATGATTATGTTCTGGACCACATCGTCTTCGATCCCACCCACTCGGCCACGATCTACGTCGCAGGATGGAGCCTGTACAACCAGGAGGAAGGCGACGTCTTCCGTTCCGACGATGGCGGGCGCACCTGGCGCGCGTTGCCGATGGTGCACGGCAAGTCCGTCCGGGCTCTGGCCATGGCGCCCAGCGATCACAACACCCTGGTGATTGGCGCCCTCGACGGGGTCTTCCGTTCGCCCGACGGCGGCGCCACCTGGACCCGCATTTCGCCGGAGCACCACGCCGAGATCAAGAACATTGAGTCAGTGGCCATCGATCCGCTGAACCCCGACACCATCTATGCCGGCACTTTCCACCTGCCGTGGAAAACCGACGATGGCGGCCAAAACTGGCACAGTATTCAGCAGGGAATGCTGCTGGATTCCGACGTTTTCAGCATCATTATTGATCCGAATAGGCCCGCGATGGTTTACGTCAGCGCCTGTTCGGGAATTTACAAGAGCGTGAATGCCGGTAATCTCTTTACCCGCATCAAAGGCATACCGCACTCGGCGATCCGCACCCGGGTTTTAAAGCAGGATCCCAAGCGGCCGGGGATCGTGTATGCCGGGACCACGGGCGGCCTGTGGAAGACCTTTGACAGCGGCAACACATGGGAGCTCTACTCGGCGCCGGACGTGATCGTTAACGACATACTCATCGATCCGCGCCAGCCGGATCGCGTTCTGCTGGCGACCGATCGCGGCGGCGTGCTGGCGAGCGACGATGGCTTTGACCATTACGCCGCCTCGAACCGCGGGTTTTCCCATCGTGTGGTCGGTGGTGTCGTGATTGATCGCAAGGACCCCAACCGGCTGTATGTGGGAGTGGTCAACGATAAGGACCGCGGCGGGTTCTTCCTCTCCGATGACGGCGGGCGGAGCTGGCGCCAGTCGAACCGCGGACTGGACGAGCGCGACATTCTGAGCCTGCAACAGGCGGACAGCGGCGTGATCTTCGCCGGCACTAATCATGGGATCTTTTCTCTGCCTTCGGTAAACGGGGCATGGCTGCCAGCAGCCATGATTCTCGGCAAGCGCCCGCCGGAAAGCGAGCAGGTCGCGGCGCCCGCGCCTAGTCGCTCCAAGGCCGCCCACTCGACTACGACGACGAGCTCAAAACGCAAGCCGGCGGCTCACGCCGTGCCTAAGGCTCCGCTTGAGGCCGTGATCGCTCCTGCCAAAGCGCCGCGGGTGCGCTCCCTCGAGTTCACCGACAAAGCATGGTATGCCGCCACTGATCAGGGACTCTTCGTGAGCGTCGATCAGGGGCGCAAGTGGTATGGCGAGCCGGTGGAAGGCGAGAGCGATTTCATCGTGGTGAACCATTTCGCCGACGGTAGCGTCACGCTGGTCAGCCCTAAGCATATCTTCCTTTCCAAGGATGAGGGCGCATTCTGGACAGAGATCTCCTATCCTCAGTACGTCACTGGACTGTACAACCTGACGGCGGTTCCCGACGGTTCGCTGTGGCTGGGAACACGCGAAGGTGCGCTGCACTCGACCGATGGCGGAAAGACGTGGCAACACCGTCTCGCCGGTCTTCCGCCGCACGATGTGCTTTCCGTGCGCTATGACGCAGTCGGGCAGCGGCTGCTGGCCACCGCACTTTTTGTCCATGGTGTTTTCGAGAGCAAAGATGGCGGACAAAGCTGGCAGCGCACCCCCGATAGCGGCGTCTCGATTCGCAACGCTCTGAATTACCAGGGCCGCCTGCTGGGCGCCTCTTCTTATAATGGCCTGTTGCTGGAACAAAGCAGTGCTGTGGAGTCGGCGTCAGACGCGGCACATTCCGGCGAGCGAACTCCCTCTGTGAGCCAGCCATAGCGGGATAGTAATCAGCAACTTTTCGTCCCCTTCCCTGCCCCAACACTGCTGGCTCGGCAGGCAAGCCTTCTCGTCCTCCTGCCAGGTGTCGTCCTTGAAAACAAGCCTACTGGCAGATGAAGACGCCAGGCTTCCCTCCCGCCTGGTAACTAGGGGACATTTCTATTGCGGTATGACACGGTAGTTGTTAATTGCTCGTCGCTCTGCGCCTTTTCCGCTATGCTGATTAGCAGCCATTGCGATTCTGCCTATGCGACGCAAACCACTACACTCGTTCGACCGTAAGTTCGTTCCGCTCTCCACTCGCTTCGACCACGCTCTGCTCTTCGCAGCCCAAGTGCATCGCGATCAAGACCGCAAGAAGAGCGGCATTCCTTACATCTCGCATTTGCTGGGCGTGGCCTCCATCGTGCTCGACTACGGCGGCGACGAGGAGATGGCGATTGCGGCGCTGCTGCATGACGCGGTCGAAGACCAGGGCGGGCGCCCCATGTTGAAGATCATCGAGCAGATCTTCGGGGCCCGCGTGGCGAAGATCGTGGACGGCTGCACCGACTCGTACGTCGAAGATCCGAAAAAGAAGGAGAGTTGGGAGCAGCGCAAATTTCGCTATCTGCGCCGGGTGCGCCATGAGGATGCCGAAACCCGGTTCGTGTCCGCGGCCGACAAACTGTACAACGTGCGCGCCGTGCTGCGCGACTTGCGCTACAACGGTGACCTGGCCTTCAAGCGCTTTTCCGCTCCCAAGACGAGAATTATTTGGTATTACCGCTCGCTGGTGAACGAATACCGCGCCGGCGGTGTGACCCACCTGCTAAAGCCGCTGCTCGACGATCTTGATCGCGTGGTGGTCGAAGTGGAACACCTGTCAGGATTCCTGGCGACTTCGCCCGGCCCGCATCCCCGGCTGACCACAAAGCTCAAGAGCAAGCGCTAGTCGCTGTGAGCAAGTCCGCACGTTACAATCGCATGTTCGATGCCAGGAGCTGGACATGTCTGCAAACGAAGCCGGACACATCACGAAACTGCTAAAATCCGCCAAGGTCATCGCTGTCGTAGGACTGACCAACACTCCCATCCGGCCCAGCTATGGCGTCTCGCACTACATGCAGTCGCAGGGCTACCGCATCATTCCAGTCAATCCCAACATCACGGAGTGGGAAGGCGAGAAGGCGTACTCCTCGCTGCTCGAGGTGCCGCAGAAGATCGATATCGTGAATGTCTTCCGCCGGCCCGACGCGGTACCCGAAGTGGTGGAGCAGGCCATCCAGATCAAGGCGCCAGCGATCTGGATGCAGGAGGGAGTGGTGCATGACAAAGCGGCCGAAAAGGCTCGCCAGGCGGGCATCTTCGTCGTCATGGACAAGTGCATCTTGAAGGAGCACATCAAGAGGCTATGAACCACAGTGGCACAGAGAAGTTTTTCTTTCCTTTTTTCTGTGTCTCGGTGGTGAATCGTTTTAAGATTTCTTCTTCTCTGTGTCTCTGTGCCTCTGTGGTGAACTGCCCCTTGCCTGCCGGATCTCTTCCAGTCGCGCCTTAATCCGCTTCTCTATGCCTTCCTCGGTGGGATGGTAATACCTGCGGTCTTTCAAGCCGTCGGGCAGGCACTGCATGTCGGCGACTTTCGACTCCAGGTCGTGTGCGTACTGATATCCCTTGCCGTAATCCAAACCCTTCATCAGCCCAGTGGGGGCGTTGCGCAGATGCAGCGGGACCGGCTCTTGCGCGGTGCGCTCCACGTCTTCCTGCACCGCGCCATACGCCATGTACACCGCGTTGGACTTGGGGGCGGCGCACAGATACACGACCGCCTGGGCCAGCGCCAGGTCGCCTTCCGGCATGCCGAGGAAGTCGAAGGCATCGCGGGCGGCCAGGGTTACACCAAGGGCATTAGGATCGGCGAGCCCGATGTCCTCAACCGCCATCCGCACCACGCGCCGGGCCACGTAGAGCCGGTCTTCGCCGGCCTCCAGCATGCGCGCCAGCCAATAGAGCGCGGCGTCGGGATCGCTGTTGCGCACGCTCTTATGCAGCGCCGAGATCAGGTTGTAATGCTCTTCGCCAGCCTTGTCGTACATCAACACGCGCTTTTGCAGCGCATCGGTGACGATGGTGTCGGTGATGCGAGGCCTCGCGCCCGCCTTCTGCTGCTCGGCCGCCAGCGTGGCGGCAACCTCCAGCACGTTGTAGGCGCTGCGCGCGTCTCCGCTGGAGTAGGCCGCAATCTTGCGCAGGATGTCGTCGTCCGCTTCAAGTTGCGCCTCGCCCAAACCGCGCTCGGTGTCTTCGAGCGCGCGCCGCAGCAAGAGCACAATCTGCTCCTCCGCCAACGGTTTCAGCACGTAAACGCGGCAGCGCGACAGCAGAGCAGAAATCACTTCAAACGATGGGTTCTCGGTGGTCGCGCCGATCAGGCGGATGCTGCCCTTTTCGACGTACGGCAAAAAGGCATCCTGCTGCGCTTTGTTGAAGCGGTGTACTTCGTCCACGAAGACGATGGTCCGGGTGCCGTACTGGCGCGCCCGTTCCGCGTCGGCCATGACCTGCTTGATTTCCTTGATGCCGGTCAGCACAGCGGAAAATTCGACGAAGTCCGCGCGGGTCATGCGCGCGATGATCTTGGCCAGCGTGGTTTTGCCGACGCCGGGAGGGCCCCAAAAGAGCAGCGAGCCGGTGTCATCGCGCTCGATCTGTACCCGTAGCGGCTTGCCTGGCGCGAGGATGTGCTCCTGCCCGACAAACTCGTCCAGGCTGCGCGGGCGCATACGATCAGCCAGCGGCCGCGATTTGTCAATGGCGTCGTCAGAGGGCGGATTGTTCTGAAATAGACTCAAAACTTTGATTCACCTGGGAGGTACGAACTCCACCGGCCCCAGTTTCCTTTAATTATGCGCCTCAGCCACTCGTTTCATGACGCGGCTGGTCAGTCAGCCGGATCGGCGATTTGAATCTGTGTCCACAATCCGCCATAATTCGCGGGTTGAAACCTGCACACAAAGGAAACCCATGATTGATTTTCACGGGAAGGTTGCGTTGATAACGGGCGCTACATCGGGCATTGGCGAGGCAACCGCGGTGATGTTTGCCCGGTACAGCGCCAGGGTCGTCATCGCCGGCCGGCGGGACGCTGAGGGAGAGCGCGTGGTTGAAAGCATAAAGGCGGCTGGCGGAGACGCGATATTCGTCCACACCGATGTCCAAGTCGAAGCGCAGGTCGCGAACCTGGTGAAGGCGGCCCTGCAGAAGTTCGGTCGCCTCGATTACGCCTTCAATAATGCGGGAGTCGACCACATCGCGCCACTGGAGCAGCAGACGACTGCCGACTTCGACAACATGCTAAGCACGAATCTCCGCGGAACGTTTGTTTGCATGCAACATGAGTTGCCGGCTATTGCGAAATCGGGTGGTGGGGCGATCGTTAACATGTCATCCATTGCGGGCGCCATAGTTGGCATTCCCATCAACGCACCTTACTCGGCGGCGAAAGCGGGTGTTGTCGGGCTGACAAAATCGACGGCGCTATCCGCCGCCAAAAACAATATCACCATCAATGCCCTGTGCTGCGGCAGCGTGGCTACTGAGCTAGCGCTGGAAGTCTGGAAGTCACTGGGCTGGAGCCTGGAGCAGGTGGCTGCCTACAATCCGTTGGGTCGCATAGGTAAACCGGAGGAGATTGCTGCGCCGTTCTCTTTCTATGCAGTGAGCATGCTTCCTACATCACAGGAACAACCTTGGTGATCGATGGCGGATATACCGCGCAGTAAGAGTCCGATCATCGGGATTTTCGCTGACGTGCGGCCTCATACAGCAGGATCGACGCTGCGATGCCCGCGTTCAGCGATTCCACTTTTGCGGAATGTGGGATCGCTACCACTTCGTCGGCTTGTGTCAGCAAGTCCTTGGGAACGCCCGCACCTTCGCTCCCGACGATGAAAGCCACCGGACCGCACAGGTCAACTTCTGCAATCGCGGTGCCTTTGTGCGAGGATGTCGCCAGCACATGCACGCCGCGCGCTTTCATCTCGCGCAGCGCCTTCGCCAATTCAATCTTCAGCGCCGGCAATCGGAACAACGAGCCGGCGGAAGCTCGTACCGCTTTCCAATTCCAGGGACCCACGGTTCGCTCGCCAAGCAGCAGCCCGGTAACCCCAAACGCTTCGGCCGAACGCGCAATCGTGCCCAGATTGCCTGGGTCCTGCAGGCCGGCAATCGCCACCAGCAAGGCCGGCGCGGGAGCAAACATTTCGTCCAATGCAAACGACTTCACCGGCACCAGGGCCGCCACGCCTTGCGGAGTCTCGCTGGGTACGGCACTGGCAAAAACTTCATCCGGCAGCAGCAGCGCCTCGGTGTGTGACGACAGTTGCGGCAGCAGTTTGTGTGCGCGTTCTTTCGCCGATTCGCCGAAGAAAACAGTGGTGAGCCGCAGTCCGCTGCGGATTGCCTCCTCGACGATATGCATGCCTTCCACCGCAACGTCGCCTTCGGCATTGGGCGCGGCCTCGCCGAAAGCGCGGCGAAGTTCCTTTACGCGTGCATTCTGCCCACTGTGGATGCGGCGTAAACGGTCGTCTATTCTGATGGGCATGGCTATGGTGATCAGGACCGGGTCTATCCTACACCGGAGATCACCGCTTTCCGTGGCTGCGACGTGGTAATCTGCTCAGTTGTCGTTGCAAGGGGCGATATGTTACGGTTTCGCTTCATTAGCTTCAGGTAATAAAGAGGTCTGGGTGCGTCCCGAAATCGTCAAGATCAGCAGTCAGGAACCGGAGAGTTCGCTGGTGTCGTATGTGGCGGAGAAGATCCGTGCCGGCGAAGTGTTAGGCATGCCGACCGACACGTTTTACGGTCTGGCGGCGGATCCCTTCAACCTGCACGCGGTTGACCGGGTTTACGAGATCAAGTCGCGCTCGCGGCACAAGCCCCTGTCGCTGCTGATCGAATCGGTGGACCAGGCCGCCGAGCTGGCGTGGCCAGTCCCAGAAATTTTCTACCTGCTGGCCCGCCGCTTCTGGCCGGGACCGCTGACCATCATAGTGAAGGCCGACCCCAAATTGCCGCTCAAGGTGACTGCCAATACCGGCAATGTGGCCTTGCGAGTGCCGGCCGCGGAAATTCCGCTGGCCATCATCCGCGCCGGAGGCATGCCGATCACGGCCACCTCGGCCAACCTCAGCGGCGAAAGCGAGTGCACGTCTGCCTTGCAGGTGCGCGATCAGTTGGGCGACTGCTTGTCCATCATCGTAGATGGCGGCCAATCCCCACGCGAGATGCCTTCCACCATCATCGACCTGACCAGCGACGATGGAACATGGCGAGTGATGCGGCATGGCGCCATTCCGGAAGAACAGATTGTCGAGCTTTTGGGCGGCCAGGAGTAGGCGCCACGGCGGTACAAGACTCCAACTCTCATCTCTCCCGCTGGATCGTAGCCCTCGCCGTCATCGTTGCGGTGGGGTTTCTGCTCTACACCAGCGTGCAAATCATCCGCGAAGGCGCGGTAGATGAGCCCCGTCCCGCTGATGCCATCGTGGTGTTCGGCGCGGCGGAGTACGTGGGCCATCCTTCGCCGGTGTATCGCGCGCGCCTGGACCATGCTTACGAGCTGTTCCAGCGCGGATTGGCCCCGGTCATCATCACCACCGGCGGCGCGGGAAAAGACCCCCAATACAGCGAAGGCCAGGTTGGACGCGACTATCTGGAGGCCCGCGGCATTCCGGATGTAAACCTGATCGCCGAAACTCAGGGCGGCAACACCGACGAGTCCACCCAGCGGGTTGCCGTGATCATGCACGCCAACGGCATGACCAGTGGCCTGTTAGTTAGCGACGCTTACCATCTCTACCGGGCGAAGCAGATGATGGCGCGCGAGGGCGTAACAGTGTACATCTCGCCGCGTCCCGGCTCAATTCCGAAGACCGCCTTCGCACGCTGGATGGCCGCGCTGCGCGAAAGCTTCAGCTACATGCTGTATCGGGCGCATGTGAGGTAGGCCGCGGCTTTACTTCACCAACGCCAGCACCCGCGCCGGGCCGCCGGAACCACCTTCCAGCTTGATGGGCGCCACGACCACCGTCGCTCCGGACGGGGGAACCAGTCCGAGGTTGGCGACGTTTTCCAGGTGGTAAACGCTCTGGTTGGACGTGAACAGGTGCACCGGAAAGGTCGTGCTTGCGCCGATGTCCACACTCATGGTGTCAATGCCGAGCCCCACCACGCTGCGCGTCTTCACCAGGAACTTCGCCACCTCCAGCGAAAAACCGGGGTAGTGCGACAGGTGATCGCTTCCCACGTTGTGAAACTCTTTTTGCGAGTTCCAACGCTCATCCCAGCCGGTATAGGCCATCACCACGGCGCCGGCGGGAATTTCTCCGTGTGCGCTTTCCCAGTCGGCTATGTCCTGCACGCCGATTTCGTAGTCGGGATTGCTTCTGACCTTGCTGCGGACATCGAGCACCACCAGCGGACGCACCAGCCGCTCGACCGGAATCTGGTCCACCGTCCACATGCCCTTGGCGAAATGCGCGGGAGCGTCGAGGTGAGTACCGTAATGCTCCTGGGTGGTAAAGTCGCGCGAGTAGTACCCGTCGCGCTCAATGTTGCCCGATTCTCTGGCCTGGAACGGCGACTGCTCGCTGCCTTCCCAGTTGGGCGAATGGTCATTCAGGTTGTGGGTAAGATCGATAACCGCGCGATAGACATTGGGATCGGGCATGGAAGGTTTGTGCTGCGCGATCAACAACAGCGCCAGCGCCAGACTACAGCCTATCGCAAATGTCTTCCACTTGATCATCGCAAAATAATTGCCCGTGAAATATCGATGCTCCGAAAAGGGCGATCGCTTCGTGAATCGTGTCTAACAAGAAAGAACCCGAGGCGAGAGCGTTTGATGCGGGATGAATCGTTGTTGTGTATGACGAATTGCAGTTCCCTCGCGGCGCTCGTGATGACAAGGCCCTGGAATCTCAAATCCGAGGAGAAGGAGAAGTAGCAAGAATCTGTGTCGTGGCAAGGCGAGCTCCGAATAGCAAATTGACGGCACGCAATTATGGCAAATAGTTAGACCTCAGGCTCACTTCCCTACCCCTTCCATCACCATCGCCACCGTCAGCGCCAGGTCGGCAGCGAACACTGTGCTCACAAAGTTGACGGAATCGTTGCCCATTTTGCCTGAGTTTTCCCACGTGGCTCCCAGGATGCTGTCAAAAAACATGCCGGCAATTCCCGTCAAGGCAATCAGCGGCGTCCAATTCCAGCTTACGACCTGGAAGAATGCGCTCACCCAGGCCACGAGGCAGGCCGCTACGCACCCAGCCAAAGTTCCTACGATGCTAACTGCGCCATTAGTGCCGATGGGAGCTTCGCGGAAGTCCGTAATCATATACGCGGCGCGGGCAGTAGCCTGTCCAATTTCGCTGGAAGCGGTATCGGCAGCGGCTTCGGCGAGGGCCGCCATGGCTCCGGTCAAGAGAATGCCGCTCAACTGCGGAAACCAGATCACCGGCAGCGCGCACAAAGTGGTTGCGCCAAGATTGGCGAGAATCTGCGACGTGCTGCGTCCGGGGCCACGCTCAGCCACTCCGAGCTGCTGTTTTCGCGCATAGCCCAAGCGGGTGGCCAACACCGTGATCACGAATACCGTCAGCAGAGGAACAAATCCCGCCAGTCCGGCGGCGAGCATCAGGACGAACGCCACCAGTACGCCCATCAGCGCCCCGCCGTCGGTCACGGCGCCCAAGGCTCGGGCCACGACCGCAAACCCGATGGCCACGACCGCGGCAGGCAAACCCCTTGCATGGAAGAGACTTGTCACTTGTCCTCGGCCAGTATCGCATGAGCCGGAGGTCCATCGCAGGAGACCGGGTTAGCGCTTCTAATCGCAGAACGAACCCTGAAGGAGTGAGGAATGATCGGTCTCCAGCCTAGTACAGCGGCGGCTCCCCTGGCGGCCTGGTCTTCCATCGCCGATGCACCCAGAGCCACTGATCGGGATAGCGGCGCACGTGGTCTTCAATGATCTTGTTGAAGAGCGCGGTATTGGTAATGGCATCGGCGTCAGGATCGCCGGTGCGCACCAGATCCACCGCGGGGTCGAACTCCACGCGGTATTTGCGCAGCACCGGGTCCCAGATGGTGAACGCCGGAACCACGGCCGCGCCGGTATGCAGCGCCACTCGCGCCACGCCGCTGGCGGTGCAGGCGGGAACACCGAAGAAGTTCACAAATACGCCCTGCGGCGGGGTCATGTTGGTGTCCATCAGGACGCCCACGGTTTCGTTGTTGCGCATGGCTGCCAGCAAGCCGCGGGCGAATTCATCTTTGCCGAGCATCTGATTGCCGTGGAGGCCGCGATAGCGCGCAACCAGGGCGTCCACGTAAGGATTGTCGAGCGGCCGCACCACCATCTTCATGGGGTGGCCTTGCAGCGAGTGGAAGAAGGAACCAATCTCCCATCCTCCAAAATGGCCGGTGAGAAAGAGCACACCCTTGCCGCGCTTCTCCGCTGCTTCGAAATTTTCGAAGCCCTGGTACACGGCAACTTGGGAAACGTTTTCCTTGGTGTAGCTCGGAAAGAGGCAGGCTTCGGCGAGCAAGCGTCCCAATGAGACGTAGACGCCGCGCAAAATCCGGCGGCGTTCTTTCGGCGGTTTCTCTGGGAAGGCCAACCCGAGGTTGCGCATTCCGACCCGGCGCAATCGGCGGTGCAGATGGTACACCGCCCCGCCCAGCAAGATGCCCCATCCGCGGGCCAGCGGGCGCGGCAAGGCGCCGATCAGGCGCACCACCAACGCGACCGGAACATACTGCAACTTGTGGCGCATGAGAAGTATCGGTTTGACGGTAGCACCGCGAAAAACCGAGGTCAAACCGATAGCTGAGTGCGGCTTCTTGCGCAAGAGAAAAGCGGTGGCCGCAGCCACCGCTCGGTGCGCCGCCGTTTCTTAAGGGTTGACAGTTCCGCTGCTTGCCGGTGTAGCGGCGACGGGCGGCGCCGGGATTGAACTTGGGGTCGCAGCGGAAGGCGCCGCAGATTTCTCGTCTGTTGCCGGATCCATTGGCGCTGCTGGCGCTTGAGCAGGGTCTGCCGGTGAGCTTGTCGCAGGCGTCTCGGCTGGCGTGGCTGCGGGCGACGTCACTACCGGTAGGGGCGCAACCTGCGCGCGGACCTTGGGCGTGGGAGCGTACTTCTCAACCGTGTTCAGCAGAACCAGCGAATCCTGGGGAGCGGGAACTTGTCCTCTGAGCAGTGAATAGAATGTCCAGTCTTTGCCGCCATAGAAGGCGCGCGTATCGCCGTTGTCCTGGCGAATGAGACCGCCGCTCAAAGAGACGCCGAGGAACAATCCGCGTGAACGCGAATAGGTCAGCACCTGGGCGCGCAACGTCAAGTCGGTGGAAGCCTGCGCGTCGCGGCCCACCGGCCCGGCCGCGGCGGAAGCGTCGGCTCCCAGCTTGAACTTGCTTTGCAGCAGGTGCTGCATGCCATCATCGGTGCGGATGATTAAGACCAGATCCGAAGCCTGACCGCCCGCCTGAAATCCAAAACTGCCGCCCGTCACCTTGAAAAACACGGGCGCGCTCCAGCCATGATCGGTACGGCAGGTGGCCACGCCCTTGCCATAGTTGGCGCCGAATACGAAACTTGCCTTCAGCATGGAGGGCACGATCGCAATGCATTTGGCGCCCGAAAGGATTCCATCGGGAATGGCGCGATCGGGAGCAGACATGATCTGGTCGAGCACCGTGCTCGCGGTTTGGACGCGATCCACTTGCGCGCCTCGGTTCTGGCTCCAAGCCCAGGTGGTCATGAAAACAATCAACAAAGCTGCTGCGACAATTTTCTTCATGGCTCAACTCCGATCAAGAACGTAGGCTCCGCCAGCCTGTGCCGACTGCACTCATCTTACGAGGGTTCGATGGAATTTTGCGCCTGAAGAAAGCCCAGGACTGGTTACTCTTTAGTGACCCGATAGGGATAGGGAGGACCGCAACGCGGGCCGGGGATGATTCTCGCCAGCTCAGATGGGGCTGATTGCAAATACAAAGGGCCGGAAGAGGAGACCCTCGTAACCTCTTCCAGCCCTATCTCCCAGGTTCTGTGGTAGGTGAGTGCAGTATGCAGCCGCAGGCAGCTTCGCGCAAGTAACGGAAGGCCAAGCGGGGTAATTAGACTTTAGTAACATGGGATCGGCAGGTAACTAGTCGGATGGGCAGGTAACCAGCCCGCGGAAGTTAGGATCGAGCAGTTAGCGGAACTAGCTTACTCACGCTCCGAGAGCAGCGAATGAGTGATGGCGTGGACCGACAAAGCGATGCGGTTTTGCACTCCGACCTTCCGCATGAGCTGGCTGACATGTGCCTTGACCGTGCGCTCTTCGATACCGAGCGCGTCCCCGATTTCTTTGTTGGAGCGGCCTGCGACCAGCAACTTCAGCACTTCCCGCTCACGTTCGCTGATCTTGTCTTCCCCTTCAGGCCGCACCCTGCGAGGAGAGGCGGTGGCGCGTTCGATGAACGCGCACAGCACCCGCCTGGGCGCCCACACCGAACCACTGTGCACCTCGCGGATCGCGTGCTTGAATTCGCCGGGGGTTGCGTCCTCTGCTATATAACCCTTCGCGCCGGCTGCAATGGCCCGCAGAATCTCTTCATCGCTCGTGCCTGTCCCGGTGACAATAATGCGAATGCCAGGACGCCCGGCCTTTAAGGAGGACATAGCCGAGTAGAATGCGGCTCCGCCACTGGAGGCCATCAGAATGATGTCGTCGTCAGCAGAACTCAGGATCGACAAGACAGAAGCGGCGCGTATCCGAAAGCTCTCTTCGGAGGAAAAGATCGCCCGAAACCCCAGGAAGCGAAGCGGATCGCTTTCCACCACGGCAATGCGGATGGTTTTCTCCGGCGGCGGTTTAACTCGCGCAGTCAAGATGCCCGTAGAATACCGCATGGCAACCTTGATGCATACCGAATGACCTAATCGTGCTATTTAGCAAAAAGGGTCGGTTCCTCTCGCGGCAAAGCATAATTCGGCCCACGGCATTATGCAGCGGTCTTGCGGCGTGAACCCTTGGCCGACTTTTTCACCTCTTTCACCTCCGACTCCCTTTCTGCTGCGGCTACGCGTTGCGGAGGCTTCTTCGGCATTTGTGCCAGGCTTTCCTTGAGCGCAGCCATAAGGTCAACGACCGGAGCAAGTTTGCGGGGCTTTTCCACGGCAGTGACCTCGCGCCCTTCCAGATGCGCCTTGATGAGCTCTCTCAGATTTTCCTCGAAGGTGTCGTGATACTTCTCGGGCTCAAATTTGCCGGCGAGCGCTTCGATCAACTGATGGGCGACCTTGACCTCGGCATCTTTCAGTTCGACGTCGACGGGGCCGAAGCTCTCCAGTTGCCGCACTTCATCGCTGTAGTACATGGTGTGCAGCATCAGCCCGCCCGCATGCGGCCGCAGAAACACCGTGTATTCGCGGTTGTGCATGGTGAGCTTGGCGATGGCCACGTAACCGGTCTCTTCCATCGCCTTGGTCAGCAGCGCGTAGGGCCTGCGGCCAGCCTCGTCCGGCACCAGATAATACGACGACTCGAAGTAGATGGGATCCACCTCCTTGTACTCGACGAACTCCAGGATCTCCATCGCCTTCGCGGTCTTGGGCTCGATCTTCTTGATCTCCTCCGGCTCGATAATGACGTACTCGCCCTTGCGGTACTCGTAGCCTTTGACGATCTCGTTGCGTTCCACGACGCGCTCGTCATGCGGGCACCAGAGCTGCTGTTTGAGGCGCGTGTTGTCATCGCGGTGCAGCATGTTGAAGGAGATGTGATTGCTGCGCGCGCCGGAAAATAACTTCACCGGCATTGAAATAAGCCCAAACGTTAGGTATCCGGACCAAACGGAAGACGCCATATGCTTACCATTCCTGGGTACGGGGATTGCACCAAATCTGCGACAGCATAGTGCTGCGTCTGCCGCGGAATGTCAAGTCCCCCAAGCGCAGATGTCAGTAGCACATGATATGTCCGGTTGCGATAGCACGTGATCTGTCCGCTTTTCCGGCGGCGAGAGTAGGAGACCATGCGAAGCATGGATTTCTACTCGAAGGCCGCGATGGAGCGGGCAATG